>NZ_JBQYLE010000002.1:23743-228926 GCF_052681095.1 Granulosicoccus sp. 3-233
GGAGTCACGGAGTCACGGAGTCACGGAGTCACGGAGTCACGGAGTCACGGAGTCACGGAGTCACGGAGTCACGGAGTCACGGAGTCACCGGGGCAAAGGGGAGAAAGGGGAGAAAGGGGAGACTGTCCGAGCACCAGAAAGGAGAGGCCTTATTCGAGAAAGACACCGTTTACATATACGCGTTGAATTCAACGGACTTATTCACGCTGATGTCACTTCAGAGCGTTGTAATCGAGAGTTGATCGATTCCAGACACCCGTAAAAGGAACCCGTTTCAATGTCCCACTGTTACAGAAAGCCGCTGACTTTCATGATCAGCAGCCTGTTGCTCGGTCTCACGAATACCCATGCCGCTGCTGATGATTTCGGACGAGTGGCCAGTTTCCCGGTCGCTGCCAACCTGCCGGTGGATGCTGCTGCGGATCAGGAAACCTCCGCCGAAATCATCAGTGCGTCCGACGATGGCCTGACGCTTGTCTATACCGACAGCCCGCTGGGTGGTATCGGTTTCATCGATGTATCCGATGCGACTTCGCCTGAACCCGGTGGTTTCCTGCCCTTGCAGGGTGAGCCGACATCGGTTGTCATGGCAGGTCGTCATGCGCTGGTTGGCGTGAACACCTCAGTCAGCTATGTGGAGCCGTCCGGCAAACTGGTCATGATTGACGTGGCGTCCAGAGCCATCGTCAGTGAGTGTGATCTGGGCGGGCAGCCTGATTCGGTTGCCTTGTCGCATGACGGCTCTCTGCTGGCTGTTGCCATCGAGAACGAGCGTGACGAGGACCTGAACGAAGGTGCATTGCCTCAGTTGCCTGCCGGATACGTCAGTATCTTACCCTTGCTCGAGAATGCCATCGATTGCAGTGCGTCGCGACAGGTGACACTGACCGGGCTGGAGATGGAAGGGGCCGATGATCCGGAACCCGAGTTCGTCGATTTCAATGAGCAGAGCGAGCTGGTTGTCACGCTGCAGGAAAACAATCATCTGGTCGTGATCGACGCATCGAGTGGCAGCATCCTGAGCGACTTCTCCGCAGGTCATGTAGACCTGAACGGTGTTGATGTCGAGGAGGAGTTTGCCTTCGACTTCACCGGGCAGCAGGTAGAGAGGGCCAGAGAGCCGGATGCGGTGAAATGGCTGGATAGCGAGCGCTTTGTCACAGCCAATGAAGGGGACTACAAGGGTGGATCCCGCGGGTTCACGATTTTCGACAAACATGGCGCAGTGCTGTACGACAGTGGCCTGGATCTGGAGTACCGTGCCATCCAGGCCGGACATTACCCGGAGAAGCGTAGCGCCAACAAGGGGATCGAACCCGAAGGCCTGGAAGTGGCCACCTTCGATGGAGAGCGCTATCTGTTCGTGCTGGCCGAACGTGCCGGCCTTGTAGGTGTCTACCGCGACACTGGAGCGGCGCCGGAGTTTGTCCAGCTCCTGCCTACCGGAATTGCGCCGGAGGGGGCTGTCGCCATTCCATCACGGGGTCTGCTGGTGGTGGCCAACGAGGCTGATCTGATCGCCGATGGCGGGCCACGTTCTCATGTGATGCTGTACGAACGCAATGAGACCGCAGCAAGCTATCCGACACTGGTGTCTTCCTTGAAGGATGGCAAGCCGATGGGATGGGGAGCGTTGTCAGGTCTGGCCGCCGATCCGGTCATGCCCGGTATCCTGTATGCAGTCACGGACAGCTTCTATGCCATGCAACCGCAGTTGCTGACCATTGACGCGACGTCACAACCCGCACGAATCACGGATGCGACGACCATCACGCGTGGTGGTCGTGCGGCCCAGCTGCTGGATCTGGAAGGAGTGAGCAGCGATGGCGAGGGTGGGTTCTGGCTGGCGTCCGAAGGTCGCAGTGATCGCCTGATTCCGCATGCGCTCTACCACATCAATGCCGATGGGGAAATTCAGCAGCAGATACCGTTTCCTGCGGAGTTGCTGGCCAGCGAAAAGCGTTTTGCCAGCGAAGGCATCACACTGATTGACCGAACCTTGTGGGTCGCCATTCAGCGGAGTTGGTCGGATGACCCCGATGGTACGGTCAAATTGCTGGCCTATGACCTGGATGAGGAGAGCTGGGGCGCGGTACGCTACCCTCTGGACAGCACGGACCGTGGTTGGGTAGGGCTTTCGGAGATCACGTTTCACAAGGACCGTGTCTTTATCGTGGAGCGAGACAACCAGATAGCTGACAATGCGAGAATCAAGCGCCTGTACCAGGTTGCCCTCAGTGATCTGCAACCGGCTCAGCTGGGCGATGATCTGCCACTGGTGGAAAAGACACTGGCCCATGACTTTCTGCCGGATCTGCAGGCAAGCGGTGGCTACGTACTCGACAAGGTCGAAGGTTTCGCCATAGACGTTGCCGGGCAGGCCTTTGCCGTGACGGATAACGATGGTGTCGACGACAGCAGTGGAGAGTCGCAATTCTTCGCTGTGGACCTGTCGAGTCAGCTGTCCAGCGTCGAATGATGGATTTCCTCCGACTCTTCCTGGTTGCCATTGGTGCCTCGAAGAGTCGGGGATGAGGTCATCTGGTGGTGCCGAGTAGAGGGTGCCGGGTAAAGGGTGCCGTAGTGGTGCCGTAGTGGTGCCGTAGTGGTGCCGTTGTGGTGGGATCTGAGATACCGGTCGGGTTTCTCCAAGTCACTCACAGCCTGTTCCTTGGGGTCACAGGAATCATATGACAGGTCATCGAATGTTGTTGCGATGCAACAATTATTTGCTGTGTTTGTCAATAAGACAGAAAGGTAGTTGTTTTAATTCGGAATGCACTGAAAAGAGGCGAAAAAAATACACTCAGCCCTGATATGACGCGCTCTCCAGCGTAACGGTAAGTTTGCTTATGACGCAGCGCAACAGAAGTAATGCCCGAAGTTTGCTGTTGCATTGATGCTCTTTGACGACATAATAAGCACCAGAAGCGGTTATTGATGAATCACGTAACCCCTATACCGCATCCCACCGACAAGCATGTGCTTGTCGGTAACTACGTTTGGAGAGTAAGCAAGCATGAGTATTTTCAACAAGATCAAGAACGCATTTGTCATGGCCTCGGAGCACAACGGCAAGGTAAGGGCTCGCCAGGAATTGCTGCGAATGAGTGATCGACAACTGGCCGATTTCGGTTTTTCCCGCGAATTGCTGCTCGACGGTGTCTCTGCATGGCCATGGCGTGCAGAAAGCGATGAGCAGGTAGCTGTCCAGTCATCTGTCAATGGTAGCGCTGTCAGGCCGTCGCATGCCCGTCAGGAGATCAAGCAGGCGATCAACGAACTGAGTTCCTACTCTGATCGAGAACTGGCTGAGCTCGGCGTGACTCGTCACAGTATCGAAGAAGCGGTTCGTTACGGTCGTCCTGCCGTGGAAGGCGTGTTCGATTCCAGCAAGCACGCAGCGTGATTTGTGGTATTGCATGAGGCGACCTGGGTGTCGCCTCATGCCTGTGCAGTTCCAGGGATGGATTCACGGTGCCAGTCCCGGCCCGTCATTCAGGGTAAGCAGCAAAGCGACAGTCTGTTCCGGCGCTTGTTGCGCTTTACCGTAAGGCTCGAAGCAGTTCCTGTTTCCAGCGGGCGTTGTCGATAGCGAAGCAGACCGTTGCGTTGGCCGCCTTGCCCATGACCTTGTTGACATCGACCACGCTCATGCCTCTCGTCATTTCGCCATGAGTTTCGATATCCACATAAAGGCTTTCAGCCTTCGTGACGATTTCCGGATACAGAGCCACCGCCATGGCAACCGGATCGGCCAGTGCCAGGCCTGTCTGGCCTTGCAGTGAGCGAACAGCTTGTAGTGCGGTGCGATTGCTGTCGATGGCCAACCGGGCTCGGTCGTTATCGAGCGCAAGTATGTCCTGTATCTCCTGATCATCGAGTGTGGCATCACCACAGCTCAATTCCCAGCCCACAAGCGTCAGGTTCATGCCTGAGTGCATCACGCGACGTGCCGCCTCCGGGTCGCACCAGAAGTTGTATTCTGCTGCCGGGGTGACATTTCCCAGCGTGGCAGCAGCGCCACCCATGACATAGCAGTGCCTGACCCATTGTGCCAGTTGCGGATTGATGGCCAGCGCTGTTGCAATATTCGTGAGTGGGCCGAGCGTGACGAGATCGATTTCTCCGGGCGCAGCGCCGAATCGCTCCAGCAGGGCAGTCACGGCATGTCCTTGCAGTGGCTGGGCATGGGGCGCGGGGTAGTTCTGGTCACTCATGCCGTCCTGTCCGTGAAACCATTCGGCAGTGCTTGGTTCTCGCTGCAGGGGGCGATCACAACCTTCGTGAACAGGCACGTCTGCCTGGCATAACTGCAAGGTGTAGCGTGCATTGCGGCTACCCTGAGCCAACGTGACATTGCCTGCCACGATGGTCAGGGCCTCTACCTGAACATCATCTGCGGCGACTGCCATCATGATCGCTACTGCATCGTCCGATGCTGTATCCGTGTCGATGATCAGTCGCCGCATGTCACTCCAGTCTTTACTCTATTCCGGGGCGCTCAAGATACCACGACGTCGCAGTTCGGCGATGACTCGCTCGGCCGCCTGCTCGGCACTCAGGGTCGAGGTGTCGATCATGATCTCCGGATTCTCGGGTGCTTCATACGGTGAATCGATGCCGGTGAAGTTGCTCAGTTCACCACGACGCGCCTTCTTGTAGAGTCCTTTCGGGTCACGGTCCTCGGCGATTTTCAGCGGAGTATCGACATGAACCTCGATGAATTCGTCTTCCTTGACCAGCGAGCGAGCCAGGGCGCGCTCCGACCTGAACGGTGAGATGAAGGCAGTCAGGACAATCAGGCCCGAATCCACCATCAGTCCGGCCACTTCACCGATACGGCGAATGTTCTCGACCCGGTCTGCATCGGTAAAGCCCAGGTCGCGATTGAGACCATGGCGCACATTGTCACCGTCCAGCAGATAAGTGTGATGTCCCTTGGCCGTGAGTTGCTTTTCGACCAGGTTGGCGACAGTGGATTTGCCGGCGCCGGACAGGCCGGTGAACCAGACGACCGCCGGTTTCTGACCCTTCAGGCTGGCCCGCACGTTCTTGTCGACATCGGTTGCCTGCAGGTGGATGTTGTCGGCACGACGCAGCGAGAAATGCAGCATGCCGGCGCCCACAGTTGTATTGTTCATCCGGTCTATCAGGATGAAGCTGCCCATTTCCCGGTTGGTCTTGTAGGCATCGAAGGCCATGGGCTGGTCAGTGCTGATGTTGCAGACACCTATGGCGTTGAGCTGCAACTGTGTTGCCGCACTTTCTTCCAGTGTATTGACGTTGACCTGATGCTTGATGGTCGTGATCGTCGCATTGACAGTCTTGGTGCCCATCTTCAGCAGGTAGGGGCGACCAGGCAACAGAGGTTCGTCATGCATCCACACGATGGTGGTTTCGAACTGGTCGGCAATACTGGCTGGCTCATCGCCGGCCGAGATGACATCACCGCGTGAAGCATCCACTTCATCGGTCAGCGTCAAGGTGACCGACTGCCCTGAAACCGCCTCTTCCAGATCGCCGTCCATCGAGACGATGCGTGCGATCTGGCTCATGCGGCCTGAAGGCTGGATGCGAATCGGGTCTCCTGGCGCTACGCGCCCACCGACGATGGTGCCGGCGTAGCCGCGAAAATCCAGTGATGGACGGTTGACCCATTGCACCGGCATGCGGAAGGCACCTTGCTGACGGCGCTCGTTGTCGATCTTCACGGTTTCGAGCCATGACAGCAGAGTGGTGCCGTGATACCAGGGCATGTTGTTGCTGGGTTCGGTGATGTTGTCACCGGCCAGCGCCGACATGGGAATGGCCGTGATGTTCTCGATATCCAGTGCCTTGGCGAACTCGGCATACTCTTCGGTGATCGAGTCGAAAACCGATTCGTCGTAGTCCATCAGATCCATCTTGTTGACTGCCAGCACCACATTGCGGATGCCCAGCAACGACACCAGGTAGCTGTGGCGACGGGTCTGGGTCAACAGTCCGGCGCGCGCGTCGCACAGAATCACAGCCACATCAGCGGTGGAAGCGCCGGTCACCATGTTGCGCGTGTATTGCTCGTGTCCCGGTGTATCGGCCACGATGAACTTGCGGCTGTCTGTCGAAAAGAAGCGGTAGGCCACATCGATGGTAATGCCCTGCTCACGTTCGGCAGCCAGGCCATCAACCAGCAGGGCAAAGTCGATGTTCTTGCCCTGGGTACCCCATTTCTTCGAGTCGCTGGTCACCGTGTCGAGCTGATCTTCGAACAGGGTCTTGGATTCATACAGCAGGCGGCCGATCAGTGTGCTCTTGCCGTCGTCCACGCTGCCGCAGGTGATGAAGCGCAGCAGGCTCTTGTGTTCGTGTCGGTCGAGGTAGGCACTGATGTCATTGGCGATCAGCGCATCGGATTCAGCTTGCATCAGAAGTAACCCTCTTGCTTTTTCTTTTCCATGGAGGCGGCTGAATCGTGATCGATCATGCGGCCCTGACGTTCGGAGGTGCGCGTGAGCAGCATCTCCTGAATGATTTCCTCGAGCGTGGTGGCGGTCGATTCAACGGCGCCGGTCAGTGGGTAGCAGCCCAGAGTACGAAATCGTACATTGCGCATTTCGGGTACTTCGCCCGGCTGCATGGGCATGCGATCGTCATCGACCATGATCAAGGTGCCATCGCGTTTCACGACCGGACGTTCGGCCGCCAGATACAGTGGCACGATGGGAATGTTCTCGCGGTGGATGTACTGCCAGATGTCGAGTTCGGTCCAGTTGGAAATCGGGAACACACGAATTGATTCGTCAGGCTTCTTGCGCGCGTTGTACAGGCTCCACAGTTCAGGGCGCTGGTTCTTGGCATCCCAGCGGTGCTGCGCGCTGCGGAACGAGAACACACGTTCCTTGGCGCGGGACTTCTCCTCGTCGCGTCGCGCACCGCCGAAGGCGATATCGAAGCGGTGCTCATCCAGCGCCTGCTTCAGACCCTGTGTCTTCATGATGTCCGTGTGCAGTGCCGAGCCGTGCGTAAACGGGTTGACTTTCTGTGCCAGACCTTCCGGATTGATGTGAGTCAGCAGCTCCATCCCGTATTCCTTGACAATGGAGTCCCGGAACTCGTACATCGCCTTGAACTTCCAGCCGGTATCCACATGCAGCAGCGGGAATGGCGGCACGGCCGGGAAAAAGGCCTTGCGGGCCAGATGCAGCATGACGGCGCTGTCCTTGCCGATCGAGTAGAGCATGACCGGATTGTCGGCCTCGGCAACCACTTCGCGCATGATGTGGATGCTTTCGGCCTCCAGTCTCTGCAAGTGGGTGAGGGTGCGGGTCGAACTCGCCTTGCCACCGGACGGGGCAGGCGATGCAGCTGCTTGCTGGTCGCTGGGTGTTGTCATGGTTTGGTTCACCTGTAGAGTCAGGGGGAGAGGTCTGATTGAATGCGCCTGGGGTCGGGGCGGCGAGTGTTCGGCGCTTCCGCTTGAGTGGCTATTGCCCGATGTGCTGGTCACCGGTGTCTTGACTGAGGGTTTGCTGCCGAGCGAGACACCGCCGGCATTCACGGGTCGGTCACTGGGGGCCGTCACGATCAGAACCTCCGTGTTGCTTGTCTGCAGCCAGGGCGCCAGCAGACTGTCACGACGCAGGTGTTCGCCTGGCAATACCAGAGCGATGCCGTCCGGGTGTTCCTGGTTCAGTGCGGCACACAGGGACTGCAGGAAGTGCAGGTAATGGGGCGCTCGCGGTGTTCCGTCTGTCAGGCACCAGTAGGCGTGGCCGCGCAGGTCGTGGGCAAACAGTTGGCAGCGCGCCTCGTCCAGATTGCGGCTGCCTATCCAGAAAACGGGCGTGCCGCGACGACGAGCCCGCCGGCAGAAACGTTCATGGGCCGGGCGCCAGTCGGTGTTCTGCTTGTCCTGCATCAGTCGCCGATAGCGGCTGGCAGGCTGCAGGGACCACTTGTTGAGCCAGCTCAGGACGGTCGAACGGCTTACCTTGAGTGATCGGGATTCCAGCCACTGCGCAACGCGTTCGCTGCTCCAGGGTGCTATGGGGTGATGGCCGGTTTCCGGTCTCGAAGTTGCAGCATCGAGCAACTGCTGCTGCAATCTTGACAGTTCGGCCACGGCGCTGTCGGCTCGGGGCCGCCCGCGTGGTCCGACGTCCACTGCGTCCCAGCCGCCCTGATGATAGGCCTTGACGGCGGCAATGATGGTCGGAACGCTGAGGCCGACGGAATCACGCGTCTCGGCCAGAGTGCTGCCGGCAAGACGCAACGTCACGGCCTGACGCCGGAGGGCATTCAGAGTCGTAACGGATTGGCGGCTTGATTCCCGGGATGGCACGTTGTTCTAGCTATAAAAGTTTATGTTTCAAGTTATCGGCAAGTTTGCACCCTTCATGCCGTTAATTGTGTTTTTTAAAACTTTTATGGTTGCGCGAGTGTTACCCCTGAATGCCGGATATTGCCGATATTTCACGTGAGGCAGGCGACTGTTCCGTCAACAGTCCATATACGGAGCCAACGGCAGGTGGCCCAGGAGCGTATACTTGCTTCTTTTGGCGTTTTCCGTACATTTCATGACTCGAAAGGTATTCATCAAGACACACGGCTGTCAGATGAACGAATACGACTCGGCGAAGATGCTCGATGTGCTGGCTCAGGATGGGCCTGTCGAGGCCACTTCAGATCCTGCCGAAGCCGACATTCTGTTGCTCAACACTTGTTCCATTCGCGAAAAGGCGCAGGAGAAGGTCTTTTCCGAGCTCGGTCGCTGGCGCCCCCTGAAAGAGGCTCGTGACGGTGTGGTCATTGGTGTCGGTGGCTGTGTTGCCAGTCAGGAAGGGGATGCCATCAATCAACGTGCTCCCTATGTCGATGTGGTCTTCGGTCCACAGACACTGCATCGTTTGCCCGAACTGCTGGAAAAGAGCCGTAACGACAGACACTCCGTGGTGGATATCAGTTTCCCGGAAATCGAGAAATTCGATCGTCTGCCAGAGCCGCGCGCCGATGGACCGACTGCGTTCGTCTCCATCATCGAGGGTTGCAGCAAGTATTGCAGCTTCTGCGTGGTGCCTTATACACGCGGTGAGGAAATCAGTCGACCACTGGATGATGTCATCGATGAGGTGATGTCGCTGGCCGAGCAGGGTGTTCGCGAGATCCACCTGCTGGGTCAGAACGTCAACGCGTATCGGGGGCCGATGCATGAAGGTGGTACTGCCGATCTGGCCCTGCTGATTCGTTACGTTGCCGCTGTCGAAGGTGTGGAGCGCATTCGTTTCACGACTTCCCATCCGGTCGAGTTCAGTGACTCCCTGATCGAGGCCTATGCCACGGTGCCCGAACTGGTCAGTTTTCTGCATCTGCCGGTGCAGAGCGGTTCCGATCGCATCCTGGCCGCCATGAAGCGCGGTCACACGGCCATCGAATACAAGTCCAGAATTCGCAAGTTGATGCAGGCGCGTCCCGATCTGACCCTGTCATCGGACTTCATCGTCGGCTTCCCGGGAGAGACCGACAAGGACTTCGAGGACACCATGAAGCTGATCGAGACCATCGGCTTCGATCATTCCTACAGCTTCATCTACAGTGCCAGGCCCGGTACGCCGGCTGCTTCGCTGCAGGATGACACGCCCATGGCGGTGAAAAAGGAGCGTCTGGCACGTCTGCAGGCGCAGATCACCCGCCAGGCAGCAGCCATCAGCCAGAGCATGGTTGGTAGCGTTCAGCGTGTTCTGGTGGATCGTCCGGCCAGGAAGGATCCGCGCGAGATCAGTGGTCGCACCGAAAACAATCGGGTGGTGAACTTTGCCGGTGATGCGGGTCTGATCGGCAAGTTCGTGGATGTGCGCATTACCGAGGCGCTGCCCAATTCGCTGCGTGGTGAGTTTGTGGACGTGGCCGAGCCTGCGATTGCTGCATGTCAAAATTAGAGTTTCGCGTCGAACCGCCCGACAACGAGCGACTTGCGCGTTTGTGCGGGCAGTTCGATGAACACTTGAAACAGATCGAGAACAGACTCAATGTCTCGATCAGTAATCGCGGTGACCAGTTTTCGGTCGAAGGCGATCCAACTTCTGCTGACAGCGCCAGAGCGCTTATCGATCACCTCTACGACATGACTGAAAACGAATCGCTGGCGCCCGAAGAGGTGCATCTGTCCCTGCAGGAGTCCGGTCTGGCTTCCATGAAGGAGGCATCGGCGGCCCCGCGCAACAACACCATCATCAAGACGCGTCGCTCAACCATCCAGTGCCGCGGACCCCGGCAGATCGACTATGTGCAGAGCATCAAGGAGCGCGACCTGACCTTCGGTATCGGGCCTGCGGGAACCGGCAAGACGTTTCTGGCGGTCGCTTGTGCCGTGGAGGCGCTGGAGTCCGATCAGGTACAACGCCTGGTGCTGGTGCGACCGGCGGTGGAAGCGGGTGAAAGGCTGGGTTTTCTGCCGGGTGACATGATGCAGAAGGTCGACCCTTACTTGCGTCCGATCTACGATGCTTTGTACGAATTCATGGGAATCGAGCGGGTCGGCAAGCTGGTGGAACGCAACGTCATCGAGATTGCACCGCTGGCCTATATGCGTGGCCGCACGCTGAATCACTCCTGCATCATCATGGATGAGGCTCAGAACACGACGGTCGAGCAGATGAAGATGTTCCTGACTCGCATCGGCTTCGGCTCGAAGGCCATCGTGACCGGCGACATATCACAGGTGGATCTGCCGAAGCACCAATTGTCGGGTCTCAAGCATGTACAGCAAGTGCTCAAGGGCGTCGATGGTCTGGGATTTTGCGAATTCAACGCCTCGGACGTGGTGAGACACCCGCTGGTGCAGCGTATCGTGGCCGCCTACGAAGCCGTGGAGAAGGATGACGATGCCTGATTCCCAGTCAGACGCCGAGCCTCCGTCGACCCATGCACTGACCTTCACCACGATGGACGGTGAGGACGGCCTGCCGGGGTCCGAGACTCGGTTGCAGGTGCTGTTCGAACCCGGTGATGAGTCAGTGCCTGAAGGCCTGACGGAGACGTTCATGCAGGAATGCTGTCGGACTGCATTTGGTGAACAGTCCCTGCTGTCCCTGAAGGATGTTGCCGTTCTGGAGTTGTCGGTGCAGTTGCTGGATACGCAGGCCATGCGCGAGCTCAACCGGCAATACCGTCACAAGGATCGTCCGACCAACGTTCTGAGCTTTGCATCAGAACTGCCACTCATGCTGGATGAGCCCGATCCTGGTCCGCAAATGCCTGCTGGCGGCTTGCTGGTGCTGGGCGATTTGGTGCTGTGCGCTGCCGTGATCGCGGAAGAAGCACGGGAACAGGACAAACCTCTGTTGCATCACTGGGCGCACATGCTGGTCCATGGTTGCCTGCACCTGTGCGGTCATGACCATGAGGTGGAGGCGGAGGCGCAGTTGATGGAGGCCGCGGAAATTCGGATACTATCGGAACTCGGCATTCCGGACCCCTACGCAGTTGAAAACGCAGTGAACGGACAATGAGTGACGATACCCAGGATGGTAATTCAGGACGATCCCTGATGGATCGGCTGGTGCATGCCATCGGCGGCGAGCCGCGCGATCGCGATGAATTGCTGGAGCTGTTGCGCAATGCTCAGGCACGTGAAATTTTCGATGCCGATACCCTGCAGATGGTCGAAGGGGTATTTCAGGTAGTCGAGATGCGCGTGCGGGACATCATGATTCCGCGCGGCCAGATGGAAGTGGTGGAATACGATGCCACGCTGGAGGAGATCCATGCGGTGGTCATCGAGTCGGGACACTCACGCTTTCCGGTCATCAACGAGGACAAGGACAACGTGGTCGGGGTATTGCTGGCCAAGGATCTGCTGCGATTCTCCGGTGTGGACTCCAGCCAGCGGTTTCGTATCGACGACATCATGCGCACACCCACCTTCACGCCTGAAACCAAGCGCCTGAACGTACTGTTGAAGGAATTTCGCACGGCTCGCAATCACATGGCCATCGTGCTGGATGAATACGGTGGTGTGGGCGGACTGGTCACCATCGAGGATGTGCTGGAGGAGATCGTTGGCGAGATCGACGATGAGCATGACACCGAAGAGGATATGGATATTCGCGATCACGGCGACGGACGCTTCTCGGTACGTGCCTTGACGCCAATCGACGAGTTCAATGAGACACTGGGCACCAGTTTTGGTGACGAGGATTTCGACACCATCGGTGGCCTGCTGATGCAGCACATCGGGCATGTCCCCAAGGTTGGTGAAACCGCCGTCATCGAGGGATGCAAGTTCCGGGTACTCTCGGCAGACTCACGACGTCTGGAACTGCTGCAGGTCACGCCGCCAGTAACGGAAGAATGAACAAGCACTGATCATGTCCGCACTTCCTCGCTGGATCGCCGCCACGCTGGCAGTCTGCAGTGGCTTGCTGTTGCCGCTGGCATTCGCTCCGACACACTGGTGGCCTGTTGCCATCGTGACGCTGGCCCTGTTGTATGCGCTGTTGCAAGGGGTGAGTACACGCCAGGCTCTGTGGCTGGGCTGGTTGTTCGGACTGGGCTATTTCGGGATTGGTGTCCACTGGGTCTATTTCAGTCTGCATCTGTTCGGTGCTGCCATCGCGCCTATGGCCGCCGCCCTGACGCTGGCCTTCGTTCTGGTGATGACCGTGTTCCCGGCGTTGTGCTGCTGGTTGTGGGCGCGTTGGCGCCTGCCGGATTCCCCTGTCACCAATGCCGTGCTGTTCGCGGCAATGTGGGCCCTGTCAGAACTGCTGCGCGGCAAGGTCCTGGATGGATTTCCATGGATTCTGGTGGGTTACAGTCAGACCTCGGGTCCGATGGGCAGTCTGGCTCCCGTCATGGGGGTCTATGGCATCGGTTTTCTGGTGGTGTTGCTGGCTACCATGCTGGTGGTGCTGGCACTGGGTAGCTGGCGACAGCGCGCCGCATCTGCCGTCACCATGATTGCCGTTGCGCTGACTGCGACACTGTCTGCGGGTCTGAGCTTTTCCTCGCCGGTGGGCGAACCGCTGGCAGTGCGGATGGTTCAGGCCAATATTCCGCAGGAAATGAAGTTCTCTCCGGAGCGCCTTCGAACGGCCATCAGCCAGTACACCGGTATGACCAAACAGCCAGGGTGGCAGGACATCGATCTGGTGGTGTGGCCGGAAACCGCCATTCCAACATATTTCGACCGGGTCGACGCCGGCATGCGACCTTTCATCCAGTCCCTGGACGCCCGTGGCATCGATGTGCTCAGCGGAGGCTTTCAGCGCGACGGCGACAAGGTCTACAACGCTGTACGGCAGCTCGGCGGTGACAGAGCGCTTTACGAGAAGCGTCATCTGGTACCGTTCGGCGAGTACATGCCCTTGCGTTTCGTGCTGGATTTTGCCGCCAGGTTCATTGATATTCCCATGTCGGATCTGTCGGCAGGTAGTGGTCCGCATGAGCCGCTGTACCTGCAGGGCACGGCCGTGGGTGTGTCGATCTGTTACGAGGATGTCTATGGCGAAGAAATGCGCGCCTTGCTGCCCGCCTCGCAGATACTGGTCAATGTGTCCAACGATGCCTGGTTCGGCGATTCGGCAGCGCCGCACCAGCATGAGCAGAAGGCGCGCATGCGTGCCCGGGAATTTGCCAGGCCGCTGGTTCGTGTGACCAATACCGGGGTATCTTCGGCGATTGATCATCAGGGGAATATCCAGGGCCGGATCCAGCACGATGTGCAGGGTATTCTGGATGTACAGGTGCAGCCTCGAAGTGGTTTGACCCCCTACGCGCGTACTGGCAACTGGCCGGTCTTCGTCATCTGTCTGCTGCTGTGTCTGGGGGTATGGCAGGCTCGGCGAGCGGCGCATCGACAGAACCGCTGATCGTTGCCATTGATGCTCAGGGCACGACAACCTCGGTGTCCCAGGTACGCCGAGTCTCGGGCAGGGTGCCTGCGAATCCGATTCGATCGCGTGGCGGATGGCCAAAACCGGCCAGTCTGGTGAGAAAGCGTCTGCCCCGATGCAGTACAATTGCGATCACTCACGATTCGCCGTGTTGTTGATGACACGGGGATGGCGGCGTGTTGCAGAGCTGTCCGGAAACCCGGCCGACGTTTGCAGCCAATGCCCCATACTTTTCAAGCCGAGGTAAGCCAGACACTCATGAGCAAGCAAACACCCTTATATCAGGCACATCTGGACAATCTGGCCAAGATGGTCGACTTTGCCGGGTATTCTCTGCCGATCCATTATGGCTCGCAGATTGTCGAGCACAAGGCTGTGCGTGAGTCGGCTGGCATGTTCGATGTGTCTCACATGACCATCATCGATCTGCAGGGTGAGGTGATTCCCTGGCTGCGAACTCTGCTCACCAACGATGTTGCCAAGCTGTCGGACGGGCGCGCACTCTACACCTGCATGTGCAACGAGAAGGGCGGTGTCATCGATGACCTGATCGTCTATCGGCTCACCGAGAACCGCTTCCGTCTCATCGTCAATGCGGCTACTCGGGAAAAGGATCTTGCCTGGATGGAAGGACACAAGCCTGCCGATGTGGAACTGGTCGAAGTGCAGGATACGGCGCTCATCGCGGTACAGGGTCCGGATGCAGTGTGCAAGGCAAACGCTGCCTTTGCCGAACTGGGGCAGTCTGTCGATCTGATCTCCATGGATCGGCACAGCGCGCTTGTGCCGGGCGACTGGTTTGTCGGTCGTACCGGTTACACCGGTGAAGACGGTGTCGAGATTGCCCTGCCGGCGGACAAGGCGACGGAATTGTGGAAGGCCCTGCTGGCTCAGGAAGTTCAGCCTGCGGGACTGGGCGCACGCGATACCCTGCGACTGGAAGCCGGCCTGTGCCTGTATGGCCAGGATCTCGATGAAGACCATACCCCGGCCGAGTCCGGTGTCGGATTCACCATCGACATCAAGGATGACGACCGTGAGTTCATCGGCCGCGAAGTGCTGGAAGATCATCGCCTGTTCGGCGGCCGTTTCGTGCAGATCGGCATCATCCTGGATGGGCGTGGAGTATTGCGCCACGGGCAGGTGGTCGAACGTGTCGGTCGCCCCATCGGCTCGGTCACGTCGGGAACCTTCAGCCCGACTCGGGAAGTGTCGATTGCTCTGGCCCGGGTCGACAAGACTTTTCTGGGCGGTTGTGACGTCAGGATCCGTGACCGGCTCATCGGCGCACATATCACTTCCGTACCATTCGTGCCTCACGGGCAAGCCCGCGAGTAGAATAAACCTGTCCAACCAACTCCAAGAGAACAATCGTATGGAAATTCCCGGCGATCTGAAATTTGCACCGTCCCACGAATGGGTCCGGGTCGAAGATGATGGCACCCTGACGGTCGGCATCAGTGGTCATGCGCAAGAGCAACTGGGCGATCTGGTGTTCGTGGAAACTCCGGAAATCGACCTGGTCTGCGACGCGGAAGAAGGCATTGCCGTGGTCGAATCCGTCAAGGCGGCGTCCGATATCTATGCCCCCGTGGCCGGCAAGGTGGTGGATACCAACCCCGAGCTTGCCGATAATCCGGAGCTGGTGAACTCCGACCCCTATGGCGCAGGCTGGTTGTTCAAGCTGCAACCGGAAGAGGTTGCCGATGTCGATAATCTGATGGATCCGGATTCCTACGCGGCCTACATCGAGTCCGAGGAGTAAACCTCGACCGCCGTGCCAGCGTAATACCCCCCGATACCCTTCAAACGCATTCAGAAATGACAGCATGAGCGAGCACACAGAGTTTGTTTCCAGACAGTTTGCGAACCGGCACATCGGCCCCCGCCGAGACGATGTCGCCCGCATGCTGGACACCATTGGCGAACACTCTCTGGATGCTCTGGTTGCCAGGGTCATCCCGGAATCCATCCGGCACCTGCAGCCACTGACGCTGGATGAGGGAATCGATGAGCCGGCCGCTCTGGCCGAATTGGCGGAACTGGCCGGCAGGAACCGGCTGCTGACCAGTCTGATCGGGCAGGGCTACAGCGACTGTCATACACCTGCCGTGATCGCTCGCAATGTGTTCGAGAATCCGGCGTGGTACACCGCCTACACACCGTATCAGCCGGAGATTGCTCAGGGTCGACTGGAAGTGCTGTTCAACTTCCAGACCCTGATTGCCGAACTGACTGCCATGCCGATCGCCAATGCCTCTTTGCTGGATGAGGGCACGGCGGCGGCCGAAGCGATGAGCATGGCCCACCGGGGACTGCGTGGCAAACGCAATACCATCGTGGCGTCTGCGGATTGCCATCCGCAGACGCTGGATGTGATGCGCACCCGTGCCGAACCACTGGGCATACAGGTCAAGGTGTTGCCCGTGGCCGACATCAGCGATGCACTGGCGGCCGAGCCCGATGATACCTTTGCGATTCTCGTGCAATACCCGGGAACCTCGGGGGAAGCATCCGTGCCGGAGGCGGCAGTGGCTGCGGCAAAGCAGGCCGGTGCTCTGGTCATTGTCGCTGCAGATCTGCTGGCCCTGACTCTGTTGTCGCCGCCCGGAGAGTGGGGTGCCGATATCGTCGTTGGCAGCGCACAACGCTTTGGCGTGCCCATGGGCTTTGGTGGTCCGCACGCCGCCTTCATGTCGACCACGGATGCCTACAAGCGAAATCTGCCCGGACGGCTTGTCGGGCAATCTCTGACCGTCGACGGGCAACCGGCGTATCGTCTGGCTCTGCAGACCCGGGAACAGCATATTCGGCGGGAAAAGGCGACCTCCAACATCTGTACCGCACAGGCATTGCTGGCCATCATGGCCACCCTGTACGCCTGTTATCACGGACCGAAAGGTCTCAGACGCATCGCCACTCAGGTACGCCAACATGCCGACACACTGGCCGCAATGCTCAAACAGCAGGGGCTGGCACTGTCGCACGACAGCTGGTTCGACACGCTGTGCGTGCGCACTGATAATGCGGAGTCATGTCGCCAGCGACTGGAAGAGGCCGGTTACAACGCGCGAGTCCTGAACAGTTCCAGTCTCTGCCTGGCGCTGGATGAGACCACCACGGAGGAGCAATTGCCTCAGATCGTGGCCGCCATTGTCGGCAAGGCGCAGAACGCGGTGCCCTTGTCCAGTGCCACGGTAGCTGAACGTGACGAGAGCAAGGACCGTCCTGCAGATTATCTGACGCAGGCCTGTTTCAACGACTTTCGTTCCGAGACCGAAATGATGCGCTATCTGCGGCGCCTGGCATCCAGGGATATTGCGCTCGATCAGGCGATGATCCCGTTGGGGTCCTGCACCATGAAACTCAACGCCGCTGCCGAGATGATGCCCCTGTCCTGGCCTGAATTCTCTCGCATGCATCCGTTTGCACCTGCCAGTCAGAGCGAGGGTTATCGCGAGATGATCAGGCAGCTGGAGGCCATGTTGTGCGCCTGCACTGGCTACGATGCCATGTCCCTGCAGCCCAATGCCGGCAGTCAGGGTGAGTATGCGGGTCTGCTGGCCATTCGCGGTTACCACGACAGTCGCGGCGACACACAGAGAACGGTCTGCCTGATTCCAAGCTCTGCGCACGGCACCAATCCGGCCAGTGCACAGATGGCCGGTATGCAGGTCGTGGTGGTCAAATGCGATAGCGCCGGCAATATCGATGTCGACGATCTGCAGGTGAAACTCGACAAGCACGGGGACAAGGTCGCAGCGATCATGATCACCTACCCGTCGACTCACGGTGTCTTCGAATCCGGTGTCATCGATGTGTGTGAACGTGTACATGCTGCTGGTGGGCAGGTCTACATCGATGGTGCCAACCTGAATGCGATGGTGGGAACGGCACAACCAGGCAAGTTCGGTGGCGATGTGTCGCATCTCAACCTGCATAAGACCTTCTGCATTCCGCACGGTGGCGGTGGACCGGGTGTCGGTCCCATCGGTGTGGGTGAGCACCTGAAACCCTGGCTACCGGGGCACGGGGAGCTGGACAACACCCGTGGGGCCGTCAGTGCGGCGCCCTACGGCAGTGCCATGATCCTGCCCATCACCTGGATGTACATTCGCATGATGGGACCGGAGGGATTGCGGCAGGCCACGGAAATCGCCATTCTGAATGCCAATTACATTGCAGCCCGACTCTCCGGTGTCTATCCGATTCTGTACCGCGGTGAAGGAGGGTATGTGGCGCATGAGTGCATTCTGGATACCCGGGCCCTGAAATCCGAAGCGGGTATCACGGTGGATGATATCGCCAAGCGTCTCATGGACTACGGATTCCATGCGCCCACCATGTCATTCCCGGTAGCCGGCACTCTGATGGTCGAACCGACCGAAAGCGAGTCTCTGGCAGAGATCGATCGGTTCTGCGATGCGATGCTGAAGATTCATTCCGAAGCCATGAAGGTGAAGGACGGTACCTGGCCAGCTGAAGACAATCCACTGCTGAACGCACCGCATACTGCCAGTGAACTGGTGGCGGATGACTGGACACATCCCTATACGCGCGCGGAAGCGGTCTATCCGGGAGGCGTCGAGCAACAGCAGAGCAAGTATTGGCCACCGGTACAGCGCATCGACAACGTCTATGGGGACAAGCACCTGATCTGCTCCTGTCCACCGCTGAGCAGCTACGAGGCCGAGGAAGGCGAAGCGGCTGTGGGTGCCGCCTGAGCAAGGTTCAGTCGTTGATCGACGCGATGCATGACGTCGATCCTGCCCCTTCGAACAAGCGTCGCAGGAGCACACTGTCACTGGCGCACCGATAGGCCTTTGCGGGTCAACGCTTTGTTGCACTGAGCCGTATTCATTCAGAATCGGTTCAGCGCAACCGGGCTAGTCTGCTGATTCCTAGAAACCGGGATCATCGCAATGGCGCGATTTGACAAGAACTCACGAAATACAAGGGGCCGGGCGGCCATGCTGACCTTGCTGGCAGGTCTGGCGGTGAGCGGAGTGGCTCAGGCAGGCGGCTATATCGGGCTGGACGGTTCATCACTGAACATCGAGAGTGATCTGGATGATGAACTGAATCCGGGCGGAATCCGGCTGCGACTGGGCATGCCGGTGGCTCCCATGCTCGATGTCGAACTGCATCTGGGCGGTGGTAGTGAATCGCAAACCACGGCAGCGGATCGGCTCACGGCGGTGTACATGGGAGCCTTTGTCAAAGGGTATCTGCCTGTCGGTCGGCACAGTGCCTTCTACGTTCTGGGCGGCTTGTCCGCCGTGGATTACACGCAGACGATCGATCGTCGAGATTTCTCCGATGAACGTTCCGGGTTTTCCTACGGCTTCGGCCTCGAGACCGAGTTATCGCGACGTCTGGATCTGTCAGCGGACTATGTGCGCTACGTCAGTGACGATGGACCGTTCTCCGAGTTGTCCAGTGTCAGTCTGGGGGTCAAGCTTTATTTCTGATGCAGGCTTGGGGGCAGACTTCGTTTCTGATGCAAGCTGGGGGTCAGACTTCATTCTTGAGGCAGGGTCGGATGCTCACCGAGCCTGCTTGTAGCTACCCCTGTTTCTGCGCATCGTGGTCATCAGCAACAGCAACAAGGGCAGGCCGAATGCAGCGCCGCCGCCAGTGACGACAGCGCCGTTGTTGTCGGTATCACCGCCGGTAGTGCTGGTCGGTGGTGAATCCGTATCGCTGCCGCCCCCCGTTGCATCATCGCCGTCGTTGCCACCGTCTGTACCGGTCGACCCACCCGTGGTGCCGCCGGTATCGCCGCTGTCTGCATCGGGTCTGGCGGGTGGCGCATCATTGAATGGATGCGGTGCCTGGTAGCCAGGTGTCAGTGGGTTGGTCGGGTCGGTGGGTGTGCCGGGAGGCAGGGGCTCCGGGCCGGTCGGGTCGGCGCGCTCGTTGAAGGCCAGGGGTTCCGCTTCGCTGCCCAGGCTCAGTGCAGCAGCAGGAAATCCCGTCGAAGGCGTGCCGGGTGAGGCCGGCGAGGCGGCTGCCGCCATGGCATTGCCGGTGTCCTTGCCATAGAAGACATAAGTCTCTCCCTGACCGGATGCTCCCATCATCACATCGTCCCGACCGTCTGCATTGAAGTCACCGGCAGAGGCTACGGACACGGCGTAGTAGTCCACGGTCCCTGTGCCATTGATCCGAAAGCCGTTGCTGCCGTCCAGGTCAGACAGATTCAGGCGAGCCGGAAACGCCGCTTCGGAACCGAACACGAAATAGGCCTGGCCCACCCCTTTGCGACGAGGGTTGATGATGGTGTGTGGGGCGCCGATGAGCAGGTCATCGATGCCATCACCGTTGATGTCTCCGGCAGCGTCCAGATCGGCGCCAGCCATGTCGCCCCAGATGGCCTGACCTTCCTCGATGGGAATGACACCGCCACGAATGCCTCGTATGACGAGACCATTGATGCCGTTCAGATCGTCTTCGACCACGGTCGCGACACCCTCGAAATGACCTCCGAACAGCACATGGGTTTCTCCCGGGTAATCGCTGGGTACGCCGAAGGGCCCCTTGCCGGGAGCACCAATGGCAATATCATCGATGCCATCGTGATTGATATCACCAATACCACCAACGGCGGCACCAGCCACGTCCTGAATGTTGCTGCCCTTGAACAGCATGCCATTGCCACCGTCGAGATCGGCCAGACTCAATGCTGCCGGAAAATCGTCGCCACCCAGAACCAGATAGGCGGCCCCGGCTTCGGCCTTGCCATCGGTGGTCTGATAGGGGGCACCGATAAGGACATCATCGAAGCCATCGTGATTGAAATCTCCGGCTCCGGCAACATGAAGGCCGCTGCGATCCTCGGCACTGACGCCGATGATGGCAAAACCGTTGCTGCCATCGAGTGCTGCAGGCGACAAGGTGGCAGGCAGGCCGTTACGACTACCGAATATGACGTAGCTGACTCCGGCACCGTTCAGTCCATTGGGCGAGGCATTGGCGTTGCCGACAATGAAGTCGTCGAGGCCGTCGCCATTGACGTCACCGGCTCGCTTCAGATCGGTGGCGGCGGACCCGAATACGAATCCATTGCTGCCATCCAGACTGGCAACGTCGAAAGTACGTGAGAATCCCTCATCAGAACCGTAGATGACGCGTGTGCCTGTCAGTGAACCGACCGCGATGTCATCCAGGCCGTCACCGTTGATATCGCCGATTCCGGCCAGTACCGAGTCGAATTCTTCGTCATTGAGAATGACAAAGCCACTGGTGCCGTCCAGTTGCTGTCCATTGAGGACGCCATTGTTGCCTCGCGTAGGACCGAAGATCACGCGAATGCCGCCTACCCCAGCACCGACCAGTATGTCTTCGAGATTGTCGCCGTTGACATCGCCTGCTCGATCAACCGGCCCGCCGCGGTCAATGGTGAGCTGGTCATCTGCCCCCAGGCGAAAATTCTCGATGATCGGGTCGTAGCCTTGCGCATGGGCGACTCGAAAGGCAGCCATCAGTGTGATCAGCCCGAGAGTGACGAGCAGGATGATTTGTCGTGATTGCATTGAGGAACTTCCCTGCGGGGCCATGTAGGTCGATACAGGCATGGAGAATAGACTCACACCGATGCGGAAGTGTAGCTTTCTGTGTCGCGAGGTTGTCAGGAAGGTTGTTGAAAGGTGAGCGGGTAGACAGACCTTGCCATCGGCGGAAGGTTACGGTCATGACAGGGCCGAGTCGGAGGGCCTCGTTCAGGCACTGCTCGACGCCAATCGACGCTTCACCAGGTTGACCCAGTAGGCGGCACCCGTCGCCAGTACATCGTCGTTGAAGCGGTAGGTCGGGCTGTGCAGCACGCAGCCGGGGTCAGGCAGACCTGTACCCAGCCAGATGAAGCATCCGGGTTTTTCCCCCAGCATGAAAGAGAAATCCTCGGACGCCATCGACGGCGGTTCCTCGGCCAGTGCCTCGGTTCCCGTGGTATCTCTGGCAGCCAGCAAGGCTGTCGCCGTTTCCTGCGATGTGTTGACGGTAGCCGGATATCGGCGATCGTAATGCAGCCTGACGTCCAGCGCGAAGCTGCGGGCGATACCATTGCAGATCTCCAGTATCCGTTGTTCGATCAGATCCTGGGTGGCCGCACTCAGATGGCGCGTACAACCGCGCAGCACGGCATGCGAGGGCAATACATTCCAGGTATCACCTCCGTGCATTTCGGTCACCGAGACAACGCCGGCATCGAGTGGGTCCAGTGATCTGGACACGATGGTCTGCAGCTGCATCTGCAGGTTGGCGGCGGCCGAGAGCACATCCTGTCCTCTGTGCGGCATGGCGGCATGAGCTCCCTGGCCGCGTAATGTGATCTCGAAGACGTCAAAGGCAGCCATCTGGGGACCGACCCGTGCGGCAAAACTCCCGGTCTGCAGGCCAGGCCAGTTGTGCAGGCCGTAGACTTCGTCGATGTCAAAATCCCGGAACAGGCCGTCCTCGATCATGGCGCGTGCGCCGGCTTCACCTTCCTCGGCGGGCTGAAAGACAAAATGGATCTTGCCGGTCGGGCCACCGTGTTCCTGCAGATAGCGTGCAGCGGCGAGCAACATGGTCATGTGTCCATCATGACCACAGGCATGCATGATGCCGTCTTTCGTGGAGGCATAGGGGACGTCGGCTTCTTCCTGTATGGGCAGGGCATCCATATCGGTGCGCAGAGCGATGCAAGGGCCATCACCCCGGTCCAGTGTGGCCACGATGCCTGTACCGCCGATACCACGCGCCGGCTGATAGCCAAAGGCCTGCAGGTGCTCGGCGAGGAAATCGGCCGTACGATATTCCCGGTAGGCCAGCTCCGGGTGACGATGCAACTCATGGCGCCAGGATTCCATTTCCGGTCGCAATTCGTTGAAATAGTCATTGATTGTGGAATTCATCGATACATCCTCAGGCGTCAGGCGCATAGCCGAAGGCAATGCGAGGTGTGCTGGCGGTGTCTATCCAGACGCTCTTGGGGCTGGTGTATTCCATCAGGGCATCGGTACCACTGGAGCGGCCAAAGCCGGAGGAGAGAGAACCGCCAAACGGGGACGATACATGAATGGCCTTGTAACTGTTGATCCAGAAGGTACCGGCGCGCACGGCAGCGGCAACCCGGTGGGCTCGTCCGACATCGGCCGTCCAGACAGCACCCGCCAGGCCGAAGTCAGTGCTGTTGGCGATATCGATGGCATCGTCTTCATCAGAAAATGCAAGACTGGTGACAACCGGGCCGAAGATTTCCTGGTGTGCGGCAGCGGCATCGGCAGGCAGATCGGCCAGAATGGTCGGAGAGACAAACAGGCCCTGACCATCAGGCGTATCACCTGCAATGATACGCCCACCATCCTGTTCGCCTGCCTGACGAAGCATGTCGCTGACGTGCCGGAATTGCCGAGCGTTGCTGATCGGACCAATCTCCGTGGATTCATCCAGGGGGTCTCCCAGGGTCAGTTTCTTCATGCCCGATTCGAGCATGCCGAGAAACTGCTCCTGCACATCCCGGTGTATCAACAGACGTGAACCGGCAACGCAGCTCTGGCCCGAGGCGGAAAAGATGGCCGCCTGGGCACCGCGACAGGCGGCCTCCAGGTTTGCATCGGGAAAGACGATGTTGGCAGATTTTCCACCCAGTTCCAGAACAACGGGCTTCAGGGCCTGGCCGGCGGCAGTGGCCACCGCACGGCCGGTTTGAGGAGACCCCACAAAGATCACCTTGCGTACGGCTTTGTGGGCAATGGCAGCATCGCCGGCGGTCGGGCCCAGCCCCGCCAAGACATTGACCAGGCCCTTGGGCAGGCCGGCCTGCTCGGCCAGCAGCACCAGAGCGACGCTGGTTACCGGCGTGAGCTCACTGGGTTTGATGACCACACCATTGCCGGTGGCAATGGCCGGTGCAATCTGCCAGCCGGCGGTGAATACGGGGGCGTTCCACGGGGTGATCTGGAACACGACTCCCAATGGTTCACGCTGGGTATAGTTCAGGTGACCCGATGGTACCGGAATGACTTCACCGTGCAACTTGTCGGCCCAGCCGGCGTAGTAGCGGAACATTTCCACAACCTTCGATGCTTCCACGCGGCAATCGCGCAGTGGCTTGCCGGCGACCAGTGCTTCGAGTCTGGCGATGGTCTCCAGATGGTTTTCAACCGACGCGGCTATGGCCTGCATCACATTGCCGCGTGCAGCGCCGCTGAACTGCTGTACCCAGACTCGCTGTGCAGCCGCAGCGCAATCACAGGCACTGCGGGCCAGCTCGGCCTCGCAGTCGGCGTATATGGCCAGTGTCTGGCGTGTGTAGGGGTCCTCCAGAGTGATCTCGGCACCACCACCTTCGCGTAGTGTTCCGCCAATCAGACTCTGTGGTCGGGTGCCGAGACCCAGCTCGGCCATGAGTGTTGCAAACAGTTCCCTGCGATCAGACATCGGAAGAATTTCCATACTTGTAGATTTCGTTGAAATCGGCATCATCGGACAATTGCTCGCGACTGGCTTCCCAGATGGCGGCGATGGCTCGGGTGGCGGGCAGGGCCAGCTCGCTTCGTTCAGCCAGGGAGACAGCGAGGCCGACATCCTTGCGCATCAATCCCATGGTAAACCCAGAGTTGTATTGCCTGTTCTGAATCCACAGGGGGAAATTGACTTCGCTGACAGCACTGCGTCCTGAGCCTGCATTGACGCCTTCCAGCAGGTTCTCCAGGCTCACGCCCTGTGTTGCAGCCAACCTTGCCATTTCGCTCATCAGCGCAAGATTGGCGGCACACAGAAGATTGTTGGCAATCTTGGTGGCATGCCCGGAACCGGACGGGCCGATGTGGACGGTCTTCGCCGTGAGATGTGCCAACAG
Organism: Granulosicoccus sp. 3-233; assembly: GCF_052681095.1. Taxonomy (NCBI): domain Bacteria; kingdom Pseudomonadati; phylum Pseudomonadota; class Gammaproteobacteria; order Chromatiales; family Granulosicoccaceae; genus Granulosicoccus; species Granulosicoccus sp. 3-233. Next base: position 48,464 of record NZ_JBQYLE010000002.1, read on the forward strand.
GGGTTGAATGCTGCTGATGGACTCTGCGGGGCCGCCCAGTACCATCGTCATGGTGCCCTTGCGTGCGCCATTGGGTCCACCACTGACCGGACCATCGATGAACACATGGCCGGCATCCTGAGCCTGTGCAGCGAGCTCTCGCGTCACATCGGGCTCGGAGGTGGATGTGTCGAGTATGATGCTGCCAGCCTGCAGCAAGGGTCCGAGTTCCTGCATGACGGCCTTGACGACATCAGCCCTGGGCAGGGAGAGAATGATGGTAGTGCACTGACTGGCTAGGGTACCCAGATCATCGGCGACGGAAGCACCGGACGCTGCCATGCGCGCGCGCGCGTCGGGCATCGCATCATGGCAGATGACGGATTGTCCCTGTTCCAACAGTCTTTGCACCATGGCGCCACCCATGGCGCCACAGCCTACGATTCCTATCATGGTCTGAGTTTCCGGTTAAGGTTGAGTGATTGATCGAGTGTGCGGATCCAGTCGCGGAGCCGTGTCGAGCAGAAGTCGGGTGTATTCACTGGTGGGGGAGTCGAACACAGTCTCCGAGGGGCCACACTCGACAAAACGGCTGTTGCGCATGACGGCGACCCGGTCCGAGACTTGCCGGACAACAGCAAGGTCACGACTGACAATATAGCCTTATCGATCCATGACGAGAAGTGCAATGTCTGGAGTTTATCGTTGCGTGTGGTGCAACGCTGATGCCGGGCTGGGCAGTCTGGACGATCCGAGTCCACCGGTTCGGCTCAATCCGTCGGCGGTGAGATGTTCTGGGTGGAAAATGCGGTCATGGAGCGCAAGACATGTTGCGCCAGACGCAAGGCGCCTTCCGGCAATCGTCGACCACTGCGGCACAACACCGATACCTCGCCGGCATGCAACTCCGGATTGTTCAGCGATTTGCTGATGACAACACCATCGCTGATCTCGCGGGTGACGACAAAGGAGGGCAATATCGTCAAGCCAAGACCCTCGCGCACAAAGTTGCGAAGTACAGTCAGTGAATTGGTTTCAACCAGCGACTGGAAATGAATGCCGTAGCGGATTTCGGCGTCACGCACCATGGCTCCAACACCGAAACCCGGATTGAGCAGGGCGAATGGCAGATCTGCCAGTTGCCGAATGTCGAGTGTTTCAGGCAGATCGGCCAGGGCCGATGTTGCACCGACCATCAGGTCCAGCGGTCGAGTGGTCTCTCCGATGACGCGAATGGCATTGTCCCCGGGTGCATTGAAGGCGATGCCGATATGTGCCTGATCATTGCGCAGGGCATGCAGTACGGTGTCGGTGGAACCGGTTTGCAGCGAGAAGGTGAAACCCGGGTAATTGGCACTGAATTCAGGCAGGGTGTGCGTGATGAAATCGCTGACAAAACCCTCTCCCAGAGCAATGATGATGCGACCGCGGCGCATGCCACGCAAGGCATCGAATTCGGATTGGATGTCTTCCAGCTCATGCTGCTGACGTTTCAGGTGTTGCAACAACAATGCGCCGGCTTCCGTCGTTCTGATACCCTTGCGGCCACGTTCTATCAGGGTGATGCACATCGACTTCTCGAGCGCCTGAATCTGGCGGCTGATGGTGGATGGCTCGATGCCGAGGTATTCTGCAGCGGCCCGTATCGAGCCTTCGGCACAGATGGTCATGAAGGCCAGCGCCTGCTTGTGTTCGATATGTGACATGAATGATTGTATTGATACCGGTTTCGACAGCGGTGGATGCCCGGTTGTCAGCATAGCGTGAGAGCCTGTGTTCGGTGCAGGTGGGGCAGCCGAAGGGCCGGTTACAGTGTGTGATCAGGATCAAGAGGCCGCGGAGGGTCAGGGCAATGCGTGCAGATGGCGCAGCGTTTACTTGTCGGGAGAGAAAATGAACGACGTTTCCGGAAAAGGGGTGATGTCTGACGTGCTGCGCTTGCTGGACAGCCGGCCGGATATCGCTGCCATGCTGGGTGTGGACACGGATACCATGGCCAGCTTTGCCGACCTGGCTGCAGCCGTTCTGGCAGGCCTGTGTCAGGGTAATCGGCAGGTCAGGGAACAGGTGGCGAGAGTGTTCCGTGAGAACCCGTCTCTGGTTGCCTTGTGCGAACATGACATCGCCGAGACGGCACGCCGCAACTTCGAACCCGGTGGTGTTGCCGCCACAATGCTGTATGCACGCGGAGCGCAGGCGGTCATGGCGCACCGTGTCTGCCATCAGCTGTGGAATGAGGGTGATGCGGATCTGTCATTGGCCTTGAAAGCTGTCTGCGGCAGGGCGCTGGCCACCGATATCCATCCCGGTGCCCGAATAGGTGCGGGCTTCTGGCTGGACCATGGCCTGGGCTTCGTGGCTGGCGAGACGGTGGTCATCGAGGAGGAGGTGTCGATCTGGCACGGTGTGACCCTGGGCAGTACTCTCAATGACAGTGGGGCAACCCGTCATCCTGCCATTGGGCGGGGCGCGGTCATCGGCGCCGGCGCTGTCATACTGGGCAATATCCGCGTTGGTGCCGGCGCCAATGTCGCCGCCGGCTCCATCGTGTTGCAGGACGTGCCTGACAATACGGCCGTGGTCGGTACCAAGGCTCGTGCCATCGGTGCGGCCAAAGTCTCCTTCATCGAGTAGCCATCCAGACATGAATGCACCCTTCGGCATTGACCACCCACTGATCGCCGTACACGATATCGAGCAGTTGCGTGATCGATTGATGTCCATGGGCTTCAACATGACCCCCATTGGCAAGCACCCCTGGGGTACCAGCACGTCGCTGGCCATGTTCAATGGTTGTCTGATCGAGATCATGGGGATCTTTGACGACTCCCTGATCGATGAAGTGCCCGCCGGTGACTTTCATTTCGGGCGTCATGTTCATGAGCACCTGATGCAACGTGAAGGCGTGGCACTGACCGCCTTGCACAGCACGGACTCGCAAGCCGATGCCCGCAAGGCACAGGCGGCGGGGTTCGAGCTTGCCGGTCATCTGGAATTCGGCCGTGACGTCACTCTGCCAGATGGCAGCGAAGACAGGACGAAGACAACACTTGCATTGTTGCCCGATGCACGCTGGCCACGCTTGTCGTTTTTTCTGTGTCAGCAACATCGGCCAGAACTGATCTATGTGCCGGAGTGGCTGGCACATCCGAATACCGTGCATGGTATCTGTGGCATTACCATTCTGGCCGAACCGGACAGTCAGGAGGCACTGGTAGGGAAATTCAGTGCCTTGTACGGAGCGGCGGACAAAGTCGAGGGTGGTTATCGTCTGCAGAGCGCCAATGGCAAAATCAGTTTGTTGTCCAGCCAGGCTATCGAGACGGAGTCTGGAGCGCTGCCGCAGGAAATACTGGCCGATGGACAACCCGGCATCGTCGGCATGGACCTGCGTTATGCCAATGCAGATGCGTTGCGTCATCATCTTCAGCAAGGCGATACGCCATTCGATGAAGCCGACGGCGTGTTCCGCTTGCCGCAGGCTCGAAGCATGGGGAACATGCTTTTTCGGTTCTACCCGCAAGGGCGCTGATGCGATTGCAGCATCAGAAGATTGTTCGTGCCACGAAAGACCAGAACAACAAGGTTATTGGTGCCATCAGAGTGGATAGCAACAGCGCGTTGGAGGCAATGGCCTCGCCGGTCCCGAAGCGTGTGGCCAGCAGGTAGGGGTTGACACCGGTCGGCATGGCGGCAGCGACTATCACGATCTCCGCCTGCAATGGAGAAAGGCCGAAGACCAGTGACATCAGTGTCGCAATACAGGGCATCAGCAGGAGTTTCAGGGCGGTCATCGTCGCCGCTTGCGGCACATTGCGTGCAATGCCGAAACGGCGCAGGCTGAGTCCGAGTGATATCAGCGCCAGGGTACCTGCCAGAGCTGCCAGTCGGTCGATCAGCTCGCTGAGAAAACCGGGTAGTTCGGCCGGCAGAAAACGCCAGATCACACCAGCCACGATACCCAGTACCAGAGGATTCGATGCCAGCGACACCAGTATTCGCCGCAGGGTGGTCCACGGATCCGTCTGCTGATCACGCAAGCCGTCGATGATTTCGGCTCGCTCGTTGAGTATCACCGAAGTTGCCATCATGATCGGCAGGTGTATTGCCAGGATCAGTGACAGCGTTTCGGTTCCGGCCTGTCCGAACAGCGCGAATGTCACCGGTAATCCCAGTAGCAGCAGATTGGAGAAACTGGCGGACAGACCTGCCACCACACCGGAACGCGCGTCGCGGCCGAAGCCGCGTCGAATGAGCATCGTCGCGACCACCCAGGTGAGCATGATCGAGGTGAAGTAGGTCATCCAGAGAGTGACCGGCGTGACACTGCCGAAGTCTGCCTGAGACAGGGTGCGGAACAGCAAGGTCGGGATGGCCACGGTGGTGACGAAATCCCCCAGGGCTTCTCCAGCTCCGTCGCGCAGGATGCCACGCCACGCAAGGGTGTAGCCGATGGCCACGAGTGCGAACACCAATGCGAGTGTGTTGACGATTTCCATCGAGCGTAGAACTCTCCTGTAACTGACTGCCGGCAGCGGAGTCTCGGCGCTCTCTCTTGCAGGCCGACGCGAAACGTCGTCCCTGCAACGCTGAAATGCCAGCTTGACGCTCTGCCAATCGATGATCTTACAAGGTGTCGCTCGAATTGATTTGTGACGACACAGACTTTCGCAATATCAGGCTCTCCCGACACACGGCTCAGGCAAATCATTGCACTTGCCGGCTGAATGCACGATTATCGAATCAGGCAGATTGCATCCTGGTGCCTTTATGCGTGTTTCCACAGCCCTGATCATCACCCTGGCGTTGGTGTGGTTGATTCCTGCGACATCACGTGCAAACGAGTTCGTATTTGCCCGGCTGATGTATGGTGGTGGCTATGATGGCTGGCCCCGGTGGCAGGCAGACTGGCCAGAGGCGGAAACGCATTTCTCCACCGGCCTGGACAGACTGACCTCGATCGATGTGGCAGCAGAGGGTGTGGTGTTGCGCATGGCAGGCACCGATGTGTTCGACTATCCATGGATCTACGTGGTCGAGGTCGGTTTCCTGAGTCTGGCGCCGGACGAGATCGCCCAGTTGAGAGAATATCTGCTGCGTGGCGGTTTTCTGATGGTTGACGATTTTCATGGTCAGGCCGAGTGGCAGCAATTCGAGTACATCATGAGTCTGGTCTTCCCGGATCGAGCCATCGAAGAGCTGAGCAATGACAGCGAGATATTCCACGTCGTGTACGATCTGGCGGAACGCGAGCAGATTCCCGGCATTCGTGCCTGGCTGAACAACCAGACCTGGGAGAAGGGCGGTCGTCATCCTCACTGGCGAGGCATCGTGGATGATCAGGGGCGCGTCATGGTGGCGGTCAACTTCAATCAGGATCTTGGCGACGCGTGGGAACATGCCGACGATGTCAGGTATCCGGCACGATTGACCACGCAGGCGTACCGCTTGGGAATCAATTATGTGGTTTATGCCTTGACTCACTGATGGTGTTGCGAGGCATTCACCGGTCGACCAAGCACGGCGCTGCGTTCTTCAGAACTGCCAGTCGCCGGGTACCCATTCAGCGAATGGAGCGGCGAGATTCGCGGAGCATGCTGGCAGGAAGCCCATACCACCACGTCGAGATTGAACGGGTGGTTCGCGAGCAAGGGTTCAAGGAATGAATTACGGTTCTGAGCCATAATGACTGACCGCCTGTACACGGGCTGAATCAGAAACTGTCGAGAACTCGTGCCTCAAGTCATCACGCGTCTGTCCGGAATTCAGCGAGAACGAGCCTTGTCACAACTCAAGGCGGCAGACCTGTTCGCGGGTCTGGAAGGGCATAGTCTGCAAGCCATTGTCGATCGCATGAGCCTGGTTCTGCTGCAGGACGGTGAAGTCCTGTTCAGTCAGGGCGATGCGGCGCCTTCCGTGTTTCTGCTTTCCACGGGTCAGATCAAGCTGGCCAGACGCCACCCGAATGGCGCCGAGAAGATCATCAGCCTGGTCACACCCGGTAGTACGTTTGCCGAAGCGGTCATTTTTGCCAGAGGCCGAGTCTATCCGGTGGATGCCGCAGCCATTGGGGCCAGTACCGTCTGGGCCGTCAACGGGGAGCATTATTGCAGCGAACTGCAGCAGTCCACGTCCGCCTGTTTTTCAGTGCTCAAGAGGTTGACCGAACGCTTGCACGAACAGGTTGCCGATATCGAGCGCCTGAGTCTGCACACGGCCTCGTCCCGGCTCATTACCTATCTGCTCGGGCAGCTGCCAGAGGGGTATGACGGCGACAGTGCAGTGGTTCGATTACAGGCCCCCAAGAACGTCATCGCTTCCCGTTTGTCGATCGTGCCAGCCACGTTTTCGCGAACCCTGGCGAAGCTGTCTCGTGAAGGCCTGCTGGGCGTCAGAGAATACGAAATCGAGCTGCTGGATGTAGAGGCCATGCGCCACTATGACGAAGACACGGTTGTGTAGCCTGGCGCTCAGATGGCGTGTTCACGCAGGCGTTCATAATAAGGGCGGCAGGCTCTGGCAACGATCAGTTGATCCTCTGTGAGTGCCAGCTCCTTGTTGCGTGCCGGTGCGAAGCCGGTGCTGGCGTTGACCGCGTCGTACCAGTGTGCGCCCCACACACCATCGGAGTCGCGTGCACCGGCGGGCCAGCACAGCATCCCTGTATCGAAGGCAATATCCAGGTGGGTGCACAGAGAGCGTAGTTGTGCTTCCGGGTCTGCCAGAAAGCGTTTGCTGTCAATGACTGCCGGTCGAGCACCGGTACGTTCGAGCAACAGATCGAACAGAAAATCCTGTTGTTCGTAACCCAGGTCGGTGGCCGTCAGGCCTTCTCGCTTGATCGAGTAGGACGCCACCACTGGCTCGGGCTCGCGGATCAGGAAGACATGATCCAGCGAGTCCAGCCACTCGGTAGTGAAATGCGGGAGCCAGTGTGTGGCTATGTGCTTCTGGTAGTAGATGCCGCTGGCAGGTGGTTCGATCAAGGATTGCACCACGGCCTGCCAGTCGGTTTCGCCGCTGGCAATGACCTCTTCGCGCATCGGATGGTCGAGGCCGGTGCTTTGCAGATAATGTGCATAGAAAGGCTCATCCACCACCACCGTGTCGTCACGATTCTCCCAGGCACGCATCATGGCCGTGGAAATATTGCGTGGTCCCGACCACATGGCGATACAACGTCCTGACATGCTGCTGGCTCCCTGATTGTTCAACGCGTACTATCGACTGGCAGCCATGCTGGCAAACACCTGCTCGGCGGCGGTAATGGTGTCATTGATATCGGCATCACTGTGCGCCGAGCTGGAAAAACCCGCTTCATAGGCCGATGGCGCCAGGTACACGCCGGCGTCGAGCATGCCGTGAAAGAACTGCTTGAATTGTTCGAGATTGCATTTCATGACGCCGTCGAAACCGGTGACTTCGGCGGCATCGGTAAAGAAGAAACCGAACATGCCGCCGGCATGCGCCGTATGAAAGTCGATACCGTGCTGGTCGGCAGCCTCTTTCAAGCCGTGCAGCAGGCGGCCTGTCCTTTCGTGCAACTGCCGATGAAAGTCAGGGGCCTTGAGCAGTTCCAGCGTCTTGATGCCCGCCACCATGGCAATCGGGTTGCCCGACAGGGTGCCAGCCTGGTAGACAGGGCCCACCGGAGAGATGTGTTCCATGATGTCGCGACGCCCGCCGAAGGCACCCACCGGCATGCCTCCGCCAATGACCTTGCCCAGCGTGGTCAGATCAGGAGTGACCCCGTACAGTTCCTGGGCACCGCCGAGCGAGACCCGGAAACCGGTCATGACTTCGTCGAATATCAGTACCGTTCCGTGCTGTGTGCAGAGCTCGCGCAGCGTCTGCAGGTAGCCGGGGGCTGGTTCGATGAAGTTCATGTTGCCGGCAATGGGTTCGACGATGATGCAGGCGATGCTGTCACCCCGTTCGGCAAACAGGGCTCGTACCGCTTCCTTGTCATTGAAGGGCAGGGTGAGCGTGTGTCTGGCGAAGTCGGCAGGGATACCGGGTGAGCTGGGTACGCCGAGAGTCAGTGCACCGGAACCGGCTTTCACCAGCAGCGAATCCGAATGTCCGTGATAGCAGCCTTCGAACTTCAGGATATCGTCGCGTCCGGTGAAGCCTCTGGCCAGGCGAATGGCGCTCATGGTGGCTTCGGTTCCCGAACTGCACATTCTGACCATGTCCATCGAGGGTACGATGTCGCAGATCAGCTCGGCCATCTGCACCTCCAGCTCGGTGGGAGCGCCAAAGCTCAGACCGTTGACCGCTGCCTGCTGTACCGCTTCGATCACCTCGGGGTGAGCGTGGCCGAGCAGCATGGGTCCCCAGGAGCCCACGTAATCGATGTAGCGCTTGCCTTCGGTGTCGGTGATGTAGGCACCACTGGCGCTGGCGATGAAACGTGGTGTGCCACCGACACTGCCGAAGGCACGAACCGGTGAATTGACCCCACCGGGAATGACTTTCCGGGCACGATCAAACAATTGCTGAGCGGCATTGGATTCTGTGGACGAACGGCTGCTGGACACGGTGGGCTCCGGATGGCGGTTGATGCATGAATCGGTACGTGCATATTACGGCATGTCAGCCGTGTAAATGAGACAATGCGACGCAGTGGATCGATACGAGACTATTCGTGGTGAAATACAGGAAATATCTTTGCAGCGTGTGCGGCCTCATCTATGACGAGGAACAGGGCTGGCCCGATGATGGTATCGCCCCCGGCACGTTGTGGGATGATGTCCCTCTGAATTGGAGCTGCCCGGATTGTGGCGCAGTGAAGGATGACTTTGACATGGTGGAAATCTGATGAGCGAGCTTGGCACGACACTTACCCAATACATCATCGAGCAGGGCCGCGCCCAGAACGAGTCGCGGGGAGCCTTCACGGCGCTGCTCAACGATGTCGCGACGGCCTGCAAGCGCCTGTCGAACCTGGTGCGGCTGGGCGAGCTGGCAGGCGTTCTTGGCGCTGCCGGACAGGAGAATGTGCAGGGCGAAGACCAGAAGAAGCTGGATATCATCGCCAATGAGGTTTTCATTGATGCCATGCAACGGTCCGGCCTGCTGGCGGGTATCGCCTCCGAGGAGATGGATGAGCATTATCCGATCCCGAATCGTTTTCCTCGCGGAGACTACCTGCTGGCGTTCGATCCACTGGACGGATCCAGCAATATCGATGTCAATGGTGCAACCGGCACCATCTTCTCGATTACCCGTCACGTGGACTCGTCCGCACCCGGCGACAGCGATTTTCTCAAAGCCGGCACCGAGCAGGTCTGCGCCGGCTATTGCCTCTACAGTTCGGCCAGCATGCTGGTTCTGACCACCGGACACGGGGTGGCGGGCTTCACGCTGGACAACAGCGTCGGGGAGTTCATCCTCACGCACCCGGATATCAACGTGCCACGAGAAACCAGCGAATATGCCATCAATGCGTCCTATGCGAGACATTGGCTGGCACCCGAGAAGCGCTATATCGAGGAGTGCAATGCCGGTACGGAGGGGCCTCGCGAACGAAACTTCAACATGCGCTGGGCCGGCTCCATGGTGGGTGACATTCACCGTATCCTGTGCCGCGGTGGCGTCTTCCTGTATCCGATGGATGCCAAGTTGCAGGCGGCAGGCAAGCAAGGCAAATTACGGCTGCTGTACGAAGCCAACCCGATGGGCATGCTGATCGAACAGGCCGGTGGTCTGGCTCATACGGGGACCGAACGCATTCTGGAGATTCAGCCGGATTCCCTGCACCAGCGCGTACCGGTGATCATGGGGTCGGCCGACGAAGTCGAGCGTCTGATTCGGTATCACGAGGAGGCGTCTGCCTGAGGTGACAGACGATCGTCCATTCTGGGAGACCCTGTCGCTGGACGAAATGAACGACCAGCAATGGGAATCCCTGTGTGATGGCTGCGGTCGTTGTTGTCTGCAGAAGCTGGAAGATGAAGACACCGGCGAAGTCTGGTTCACCCGGGTTTCCTGCATTCAACTCGATGGTGACAGCGGCCGCTGCAAGGATTACTGCAATCGCTTCAGCAAGGTGCCGGATTGTCTGGCGGTTCGCCCCCTGACCGAACAGAAGATCAGCTGGCTGCCCGAGACCTGTGCCTACCGCAAGCTGGCACAGGGAGAATCACTGGAGAGCTGGCATCCTCTGGTGAGTGGTAATCGGCAGAGCGTCATCTCTGCAGGCATCTCGGTGGCGGGTCGCTGCGTCTCGGAGGCGGACGTGGCCGCCGAGGATTATTTCCATTATCTGATTTATTGGGACAATGCGGGTGACGACTAACATGTGCTGTCAGGGTATCTTTGAAAATATCCTTTAAAATCAATTGCTTGAAAGCCAGCAAGGAAACGCTTTTTTACGATTTTCTGTAGTAAACAGACAACAGTTGTGGTTGAATTGATACTCCAGATGGCAACATCCTTGCTTCATGCAGATGGCGCTGTATCAATACAGTATTGTCATACTCACCAGTACCCGCCGGAGATGCACATGTCGACAGTCAATGCTGAAGCTTCCAACCCTGTTCCCCCTACGGGTGTGGAGCGTCGTGAGCGCCTGCATAACACCATTGCTGCACTGGTGAAGCTGCGTCAGGAAGTGGTCGTCAGTTACTGTCAACTTTCGGGCGTCAGTTCGTTCGACAATCGCAACGAGGAATCCCACTCGGTCGAAGCCGATCAGTTACGACGTTTCTGCCAGATCATGGTGGACTACACGGCAATGGGGCACTTCGAGGTTTATCAGCGTATCATTGAGGGCAAGGAACGCCGGCGAGCCGTCAAGGAGGTCGCTGCCGATGTCTATCCTGCCATCGCCGAAACCACTGATTACCTGGTGGATTTCAATGACAAATATGACGCCTTTGAGGGCACTGCTGAAGATGTCGACATGCTCGCGGGTGATCTGTCTCGACTGGGTGAGATCATTGCCGTACGCGGCGAACTGGAAGACCAGATTCTGGCTGCGCTCGAACAGTAATTCCCCGGCCGTTTCAACGGCTTCCATTTTCCGCACTGCCTTGATGCAGTGCTCCAACCGCGGAGGCTCGCCGTCCGCGTGACTGCACTCAAACTCAAGAAGCGTGAAGAACGTCGCGTACTGGCCGGGCACGGCTGGGTGTTTTCCAACGAGATCGATACCGAGCAGACTCCTCTGAAGGGGTTGGAGCCGGGTTCCTCTGTCACGCTCGAATCTGCCAACGGCAAATTCCTGGCTCACGCCTACGTCAACCCTCACTCCCTGATTGCCGCCCGGGTTACCAGTCGTGACGCGCGCGAACCGTTCAATGCCACGGTATTGCGGGCGCGACTGCAGCGTGCGCTGGAGCTGCGTGAATATCTGTACGATGATCCCTGCTACAGGCTGGTTCACAGTGAAGGTGATTTTCTGCCCGGGCTGACCGTCGACCGCTACAACGATGTACTGGTCGTGCAGATCACGACAGCGGGCATGGAGAGGTACCGTGACGAGATCGTCGATGCCTTGCAATCGGTTACTGGCGCCACGGCCATCTACCTGCGTAACGATGCACCAGTGCGCAAGCTTGAGCATCTGCCCGAATATCGCGAGTGGGTGGTTGGCGAGGCGGTCGAGGTGCTGTCTGTGCGGGAAAACGGTCTGCAGTTCGATGTGCCGGCGGAGCTGGGGCAGAAGACCGGCTGGTTCTACGATCATCGCAGCAGCCGAGCAGCGCTGGCGCCCTGGGTCAGGGAGCGGCGCGTGCTGGATCTGTATACCTACCTGGGGGGCTTTGCACTGAACGCTGCCGCCTGCGGAGCACGAGAGGTCATCGGCGTTGATGGATCGCAGCAGGCTGTCAACGGGGCAACAGCCAACGCCGTATCGAACGGCCTGCAGGATCGCGTCAGCTTTCGTTGTGACGATGCGGTCGAAGCCATGCGATCACTGTTCGAAGACGGTGAACGATTCGACGTGGTCGTGCTGGATCCGCCTGCCTTCATCAAACGTCGCAAGGACCGGGAGCAGGGCTTGCGGCACTATGCGCTGAACAATCGTCTGGCCATGCGTCTGTTGAACCCCGGTGGCATCATCGTCAGTGCCTCCTGTTCACAGGCTCTGAGTCATGATGATCTGCTCCAGCAGATGCGACAGAACACACCGCGGGGCAGTCTGGGTCTGCAGGTACTGGCTCCCTTGCAGCAGGGGCCGGATCACCCGGTCAATATTGCCATGCCGGAGACGCTGTACCTGACCGGTTGCATCGCCCGCCTGCTGTAGGAACAGGCCAAGGTGAGCCGGTCCATTGCCGGCTCATGATCGTTTTTTTTCCTGTCACTGCCCGTCATGCCATGCCGTGTGACTGATCGTTGGGTGGAAGGGTTGCCGATCAGTCTGATTCGGCAATTCACGGAACCAAGCGGCGCTCTGCGGGTATAATTATCGGCTTGTTTGCCTTCCGAACCCTCTCCGGATCAACGTCCCGAATGCTGCAATATCCTGATATCGATCCCGTAGCGTTTTCGCTCGGACCGCTGACCGTGCACTGGTACGGCATCACCTACCTGGTGGCGTTCCTGGCCGGCTGGTGGTTGTCCACCCATCGGGCCAGAAAACCCGGTTCCGGCTGGAATCCTGACGAGATCGGTGATGCGGTGTTCTACATCGTGCTGGGTGTGGTGCTCGGTGGCAAGATCGGTTCGCTGGTGTTCTACCAGACCGACATTCTGCTGACGCGGCCGCTGGACGCCATCAATCCGTTCAGTGAATACGGCTGGCGCGGCATGTCGTTTCACGGAGGCTTTCTGGGCGTCATCGTGGCGTTCTGGCTGTATGCGCGGCAAACCCAACGCACCTTCTTCCAGGTGGCCGACTTCTTTGCGCCGGCCTTCCCGATCGGCCTGGGCGCCGGGCGCATCGGCAACTTCATCAACGGCGAGTTGTATGGCCGGGTGACCGATGTGCCCTGGGGTATGGTGTTTCCCCATGCCGGCGACTTGCCGCGTCACCCCAATCAGCTCTACCAGTTCTTCTTTGAAGGCATCGTGCTGTTTCTCATCGTCTGGTGGTTCTCATCCACTGAGCGACCACGTCGGGCGGTGTCCGGCATGTTCGTCCTGTGCTACGGCATCTACCGATTTTTCATCGAGTTCGTTCGACAGCCGGATGCTGATCTGGGATTCATCGCCTTCAACTGGTTGACCATGGGACAGCTGCTGTCCTTCCCGATGATTCTGCTAGGGGCGTGGTTGTTGTACAGCGCCTATGACAAGCGAACGGCCTGATCTGCATGAGACACCCGGAATACCAATATCTCGACTTGCTCACCCAGGTTCTGGAACGTGGCGACGAACGAGTGGATCGTACCGGGGTTGGTACTCGCTCCATTTTCGGAGCCATGATTCGCTTTGATCTCTCAGGCGGTACAGTTCCCATCCTGACCACCAAGCGTGTTTACTGGAAAACCGCGGTCAAGGAGATGATCTGGTTTCTCACTGGTGGAACTAACATTCAGCCGTTACTGCGCGAGAATGTGCGGATCTGGAGCGATTGGCCCCTGGCCAGCTATCGTCGCGAAACGGGCGATGAGATTTCGCAAGAGGAATTCGAGCAACGTATCATGGATGACGATACCTTCGCGGCTCAGTGGGGCGAGCTTGGACCGGTGTATGGCAAGCAGTGGCGTCGCTGGTTGGGTAATGATGGTCGTGAATATGATCAGATTGCCGACCTTGTCCGTATGCTGAAGGAAACACCGGCGAGCCGGCGCATGATCTTCCACGCCTGGAATGTTCCCGAGCTGGGTTCGATGGCGCTGCCACCTTGCCACATGATCTATCAGTATCACGTGACTTCGGATGGCCGGCTCAATTGTCTTATGTATCAGCGCTCGGTTGACCTGCTGCTCGGCGCACCGTTCAATTATGTTGGGGCCGTTGCTCTGCAGCTGATGCTGGCGCAGCAAGCCGGTCTGCGCCCCGGCGAGTTCGTCTGGGCAGGTGGCGATGTGCATTTGTACCTCAACCACCTCGAGCAGGCACGTGAGCAGCTCTCGCGTGAACCTCGCGCATTACCTCGGATGCGCCTGACACGCCAGGCCGCGAATATCGATGATTATCGAATCGAGGATTTCGAGGTCGAGGGGTATGACCCACATCCTGCAATCAAGGCGGATGTTGCAGTATAGACAGGGTCGAAATGGCGCCTTGCCAGCGTGCAGCTGGCGTGAGTGCAGTGTGTGCCTCACTGTTGGTGTGCAATGAGCGGATGGCATTTTGGCCTTTCCTGAAGAAAACTGCCGGTTGGCATACTTGTAGTCCGAATCAACCTTCGAGCCGGGAACCTTAGACGCGAATCGGGAACGAATGGAATGCCGGCCATGGCATATGTTCATGGTCGGCGATCCTTGCTGCTCGATCCCGTCATTGTCTCGGACAGATATCTGTCTTGCTCATGGATAGCTCTTCTGACTGTCTGCGGGAGTGATCCGCCCTCTCTCTACTATTTGGATTCGTGATGAAAAAACGTAAATCACCAATGAATGCGCCATTGAAGAGCGTGTTGACCTTGTCAGTCCTGCTTGCGCTCGGTGCTTGCAGCAGTAGTGACGATGATGACGACGTCGACCAGTCGGGCATTGATGAGTCTCAGAGTATCTCGGTGACTCTCAGCGCTGCACAGGAAATACCAGTGCCTGTAGCTGTGCCGGATGGCGCCAGTGGTTCGGCAGAGGTTTCCGTTGACGCCGATGGTATGGTGACCGCCACGGTGGGTGTCAGCAACCTGTCGGGTGATGCAACCATGGCTCATATCCATCGCGGCTTCGCAGGCTCCACTGGTCCGGTGCTGATTGGTCTGACGAGCGCCGACGGCGGATCGACCTGGACTGTACCGGCGGATGCCAGGGCCTTGACTGATGATGAAATAGGTGCATTCAATCGCGGTGAACTGTATTTCAACGTTCATACCGACGCTAACGCTGCGGGCGAGATCCGTGGGCAGATCGATGCAGGCAATGCAACAACGTTCTCGGTCTTGCTGGAAAACATTTCCACAGCAGACACATTGAACGTGTTGTCCGATAATACTACTCAGGCTGTTCCATTGTCACCGGGCGTCTTCATCGTGCATCGAAATGAAGACGATAGTCCATTGCTGCTGCCTCGTGATGCTGCCAACGCCGGTTTGGAAGCGGTCGCCGAAGATGGAAATGTCGCGCCGTATGCTGAAGCCGTACCTGGCTCGGTGGCATTCAGTATTCCTGTCGGTGCTGAAGCTCCTGGGCCAATTGGTCCGGGTGGTTCCTACGAATTCACCCTGCAGGCAGTCGATGGTGACAAGCTGGATTTCGTCACGATGTTTATCCCGTCAAACGACTGGTTCTACACAGCGACCGATGCGGATAACAGTCTGGATCTTTTCGTCGATGGTCAACCGGTATCCGGAGCAGTGCTGGAATCGGATATTGCCATCTGGGATGCAGGGACGGAGCTGGATGAGGAGCCTGGTACCGGTGCGAATCAGGTTCAGAGGCAAAGCGAAGCCAATACCGGTGATATAGACCCGGACACACGAGTCAGCAGCCTGAGTGGTCGCGGCCAGAGCGTCAGTCTGAACGGCAGTGTGCTGCGAGTCACCATTACTCCTCAACCATAATCCTGTCGAAAAATCCTTCATGTAGTGAAATTTGCTCCGGTGTATTTTTTACACCGGAGCAACTGAAAACTGACTTCGATCGATGTGTTCGATGTGTTCGATGGTTCGTCAAGAAGTACTTGAATTGTATTGTTGCTTGATCTGTCACATCACCGGACCCCTTGCTCTCTGCTTCTGCCGAATAATCCGATTGTGGTTGGCTAGATGGATCCGCTGATGTTGCACCAGTGCCTCGGGTTTCCTGGTGGTGCAGCAGAGGCAATGAACCAGGCGATTGACATTGGCACGGTGCATGGCCAGGGTGTGATTGATCGAGAACAGGGGATCGAATCCGATCTACTTCAATTCCCCTGTCCGGTGACGTAGCCGCATTTGGACTTCTCGAGTTCATTCTGGAGACGTCATACTCCCCCGAGCGGGTTGTCAAATCCTGTGGCTTGCGCTTTCTGCGCGTGCTAGAGCGAGCTGATCGATCGGCGGAAGGCCCGCGATCACATCGCCAGGTCTGCTGCGGCTCTTGTGGTGGATGACCTGAGTGCCTTTGTGGGCAGCTAGCAAGGTCATCCCTGACTATGCATCATTCCGTAACGCCTCCTGCCAGAATAGGCCTAACGTGGGTTTTTCCATATCTGCATTTCGGTATGCCAGGTCCGCAGGATGTGGTCGCCGTCATATCGAAGATTGATGCACCACGTGATCGTTGGAAAATTTTCGATGAATTACTCGTATGGCGAGAGTTTTTCATCGTACCGCTCACCTGTGAATGGATCTGTTTCGCGCAAGAGCGACAACGCGATGCGTTTCCGAGCGGGTGTCAATGAGTGACTACCCGTAGCGACTACGTGAAAGGGTACGGTAGTCTTGTCTCTTGCGCAGCAGTTTCCGATACGCAGCCAAGCGTGTCCTCGAGGCCGTTGGTGTGTCCTCGTCAAGCGTACCAACTGACTTCATTGCGAACCGGCAACTTGCAGGGTTGTACCGATATCGAGCAGTTATGTACTGGTTTGACTGTTTTGACGAGCGTATGTTCAGGTTGTGCCCGGTGATAACAGTTTCTGTGAGGAACGATCATCGATGTGCAGGGCTTACCGAGAACACTACATTTCTCGTCCGATTCCGCAGGCGGAGACCTGCCGAGTAGGCCTGTCCCGTCGCCGGCCGAGCGCTCTCATTGCCTCTCGTAACGATCAAAGTGCTTTCACATCTCCAGGAGGACCGAAGATGAAAACCACACGTATCACATCAATGCCGATCGCGTGTCTTGCTCTCAGCACAACCTTTTCAGCTGCGATGGCTGAAACGATTACCATTGCAACCGTCGATAATGGCGACATGGTTCGTATGCAGGGCTTGACGGAACATTTTACAAAAGCCAACCCTGACATTACCGTGGAATGGGTGACGCTTGATGAAAACACCTTGCGTCAACGTGCGACAACAGACATAGCCACCGGCGGCGGCCAGTTCGATGTGGTCACGATAGGTACCTATGAAGCATCCATCTGGGCGGAGCGGGACTGGTTGGTGCCGTTGGATGATCTACCGGGTGGCTATGATATTGGCGACCTTCTACCGCCAATTCGAGCCGGTTTGTCGTACGACGGGGTGCTGTACGGAGCGCCATTCTATGGAGAGTCTTCCTTCACGATGTATCGCACTGACTTGTTCGAGGCATCGGACCTGGAAATGCCGGAGGAGCCTACCTGGGATTTCATCATAGAGGCTGCCAGTGCGTTGACGGATCGGGAACAGGGTGTTTCCGGGATCTGTCTGCGAGGCAAGGCTGGCTGGGGAGAAAACATGGCGCTAGTGACATCCATGGCGAATTCATTTGGTGCCAGATGGTTTGACATGGACTGGCAACCCCAGCTCGATAGTGAAGCCTGGAACAGCGCTCTGACCACCTATGCAGAATTGCTATCGAAGTACGGTCCGGTGGATGCCCATTCCAAGGGCTACCAGGAAAATCTGGCGTTGTTTCAACAGGGCCAGTGCGCCATCTGGATAGATGCTACAGCCGCCGGTCAGTTCGTGATGAACGAGGATTCTACTGTTGCCGACTCCGTGGGTTTCGCCATGGCACCCGACAACGGTTTGGGTAAGAGAGCCAATTGGCTGTGGGCCTGGGCGCTGGCCATTCCCACAAGCACCGACAGACAGGAATCTGCGAAGAAATTCGTGGCCTGGGCAACATCGAAAGACTACCTTGCCCTGGTTGCAGAGATTGACGGGTGGGCCAGCGTGCCACCGGGAACTCGCAAGTCCTTGTATGAAAACCCTGAGTATCAGAAGGTTCCATTTGCCGCCATGACGCTCGCCAGCATCGAATCGGCGGACCCGACGGCACCAACGGTAGAAGAGGTGCCTTACACCGGAGTGCAATTCGTGGCCTTTCCCGAGTTCACGGGAATTGCAACTGCGGTCGGCCAACAGTTCGCCGACGTTCTGGAGGACGCTGCCACCATTGAAGATGCGCTCAAGAACTCTCAGTGGGTAACCGAGAAACAGATGGTCCGAGTCGAGATGCTTAACCGGTAACAGGGATCGACACGCTGCCGGATGGCTGTGTGTCGAACAATCATCAATCAGGAGAGGGTAAACCGATGGTAGATACAGCAACCGATCAAGGTCACTCCATATCGGAGATGGACGACGAATTGCTACCCGTGCCAAAACACCGGCTACACGGGCCCAAACATTTCCTTGGACTTTATGGCGCAGAACACGTCGCCGCAACCGAGTTTGTCATCGGTGCTGCCTTCGTGGCGATGGGCGCCAGCATCCAGGATATCCTGCTCGGGCTCCTCATCGGCAACACACTTGCCGCCATGAGCTTCTGGCTGATCACCGCGCCGATCGCGGTCAAGACCCGGCTCAGCCTGTACACCTATATCGAATATCACCTTGGGGATATGACCTCGCGGATTTACAATGGCGCGAATGTATTGATATTCGCGGCCATTTCGGCAGCCATGATCACGGTGTCGGCGACCGCGGTTCGGGTACTGTTCGATATCCCACCGCAGATCTATCCGTATCCCAGCAATCTTGCCTTCGCCGCCATTGCCGCCTCGGCAAGCGTGATAGCGGTGGTAGTGGCTTACTACGGTTTCAACGTGGTGGCCGAGTTTGCCACCATTTGCACACCCTGGCTGATGGTGATGTTCACGGCTGGTGGCATGGTACTGATACCGGCGTTGAATGAAACTCTGACCGGATATACAACGCTGGCCAGTTTCTCCGAATTCGTGAACCTCGCGGGCGCGACTGTCTTTACCGGCATCAATGCTGAAGGGCAGCCCGGGATCGGTTTGGTGGAAGTGATTGGTTTCGCCTGGGCGGCGAACACCTTCGCGCATTTCGGTCTGGTTGATATGGCGATGCTGCGTTATGCGAAGAAGTCGGTTTACGGTCTTTGCACTGCAACCGGCATGATGTTCGGTCATTACGTTGCCTGGATTTCTGCCGCACTGATGGGGGCCGCGACGGCGTCCATGATGAAGCTGAGCATTGCAGTGGTGTCACCGGGGGATGTTGCCTACTACGCGCTGGGTGCCACCGGTTTTGTCATCGTCATCATCGCGGGATGGACAACGGCCAATCCGAATCTCTATCGCGCAGGTCTTGCAGCTCAAGCGGTATTCCCCAAGGTTCCGCGCCAGAAAGTGACGCTTGCCGTCGGGGCTGTGGTCGTCGTCGGCAGCTGCTTCCCGTTCATCTACCGCCAGATCCTGCCTATTCTGGCCTACGCAGGACTCGTACTCGTACCAATTGGCGGTATCGTATTCGCCGAACAGCATGTCTTTCCTCGGCTCGGCCTCAAGAGCAATTGGCACCGCCTGAAGGGGCTCAGGGACAACAAACCGGCGCTGATAACCTGGGCGATCTGTCTGGTGTTCGGCTTCGGGCTGAATGCCACCGGTATCCTGTATTTCGTATACCTGTTCCTGCCGACCTGGATGGTCGCGATTGTCTGCTACACCCTGTTGGCGAAGGCAGCGGGCGCCGGCGAGAGCTACCCGGAAGCGGAGCAGCGGGAGCAGGAGTTCAACAGGAAGGTCGAGGAATACCATGCCAGATTGGCGGCGACGGAAACCCATGTCGATGTCAAGGACACATCCACGCTGACAAAGGGAATTCGAGCGGTGTGGATCCTGGTCGGTCTGGTCGTGCCGGCGGTGTTAGCCTGGCGCGTGCTGTTCAACAGCCCGGATCTTTACGCCTACTATGTCAACAGGGAGATGTTCTATAGCGTAACCATCTGGTGCACGCTGATCTATTTTGTCTTTGCCTGGTGGGATCTACAACGATCCAAGGCAATGCAGAAGGGTGATCACGCCTCTACCGGTCCGATGCAGGCTGCCCCAGCGACGTAATCAGGCAGATTGCACGAAAGAGCAGTGAACCGAGTGATGCGGTAGCCATACCGCATCACTTGTCAACGATTCTGACACTTGACGTGAGGCATCTCCATGACAACGGACGAGACAACTGTGCGGGCCAGGGGGGTATCGCTCTCATTGGAGACGCTTGACGACCTGCCCGAAGCGGTTGCTCGACCTTGCTATGGGCGAGATTCATTGTCCGCCGGAATCGTGCATTTTGGCGTGGGCAACTTTCATCGGGCCCATCAAGGTATCTATCTGGACGCTCTGATGAACGAGGGACGTGACCTTGACTGGGCCGTCATTGGCGCGAGCGTCATGCCTGGTGATGCGCAGGCGCGCGATCAGCTGATGAGCCAGGATTGGTTGGGCACGGTGACTGCGCAATCTGCAACCACAAGTGATTCCCGCGTCACCGGAGTCATGATCGATTACCTGCCACCGGCTGACAGCGCGGCCATTCTGGCGGCACTGGAGAATCCGGCGATTCGTATCGTGTCACTGACGGTAACCGAAGGGGGTTACTTTGTAGACGCTGAGAGTGGCCTGTTTGATGCGCAACACCCGGCGATCAAGGCGGATGCCACGAATTTCGATTCACCCTCCACGGTATTCGGACTGATTACACGAGCGCTGAGAACACGGCGGAACAGAGGTCAGCAGGCCTTCACCGTGATGTCCTGCGACAATCTGCCACATAACGGTATGGTGACTCGGCGTGCCGTGGTCGGCATGGCGAGCCTGGTTGAACCCGCGCTGGCGCTGTGGATCGATGCGCATTCGAGTTTTCCCAACGGGATGGTTGACCGGATTGCCCCCGCCACCGGCGACAGGGAGCGACGTCTTGTCGCCGACAAGTTGGGTATAGCCGATGCAGCGCCGGTATTCTGTGAGGACTACCTGCAGTGGGTACTTGAAGACAAGTTCGTGGACGGTCGCCCTCGGTGGGAGGCCGTTGGCGTTCAATTCGTGGAAGATGTGACGCCATTCGAGACCATGAAAATTCGCATCCTCAATGGCGGACACGCCCTGATTGCCTACCCGGCCGGGTTGCTCGACATCGAAGGCTCGGGGGACGCCATGGCACATCCACTGATTAGCGGCTTTCTGGACAGGGTGGAACGCGAGGAGATTCTACCCATCGTACCGCCTGTACCCGATACTGACCTTGAAGCCTACTATGCGGCGATCGTATCGCGCTTCCGCAATCCGCACGTGGTGGATACCGTGCGGCGCCTGTGTCTGGACGGATCGAACAGGCAGCCAAAGTTCATCGTACCCAGCATCATCGATCGCACGACCGAGGGCGATAGCGTAGAGGGGCTGGCACTCGCTTCAGCTCTGTGGTGCCGCTACTGCTTTGGCGAGACGGAAAGTGGCGCCGTTATCGAAGCCAACGACCCTTCCTGGGGTCACCTTGTCGAGCGCGCTCGTGCAGCTCGCTCTGATCCGGGGGCCTGGCTTGGCATGCGTGAAATTTACGGGGATCTGGCTCACGTCAGGCTCTTCAGCCAACCGTTCACGCGTGCCTTGAAGGCTCTGTGGGCAGACGGTACCGAGAGTACGCTGCGTCGCTATCTGGAAGGGACTTTGTATGTCATGCCAGAGTAGTAGCCACTCCCTCAAGAAACCACCGTGAACCATCAGCGGTGGGTCATGTGACATGCAAACAGGGCTGGCAAACTCACTCGACATCCGTTGGCAAATGTTCGATAACCACTGACTGGAAACAGAAGGATTCATGTATGGCAATTGATCAGGATTCTCGCTACGTTAGTCGTCTGACAAAAAAGACGCTGGCATTGGTGTTGGCAGGCGGGCGTGGTTCGCGGCTGTATGAGTTGACGGACTGGCGAGCCAAGCCGGGGGTGCCCTTTGGCGGAAAATGTCGCATCATCGATTTTCCGTTGTCGAACTGTGTCAATTCGGGAATACGTCGTATTGGAGTGCTCACTCAATACAAGTCGCACTCTCTCGTACGCCATCTGGTGCGAGGGTGGAGCAACTTCCAGAGCGAACTGGGTGAGTTCGTGGAGGTGCTTCCTGCATCACAACGCACGGGGGACGAGTGGTATTCCGGCACCGCTGATGCCATCTATCAGAATCTGGATATCATCCGAACGCATAAACCCGATTACGTGCTGGTGCTCTCCGGCGATCATATCTACAAGATGGACTATGGACCCATGTTGGCTTTTCACGTGGCCAACGAGGCGGATATGACCGTCTCTTGCCTGGAAGTCCCCATTGCCGAAGCAGCCGGTTCGTTTGGCGTCATGACGGTGAACGAGGATAGTCGTGTGCTGCGTTTTGATGAAAAGCCGGATCACCCGACGCCCATTCCCGGCAATGACGCACTGACCCTTGCCTCGATGGGTAACTATATCTTCAATACGCAGTTTCTTTTCGACCAATTGATTGCGGATGCGGACAGCGAGGACTCACAGCACGATTTCGGTAACGACATCATTCCGTCGATGATCGAAAACAACAATGTGTTTGCCTACCCATTCCGTGATGCGGACACCGGTAAACAGGCTTTCTGGAGGGATGTCGGAACGCTGGACGCGTACTGGGAGGCGCATATGGAACTGGTATCTGTGGAACCTCAATTGAACCTGTACGATCAGGAATGGCCGATCCTGACGCATCAGACGCAACTGCCACCGGCAAAATTCGTATTCAATGACGATGACAGGCGCGGAGAAGCGCACGATTCCATGGTGTCGGGGGGGTGCGTCATATCAGGTGCAAGAATCAACCGCTCGCTGTTGTTCTCCAATGTCACGGTGCATTCGTATTCGACAGTGACCGATTCGGTGCTGTTGCCAGATGTCGAGGTCGGGCGTCATTGCCGCATTCAAAAGGCCATCATCGATCGAGGTTGTCACTTGCCTGAGAATACGGTCATTGGTGAGGACCATGAGCAGGACAGAGCACGCGGCTTTCGCGTGACAGACAAGGGCGTGGTGCTGGTGACGCCGGATATGTTGGGACAAAGCCTGCACAGCGTACGATAAAAGGACATTGCCATGACCGTTGTCGACAGAGAGACCGTGGAGGCTGTTTCCCGTGGAGATCATCATGATCCGTTTGCGGTGTTGGGGCCGCATTCCGAGAACAGGCACGTCGTGGTGCGTACGCTGCAACCACAGGCTGACGCGGTCGAGGTGGTAGATCATCGGGGCTCGGTATTGGCCGACATGTCGATGAGGCATCCCGGATTGTTCGAAGCCACTTTGCTTCCTGCCACCAACGGTTACCGTCTACGTGTGCATACAGGTCAGGAGTACTGCACGATCGATGACCCCTATCGATTTCCATCACTGCTGGGTGACATGGACCGATATCTGATGGGTGAGGGTACCCATCTGAAGCTCTACGACAAGCTGGGTGCCAAAGTCATGGAATGCGATGGTGTCACCGGCGTACACTTTGCCGTCTGGGCACCCAATGCCCGGCGTGTGAGTGTCGTCGGACCTTTCAACGACTGGGATGGTCGCCGACATGTCATGCGGGCACACCCTGATAGCGGGGCCTGGGATCTGTTCGTTCCCGGTCTGATGCCCGGTGAGTTGTATAAATTCGAAATCAAGGGGCGCGACGGCACCTTGTTGCCACTCAAGGCTGATCCCTTTGGACGCTACTTCGAACCGCCCCCGGGGAACGCCTCCATTGTCCCGGATGATATCGAGATGCAATGGGGCGATAGCGATTACCTGGCAAACCGGGCCAGCGCGACCGCACTGGATGCACCGGTGTCCATCTACGAGGTGCATCTGGGCTCATGGAAACGCAAGGCTGGTGAGTACTCGCAATGGATGAGCTACCAGGAACTCTCCGATGAACTGGTGCCATATGTAAAGGAGATGGGCTATACCCATATCGAGTTGTTGCCGGTTACCGAACACCCGTTCGATGGCTCATGGGGTTATCAGCCCATCGGAATGTATGCGCCAACCTGGCGTTCTGGTACACCACACGAGTTCAAGATGTTCATCGATCGCTGTCACCGCGAAGGCATTGGTGTGATTCTGGACTGGGTACCTGCGCACTTTCCTCGCGATACCCATGGGCTTGGTGAGTTCGATGGCACTCATCTGTACGAGCATGCCGATCCGCGTCAGGGGGCGCATAGCGATTGGGGCACTCTGATTTTCAACTATGGGCGCAATGAGGTAGTGAACTACCTGCTTGCCAATGCCTTGTTCTGGATAGAGGAATATCACATCGATGTATTGCGGGTTGACGCGGTGGCATCAATGCTTTATCTGGATTATTCACGTGAAGATGGCGAGTGGATACCCAACGAACATGGAGGCAACGAAAATCTGGCAGTCGTGGCCTTTCTTCAACAGATGAACACGGTGGTGCATGCTCACGGCGGGATGACCATGGCTGAGGAATCCACTGCCTGGCCAATGGTGTCTCGGCCTGTCTATCTGGGCGGCCTGGGTTTCACCTACAAGTGGAACATGGGCTGGATGCACGATACGCTGAGCTTCTTCAAGGAAGATCCGATTCATCGACGATTTCATCAGGACAAGATCACCTTCAGCCTGCTGTACGCCTTCACTGAAAATTTCGTTCTGCCCTTGTCCCACGACGAGGTGGTGCACGGCAAAGGCTCGCTGCTGGCACGAATGCCAGGGGATGCCTGGCAGCAATTCGCCAATTTGCGGTTGTATTACGCGTTCATGTACGCGCATCCCGGCAAGAAGCTCCTGTTCATGGGAGGGGAGTTCGCGCAAGGTCGCGAATGGGCCTACGATGGTGAGCTGGATTGGAATCTGCTGGATGATCCTCAACATGCAGGCGTGCAGAGGCTGGTGCGGGACCTGAATCGGCTGTACAGGAACACACCGGGGCTCTACGAAAGGGACTGCGATTCATCAGGGTTCGAGTGGATCGATTGCACGGACAATGACAACGGTGTCGTTGCATTCATTCGGCACGGAAAGGCCGCTGAAGACCTTGTCGTTGTTGTCTGCAATTTCACGCCTGTGGTGCATTACAACTACCGAATCGGCGTACCTGTACCCGGTCGATATATCGAGCGACTCAACAGCGACAGTACCGCCTACGGTGGCAGTGGTGTGGGTAATCTGGGGGAGGTGATGGCGGCGAGCATTCCGTCACATGGCCGACCCGACTCGGTAAATCTGACCTTGCCACCACTGGCGACGATGATCTTCCAGGTGCATCCACTGGTGGAGCAGGTTATCGGGATCGAGACTGATGGCTGATCTTCCGCGCTGCGGGAGGGTGCATTTGCCAGAGCAACTGCACCAGTACTAGTGTCACTTGTCGCAGGGGCAACCAAAACGCGTTGGCATCAGATAGTATAAGCTGGCAAATCAACTGTTTGCGTCCCCTAACAGCTTGTATCTCGATCAGCATGTCAAACGCATCCTCGGAATTCTGGTCCGGCGCACGTGACACGATACCTGTGGTGGTAGGCGCCATCCCGTTCGGCATACTGTTCGGCGCACTGGCCATCAATGCCGGATTGTCGATAGCCGCAACCCTGGGCATGAGTCTGTTCGTGTTTGCAGGTTCATCGCAATTCGTGGCAGCGGGGCTGGTGGCGCAAGGGGCCGGTATCCTCGTGATTGTTCTCACCACGTTTGTCGTGAATCTGCGCCATGCCCTGTATTCGGCCTCTCTCGGACCCTATCTGTCGAGACTGCCGCAGCGCTGGCTGATTCCGCTGGGTTTCTGGCTTACCGACGAGACCTTTGCCGTGGTGGTGCAACGTTATGCCCGAGGCGATGACTCCCCCTTCACGCACTGGTATCACCTGGGCTCGTCGATGGCGATGTATTCCAACTGGTTGCTGTGTACGGTTATCGGCATGGTAGCCGGCACGCAACTTCAGGGGATGGCCAATTGGGGGCTGGAATTTGCGATGGTCGTGACCTTCATCGGTATCGTGGTACCTCTATTGCAGAACGTTCCGATGATCCTGTGTGCGGTTGTGGCAGGTGCCGTCTCACTGCTGTTGCGTGAGTGGCCCAATCAACTGGGTCTGATGCTGGGTTCTCTGACGGGGATTGCCATTGCCATGCTGGTGGAGGTCGGTGGCAGGCGCACGACCATGTCGAAATCTCGAGAATTGCCATCATGACTCACTGGCAGGAAGCACTCCTGATTCTGGGCATGATGATCGTCACCTTCGGTGTTCGATATCCGGTACTTGCGCTCAGTGGCCGCTTGCCCATGCCGGCCTGGTTGATCAAGGCCCTGCGCTATGTGCCAGTAGCTGTTCTGAGTGCCATCACGGTACCGATGATGCTGGCACCACAGGGCGAGATGCAATTGAGCTTGCACAACGAGTATCTGGTGGCCGGCATTGCCAGTATCGTGTTCGTGGCTGTCACGCGGCATCTGTTGTGGACCATCGTCTCGGGAATGGCCCTGTTTCTGGCACTGCGGTTTTTCCTGTAAATCGGCTGTTCTGCCGATGCTGGTGCATTCTCTGGTATTACGCTAACGACGCTGAACAGGAGAGACCATTGGGGCCCTTGACAGGATTGCGCGTCATCGAATTTGCAGGGCTGGGTCCGGCACCGTTTGCAGCCATGCTGCTGGCAGACATGGGGGCCGATGTTGTCCGGCTGGAACGCCAGCAGAGCGACAATCTGCTGGGCATTGACTACGATGTGCTCAATCGTGGCAAGCGTGCTGTCGCTGTAGACCTGAAGACCCCTGACGGTATTGCGACTGCGCTTGAATTGTTATCGAGGGCCGATGTGCTGATTGAAGGTTTCAGGCCTGGCGTCATGGAGCGGCTGGGTCTGGGCCCCGAGGTGTGCTGGCAGGTGAACCCTGCTCTGGTGTACGGGCGTATGACAGGCTGGGGACAGGACGGTCCTTTGGCTCGATCGGCTGGCCATGACATCAACTACATTGCGATCAGCGGGGTCTTGAGTGCCATGGGCGAGCGGGACGGCAGGCCTGCCATACCGGTGAACCTGCTGGGCGACTTTGGTGGTGGTGCAATGTACCTGGCCTTTGGCATCATGGCGGCCTTGTACGAGTGCCGGACCAGTGGTAAGGGACAGGTGGTCGATGCGGCCATCTGCGATGGTACTGCGCACCTGAGTACCATGCTGCATGGTCTGATGCACAATGATCGCTGGCAGGACAGGCGAGGCGAGAATCTGCTGGATGGCGCCGCTCCCCATTACAATACCTATCAGTGTGCTGACGGAGAGTGGATATCGATCGGGCCTCTGGAGCCGAAGTTCCATGGCGAGTTCCTGCGATGTCTGCGGTTGCAGGACGACGAAGATTTTCAGGATTACCAGAACCCCGAGTGCTGGCCACGACTGAAGAAACGCCTGGCCACCCTTTTTGCACAGCGAGATTCGACACATTGGCGTGCCCTGCTGGAAGGGACCGATTGCTGCGTTGCGCCGGTACTGGGATTGCGCGCCGCCGCTGAACACCCTCACAACGCGTCCCGAGTCGTGTTCGAAACTCATGATGGCTGCGTTCAGCCGGCACCGGCGCCACGATTCAGTCGAACGCCGGGCCGTATTCAAGGTCCTCCACCGGCAGGCTGTCAGCCAGGTGCCGAGGTATTGCGTCAATGGCAGGAGGAGGATTGTGATCAGTCGCCACACGGCTCTGGCGGTACTGCTGGCGATGTCAGTGAGTGAAAGGACCTTCCCGAGGCCGTCATCAGGGGGCGGTCAGTAATTCCACATTGTTCCGTCCTGCAGTCTGACGATCGGGTGACTGCCTGGCTGGTAGCTGTAGCGCCGAGCTTCGGATTCATCGAACTCCACGCCCAGACCGGGCGCGTCACTGACATGGAACATGCCGTTTTCCATGCGATGTTCCGATGGGAACAGGGCATCGCATTCCGGGGTGCCCAGGACCAGATATTCCTGGATGCCGAAATTGGGCGCCCAGGCATTCAGATGTGCCTGAGCGGCCATGGAAATGGGTGAGTGGCTGGGGGCTCCGTGAAAGCCGGTGCGCACGTGGTGAAAGGAGGCAAGATCGACAATGCGCTTGACCGGTGTGATGCCTCCGCCATAGGTCACGGCGATTCGTATGAAGTCGATCAATTCCTCTTCAATCAGCCTGTTGCACTCCCACACCGAGTTGAACACCTCACCAATCGCTATGGGTGTGGTGGAATGCTGCCGGATCAATCGGAGCGCATTCTGATCTTCGGCAGGTGTCGGATCTTCGAGCCAGAACAGGCGTATTGGCTCCACTGCCTTGGCAAATTCGGCGGCTTCACGTGGCGTGAGTCGGTGGTGGACATCGTGCAGAATATGCAACTCTGGACCAAAACGCTCGCGAATCTTCGCCAGAGCCTCAGGCATGAAGCGCAGGTAGCGATCACTATCCCAGATCTCTACCTTGGGGCGGATGCCGCTGAAGTCGGAAATGTAGTTCTTCACATCACCCTTTTTCTCGGGCACGGCATAACTGGCTGTTGGCATGCCGGGAATGCCGCATTGCACACGCACGGCCTTGTAGCCCTGCTCGACATAGTAGGCAATGGAATCGACGAGGTCTTCCAGGTCGGCACCGGTTGCATGTGCATAGACCATGGCAGATTCGCGGCTCTTGCCGCCAAACAGTTGATAGAGCGGCATGTCGGCCAGTTTGCCCTTGATGTCCCACAAGGCCATGTCAATGGCGCCATAGGCGGCCATGGCGATGGGGCCACGACGAAAGTAGGCGCCTCGATACAGGAGTTGCCAGATGTCTTCGCTGTTGCGCGGATCCATGCCGATGAGGTTCGGGATCAGGTAGTCCTGCAGATAGGCTGCCGGCAGGGTTTCGCGGTTGTTGAGAGTGGCATCCCCGAGGCCGTGAACACCCTGATCGGTCATGATCTTGAGCGTCACATAGTTCTTGGCCGGGCCACCCACAAATACCCTGGCGTCGGTAATCTTCATGCGTGAGTTCTCCTTTGACGATGCCGGTTCATTGCAAGTCGGTGACGTCTTTCCAGTCATCGTTCCTGCGAATCAAGTCGATGATCTGCTGGTATTGGCTGCCTTCCCGGAAGGTCGGGTAGGGCTCGACATCCTTGCCGCGGATGTCCTTGACGAACTCGCGGGCGAGATAGTGCCAGCACTGTTCCGTCTCACCCTCGACATCCGGTATCGATGCCATGAGGTCGGCAGGGCGTGCGATTTCCTCCCAGGCCTGGTTCCTGCCCCACAGGTACAGCTGGCCACTGCCGTAATGCCCCTTGAGATAGATTGCGCCTTCCTTGCCATAGAAAACGATATGGTCTTCGTGGAACCGTGGTACCAGTCCGCCGTGCTTGAAGAGAACCGAGACGGGCTTCGTCGCCCATGGACTGGCCAGTCTGGCCATGACGGTATAGGACCACTCGACGTTACTCTCTCCCCACTTCAGCGATGGGTCATTCAGGTCCGAGGGAATGAACTCTCGTCTCTGCATGAAGTTGTGCACGCCATCCACGATCGGCGCTTTCCTCATGTCATCGCGCACCTCACCCATGATCGACAGAATGCGCTCACCGATGACCGATGTCACGATTGACAGCGTATGAGTGAAGTTGTTGTTGAGACGACCGCCGCCTTCCTCCTTGCGATGCGACCACCCAAAGGGAATGGTTTTCTCGAGGTTGAAGTGAGACATGCACTCGACTTCGACAGGCTCGCCGATTGCACCCTCGGCAACCAGTCGCTTCGCGTGTAATACACCGGAGGTGAAGCGGAAGCTGGCGGCATAGGCTGTCTTCACGCCTTTCTGCCGTGCAAGCTCATAGAGCTCGACAGCGGTCTCCGCGTTGTCTGTCATGGGCTTGTCGCAGAACACATGGCAGCCGAAGTCGATGGCTTGCCTGATGGGTTCGTAATGCGCGCCCCCGGGTGTGGCGATGGAGACGATGTCCGGCCGACACTCTTGCAACGCGCTCTGCCAATCGCTTCCGTGGTAGGGGACACCCAGCTTTTCAGCAACCTTGCTGACGACATGCGGGGTACGTCCGACAATACCCACCACGTCGACGCCAGCGCCACGAAAGGCATCGGCGTGACCTTCTCCGGCAAAGCCGGTTCCGAGAATCAGGACTTTCATTTGAATCGCTCCCTCATTGTTCCTCTGGTGCCGGCAGTATGGAGTATCAATACGCCGGTCCATTTCATGAGGTTCCTGTATCGGTCAGCAAACACTCGGGCGCCGGAGTCGCAGAGCTCCGAGTTCCTTCGAGCCTACTTCAGCTTCAAGGTATGGGTATGCCGCTTGCGCATCCTGATATTGATCATCTCGACAGCGACCGAAAAGGCCATGGCAAAGTAGATGTATCCCTTGGGCACATGGACATCGAAGCCTTCGACGATCAGCGTCATGCCCACCATGATCAGAAAGGAGAGCGCCAGTATCTTGATGGTGGGGTTGTTGTCGACGAAATCGCTGATGGCCTTCGAGGCCAGCAGCATGACAGCGACCGCGATGACGATGGCAGCGACCATGATCGGCAGCTCATCCACCAGACCGACGGCAGTAATGACCGAGTCCAGGGAAAAGACGATGTCCAGTATGGCGATCTGGATGAGAACGCTGTAGAAGGCAGCCGATGCGGCTGATTTCTCGGATTCCTCCTCGACCTCGAAACTGGCATGGATCTCATGAGTGGACTTGGCCAGCAGAAACAGGCCGCCACCGATGAGGATGATGTCGCGTCCGGAAATCTGCTGATCGAATACGGTAAACCACGGATCCACCAGCCCCATGACCCAGGTGATCGAGAAAAGCAGAGCCAGGCGGGCAAACATGGCCAGTCCGATCCCCAGCTTTCTTGCCCGATCCCGCTGCTCGAGCGGCAGGCGGCTGACGAGAATCGAGATGAATATGATGTTGTCTATACCCAGCACTATTTCCAGTGCCGTCAACGTGCCCAGTGCAATCCAGGCTTCGGGGCTTGCCAACCAGTCAAACATCGTGTGCGCTCTGTTGTTGTGTTCGGTGGAGTGTGCGTCGCCAGGAGGTGATCATCCGTGCAACTGACACATACGGTTCGTGCGGCAGTTTACTTGGTCTCTTTATAGCCTGTCAGGATGGGGATGGCGGTTGTTTGTAATCAACGGTGAAAGCGGTCAATGTGACTACCAGGGCAATGGCGCGACGCAGCCCGGTCTTGTTCGGCAGCAAGGGGCGAAGGTCAGAGTGTCAATCAGGCCGGGCGATCGCCCGCGTAGCTGCGGGCGATCGATTGGCGTTTCAGTCCATCTAGGCTAGTTTGCCGGGGTCTGCACCAGGGCAGTTGCAAAGGCCTGTGAGCGCACGCCGGTATCGGATA
Organism: Granulosicoccus sp. 3-233; assembly: GCF_052681095.1. Taxonomy (NCBI): domain Bacteria; kingdom Pseudomonadati; phylum Pseudomonadota; class Gammaproteobacteria; order Chromatiales; family Granulosicoccaceae; genus Granulosicoccus; species Granulosicoccus sp. 3-233. The sequence goes on from NZ_JBQYLE010000002.1 coordinate 79,761, forward strand.
CCGAGTACACGGTATAGCGATACGCGGTGTCCGCGTCGAGCGCGTAGTCCATGTAACTGATCGAGGATACGGTGTCGATCAGCACATCGTCGCGATATATGTCATAGCCGCTGACGGGCGTGGCATTGAACTCGACGCGTGACCAGAAAAGCTCGGCCGTGTGCGGCCCATAGGCGATCGCCTCGGCCGAGGCGGGAGCTGTCGGTCCGCCCGCAGTTGATACCTCGGGGAAGTAATTCCACTCCGACTGCTGACCATCATCATTGAAGGCGACAACCTGGTAGGCATGATGGATCGTGTCAGGCGCAAGTCCGTCGATGTTGAAGCGTGTATCGCTGGTTCGACCGATATGAGTCTCGTAGCTGTAGATGTCATAGCCAGTAGCTGGTGTGCCAATATCAGACGGTTCCCATTCCAGCTGTATCGACGTCTCGGACAAGGCGATGGATGACAGGTTTACCGGCATGGCTGGCCGGATTTCCGCCAGCGCCGAGTACACCGATACAAACAGGTTGGCAGGCGCCGAGCGACGGCCGTTTCCATCGACGGTGACTATCTCGTAGTCATAACCGCCGTAGTAATAGATGTCGTAGTCCATCAGGCTGGTTCCCGAGGTAGTGGCAAGTGGTCTGCCAGACTCCCTGATTTCGTAGCTCAGCGGCGGTGTACCCCAGGCAGCAGGCTCCCAGAACAGTTCCAGGGTGTGTTCGGAATACAGGGCAAAGCTGAGCCCTGTGACCGCTGCTGGCGGGCGGGTGCCCGTTTGTGCCGGAAGCGTGAAGAGGGTTGAGCGCAGCACGTGGTCTTCGAAGTACTGCCTGATGGTCTCGATGCGGTAGGTATGCTCCTGAGCATCGTACAGCGTGTCAAGCCAGCTCTGGGCCTGCAGGCGATCAACCTTCACACCGTCTCGATAGATGTCATATTCGCGGTTGTAAAATACCCAGAAAATCTCGGCCAGTGTGTCTGAATAGACCTCGCCACCCAGCTCCGGGAAATTGTCGATGTTGTTGTTGACGCTCAGGAACAGTGGAGACGAACGTTCTCCTGCCGCGTCGATCGTGATCAGCTGGTAGGTCTGGCGATTGTATCGTGTGGCATCGGGCACTTCGAAAGAGCGCTCCTCGGGACCGGGCGTTCCGATGACAAGCTCATCGCGGATTATCTCGAATCCGGCAATATCCGCAGCAGCAGACTGCTCCCAGCGCAATTCGATGGAGTCGGGTGCCAGGGCAGGATAGGCCTGCCATGGCGATGCCGGTGCTCCGCTGTCTTCTCGTCCGAAGATGATGTAGGCAACGCCTGTTCTCAGCTGGTAAAACTCATCGGCGTAGGGGGAGTCGATCAGCGCATCGATGTCCACGCCGGGGTCATAGCCGCCAGGACTGCCGATCAGGAGATCATTCAGGCCGTCACCATTGAAGTCGCCTTCGAGACCGGTCACGCTATCGATATAGACAGAGTCAACCGTACCGGAGATCGTGAAACCGTTGATCCCGTTCAGGGCAACCGAACCGAACCCTGCGTCGACACCGCCGTAGATCACTTCAACACCGACGTAGTTGTTCTGGGACCTCTCTTCCAGACCGTCGCCATTGATGTCACCGATACCATTGAACGTCCAGATGGTTTCCTCCGTGAAGCGACCGTAGGCTTCTGGCAACTCCTGCAGATTCAGTTCGGCAGGCCACGCATCACTGCGGCCGTAGAGCACGATGCTGAAAGGATCGTAGGTCACGGTGTCGTAGCTGTTGAACACCAGGTCCAGGCGGCCATCGGCATTGCAGTCCGATGAGATATCGACCGGATCTCCGTAGAGTATGGATTGGCTGTAGCGAAAGATCGGATCCGGCAAGCCAGACGTGTCGTAGGCAAGCAAGGTCGTCCCATTGCTGCCATCGAGAGATTGGAAGTCGATCATCTCCGGCAGGCCATCGGCGGAGCCGAAGATCAGGTATTTCGTTCCGTTGTCACCGAACAGCAGGTCATCGAGCCCATCGGCATTGGCGTCGACGATGACATTCTGCATGCCGAAGAATGCTGACCAGATGATATCGGAGCCGTCCATATAGCCGGCGAAACGAATGGTGGATTGCCAGGATTCCGGTACGGTTGTCAGATCGAGTGTGGCAGGCAGAGGTTCTTCGGTGCCCAGCACCATCGTCAGGATTGACTGACCTTCGATGGCCGCGACACGTGAGAAGACGGCCAGGTCATTGCGTCCATCACCGTTGATGTCGCCAACGAGCGACAGGTCGGAAAGCACCGAGGACTCATCGGTGTAGTAGGGGGTGAGTGGCGCTCCATTGAATGTCAGGCTCATGCTGGAGCCGCTGTCGAGTGTCGAGATATCCAGTGGTGTGGGGTAGGGTGTGCGCCTGCCGAGTACGATGACGGCACCGGATGGTGCACCGTCGTTGTAATCTCTGGATGACAACAGCCAGTCGTCCAGGCCATCGCCATTGAAGTCACCCAGCGCGCTGATCTCGTTGACCCCGGGTATGTAAGTACCTCCGGCACTGGCAATCGAATCCGGCGTCATCTGCATGGACTGGAGCTGGGGCCCGCCCGGAATGATGTAGATCCCGCCAGTGTCGGAATAGATATCTGTCCCGAGAGCGATATCCGCAAGTCCGTCACCGTTGATGTCACCCAGCGACACCGCCTGGCTGGCGAAATTGAAGGTGTTCGATTCACCGCTGAACACCCACCCTTCATCGGCGCTCATGCGCATGGGTTCGAAGGTGGAAGGGAAGGTGGCAGCCTGAAGCGTGCCGCAGGTCAGCAGTGCGAGCCCGGCTGATCGGATGATTGGTATGAACATGAGGGGTGCCTCGGCAGGCAGCTTTCAAGGAGTCTTCAGCATGACGATAATGCAAGGTTTGAACAAGGTGCCATTACGGCTATTTGTCCCGATATAGTAGGTAATAATGGCCTTTGCGCTGTAACGGACATTCGCCGAAAGTCCTGGTGACAGCTGATGTCAGCGCTGTGGCGAAAGAGCGCATGGCAGTCATGCATGGGCAAAGCGCCGTGCTCGAAACCTGGCTCTGTTGCTCACTGTCAGGATGGACTATCCTGCATGTGTTTCGAGCAAGAAAATGCGGCCGGGTGTCTGCCACTGTCCGCATCAAGTCCAACCTGAACCGGAGAATCCTGACGAAGCGGCCGTGGCATTGCCCATGGCCACTGCGTCATTCCCTCAACTCTTCTCACCGGAACGTAGCCTGAGCTGCAGCCCTGACACCCACTATGCCTCGTACTTCTACCTGGACGCCGGAACAGCGCCTTACGCTGTATTTCATGATGATGTACGGCTCTGTCGGTCTGACGGGGCCGTTCCTGTCCCCATGGCTGCACCATCTGGGAGTCAGTGCGCAGCTCACCGGGTTGATTGTGGCAATGCCCTCGGTCGCCATGGTGGTGGCAGCAGTCCACCTGGGAAGCATATCTGATCGCTTGTCCGATTGGCGAACCGCGATCATCGGATTCGACTGGATGATACTGCTGCTGTTCTGCTGGATGCTGTTCAGACAGAATGTCATCGATATCATCGTGGTCTGGACGCTGGCGGGGCTTCTCATTGCGGTGAAAGTGCCCGTGCTGGACGGCGCCACCCTCAGTCTGACGCGCAGGCGTGGTTCTGACTACGCCAGAATTCGGGCGCTGGGCTCTGTCGGGTTCGTCATCGCATTGATGTCTGGGGGCGTCATTTTCAACGCGGCAGGGTTGGACTGGTTTGTACCGGCACTGATTGCAGGAGCCTTGATCAGGGCTCTCTGTGCAAGCGTACTGCCGGCGTTTCGCGAAGCGGCAACCTTGACCGGCAAGCGGGTCGACGAGCGGCTGGCCGCACCGGCTGACAATCTGGGTGCGCCAGCCGGCAACATGGCGATGGCGTCAGCAAGCATCACCGCGCCTGCCTTGCCGGGTGGTCTCAAGCACCCCGGCTTCCTGATGGTCATCGCCGGTTCAGCGCTGATCAACGGATCGCATGCCTTTTTCGGCGCGTTTGCCATGCTGCACTGGATAGAGTCCGGCATCAGTACCATCATCAGCTCGCTGCTGTGGTGCTTCGCCGTGGTCATGGAAATAGCGCTCATGTGGAGGTTCACCGACGTTGCCAGGCGCTTGTCCTCGCGACATTGCATGCTGGCAGCCGGAGCCGTGGGTATCCTGCGCTGGAGCCTGTCAACCATGAACCCTTCCGTGCCGCTGCTGGTTCTGCTGCAGGGCATGCATGCCCTGAGTTTCGGCTTGCTCTTCATCGCCACCGTGACCTTCATCTCTCGCCGCGTGGATGATTCCATGGCGGCCCGTGCACAGTCTCTGTATGCCACGTTTGCCACCGCGGCGCTGGCGACCGCAGTGCTGGTGTCAGGAATACTCTACTCTCGCGCAGGGATACAGGGATACTGGTTGATGACAGCGATGTGCGTCGTCGGCATGGTGCTCATCATCAGCAGTTACTCCACCAGACTGGAAGAGGACTTTCCCGTGTGACCATGCCGCGGGCCTGATCCGGAATCACTACCATTCGATGGTCGTGTGCAGGCCCAGATCGGGTCGTTGTCCCGTCATGTTGGCCTTGGCAATTTCCCATCCGAACTTCACCGCACTGTCGGTGGATGCCCAGAGGCCAGCACTGATCGGCCGGAAGGCCAGCATTGTCAAATCCGGATCTTCCTTGCCCGCCGGATACCAGGCGGCGACGATCGGGGACCAGAACTGCTCGATGGTGTCCGAGTCGTGATGAACACTCAACACGCCATCCACGCTGGCGTGGAAGTCTCTGTCATTCGACACCATGCACAGTTTGGCTGCAGGGGAGTTCAGTGCCGCCATTGCCAGATCTGTGGATTTGCTGGTATAGAACCAGATCGTCTTGCGCAGGGGGTCAGCCTGCGGTGCCATGGGTTGCAGATGAGAACCGCCACCCTCCGCGCCCAGCAGAACATCTCGCACATCGGCGAGTTGATCCCACAGCGCCTGTTCTGCATTGACTTTCAGTTCCTTGACTTCAGACATCGTATTCTCCGCTGGGTATTCTCTTTGGCATGTTGTCCGTACCGTCCGCGTCAGCTGACGTGTACGGACAAGACAGGCCCGGAAGATACCGTGTGCGACAGCCCCGGATGGCGCTGTGTAAATACGACAGGGGAGAGCCATTCATGAAAGGCAGGCGAGGAACCTTATCCGACACCGCGGGTGTTTCCGGTGAAAACGCACTATAGGTTCCGCACTCGTTCAAGGAGATTCCCGATGCTCAAGCTCATTGCTCTGATTGCCGCGCTGTCGGCTGCCCTGCCTGCCACTGTCTTCGCTCAAACCGCAGAGCAGGTTCGGGTTGGCATGTCAGGTGGCTACTTCCCCTTCACCTTTGTTCGTCAGGACAAGCTGCAAGGCTTCGAAGTGGATGTGATGAACGCCGTAGGCGATGAGGCGGGACTGGATATCACTTTCGAGACGATGTCGTTTTCCGGTCTTGTCGGCGCACTGGAATCCGGCCGTATCGATACGATCGCCAATCAGATCACCATCACGCCGGAACGTGAAACGAAGTTCGCCTTCACTCAGCCCTATGTGTTCGATGGTGCGCAGGTTGTCGTGAAAGCCGGTGAGGAAGAAGCGATCCAGGGGCCCGAGGGTCTGAAGGGGCGAACGGTTGCCGTGAACCTCGGCTCGAACTTCGAACAGTTGCTGAACGAGCTGCCCTATGCAGACGAGATCGACGTCAAGACCTATGAAAGCAATATTGCCCTGGACACGTCTCTGGGTCGGGTCGATGCCTTCGTGATGGATCGAGTCTCCTCGGTACAATTGATCGCCGAGAGTCCGCTGCCACTGGCGCTTGCCGGCAAGCCCTTCGACGAGATTCGTAATGCCCTGCCGTTCCGCAACGACGAAGCCGGTCGTGCGATGCGTGACAGGGTCGATACGGCTCTGAACGCACTTCGGGAAAATGGCACCCTGGCAGAGATCTCGAGCAAATGGTTCGGCAGTGATATCACCGTAGCGGAGTAAGCCACGATGCAGGGCCTTGATTTCGACTACATGGTCGGCCTCGTGCCGGTACTGCTGGGCTATATCCCGTTGACGCTGGGCATGGCAAGCGCCGCCATGGTGTTGGCGCTGGTCCTGGGATCGCTGTTGGCGGTCGAGCGCGTGATTCGGTTGCCGGTGCTCGATCCCCTGGTCATGTTGTTCATCAGCTTCTTTCGCGGAACCCCGTTGCTGGTGCAGTTGTTCCTGTTCTACTACGGATTGCCTCAGGTACTGTCCTTTCTGACGCAGATCAACGGCGTGACGGCTGCCGTCATGGGGCTGACCCTGCATTTCTCGGCCTATATGGCGGAGAGTATCCGAGCGGCAATCGTGGGTGTCGACCGCAGTCAGTGGGAGGCGGCGCAGTCCATCGGCATGACGCAGGCGCAGATGATGCGCCGTATCGTGCTGCCGCAGGCTGCCCGGGTGGCTGCACCGACCTTGGTCAATTATTTCATTGACATGATCAAGAGCACCTCTCTGGCGTTCACGCTGGGGGTCACAGAGATGATGGGTGCAACACAGAAAGAGGCCGCTGGCAGTTTTCTGTATTTCGAGGCCTTTCTCGTGGTTGCCATTCTCTACTGGATCATCGTGGAAGCGCTCTCGCAAGTACAGAAGCTGCTGGAAACCCGTCTCAACAGGGCATTTGCGCGATGATCGAAATACAAGGCCTGAGCAAACGATTCGGTAACAATGCGGTTCTCGATGGCATCGATCTGAAGATCGATGATGGCGAACGGATCGTCGTGATCGGTCCATCCGGAACGGGAAAGTCGACCTTGCTGCGCTGTCTGAACTTTCTGGACAGGCCGGAGGCCGGTCGCATTCATATTGGTGATCTGCAGCTGGATGTGGCGACAGCCGGCAAGGCCGAGATTCTCCAACTGCGGCGCCGTACGGCCTTCGTCTTTCAGAACTATGCCCTGTTCGCCAACAAGACCGCACGCGAGAACATTACCGAGGCGCTCATCGTCGTGCAGAAGCAATCCCGCGATAGTGCCGAGCAGCGCGCTGAGGAGATCCTTCGGGAAACCGGTCTGGCAGACAAGGCCGATGCCTATCCGGCGGCCCTGTCGGGTGGGCAGCAGCAGCGAGTCGGTATCGGCAGAGCCATGGCGCTGGATGCCGAGCTGATGCTGTTTGATGAACCCACTTCTGCTCTGGACCCGGAGTGGGTGGGGGAGGTGCTTGATCTGATGCGTCGCGTCGCCGAGCGTCGGCAGACCATGCTGATCGTGACTCACGAAATGCAGTTTGCCCGTGAAATAGCCGATCGCGTGATCTTCATGGATGGCGGACGCATTGTCGAGCAGGGAACGCCACAGCAGCTGTTCGATGCTCCGCAGGACCCGCGAACCCGCGAATTCCTGAAAAGAGTCGGCTGAGTCGTTATCTGGAATATCGGCAGGTGACTGGCTTAGAATGGAGCTCTGACCAGCGACGATAGTCAAGTCACGAGAGGGACGCCATGACGAACACCTGGATGAAGGCAGTTGATGAGTGCAGCAGGAGTGCCCTGGCATCCGGAGATCTGCAGCCGGTGCAGTCGGAGCAGCTTGTCCTGGAGGAGGCTGGCCTGCGATTCATTGTGCGCTGGGTCTCGTCACTGGCGGCCAAGGATGCCGCCAGGGATTCAGGCGAGGATTCAGGCGAGGAGGTTGCGATTCCGGGTGGACCGCGCGATCCCGATTTCAATCCGTTTCTGAACCCTGATCCCGAACTCACGGTGGGACCACTGGGCGACGAGCATGTCGTCATCCTGAACAAGTTCCCGCTGTGCGAGCGCCATCTGGTATTGGCTCGACGCAGTTTCGAAGAGCAGCTGCTGCCGCTGACCCGCAGCGACTTCACCGCGCTGGCAACCATCATGGGCGAAGCGGGTGGGACCGGGCTGTACAATGGTGGTACGGCCGCAGGGGCCAGCCAGCGGCACAAGCATCTGCAATGGATTCCTGACACACCGGGCAATGCCTGTCTGGATTTCCACGCGGAGGGATTGCCCTCCGACCTGCCGGAACTGGGGCAGGCTACTCATGCCGCCCTGACAATGAAACACTGCTTTGTTCGTGTGCACTGTGGACGTGATGTGCCGCTTGAGGCAGCTGCGCAGAGCCTGCTTGCGGGCTTCGAGCGTGCCTGCCAGCAGCTGAATCTGACGCCAGGTACCGATGGGTTGCTGCCGCCGTTCAACCTGTTGGCGGGCAACGGCTGGCTGTTGCTGGTGCCGCGGAGTCAGGAATGTTTCGATGAGATTTCGATCAGCGCTGTGGGCTTTGGTGGCACGTTGTACACGCGCAATCGTGAACAGATGGAAACCCTGCGTCAGGTTGGCCCCTTGCAGGCGCTGGCGGCTGTAGGCTGCTGAATCTGTCTGTGGGCTGCCAGCGGATGTCGTTCAATGTCTGACGTATAATGGTCGGCTTGGACTGCACATGACGCCCAGTCGCTCATGATGTTCGAGCTGATCAGTGCGCGGCACCCTGGTGAAAGAGGACTGAACTCCGGTGACAATCAACAAGCCCGTGGTAGCCATGATGATGGCCATGGATCGCAATCGTCTGATCGGCAGTGAAGGTCAGATGCCGTGGCACATTCCCGGGGAACTGGCCTATTTCAAGTCCGTGACCATGGGCAAGCCGATCATCATGGGGCGCAAGACCTTCGAGTCCATCGGCAAGCCGCTGCCGGGGCGCACGAATGTCGTCGTCACGCGCAATCTCGACTGGTCTGCCGAGGGTGTCCTGCGTGCTCACACGCTGGAGCAGGCTCTGTCACTGGCGGCCGAAGCCGATCAGGCATCCCCGGAGCCTGAATTGATGATCATCGGTGGTGCAGCCCTGTGTGCCGATGCCATGCCACAGACGCAACGACTCTACCTGACCACGATCGATCATGCGTTTGACGGCGATACCTGGCTGGACAGCTTTCATTGGGAAGACTGGCGCGTAGTGACGGAGGATGTCCGAGATCCGGCGACCACCGGTGGCCTGGCCGTGACCTATTGGGTGCTCGAAAAGGCCTGAGCATGGATAATGGAAACAGAACAGCCAGCCCACAGAGTCGGGCGGGCCACTCGGCAACGTCTCGATATCAGCCAGAGATAGACGGACTGCGCGCCATCGCGGTTCTCGCTGTCGTGCTGTTTCACCTGGAATACAAGTGGATTCCGGGCGGTTTCGTCGGTGTCGACGTTTTTTTCGTCATCAGTGGCTTTCTGATCACGCGCCTGATCCTGAAGGAAGTGCGAGCGGGGGATTTTCGCTTCGGGCGTTTCTACCTGCGCCGGCTCAGGCGATTGGGTCCCGCGCTGATCGTCACCTTGCTGGCCACCTGGGCGGTAGCCGTGTTCTATCTCACGCCGGATCACTATCAGCGATTCTCGGGCGCCCTGATCTCATCGGTCTTCTCGGTGTCCAACCTGTTCTTCTGGGCCGAATCCGGCTATTTCGATGCCACTGCCGAGCTCAAGCCTTTGCTGCATACCTGGTCGCTGAGTGTCGAAGAGCAGTTCTACCTGGTCTGGCCAGCGTTGATCGTGCTGCTGGCAGGGCGGGGCCGCTGGCTTCTGCCGCTGATGATATCGCTGCTGTCCCTGGCCAGTCTCTACGCTGCGCTGGTGTTCACTCGATATGAGCCATCTGCCAGTTTTTTCCTGATGCCGTTTCGAGTGTATGAATTCGGCCTGGGTGCCGGGCTGGCCATGTTGCCGGGACTGGTCAGGCTCAATGCGGTTCGTGAAGTGCTGGTGCTTCTGGGGGTGATGATGATCGCTTACAGCGCTCTGGTATTCGACAAGTTCACACCATTCCCCGATATCTATGCATTGCTGCCTTGCATGGGCGCCGCCTTGCTGATTGCCGGTGGCAGCGCGCGGTACATGGGGCTGTTGCTGCGCAATCCCGTCAGTGTCTGGATCGGCAGGATATCGTACTCACTGTATCTGGTGCACTGGCCGATCGTGGTGTTGTACAAGCACATCACCTTCGAGGATGTGGTGGTCGGCAAGACACGCATCGCCCTGCTGGTATTGACCCTGCTGGCAGCCGTGGCGCTCTACTACGGGGTGGAAAAACGGTTCCGTCTCGCGCCTGAAGCAAGGTCATCGGATGTCTGGATTCTTCAATACCGCTTTCTCATCATTCCTCTGCTGTTGTCATTGGGCTCGGCCCATGCCTATCTGAACGACGGTTGGCCCGGTCGTTTCGATGCGGCGGTGGTCAATGCCATCGGCAATATCGAGGAGAAGCAGCAACTGCGTCGCGTGTATATCGACAGTGGAGAGGCCCTGTCCAATCTGCCGTTCGATGAGGCTGCGCAGAAGCGCGTTCTGGTCATGGGCGATTCACATGCCACGGACATGTTCAACGCCCTGTATCTGAATGTCGAGGGAGATCCTCGTCTGTCGGTGCGACGTCTGGAGATAGACGACGTCTGTCTCTATCTGTTTATCGATGCCGACAGGCAGAACCATGACCATCTCAGTGCCGCCGAGGTGGATCGTTGCGGCAAGCAATTCGATGCCGTCCAGCAATCAGAACTGCTGGCCTCGGTTGACCATGTGGTGCTATCGACGCGTTGGGAGCGCAGTTCACTGCCTAATCTGGAAGCCTTTACAGATTTTCTGCGTCGCCGCAGTAAGCAGGAGCCAGCCACCCATATCGTGCTCATGGGTCGGACGGCAGAGTTCAGGAACGTACCGTCGCTGGTCATCAAGAACGGTTTGACAGACGACCTGCAGCAGCAACTGGCTGCGGCACGTTCCAGCGAGCTGGATGAGCTGAATGCCGAGTTGCAGCAGCAGTCACTGGCGCTGGGTCTGGATTATGTCGACAAATTGCCCTACCTGTGCAGCACCGACTCCAGTCGCTGTGATGCCGTCGATGATCAAGGCAAGGTGCTGTATACCGATTATGGTCACTGGACCATGGAAGGCGCAGCGCTGTTTGGTCAACGCATGCTGCGTGATTCGGATACGGCTCGCTTGCTGACCGGGCTGTCCGACCCCGGAATTCCGTACGCCGTTTCGAACTGAACGACCAGTGCGGGCCAGGGCGCAGCCTGGCTGCCTTACTGTCCTGTCACCCAGTGGCTGCTGCCGGTCTCGATGGCGTAGGCCACGAGGTCGCCTCCCCAGACACAGCCACGGTCGGTGGGGATGACTCCGGCACGGCAGATGGCAGGGTGACTGGACCAGTGACCGAAGATGATGGTCTTGTCCAGTGGCTTGCGATTGGCAATCCGATGCCAGGGCTGCAGGGTGGCAGGTGCCTGCGCCGGTGGACCGTTGAAGTCGAAGTCCAGTGAGCCGTCAGGGTGGCAATAGCGCATGCGGGTAAAGGCGTTGATGGCAAAGCGCTGGCGATCTTCCCTGCCCAGATCCTTGCTCCATCGAGCGGGTGTGTTGCCGTACATGCGAGAAAGAAAATCGGGCAGATTTTCGGTCAGTTCCTGCTGCAGTTCCCGGTTGAGCTTCCCGGCACGCTTGAGCGACCAGCGGGGATGGATGCCCGCATGCACGAGTACATGATCGAGTCTCGTGTCCACGTGCAGCAGCGGTCGCGCTGCCAGCCAATGGCACAGTTCGTCGCGATCGGGGGCTTGCAGTATCTCCTCCAGCGTATCCCTGGCCGACGGTTTTCTGTAACCATGAACCACGGCCAGCAGGTGTAGATCATGGTTGCCCAGGACCGTAATGGCACTGTCTCCCAGGTTCCGGACGAAACGCAGGGTCTCCAGGGATTCCGGACCGCGATTGATGATGTCGCCGACAAACCAGAGCCGATCCCTGCCGGGGTCGAAGGCCAGCTTGTCCAGCAGATATTGCAAGGGAGTCAGGCAACCATGCAGGTCACCGATGGCATAGGTGGTCATGCGAAAACCATGGCTGTTGCGGCGGTGAATGGCAAGCGTCGTTCAGGACACTCGATGGTTCCTGTTCAGTCAGCCGTGCCGGTGAGGAGCATTCCGGCGTGTTCTCAGTGCAGGGTGCGTGGCGTCGAGAGCAGAAAGTCGGCAATGGGTGCCTTGAATTCCTCGCCATCGTCGGTCACCAGGCTGTAACTGCCGCCCATGGTGCCCATGGATGTCTCCAGCATGGTACCACTGGTGTACTGGAAGCCTTCGCCGGGCTTCAGATGGGGTTGCTCACCCACCACGCCTTCACCCTGTACCTCCTGCACCTTGCCGTTGGCGTCACGAATGACCCAGTGACGAGTCAACAGGCGCGCGGCGACATCACCCACATTGCGAATGGTGATGGTATAGGCAAAGACGAAACGGTTGTTGTCCGGGTCTGATTCGGATTCCACGTACAGCGTATCCACATCGACCTGGATACCTTCGCTGATATCGACATCCATGGTGAACAGGTCCCTGACGGAAGTTGGCATCATGTTATCACTGCTCACGTGTGTCTCAGTTGTTTTGCAAGACGATGAAACGCTGGCAAGTCCAGGGTTTCGGCGCGTGCCTGCGGATCTATCTGCAGGTCGATGAGCGCCTTGTCGTCCAGGTGGCCCTTGAAATTGTTGCGCAGGGTCTTGCGCTTGTTGGCAAATGCCAGTCGGGTGCAGGCTTGCAATGCATCCAGCGTCTCGGCATCCGGTGCATCGCTGCGCGGTTTCATCCGTACCACGGACGACTGCACCTTGGGTGGTGGGTCAAAGGCCGAAGGGGGAACCGTGAACAGGGGAGTCACCTCGAAAACGCTCTGCATCAGCACGCTCAAACGCCCGAATGCCCGGGTTCCCGGTTCGGCGTGCAGGCGATCGACCACTTCCTTCTGCAACATGACATGTATGTCTCTGATCATGCGCTGGCAGTCCATCAGCCGGACAAGCAGTGGGGTGCCGATATTGTAGGGCAGGTTGCCCACGACTCGCAATGAGTGAACCGCCTGACCGTTTCCCTCGGTATCGGCTGTCAATTCACGTGCCAGTGCGTCGAAATCGAACTGCATGACATCGCCGGGATGAATGGTCAGTCCGTTCAGCTGCTGTGACTCGAGGCGTGCGATCAGATCACGGTCGATTTCCACGACGGCCAGCCTGTCCAGTCGTGCCAGCAGGGGCAGTGTCAGGGCGCCGAGGCCCGGACCCACTTCCACGACCGGATCACCGGTCTCGGGGCGCAGGGCCGCGAGCATGCGTTCGATGATGCTCATGTCCTGCAGGAAATTCTGGCCGAAGCGCTTGCGGGCCTTGTGGTTCACGGTGTGGGGGTACTCTTGCTCTGTCGTGAGCTCGCCAGTTGCTCGGCGAGAGCGATGGCGGCATCCAGGCTGCCACTGCTGATATTGCCGGTACCGGCCTTGTCCAGAGCCGTACCATGATCGACCGAGGTGCGGATGATCGGCAGGCCGAGGGTAATGTTGATGGCCTTGCCGAAGCCGGCGTATTTCAGGACAGGCAGGCCCTGATCGTGAAACATGGCCATGACTGCATCGGCCTGATCCAGATGCTGCGGCGTGAACAGAGTGTCAGCCGGCAGGGGGCCGATCAGTTGCATGCCCTGGGCGCGCAGCTGTACCAACACCGGTTCGATGACGTCGATCTCTTCCCGTCCCATATGTCCACTTTCACCGGCATGCGGATTGAGGCCGGCCACCAGAATGCGTGGATCTGCAATGCCGAACTGTTCGATCAGGTCGTGATGCAGGATGCGCAGGGCTCGCAGCAGCACATCGCTCGTCAGGGCTCGGGCCACGGCCGCCAGCGGCAGGTGGGTGGTGGCCAGGGCCACCCGCAGCGGGCCGTGGGCGGTCTCGGCAGCCAGCATCATGACCGGCTCGCCATGGGTACGTTCCGCCAGGTATTCGGTGTGTCCGGTAAAGGCTATCCCGGCGTCGTTGATGACACCCTTGTGCAAGGGTGCCGTGACCATGGCGGCAAAGGTGCCCGCCAGACAACCATCGACGGCAGCGTCAAGCGTTGCCAGTACATGAGTTCCATTGCGGGCGTCCAGCTGACCACAGCGGACAGGCGCATGGGTGGGGATATGCAGGACATGCAGTTCCCCGACCTGGTCGACATGGCCGTCGCGATCAGCCAACAGCGGCGCCGGCTGTTCACCCGGGGTGAAATCGTGTACCTGCAGCGGCAGCCCCAGCGAAGCGGCCCTGTGTTGCAGTACATCACGATCGGCAATAGCCACGATCCTTGAGCGACGCGGCTGTTGTGCCAGCATGACGGTCAGATCCGGACCGATACCGGCCGGCTCTCCCGGAGTCAGGGCGATCAGATGGTTCAAGGACGAATTTCCACGAACGATTCATCTCGCAGCTGTCGCGACCAGCGTTCTATTTCCTGTTCCACCTTTCCCTGACGCAGGGCGTCGGCAGCCTGGTTGCGCAGGGTCGTCTCATCGATCTCTCGTGTGCGGCGATCCAGCAGCTGCATCAGATGCCAACCGAACTGAGTACGAAATGGCGGGCTGATTTCTCCCTGATCCAGTGTGTTGGCCATGTCTTCCATTTCCGCTGGCAGCTGACCTTCGCTGAACCAGGGCAGTTCACCCCCCTTGTCCGCACTGTTGGGGTCTTCGCTGATCTCTGCGGCCAGTGCTTCGAAGGAGGCACCTTCGATCAGTTGCTGGCGAACCTGACGCAGGCGTTGTTCGGTGTCTGCCGCATCGCCTGCGATGAAGATATGGCGTGCCAGAACCTCGGCCAGCTGTGACTGGTCACCACTCTGGGTGTCGGCCAGCCGGATGACATGAAAGCCATTGGCCGAACGCAGCGGTTCACTGAGATCCCCCGCCGACATGCTGCCCAGGGCATCGGCAAGGAAATCCGGCAATTCCTGCAGGCGACGCCATCCCAGGTCGCCGCCTTGCAGGGCGCGGGCGCCATCGGAGGAGGTGGCAGCCACTTCGGCAAAGTCATCGCCATTGCGCAGGCGTTGCAGAACATCCAGAGCGCGTTGTTCGGCCGCGGCGGTTGTCGCATTGTCAGCCGAAGGGGGAACTGCAATCAGGATATGCTGGATGCGATAGCGCTGTTGTTCTTCCACATCGTTTCTGATGGCGTCGACGTAATCGTCGATCTCCTGCTGCGATACGCGAACACGGGGTTGTACGTCGCGCTCGATCAGTCGCTGCAGCAGCAGTTCGCGCTCGATGTTCTGTCGGAACAGGTCGTAGTCGAAGCCCTGACCCGTCAGGGTTTCCCGAAACTGCAGCGTGTCCATGTTGTTGTTGCGGGCGATCTGCTCGATGGCGCGATTGGTGCTGGCCGCATCAATGGAGATGCCGTTGTTGCGAGCGTGCTGGCGACGGATTTCCTGGTTGATCAGCTCTTCCAGCACGCGATCGGCCAGTACATCGTCGGGTGGCAGGTTCTGGCGGTTGCTCCTGGCCTCCTGCCTGAAGAAATTGATGGCCGAGCGCAGATCGCTGTCGAGCACGACACCGTCGTTGACCACGGCCCGAATCCGGTCTAGCACCACATCATCGGCATCTGACGCCGCCTGTTCGTTCGCGTCAGCGCTTTGCGCCAGGGTTGGAGATCCCCCGTACAGGCACAGCAGCAGGGCCGCAATGGCTGCGGTTGCCGGCCTTCCGGGAAGCCTGAATCTGTCAATCATTGCACGTCGTCTCTATAGCCCAAGATGGCATTTTCCAATAAGGCCCCGTAGTTCTGTCCAAGCGGGGCCAGGCCCTTCAACACCAGCTGAAAGTAGATGCTGGTGTCATGATCCTCACCGTCATCGGCGATATAACGCCGGGCCGCAAATCTTACCGCCCAGCAGCAACTGTCGTATTCGAGGCCGAGCAAGGACTCGATACTTCGATCTGCATCCAGCGAGTAGTTCCAGCGGCTGGCCACGCGCCAGCTGCTGCCGAGGGCCCACAATCCGGACAGATCGATCTGCTCGGTCTTGTCCTCGTCGCTGTCACTGTTCACCACGCGGTGCGTGAAGTTGAGAATGCGATCCTTCTGCGGGCGATAACTCAGCGACAGGGAGCTACGCACGGTGCGCTCCTCGTCCGGATTCCACTGGATGCTGCCCTTGCCATTCCAGTCCTTGGTCAGTGCTGTCTCCACCTCACCGACAAAGTCGGAGTAGTCTCGGGTATCCACGGTATCGGTGGACGACAGGGTAACCAGACGGTCATCGAAATAGCGAACCTGCCCGATACTGGCGCGGAAGCGCTCCTGGCCGTTGACCCCGTCGATCATGCGAGTGGTCAGGGCCATGGAAAACTGGTTGGCATCAGCGATCCGGTCGGCGCCACTGAACCGGTTTTCACGAAACAGCTGGCTGATATTGAAATCGAACTCGCTCGAGTCGAACACGGGGATGTCCGACTGGTCCCGGTACGGTACTTTCAGGTAGAACAATCGCGGTTCGAGCGTCTGTACCGAGCCTCGTTCGTCAAGTACACGGTCGAAGAACAGCCCGCTGTCGACGCTGAAGGAGTCCAGATTACGGCTGTTGGTACGCTCGAGCTGCTCCGTGGTGTTGTTCAGACTGGTGTTGTTCAGGCTGTAATAGGTGAAACGGTGGGAGACGCTCGGTTTGAAGAACCAGGCGTCACGCACGATGGGCAGAGACAGTCGAGGACGGATATCGATGCGCGTTCCGGTGACCGCATCGTCCTTGTCGAAGTACACGAACTCACCGTCGACATCACTGCGAAACCCCAGTGGCAGTCGGCCCGATTTTGCATAGGCCTTGACCTGCGGCAGCCGCCGGTGCGGCCTGTCTTCGGGCTCGATGTCCTCGTCAACCGTCTGAAAACTCTGCAGACGAGTCAGCACCCTGGAGCCATCGTGTTCGTAGTTCAAGTCCGCGCGCTGTTCCAGATGGGTGATGCTGGCCACTTGCAGGCTGTCACCGAGATCTTCCAGATAGTCCTTGTCGGACACGCGTCGGGCAACAATGGTGGAGGTGAGGTCGGGCGTGAAACTGCCATTATGCAGTAGCTGGGTGAAATACCGCGAATCGCCATCCAGCTCGCGATCGTTCAGGTACTCGTGATCCAGCGTCCACAACCCCTGGCGGTTCATGTAACGCAGTTCACTTTGCAACTGGGTGCCGCGCTTGGTCATGAATCGAGGCGTGAAGGTGGCATCCAGGTCAGGGCGGATGTTCCAGTACCAGGGCAGGTGCAGTTCCAGTCCGGTGGAGTCGCCGCGGGCCAGTACCGGAGCCAGAAAGCCTGATTTGCGCTTGTCACTGATGGGAAAGCTGAAGGCGGGCAGCGCCAGCAAGGGGACCCCCTTGAAGACCAGTCGCAGATCCCTGGCAAAACCGACGCCTTGCTCGGTGTCCAGATCGATGCTGTCGGCCTTGACGAACCAGCTCTCGTCGCCGGGCGGGCAGGTGGAGTAGGTGGCGTCCTGCATGGTGAAGTGACCATCGGGCTCGCGCGCCATCGCGGCTGCGGTACCGCTGGCACGCTTGCCATTGATGTCCAGTTCGTAGTCGCTTTCGCCGGTACTGAACTGGTCGTCATCGATGTCGATATAGGCTTCATTGCTTTCCAGACGGAAGCCTTCGCCGAGGAAGCTCAGTGCGCCATTGACCGATACTTCGCCGGTTCCGGGATTGTAGCTGGCATTCTCGGCTGCCAGCTGGCGTCCCTGATAGCGAATGGTCGTGTTGCCTTCCAGCGTGACCAGATCACCGTCAGCCGTGAACTTGTCTGCCCGAGCTTCCACCTTCTGACCGGGCACGGGATCGAAGTCGCCGGGTTCGTAGACGAAGCGGGTGGCCGGGCACTGGGCTGCCTGAACCGGAGACACGGCCAGACTGCCACCCAGCAGAGACAGGGTCGCGACAGGCAGGGCGCCGAGCAAGCCGGTGGAAATGAGGTGCACGCGCCTGATGACGAAATTCCAGAACAGTGATCGATACGCTGATGATAGACGGCTTTGTAGCGCGCCTCAATGATGCGGGTGATTCATCGAGACGATAATTCAGGATTCGTCCGTCGTCGGGATGATGTCCCTGACGTACAAGCGGTTCCGGTGGTCACCTGGGCACGACAAGCAGGTAGACTTCGGGCATGGCTCAACAATCCGCAATCGATCCCAGCTGGCAGGCCCGTCTGGATACTGAATTTGCTGCACCCTACATGCGTGAACTGCGTGAGTACCTGGCGCGGCGCAAGGCGCAATCGGCGGTCGTCTTTCCGCATTCCAGCAACTGGTTCAAGGCGTTTTCACTCACGCCCTTTGACAAGGTCAAGGTCGTCATTCTGGGCCAGGACCCGTATCACGGGCCGGGACAGGCCCATGGCTTGAGTTTTTCAGTGCCGGAAGGTGTGCCGGTACCGCCCTCGCTGCTCAACATGTACAAGGAGATCGACAGTGATCTGGCCGACGGCGAGCCGACACTGGCCCGCTTGCGCAAGGGCTGCCTGATTCCCTGGGCCGAACAGGGCGTGTTTCTGCTCAACAGTGTGCTGACCGTGGAGAGTGGTCAGGCGGCATCCCATCAGGGGCGGGGCTGGGAGACCTTCACCGACAACATCATTCGCCAGCTCAGTGATGAGCGCGAGGACCTGGTCTTTTTGCTGTGGGGCAGCTATGCCCAGAAGAAGGGGCAGGTCATCAATGCCAAGCGCCACCATGTACTGACAGCCCCCCATCCCTCACCGTTGTCGGCCCATCGGGGTTTTCTGGGCTGCAGGCATTTCTCCAGAACCAATGACTGGCTGGAAGCGCACGGCCAGACGCCGATCGACTGGTTCCGCGTCAGCTGACCTGCCAGGGGTCGTGTAATGAAGATTTCAGGGTCCGACAAACCCTTTGCCGAGAATTGTCGGAATGTGTCTACTAGACTCTGAGCAATGATGAAGCTTCACTATCTGGTCGCGACGGCGACCCTCTTGCTGGGTGCGACAGCCGGCCATCCGCTGCGCGCCGACAATTCACCCGAATCGGGCGAGACCCGTTCGGCGGCAGAGGAGCTCGTGCCTGCGGAAAACTATCTGCACCGCGCCGATGTGCGGGAGTTTCTGGATCAGCTCAGCCGTGACAGCGACCTGGACCGCAATCGTCTGGCGGGGATCATGGCGCGTGCCAAACGCCAGCAGTCCGTTCTCGATGCCATCTCGAAACCGGCGGAACGTACGCTGAACTGGGCGCGGTACCGACCGATCTTTCTGACGCAGAAACGGATCGACCAGGGACGCGAATTCATGCGCGAACACGCCGAGCTGCTCGAAAGGGCGACAGAGACTTACGGCGTACCGGCCGATATCATCACCGCGATCATCGGCGTGGAGACCTTCTACGGTCGCATAACCGGTTCGCATGATGTGCTGGACTCCCTGGCGACGCTGGCCTTCGACTACCCCCCGCGGGCCACGTTCTTTCGCAGCGAACTGGCTGAATTCCTGAGCTTGAGCGCTGCTGAAGGCTGGGATCCCCATCAGCGGCAGGGCAGTTACGCCGGAGCCATGGGGGTACCGCAGTTCATTTCGTCGAGCTACCGCCAGTACGCGGTCGATTTCGATGGCGACGGCAAGCGCGACCTGTTCGATTCCATGGCGGATGTGATCGGTTCGGTAGCCAATTACTTTGCGGTTCATGGCTGGGAGAAGGATGCACCGGTCGCGGAACGCTGGTCGTTTCCCGATGACGATATTCCGGCGCAGGTCCGTTCACTGGTGCGCAGCTCACTGACCCCGACAGTGGCCGGCGACACGGTTGCGGCTCTGGGGTTCACCGGTTCGGGTCTTGGCACCGGAACCCGTGACAACGAGCATCTCAGCGTCATGGTGCTGGAAGGGGGCGACGGAGATGAAGCCTGGGTGGCTTACCGCAATTTCTACGTCATAACCCGTTACAACCACAGTCGCCTGTACGCCATGGCCGTATTGCAGCTCGCGCAAGGCTTTCACTCGAACCCGGAGTAGTTCTACCCGATGATGACACCGACGATTCGGCTTCTTGCCAGTCTGCTGCCTGCAGGACTGCTGGCCGGCTGTTCCATGCTGACCCCGCAACCCGCCTGGAAACTGGCTGTCGCCGGTGATGGTCCGGGCGAGCTGCACCGCATCGATATCAGGGAGCTGGTCGTCGCCAATCTGCCCAAGTCACGCTACGGCAATCCGGCGCAATACACGGTGTTTGGACAGGAATACACCGTGCTCGACAGCGCCGATGGCTTCAAGCAACAGGGTGTTGCCTCCTGGTATGGCAAGAAATTTCATGGACGTCCCACCTCCAGTGGTGAACCCTATGACATGCATCAGCTGACGGCTGCCCACAAGAATCTGCCGTTGCCAACCTATGTTCGAGTCACACGTGTCGACAATGGCGAATCTGTCGTGGTCAAGGTCAACGATCGGGGTCCCTTCGTCGGGGATCGCATCATCGATCTGTCCTATGCGGCGGCCGCGCGTCTGGGCATGATCGAGCAAGGCAAGGCCGATGTCTTCATCGAAGCGCTCAGCAGCCACGAACCGGTTGTCGATGCCTCGGCGCAACCGCTGGTGCCGGCGGCACCGGTCGATGCGGTCGTGACCACCGAGGTGACGCCGTCGGTCGAGGCAGCGCTTGTCGGTGGATCGGCTGAAGCGAGCCGCTTTCTGCAGGTTGGCGCGTACTCCGATGAGCTCAATGCCAAGGCCATGCTGGTGAGTCTGCGCGAGTTTCTGGACGTGCCGGCGTCCATCAGTGTGGATGACAGCGGGCAGTTGTATCGTGTCCGGGTAGGTCCCCTGGCCGATCAGGACAGGATGCGACACGCCCGGGAAACGCTGGCGCAGGCCGGCATTGACAGTTACCGGGTGACGGACTGACACCTGTCAATCGTCAAACTCGACCGTCAAATCCCTTACACTGTTGTGCATGTTCATGGTTTGTCATAACCCAGGTTTCACTATGATGTTCCCCCGCGTTTCAAGCTCTCGACGTCTTTTCTGCATGGGCGTGCTGAGTCTGCTCATGTTTCTGCTGGTGCCGGTCAGGGCCAGCCTCGCTGCGGCACCGTTACCTGCTGCCCCACTGCTTTCGGCCAACAGCTATCTGCTGATCGACTTTGTCAGCGGCAAGGTGCTGGCCTCGAAGGAGCCGGACAAGCAGATCGAGCCAGCCAGCCTCACCAAGCTCATGACAGCCTATATCGTGTCGGAAGAGCTCAAGCGTGGCAGCGTGTCACTGGATGAGCCTGTCATGGTGTCTGCCGAGGCGCAGGCCATGCCGGGATCGCGCATGTTCATCGAAGCCGGCACCCTGGTGACACTGGAAGACCTGTTGCGAGGCCTGATCATCCAGTCAGGCAACGACGCCAGTGTGGCGCTGGCCGAGCACATCGCCGCCAGCGAGCGCGGATTTGTCGACATGATGAACCGGACGGCCGAGACCCTGGGCATGACCGGCACGCATTTCGCCAATGCCTCCGGGCTGCCGGATCCGGAACACTACACCACTGCCAATGATCTGGCCCTGATCGCCAGTGCCATCATTCGTGAACATCCGGAGACCTACGAGCTGTATTCGGAGCGCGAATTCACCTACAACGACATCACCCAGAAGAATCGCAATACCCTGCTGTGGCGTGATGAGTCGGTGGATGGCATGAAAACCGGTCATACCAACGCAGCGGGCTACTGCCTGGTGGCGTCGGCGGTGCGCGATAACATGCGGCTGATCAGTGTCGTGCTGGGAACGTCGAGCGACAAGGCTCGCATCGCCGAGAGCCAGAAACTGCTGAACTATGGTTACCGCTTCTTCCAGACACGCCAGGTCTATGCCGCCGGTGAGCAGATCAGCCAGGCGCGAGTCTGGATGGGCGAGCAGGAGAACCTGGGTCTGGGTGTGGCCGAGGACAAGTATCTGACATTGCCACGTGATGCCTTCGATACCCTGCAATCAAGGGTGGAGGTTAACGATTACATTCGCGCGCCGATTCGAATCGGTCAGGAAGTGGGTCGCAGTGTACTGCTGGTCAACGACGAAATTGTCAGCGAAGTGCCGTTGCTGGCCTTGCAAAAGGTGGAAGAGGGCGGCATCTTCACGCGCATGAAGCATTCCATCCAGCGTTATTTCCAGTAGTGGCATGAGTAGCGAGACACTGATCGAGTTTCCTGCGGACATCGTCGTCAAGGCGATGGGTCTCAATGAGGGCGATTTCGAGGCGCTGGTCAGCGAACTGGTGCGGCCGCATGTCGAGCCTGAGGCTGTCAGTTTCACGGCAGTGCCCAGCAAGGAGGGCAAGTACCTGTCGGTACGAGCGCATTTCACGGCAACCAGTCACGAGCACCTGCTGGGCATATACGCTGCTCTGAAAGCCGAGGAGCGGGTGCTGTACACGTTGTGATAACCCGTTATCTGGGACAGACCGATTATCACGATACGTGGACGGCGATGCGCGAGTTCACCGATGCGCGCACGGACGAAGACGCCGACGAAGTCTGGATCTGTGAACACACGCCCGTCTACACGCTGGGTCAGGCCGGTCGCCAGGAGCACATCCTCAATACGGCCGATATTCCCGTGGTGCAGAGCGACCGTGGTGGCCAGGTGACTTATCACGGCCCGGGTCAGGTGGTTGTCTATACCCTGATCAATCTGCGGCGCAGCAATCTGGGCGTGCGGGACATGGTGGTACGACTGGAGAACAGTGTCATCGGCATGCTGGCAGCTCATGGTATCGAGGCGGCCGGCAGGCGGGATGCGCCGGGGGTCTATGTCGAGGAGGCCAAGATAGCCGCATTGGGCCTCAGGGTTCGTCGAGGCTGCACCTATCATGGTCTGGCAATGAATATCGATGCGGATCTGACGCCTTTCGATGGAATCGACCCTTGCGGATACCGTGGGATGGCAGTAACGTCCACACAGAAGCTGGGTATCCTGGTACCCAGAGAGCAACTGATCGAGCAGCTCGTGTCACAGGTTCACGAGCAATTGTCCGCCTGCTAGTCAGGTAAGAACGCAGCAACATCACACCGAACTGGTAGACTGAGCAAATGGACCATACAGCCCCCTCCCGTTCCGATCCAGAAGGCCACCAGCGCGGTGCCGCCAAGCTGGCTCGTATCCCTGTCAAGGTTGCTCCGACCACCGAGCTTGTGCGCAAGCCCGATTGGATCAGAACCCGGGTATCCACCAATCCTCGGGTTCAGGAAATCAAGCAGATGATGCGTGAGCTGAAACTGTCCTCGGTGTGCGAGGAGGCCAGTTGTCCGAATCTGGGCGAATGCTTCAGCCATGGCACCGCCACCTTCATGATCATGGGTGACATCTGCACCCGACGCTGCCCATTCTGTGATGTAGCTCACGGCAAGCCGAATCCACTGGATACCGATGAACCGGCCAATCTGGCCAAGGCCGTTGCGCAACTGGGTCTGAAGTACATTGTCATCACCTCGGTCGATCGCGACGATCTGCGCGATGGTGGCGCCAGCCATTTCGATGCCTGCATCCGGGCTGTGCGCGAAGCCTGCCCCGGCATCCAGATCGAAGTGCTGGTACCGGATTACCGGGGACGCATGGAAAAGGCCCTGGAGGGCATGTCTTCCAATCCACCCGATGTCTTCAATCACAACCTGGAGACGGTGCCACGGCTCTATCGGCAGTGTCGTCCGGGGTCGGATTACGAGTGGTCTCTCGACCTGTTGGAGAATCACAAGAAGCGCTTTCCGCATGTGCCAACCAAATCCGGTCTGATGCTGGGATTGGGAGAAACCATGGAAGAGGTGCTGGCGGTCATGCAGGATCTGCGCGATCACCAGGTGGACATGCTCACGCTGGGCCAGTATCTGCAGCCGAGCCGTTCGCATCTGCCGGTGTCCAGATTCTGGCATCCGACAGAATTCGATGAACTGGCCCGCCTGGGTGACGAGATGGGATTCTCGCATGTTGCCAGTGGACCGATGGTGCGCTCGTCCTACCACGCTGATCGACAAGCTGCCAACGTCGTCACACAATAGTTTTCGCGACAGGTTCAGATCTAATACTTCGCGACCGACATGCCGTTACCTGAGGCAATGACGTTGAACAGGTTAAGGGCATGCATCGGGATCGTGAAACCCGGGAAGTCAATGGCGCGTTGCAACGCGCGCTGTTCGATGAAGCGGTCCCCTCCGTGTGCCTCGGGCTCATCATGGTGCTGGTCAGTGCCACGATGCTGCATGGCAAGGTCTCTGCAAATCACCTGATTCTGTGGGGTAGCGCGGTCGTTCTGGTGTCCGCCCTGCGTCTGGCGTTGGTCACTTGGGTCCGAAGCCGCAGATCCCGGCAGATGCCCATCCATCTCTATACCGGCATCATGGTGGTCTCCGGCGCTCTCTGGGGGACGGTGATACTGCTCTGGTCTGCCGAACTGACACTGGTGGACCAGCTGGTCATCGCCTTGCTGCCGGTACTGGCCGCACTGGGCGGCTTGCTGTCGCTGGGTCACTGGCCGCCGACTTACCTGGGCTTCATCGGTGCCATGCTGGTTGCCATGATCTTCAGCATGGAAGCCCTGGCCGATGACGGATTTGCTCGTCTGCTCGTTCCGCTGGCGTTGATCGCCACGGGCTGCCTCTACTGTTCCTATCGGCTCTACCTGCAGAAGCGGGAGATGCTGCTGTTGCGCTTGCGCAATCAGATGGCGCTGCGCAGCAAGGATGAATTCCTGGCCCGCATGAGTCATGAGCTGCGTACGCCGATGAACGGTGTGCTGGGCATGGTCAGAATGCTCGGCAAGACGCCCTTGAACCACGAGCAGCAGTCCCTGGTTGCCACCCTGAACCGCTCGGGCAATGACATGCTGGAACTGGTCAGTGACCTGCTGGATGCCGCCAGTCTGGCCAGTCAGGATGTCCGGCTTTCACTGGAGCCCTGTGATCCCTGTGCGCTGACACGAGGCGTGGTGGATGAGCTTCAAACCGCACTGTCGTCAAAGGGACTGACACTGAATCTGGGGTTCGATCCCGGCATGCCTGCCAGCATGGCACTCGATCCGGCTCGCTGGAGCCAGATCTGCCGCAAACTGCTGGACAATGCCGTGAATTTCACCGAGCAGGGGCGCATCGATGTGCAGTTGAAGTACATCGATGGTTACCTTGTTCTGATGGTACGTGACACCGGCTGCGGTATCGACGCATCCGAGCTCGAGGCAGTGCGCAAGGTGTTTCATCAGGTCCGATCCGATGTACGCCGACGTGTCGGTGGTATCGGCATCGGTCTGCCCATCGCGCAAGCCCTGGTGGATCTGATGAACGGCACTCTGGTGATCGACAGCCAGCCGGGCAAGGGGACCTGTGTCACCGTCAGCATGCCGGTGACTGCCACGACGTTGCCGTCGTTGCCGGATGAGACCAGGATCATCGAGGCGAGGTCGATGAATACGGTCGAGACACCGGAAGCGTCGCTTGATGCTGTCGGTATGGGTGGGCAGGGGCAGCCACGGTCGCAGATGTTGCCGGTCAGAGTGCTGGTGGCCGAAGACAATCCGGTCAATCAGCTGGTCATTGAAGCATCGCTGGACGATCTGGGCTGTGACATCACGCTGGTGGAGAATGGTCTGGAAGCGCTGACAGCCTTGCAGTCCGAGGTCTTCGACATCGTTTTCATGGACTGCCAGATGCCGGAGCTGGACGGTTTCGAGGCGACTCGTCGAGCTCGCGCCGCGGGATTCGAGTTGCCGATCGTTGCCGTGACTGCCAATGCCGTGGCTGGCGATCGAGAGCGTTGTCTGGCTGCGGGAATGAACGATTACGTCTCCAAGCCATTCGCCGATGATGACCTGAAGAGCATGCTCGACAAATGGCTGGATGAACGCAGTCTAGAGACGCCCGTGGCCGATGCTGCGTAAGGCGGCGATGCGCTTTTCATTGGCTCCCAGATCACTCTTGCCAAGCCGCGAGGCGCTGCGAATCTGCAGCACCGCTTGATCGTTGCCCGATGCCGGTATCAGCAGGCACTCGACGTCATCGACGAAGCCCATCAGTCGTGTGGACCAGGTGGCGTGCAGGTAGTGATCGTTGCGGGACACGATGCGGGCCCCTGGCTGCTCGCTGATCAGTGTTGCCATGGTCTCGATGGCGGATGAAGGGTCCGCCTCGATGGCCAGGGTGTCCCGATGACAGTTCGGCGTAGCCGGACAGTCTGCCAGCGTCTGCTGGCCGTTGTCGGTGGCAATACCGCCGGCAACACTCGAACCCAGGTGCGGAATGCTCAGGCGCAGGCCAAGGCCCAGCAGGATCAGTACGACTACGGCGACCATGGATTTCACGTATCAGGGTGAGATGCGTTGCACGGACCAGTCGTCCGCCGCTTCGCCACGTTCGAAGACAAAGCGATCATGCAGGCGGTCGGCGCGGCCTTGCCAGAACTCGAAGCGGTGAGGTTGCAGGCGATAGCCTCCCCAGTGTTCCGGTCTCGGCACATTGCCATTGGGGTGTTCCTTGTGCAGTTCGGCGACGCGTCGCTCCAGAACGGCGCGATTGTCCACCGGGGCTGACTGGACCGAAGCGGCGGCGCTGAAGCGGCTGCCTTCAGGGCGTGACTGGAAGTAGGTTTCGGCGTTTTCGGCATCCAGCATTTCCACCTTGCCTTCGATGCGCACCTGCCGCTCAAGACCGCACCAGTAGAACAGCAGGGATGCTCTGGGATTCTCGGCCAGTTGTCGCGCCTTGTCACTCAATTGATAGGTGTACCAGCAGAAGCCTTCGTCATCGAAGTGCTTGAGCAGCACGATACGCGAATGAGGCTGTCCCTGTGCGTCCACCGTGGCCAGGTGCATGGCGGTGGCGTCGAGAATATCGGCATCGCGCGCTTCCTGCAGCCAGCGGGTGAACTGCATGACCGGGCCGTCCGCCAGATCGGCGCGACGCAGTGTGTCAGCCGTGTAATCCCGACGGGCCTCGATCAGGCTGGCAACGTCTTTTTTGTCTTCTTGGGTCATAAGGGGCTCATCGCAGACGAGAATGTGGTCGGACTCTATGCCTTCTCCGAGGATAGCCGAAAAGCGGCCATTGCAAGACAAAGCCAGGCAATGATCAGCAGCAGACCTCCGACAGGTGTCACCATGCCCAGCTTCGTGATGCCGGTGAAAGCCATCATGTACAGACTTCCCGAGAATACCAGTGTCCCCAGGGTAAAGCCGATGGCTGCAAATCTGATGAATCGGCTGCCGGGAGCCTTGCCGATGACCAGGCTCATGACTCCGCAGGCGAGCAGAGCCAGGGCATGACGGGCGTGATACGTGACGGCAGTGTCGTACCAGCCAGTGGCGCGTTCATCCAGAACACCTTGCAGTGCATGAGCGCCAAAAGCGCCGCTCATGACTGCGATCGCGCCCAGCAGGCTGGCCAGTATCAGCATCCAGCGACTGTCCGTCAGTTGTCTCATGTACGTGATGATCCGTGTCGAGGTGTGGATTGCCTGTCCAGGCAGGCTGTCCGAGTGAGTGAAGGCTGCTACTATCAGCGGTTTATTCTGAACGAGTTACAACGGAGAGCGCCATGCCAACATTCGATGTTGTCTCTGAAGTGGATCAGCACGAGCTTGTCAATGCCGTCGATCATACCCAGCGAGAGATCGGAAACCGCTTCGACTTCAAGGGTACCTCAGCCAAGGTGGAACTGGCAGACGGAAAGATCATGCTGTTTGCCGACAGCGATTTCCAGATACAGCAGATTCACCCGGTGCTGTATCAGAAACTCACTGCCCGCCAGATAGACATTGCCTGTCTGGAGGCCGGCAAGGTGGAGAACAGCGGCAAGGGTGTCAAGCAGGCCATTACCGTGCGTCAGGGCATCGACCGGGAAATTGCCAAGAAGGCGGTGGCGAAGATCAAGGAATCGAAACTCAAGGTGCAGGCGCAGGTGCAAGGCGAACAATTGCGAGTCACCGGCAAGAAGCGTGACGATCTGCAGGCCGTCATGGCACTGCTCAAGGGGGCCGAACTCGGCTTGCCCATGCAGTTCCAGAATTTCCGGGACTGACCGGTACTCAGCGATATTCAGACGGTACTCGGATGGAGCTCGGGCGATACTCAGGCACTGCGCAGGTGATACACGTCGTAGCGCGTATTGGGTGATTCCACGCAGGTACGCTGTCCTGTCCAGAGTTCACTTCCGTTCAACAGCGGCGCTCCGCGTGGACGTTTCACCGCGACTCGCAGAGCGCCACTGTGCAGGGCGGTGGACAGCAGCGTCTCATTGCCGTCGTCCGCCGGCGGGCCCAGCAGGGCGTGCAGAAACTGCATGCCCTTGCGAGAGCCTGCCTTCTTGCGACGGCGTTCCGGATACATCGGGTCAAGATAGATGACCTCGCTCTGCAGAGTCGGCAACAGCTGCTCGGCCTGGCCGTGCAGCAGTCTGACCCGCGCAGCCGTTGCACGCGTGGCGGGCTCGGCAGCGGCCCTGCTCAGGGCATTGTGCAGTAGCGCATGCACGATGGGGTGGCGTTCGATGACGGTGATGCCGACCCCCAGCGTGGCCAGGGCCCAGGCATCCTGACCCAGTCCGCCGGTGGCATCGATCACGCCCGGGAAGCCTCCCTGGCGCTTGCGGTAGGCGCTCAGGCCGAGTGCGCGTGCCAGGGGTTGAATACCCTTGCCGGCTTCATTCGCGCGATGCCGCGCCTTGCCGGAACTGAAGTCGATGGACAGTTTCACGCCATCCGGGCGCACCAGTTCAAGCACCGGCGGCAGGTTGTCATTGCCGGGTTGACGCACCAGTACCCAGGCGTCATCCGGTGGCGTCAGGGCCCGGGGCAGATCGAGACGATCGAAGATATCCTTGTCCTGCTGCCCGGAGGGCATGCCTGCGGGCGGGCAGAGGTCGTGGCCCAGGATCAGTGGAGGCGTCCAGTCAGACACGGTTGACGTACACTTCTGCATGGCTTTCACGCAAGAATTCACCAGAATTGCCCATGATGGACAGACCCCTGAGTGCCGAGGAACAACGGCGTCGATTGCGACTGCGAGTGGCAGCCAAGCTGATGGTCGGCTTCGCCATCCTGTGCCTGCTGTATGTGCTGGCCGCACAGGTATTCACCGGTGGTGGTGCAACGCCAGCCATGCCCACTCTGCGGGTGGCAACCGCGGATCTGCTGCCGGGAGAATCGCGTGTCATCTCCTGGGAAGATCGTCCGGTGCTGCTCTACCGGCGCCGGGTCGAGGACATTGCACAGCTGCGCAGTCCCGACGATCGTCTGCGGGATGCCAGCTCGCGCCAGTCGAAGCAGCCGGACGAGTACCGCGATGATCTTCGCTCGGCCAGTCCGGAACTGTACGTTGCCATCGCCCTGGGCACCGATCTGGGCTGTCCCGTGAGTTTCCTGCCGGCGGAGCGGGCGCAGTTTCAGGGAGGACCCTGGACCGGGGGTTTCATCGATAGCTGCCGCAAGTCCCGCTATGACCTGGCGGGAAGAGTGTACCGCTCGCAATACGCCGACAGGAACCTGGTGGTGCCGCGCTACGTACTGGAAGGCGATACGCTGATACTCGGTCGCTGAACGCTCAGTAGTGAGGGGGCAGTTCATCGGTGATCGAGGGTGTGGCTGCCGAGTCAGTACTGCCGTGCATGCGGTTCATCAGTTCCACTTGCTGCAGCTGCATGCGTTCGATGTCGCGGTACTGCTGCAGGATGACTTCATTGAGCTCGTGTACCGTGTTTTCCAGGTCCATGAGCTTCAGTTCCAGGTTCTCGATCCTGGCGTCGAAAGCCGGATCCTGCAGGGCAGATTGGTCGTTCATCGTGTATCGGAATCGGGAGTAACGGGCGATAGAGGGCTACAGTATGATAGATTGCCGCGCTCGAAACCAAGACTGGACTGACGCTTGTGTCCCTGACTCCTGACGATATCGAAAAGATTGCCCATCTGGCACGCCTGGGCATCGATAAAGACGCTCTGGAACCGCTGGCCGCCGACCTGTCCACCATGCTCGATCTGGTGGAACAGCTGCAGGCCGTGGATACCGACGGTGTGGAACCCATGGCCCATCCGGCCAATGCCGCGCTGCTGCTGCGCGATGATGAGGTGACTGAAACCGATCAGCGCGACACTCTGCAGGCGCCCGCCCCCGCAACCCAGGACGGTTACTTCCTGGTGCCCCGCGTTATCGAATGACAGGTGCTGACCATGCATGACAAGACTCTGGCCGAACAGGCCGCACTTCTCGCCAGTGGCGATCTGAGCAGCAGCGACCTGGTCGAGCACTACCTGCAGCGTATCGAACAGCTCGGTGGAGCGTTGAATGCCTTCCTGGCCGTGGATGCCGACGGCGCACGGCAGGCAGCTGCTGCTGCCGACGAGCAGCGCAAGGCCGGTAAGGCCGGTCCTCTGACCGGTTTGCCGATTGCCCACAAGGATATTTTCTGCACCACACGGATGCCAACCACTTGCGGCTCACGCATGCTGCAGGACTTTGTCTCGCCCTATGAGGCGACCGTGGTGGAAAAACTGCGCACGGCCGGTCTGGTAACGCTGGGCAAGGCCAATATGGACGAATTTGCCATGGGCTCCTCCAACGAGAACAGTTTCTACGGCCCGGTGGCCAACCCCTGGCAGGAAGACCGGGTACCCGGCGGTTCCTCCGGCGGCAGCGCCGCCATAGTTGCCGCTCGTCTGGCCTCGGCAGCCACCGGGACTGACACCGGAGGTTCGATTCGCCAGCCCGCGGCCTATTGCGGTATCACCGGAATCAAGCCGACCTATGGGCGCGTGTCTCGCTACGGCATGATCGCCTTTGCCTCGAGTCTGGATCAGGGCGGTCCCATGGCTCAGACCGCCGAAGACTGCGCACTGTTGCTGCAGGCCATGGCAGGCCATGATGCTCGCGATTCCACCTGTTCGCCAGCGTCCGTGCCCGATTTCAGTGCCGATCTGAATGCCGACCTGAAAGGGCTGCGCATCGGAGTGCCACAGGAATACTTCGCCGAGGGCCTGGACGATGACGTGGCCGCCTGTGTCAACGCGGCTCTGGCCGTGCTGGAAGGCGAGGGTGCCATTCTGAAGCCCATCTCGCTGCCCAATCAGGGCTTGTGCATTCCTGCCTACTACGTCATCGCGCCAGCAGAAGCCTCCAGCAACCTGTCTCGTTTCGACGGTGTGCGCTTCGGTCATCGCTGTGAAAATCCGCAGGATATCGATGACCTGTACACCCGTTCGCGTGGTGAAGGTTTCGGGGCGGAAGTCAAACGCCGTATTCTCATCGGCGCCTATGCCCTGTCTGCCGGCTATTACGATGCCTACTACAAGAAAGCGCAGCAGGTCCGGCAGCTGGTCAGTGATGACTTCAGCAATGCCTTTGCCGATGTCGATGTAATTGCCGGACCCACGACACCCACCACGGCCTTTGCCCGGGGGGCCAAGAGCGATGATCCGGTGGCGATGTACCTGAACGATCTGTTCACCGTGTCGGCCAATCTGTCCGGGCTGCCAGCCTTGTCTGCGCCGTGTGGCTTTGCCGATGGTCTGCCCGTCGGATTGCAACTGTGCGCACCGGCGAATCAGGAAGCGCGTTTGCTGAACGTGGCGCACCGCTACCAGGGCGTGACTGACTGGCATCGCCAGATTCCCGCCTCTTTCGCCTGAATGGCGCAGGTAAACGACTGATACAGGCTTGCAAAACATGACATGGGAAACCGTAATCGGGCTGGAGATTCACGCACAGCTCGCCACTCGATCCAAGATATTCTCGGCCGCCTCCACCGATTTCGGAGCCGCGCCCAACACACAGGCCTCAGCGGTCGATCTGGGTCTGCCCGGCGTCCTGCCGGTGGTCAATCGCGAAGTGGTGCGCATGGCGGTGCGCTTCGCTCTGGCAACCGAGGCCAGCATCACGCGGCGTTCGGTCTTTGCCCGCAAGAACTACTTCTACCCGGACCTGCCCAAGGGGTATCAGATCTCGCAGATGGCATTTCCGATTGTCGGTGAAGGGCGTATCAGCATTACCTTGCCGGACGGGCAGGATAAGAGCATCGGCCTGACCCGCGCGCATCTGGAAGAGGATGCGGGCAAATCGGTGCATGATCTGTTCGAAGGCATGACCGCCATTGATCTCAATCGCGCAGGAACACCCTTGCTGGAAATCGTCTCGGAGCCTGACATGCGTTCGGCCACCGAAGCGGTCGCCTATGCCCGCTACATGCATTCCCTGGTGCGTTACATCGATATCTGCGATGGCAACATGCAGGAAGGCTCATTTCGCTGTGACGCCAACGTGTCGGTGCGCCCGGCCGGCAGTGACACCCTGGGTACCCGTACCGAAATCAAGAACCTGAACTCCTTCCGCTTTCTCGAACGTGCCATCGACTTCGAAGTCGAACGCCAGATCGATATCCTCGAAGATGGTGGCCAGGTGGTGCAGGAGACACGGTTGTACGACGCCGACAGGGATGAAACACGGTCCATGCGCAGCAAGGAAGAGGCGAACGACTATCGTTATTTCCCCGATCCGGACTTGCCGCCACTGGTCATCGACGAAGCCTTCATCGAATCTGTCCGAGCCACCATGCCGGAGCTTCCGGTGGCGCGTCGAACGCGCTTCGTGGAAGAGCTGGAGATTCCGGCTGCCGATGCGCAGGCCCTGTGCGCCGACCGACAGACAGCGGATTATTTCGAAGCGGTTTTCGCCGATCGCAAGTTTGCGCCGAAGCTGGCCGCCAACTGGGTGCTGGGCGAACTGTTCGCACGGCTGAACAAGGAAGATGTGGCGCTGGCCGACGCCCCTGTCAGCGCCCGTCTGCTGGGTGATCTGATTGCGCGAGTGGATGACGGAACCCTGTCCGGCAAGCTGGGCAAGCAGGTGTTCGAGGCGCTGTGGAGCGGCGAAAGCGATGTCGATGCCGTGATCGAGGCGCGCGGCCTGAAGCAGATTACCGACACGGGTGCCATTGAAGCGATGATCGATGAAGTCATTGCTGCCAATCCATCACAGCTGGCGGAATACCGTGCCGGCAAGGAGAAGTTGCTGTCGTTCTTTGTTGGCGCCGTGATGAAGGCCTCGAAGGGCAAGGCCAATCCTGCCCAGCTGAACCAGATTCTGCGCGACAAGCTGAAGGCCTGATTGATCCGCGCCCTCGCTTTTCTGGGCCGTCACGGGCGGTGGGTGCTGCCCGCCGGTCTGGTGGCTGGCGTGTTGCTGCCCTGGGCAGCGGGCCCCTTGCGACAGGGGATACCGCTGTTCATCGCACTGCTGCTGTTTCTGGCTGTACTGCGCATCCTGCCGGATGCCGGTGCGGCGGCATCCATGCGCAGCCGGGCAGCCTGGACGTCGACGCTGCTACGTGTCGGACTCGCCCAGTTGCTGTTGCCGATCAGCGTATTCGCATTGTCGAGCCTGTTGCAGGCTCCGTGGGTGGTGGTGATGTCTGCCACGCTGGTTGCCGCCGCACCACCGGTGTCCGGCAGTCCGAACCTGGTTCTGCTGCTGCGCGGTGATGCGGCACTGGCCATGCGCTGGCTGATGCTGGGCACGATTCTGCTGCCCCTGAGCTGTCTGCCGGTGCTCTACCTGTTGCAACCGCAGCAAACTGTCACCACCATGTTGGCTCCCGCAGTGCAGCTGCTGCTGCTGATTGGCGGCTCCGTGTCGGCAGCCTTGCTGGTGTCGCAGCGCTTGCACAGAGGGAAAGTGCAACTGAACGCAGCGGCGCTGGATGGTGTGAGTGCCCTGGCGCTGGCCCTGATGGTGATCGGCTTGATGTCTGCAATACACGAGCCGTCCAACGGTTGGGCCGAGCTCGGACAGATGCTGCTGCTGGCTCTGCTGGTGAACGTGGGCTACCAGGCACTGGGCGTGCTGGGTTCGCGGTTCACGCATCAGGGCTCGGCTCGCAGTATCGGTACGGGCGTCGTTTGCGGCAATCGCAATATCGCGCTGTTTCTGGCGGCATTGCCGGCGGCTCAGATGGAACCCTTGTTGTTGTTCATAGCTTGTTATCAGGTGCCGATGTACCTGACCCCGTTAATCGGCGAGGCCTTCTATGCTCGCCTGGAGTGATATCCCGTGAGAGACAGAGATACCCAGCAGAAATTTCTCGTCGAGTCCTGCGATGTTCGTGGTCATCTCGTGCAGCTGGATGATACCTGGCGTGAGGCCGTGGCACGCGTCGAGTATCCGCCGCAGGTACGCCAGGTACTGGGCGAGGCCTTTGCCGCCGCCGCCCTGCTGGCCAGTACCATCAAGTTCGATGGCAAACTGACACTGCAAGTGCGAGGCGAAGGGGCCGTGCATCTGCTGGTGGTGCAAGTGACCAATGACGGCAGCCTGCGAGGTCTGGCCCGCTGGAACGAGGTGCCGGAAGAACCCTCTCTGCAGGCCATGTTCGGCGCCGAGGCGCGCATGATCATCACGGTGGAAGCCAATCGTCAGTCCGAGCCCTATCAGGGCATCGTGCCGCTGGAAGGGGACACGCTGGCCGAGGCATTGCAGGGGTATTTCCGCACCAGTGAACAGCTGCAGACGCAGCTCTATCTGTCGGTGAGCGAGAATACGGCCGCTGGCGTTCTGGTGCAGAAACTGCCCAGCGAGGAGCGTGTCGCCAATGATGCTGACGGCTGGAGCCGGGCGACTGCCCTGTGCGATACCCTGGGTGACGAGGAACTGTGCACTGAGGACAGTCAGACCCTGCTGTATCGACTGTTTCATGAAGAGCAGGTACGGGTCTTCGAGCCGGAAACAGTGCGCTTTCACTGCAGTTGTTCGCGAGAGCGAACCGACGGCATGCTGTTGGGGCTCGGCAAGGCGGAGGTCAGCAGCATCCTCGAGGAGCAAGGCAAGGTGGAAATCAGCTGCGAATTCTGTGACAGCGTGTACAACTACGACAAGGTCGATATCGCCGCGCTGTTCAAGGGAGTGCCGACGGCGGTTGCCAGCGCCGCCGTGAGTGAAGAGGATGGTGACATCACTCGTCATTGACGGCGCGTTTGGCCCGTCTTGTCCGGATGAGGGGCGAGACGGTCAGCT
Source organism: Granulosicoccus sp. 3-233 (assembly GCF_052681095.1). Taxonomy (NCBI): domain Bacteria; kingdom Pseudomonadati; phylum Pseudomonadota; class Gammaproteobacteria; order Chromatiales; family Granulosicoccaceae; genus Granulosicoccus; species Granulosicoccus sp. 3-233. The sequence goes on from NZ_JBQYLE010000002.1 coordinate 114,674, forward strand.
GTAATACTTTGTGAACTGGTGGGCAGGCAAGGTAAAAGTACCACTGCCTGACCCTTGCTCGACCCGGTCCACAGCCCCCGACTCGGTATACTTCAAGGTTCCAGCTGTATCCACGTGATCGGGAACCGAGGCATGAAAATCCAGAATGCTGTAGACATGGCTGCCACAGCAGCACGGGGCTTGCCGCTATCGGCAGGCACAGTGAAAACAGGCCGTGCGCTGGTCTGTTGCGCCATCATGGGTCTGGGCCTCGGCGGTGCAAGTGCAATGGCGGCCCCGACGGTGAATGGCGGTACCATTTCCTGGCCGGACGATGGCTGGTATCAGGTGCAGGATGCGCAGACTTTCACATCGCTGTGTCAGGGGGGAAGCAGTTGCGATGTTGCACCCGGCCGCTACATTGTCATCAACCATGGCACCGGACAGCGGTTCGAGAACGTGATTGTCACGGCAGGCAACACCGAGGGTGTCACTGTCGATGGGCTGCTCATCCGCTGGCCGGACGACGGTTGGTATCAGGTACAGGATGCAACAACGTTCGAGTCCTTGTGCGAGGGCGGACGCTCCTGTCAGGTCAGTGCCGGCAAGTACCTGGTCGTCAACCACACCACGGGTGAACGCTTCGAGAACATTGTGGTGGAGTCCGCTTCCAACGGCGGTGGCGATGGCCCGGGGGACAATGAGTTGCCACCGCCACAGGTACCAGAACTGGATGACCCCTTCGCCTTGCCACTGCCCTTGCCCAATCCCGCCGACCCCTTCGGTTCATTGTTGGAAGTCGATGACGAGCAACCGGTAGCGGGTGGTCCACCCACGCAACCCAAGCATCTGCGCCTCGATCTGGTATCCAACAACTGGGCAGAAATCAGCTGGGCACCGGCCAATGACGACGGGGAAGTGGTGCAGTACACCCTTTATCGCAGTGATGGTGTGACCTACGAGATTCGGGGTGATCAGACCGACCCGGCCTCCGGCTCGCAGAACGAGATCGACAAGTACTGGCTGACCACTTCCTTCATCGACTGCAATTACACCCGCTTCGACGACCGTCTGCACCGCTGTGGTGTGAACACGCCGGTACCCGGTGAAACCTATACCTATGAAATCACCGCGACGGATGATGAGGGTCAGGAATCGGTGGCCTCGGAGCCGTTGACCATCACCTATCTGAAGAATCGCAATGCCCCGGTGCCGCTGTACGACGATCTGTACAAGGGAGCCGATGATCGTTTCGTGCAGAATCACGATCTGTCGGCCGTGCCTTACTGGCTGGATGAATTCGATCTGGTCTTCTCCGACGAGTTCAACGAGGACTCTCTGGACGCGGACAAGTGGCAGACGCGGCTGGTCTGGGGCGACAATCGCATCGTCAATCGCGAGCAGCAGTATCTGGTGGATATACAGGCCTATCCGGACTTCGGTTATGACCCGTTCACCTTTACCGGTGAATCGATCATCATCAATGCCATTCCGGTGCCCGAGGAACTGGAAGAAAAACTGCCGTCGGTGTGTGAGGAAGGGGATCCTGCTGATCCGGCGCCTTGCCAGTTCCTGTCCGGCGCCTTGTCCTCGCATGATCGTTTCCAGTTCGTCTACGGGTATACCGAAGGTCGATTCAAGGTCAGCGGCACGCCGGGTGCACTGTCCAGTTTCTATCTGTATCACCGGTATGCGGGAACCGGCGTGAACTACCATGCGCCGGAAATCGATATCGTCGAATATCTGGGCGAGAACCCCTTCGGCGCGCCGGATGCCTTCCAGACCTACCATTTCGGGGATCCCAATACCGGTATCACGCGCTCGGCGCCCACCATGTCCCATGCCAAACCTGGTGGCGGCACCTACGCGGATGATGGTGAGTGGCACACCTTCGGGGTGCTGTGGGAGCCGCAACTGGTCGTGTGGTATATCGATGGAATCGAGGTCAAGCGCCTGTTCGGCCCTCAGGTCTCGCGGCAGCCGATGAATATCGTGAACTATCTGGTGGCAGGCAGTGGCTGGGCACCCACGCCTGATCTCAGCGATGAGACTCTCTTTCCGATCCAGCTGGAGGCCGACTACATTCGCGTCTATCAGCGCGAGGCGTTCAAGGGTACCGCCTACTTCGGGCGCTGAGAAAAATACAGGTTCCGACATCTTGCCGGTTGGCAGGGTGTCGGGTCCGGGCCCGACAGGCAGGAACGCTCAGGCGGGAACGCTCAGCCAGGAAAGAACAGCCAGGAAAGAACAGCCAGGAAAGAACAGCCAGGCGGGCGTGGCTCGGCAGGCACTGCTCGGTCGACGAGAACTCAGGCCGCTGCGTCGGAGCCGCAGACCGGACATTCCGGGTTCTTGCCCAGACGTATCTCGTTCCATTCCATGGTCAGACCATCGAACAGTACCAGTCTGCCCGCCAGGCTGTCGCCGATGTCGCTGATCAGTTTCAGGGCTTCGATAGCCTGGATGCATCCCACCATGCCAACCACAGGGCCCAGGATGCCTGCCTGGGCGCAATTGTCGACCGCGTTGTCGGAGTCGCTGTAGAGACAGCGGTAACAGGGTGCATCGCTCTGTCGTGAGTCGTAGACGCTGATCTGTCCGTCGAATCGGATTGCGGCACCGCTGACCAGAGGAACCCTTGCCCTGACGCACGCGGCATTCAAGGCAAATCGGGTCGGAAAGTTGTCCGTGCAGTCGAGCACGGCCGTGCACTGAGCGACCAGAGAGTCCAGGTCATCCTCATCCAGTGCATAGTCCAGCGTCTCGATCCGGCAATCGGGGTTGATGTCCAGACAGGCCTGTCGAGCGGATGTGGTTTTCAGCTGTCCGACGCGATCCGTGGTATGGGCAACCTGCCGCTGCAGATTGGATACCTCGACGGTATCGAAGTCGGCCAGGGTCAGGCGCCCGACACCCGCTGCTGCCAGGTACAGAGATGCCGGGGAACCCAGTCCTCCGAGCCCGACGATCAGTACATGACTGGCGCGAATGCGTGCTTGTCCCGCCTCACCGATCTGCGGAAGGCTGGTATGGCGGCTGTAACGATTATCTGGTGTCAGGTCCATGATGCAAAGAATACAGTACATTAGTGCTCATGAACTTCCTTGCTCACAGTCTGATGGGGTTTGATGAAGCGGAGCTGATTGCCGGTCAGATCTGTGGTGATTTCGTGCGCGGCAATGAGCTGTCCCGATTTCCCGGTCGCGTGGAAACCGGCATTCGCCTGCATCGCTATCTGGATCGTTTCACCGATACCCATCCAGCCCTGCAACAGGCCCGCGCCGGGATCGACAGCGTGTCCTACCGCTTTTCCGGTATCGTCATCGACGTGATGTTCGATCATTTCCTGGCCTGTCAGTGGTCTCGATACAGTGCGCACACGCTGGCAGCTCATGCCGATATCGTACACGCTGCTCTGGCTGACAATCACGCCCATCTGCCAGAAAGATTGCAGCGTTTCACACAGGTGTTACTCAGTGAGCGCATACTGGAGAGTAATGTCGAACTTGCATCCATCGAACTGACCCTGGCCCGATTGTCGCAGCGATCGCCCCGATTTGCATCGCTAGCCATGGCCGAGGCAGAGCTGGAGCCGCTTCGCGACCAATTGCAGAAGCCCTTCGAATCGTTCTATCCTGATCTGCTCGATGCTGCCAGGAGCTATCTGGGGTGACTGTTCCGTTCGGCATCCGAAAACAATATTCCGATACAAAGGAGACATAGTGGAGAGTGACAACAACGCCCATCCTGCTGCCGTATTGCCGGAGCAATGGTCGCGCAGCAGTTATCGTTCCTTGCCACTGGCCAACCGTGAACTGAGTTTTCTGAAATTCGATGAACGGGTCCTGGAGCTGGCCAGCGATACCAAGGTTCCCTTGCTGGAACGGCTGCGGTTTCTGTGCATCTCCAGCAGCAACCTGGATGAATTCTTCGAAATCCGGGTTGCAGGCCTGAAGCAGAAGATTCTGGGTGGCATCGAAGGGGCCGGCATTGACGGCCTGTCGCCGTTGCAGGAGATGGCCTGCATCAATCATGCGGCGCATTCGCTGGTGGAAAGGCAGTATCAGTTGCTCAATGATGTTCTGATTCCCGAATTGGCTGGCGAGGAGATTCGCTTCTTCAACAGGCTGGGCTGGACGCCGGAAGTCAGTGCCTGGGTCAAGGAATTCTTCAACAACGAGATTGCCCCGGTACTGAGCCCGCTGGGTCTGGATCCTGCACATCCGTTTCCGCGCCTGACCAACAAGAGCCTGAACTTCATCATCGATCTCAGGGGCCTGGACGCCTTCGGTCGGGACTCGGGCTTTGCCCTGGTACGGGCTCCCCGATCCTTGCCGCGAGTGGTACGGGTGCCTTCGGAGATCTGTGGCGTGCGCGATGGGTTCGTGTTCCTGTCATCCATCGTGCACTCACAGATCGGCTCGCTGTTTCATGGCATGAACCCCGTGGGTGTCTATCAGTTCAAGGTGACGCGTAACAGTGATCTGTATGTCTCCGAAGAGGAGGTGAACAATCTGCGGCGTGCCCTGGAGAGCGAACTGGTACAGCGCAATTTCGGCCAGGCGGTGCGTCTGGAAGTCGCCGCCAATTGTCCCAATCGCATCATTCGCTATCTGCAACGTCAGTTTCATCTCGAGCAGGATGATGTCTATCGGGTTGATGGGCCGGTCAACCTGAATCGCCTGTTCGGCATTCCCGATCAGATCGACCGACCGGACTTGAAGTATCCCTCGTTCAGCCCGCATATGGCGCCTGCCTACGAGACGCGCAGCAGTATCTTCGACAACATCACCTTGCGTTCCCCTGTGGTATTCCACCACCCCTACGAGTCCTATGTGCCGGTCATCGATCTGGTGCGCCAGGCGGCTGCCGACCCTGATGTACTGGCCATCAAGCAGACCCTCTATCGCACCGGTCACGAATCCGCCTTTGTCAGCTCGTTGATGGAGGCGTCGCGTCGAGGCAAGGACGTCACCGTGGTCATCGAATTGCGGGCCCGCTTCGACGAGGCTGCCAACATCGAACTGGCCACCCAGCTGCAGGAAGCCGGAATACAAGTCGTGTACGGTGTCGTCGGTTTCAAGACACACGCCAAGATGCTGCTGGTGGTGCGTCGCGAAAAGAAGAAACTGGTGAAGTATGCGCACGTGGGCACTGGAAACTATCATGCCACAACCGCCCGTGCCTACACGGACATCAGTATGCTCACCAACGACCCTGCCATCACGGAAGACGTGCACAGGGTATTCACCCAGTTGACCGGACTCGGCCAGACGCTGTATCTGAACCAGCTGATCGAAGCTCCCTTCAATCTGCATTCCTACTTCGTGGGGCGGATCATGCACGAGACCGAGATCGCCAGCCAGGGCGGTCGCGGACATGTCATTGCGCGCATGAATTCACTGGTAGATCCGGGCATCATCCACGCCCTGTACGAAGCGTCGCAGGCGGGTGTCACGGTCGAGCTGGTGGTCAGAGGCATCTGCATGCTCAAGGCTGGAGTTCCCGGTCTGTCGGAGAACATCCGGGTGGTCTCGGTACTGGGCCGTTTTCTGGAACACTCGCGAATCTTCTGGTTTCTGAACGAAGGCGCAGAGCAGCTGTACATGAGCAGTGCCGACTGGATGCCACGAAACTTCTTCAATCGGGTCGAGATTGCGGTACCACTGGAAGGCGAAGCACTGGAGCGCGTCAAGACGGAATGTCTGGATGTCTACCTGAAGGACAACCTCTATGCCTGGCAGCTGGAGCCTGATGGCAACTATCGGAGACTGGTCCCTGCGGACAGCAGCACGGATGAAAACGAAGAACCGGAAGCCTTCAGTGCACAGCAGTATCTGATCGATCTATACGGCGACAATCACATCGATCACTGAGCAGAGTCAGGCTCAGGCAGACTTTTCTGCCTTGAGCTTGATGCTGATGTGGGTCAGCCGTTCAGCTTCCGCTGCCAGTTCCGCACTGGTGAGCGGATGCTCATCCAGCCATGCCTGGGGGGCGATGACGGTGATCTGTCCATCCTTGATTCGCAGGTTTATCTGGTCCAGTGGTTCGTCGTGGCGGCCGCGATGCAGCAAGGCAGCCAGCCTGAGGATGCTCAGCAGGCGCAGCAGGCGTTGGCGTTCTTCTTCGGGCAGGCTGTCAAAGGCTTCGTTCTCGATCTTGCGGCGGTGATAACGTACCAGCAGTGACAATGCCTTCTGTTCTGCCAGGGTGAAGCCGAGCAGGTCGGAGTTTTCCAGGATGTAGGCGCCATGCTTGTGGTACTGAGTGTGGGCAACACCCATTCCCAGTTCGTGCAGGCGTGCTGCCCAGACGAGCAGTTCCAGATCTGTCTCCGGATCCAGCTTCCAGGGTTCGGCGACATGGCCGAACAGCATGGCCGCAGTACTTTCAACCCGCGCTGCCTGACGAATATCGATCGAATAGCGACTGGTGAGATTGGCCAGGGTCTGACTCTGGATGTCGACGTGTTCGGCACGCCCCAGCATGTCGAAGATCAGTCCTTCACGCAGGGCGACCTGACTGGAGCGCATGGCCTCGATACCCAGTGTTCGCATGATGGCGCACAGCACGGTCAGGCCTCCGGCGACAACCTGCATGCGGCTCTGACTGATACTGTTCAGGTTCATCGCCTCGACACTGCCAGCCTTGACGGCCATCCGCATCAGTTTGCGCAAACCTTCCTGGGTGATGGTGCCATCGCTGATGCCCAGTTCCGAGAGCATGCGGGAGGCGGCCTTGATGGTCCCGGAGCAGCCGATGACCTCATCCCAGCCACTGTCGCGATAGGCAACGATCAGGGGTTGCAGTTCCAGTTCGGCTTCCACCATGGCCTTCTTCAGGCTGCCGTTGCTCAGCTTGCCGCTGCTGTCGAGAAACCGGCTGGTATAGCTGACACAACCCATGTTCACGCTTTCCATCAGCGTCGGGTTCAGCCCCTGGCCAATGATCAGTTCGGTGCTGCCGCCACCGATATCAATGACCAGGCGTCGCTGATTGTTGTCGGGAAAGGTGTGGGCCACGGCCGAGTAGATCAGGCGGGCTTCCTCCCGACCGGCGATGATCTCGATCGGTTTGCCCAGCAAGCGCCTGGCCTCTCGCATGAAATGATCCTTGTTTCTGGCGCGGCGCAGGGTATTGGTACCGACGATACGGATATGCTTGAGAGGGACTTCGCGAAGACGTTCGGCGTATTTGGCCAGAGCATCCAGTGCCGCCGCTTCGGTCTCGGGCGTCAGTCGGATGTTCTTGTCCAGTCCGGCACCGAGTCTGACGGGCATGCGCAGGCTGTCGATCTTGCGGATCGAATTGCCTTCTGCTTCCGCCACTATCATGTGGAAGCTGTTGGAACCCAGGTCAATGGCCGCATAGGCTTCATTGAGTGCGGGTTGTTCAATGCTCACGATCTCTACTCCGGATTGTCGTTCGGCTGTGGCTATCAGGCAGGTTGCATCAGTTCGCTGGAAATCACCGGACCCGCTCCTGTCGGTAACCCAGGCTGACCCGTTCATGTCCGGACAGATCCCGACAGGTCTGAACCTGCTCGAAATTGTAGTCGTCCAGCAGGGATCTGACAGAAGCTCCTTGCTCCTGACCATGCTCCAGCAGCAGCAGACAGCCCGGTTTGCCGGCCCGACAGCTGGCTTCGATGATCTGTTCGATATCCTCCAGGCCGCTGCTGCCGCTGACCAGCGCCGTCTGTGGCTCGAAATGCAGCGTCGGCAAGTGAGGGTCGTCACTGGCGAGGTAGGGCGGGTTGCTGAGGATCAGTGCTGCGGACTCCGCGGCGATGCAGTCAAGCCAGCTGGCCTGGATCAGCTGCACCCGCCCCTGTCCGAATTGCCGGATATTGTGTTGGGCGATCTGCAGAGCGGCATCGTGACGTTCGATGGCGGTGATCGGCCGGTCGCTGACTTCCTGTGCCAGCGCCAGTGCAATGGCTCCGGAGCCGGTACCCAGTTCGATGATGTCTCCCGCTGGCAGCTTGGGCAGTCTTTCCAGTGCCAGCTCGACCAGCAATTCCGTGTCCGGCCGTGGAATCAGCGCACCGGCTGCCAGAGACAGGGGCAGAGACCAGAATTCACGCTCGCCGGTGAGATAGGCCAGGGGTTCGCCGTCGCAGCGCCGCTGCACCAGCTGTTGCAGGCTGTGCAATTGATCACGGCTGAGTTCGGTCTCGGGAAAGGCGAACTGGGAGGCACGCGAGCGGCCGGTGACATGGGCGGTCAGCAGGGAGGATTCCAGCTCTGCCGATTCCCGGTCGTGCTCTGTTCTGGCGGCCTCGGCCAGCAGTCTGCTGGAGTGAGCAAGCCATTCTCCGACGGTGTTCAGTCCCCGAACTCGGCCAGCAGGTCTGCCTGGTGTTCTGCAATGAGAGGCTCGATCACTTCGCCAAGACCACCGGTCATGACTTCATCGAGTTTGTACAGGGTGAGGTTGATACGGTGATCGGTCAGACGGCCTTGTGGAAAATTGTAGGTACGGATACGCTCGGAGCGGTCGCCGGAGCCCACCTGCAGGCGTCGTGACTCGGACTCGGCACTCTGCTGTCTGGATTGCTCGGCATTGAGCAGCCGCGCCTGCAGCAGGGCCATGGCCTTTGCCCGGTTCTTGTGCTGTGAGCGCTCGTCCTGACATTCCACGACCACGCCGGTCGGGATATGCGTCAGGCGGATGGCTGAATCGGTCTTGTTGACGTGCTGACCACCGGCACCGGACGCACGAAAGGTGTCCACCCGGATATCGGCGGCGTTGATGTTGATCTCTTCGACCTGGTCGACTTCGGGCAGGATGGCAACGGTCGCCGCAGAGGTGTGAACCCGGCCCTGCGATTCCGTTTCCGGGACACGCTGGACTCGATGGGCACCGGATTCGAACTTCAGGCGTGAGAAAACCCGGTCACCCACCAGCCGGCACACCACTTCCTTGTAGCCACCGTGGTCACCGGGGCGTTCGTTGATGATTTCCGCTCGCCACTTGTTCAGTTCGGCATAGCGCAGATACATGCGCAGCAGGTCGCCTGCGAAGATTGCTGCTTCATCACCACCGGTGCCCGCCCGTATTTCCAGGAAGGCATTGTTCTCGTCCCGCGGATCTCGTGGCAGCAACAGGGTCTGCAGCTCTCGTTCCTGGCTGGCCAGTTGCTCCTCGAGACCCGGCAGTTCCTCATTGGCCATGGCGCGCATCTCGGCGTCGCTGTCAGAGGCCATCTCTCTGGCGCTGCTCAGGTCGTCCTCGGTCTGTCGGTAGGCCGCGAAGGCGCTGACCACCGGCTCCAGTTGCGCATACTCCTTGGACAGAGCCCGGAACTGTTCCTGGTCGCTGATGACGTCGGCTTCGCCAAGCAGTGCCGCGATTTCCTCGTGCCGTTCACTGATGCTTTCGAGCTTGGACTGGATGGAGGCTTTCATTTTCTTGTCGTTGGCAGGTCCAGTAGCGTGCGTGCTGCTTCGAGCAGGGAATCGTTGCCGTTTTCAGCGGCCTGGCGCATGCGCGCCGTGGGTTTGTGCATGATCTTGTTGCTCAGGGAGTGGGCCAGCTGTTTGAGGATCATCTCCGGATCCTGGCCGGATCGCAACTGCTTCAGTGATTTTTCCAGTGCCTGGCTGCGAATGTCATCGACTTGCGCGCGGTAGGCCAGAATCGAGTCCTTTGCGCTCAGCGACTGCATCTTGCGCATGAAGAGGTCTACCTGGGCGGAGACGATCTGTTCCGCCTCGTAGGCCGCTTCCTGACGAGACTGGCGATTCTCGTCTATCACCTGCTGCAGGTCATCGACCGTATACAGGAAGACGCCATCCAGATCGTTGACTTCGGTTTCCACATCGCGTGGCACGGCAATGTCCACGATCAGTTGTGAACGGAACTTGCGCTGCTTGAGGGCACGCTGGACAGCACCCTTGCCGAGAATGGGCAGGGTGGAAGCGGTGGAGCTGATGATGATGTCCGATTGCGGCAGGCAATCGGGGATGTCCTTGAGTTCGATGGCGCTGCCGCCGACTTCCTCGGCCAGTACCGTGGCGCGTTCGAGCGTGCGATTGGCGATTCGAATCGTACCGATGCCGGCAGCCTTCAGATGTCTGGCAGCCAGCTGAATGGTTTCGCCTGCCCCGATCAGCAGGGCCGATTGCTTGCTCAGGTCGGTGAAGATCTGTCTGGCCAGGCTGACTGCCGCAAAGGCCACTGATACGGGACTGTTTCCAATGGCGGTATCCGTGCGCACCTGCTTGGCAACCGAGAAGGCGGTCTGAAACAGGGTGCTCAGCTCCATGCCCAGTGTGCCGTTCTCGTCGGCATCGCGATAGGCCCGTTTGATCTGACCCAGAATCTGCGGTTCGCCCAGGACCATGGAATCCAGCCCGCTGCAGACGCGCATCAGGTGTCTGACGGCTTCCCGGTCGGAATGATGGAACAGATAGGGTTCGAACCCCTGGTCGCGTAACTCGAAATAGTGGTGCATCCATTCGACGACCGCCCCGGTATCCTCGTGCTCCATGCCACAATAGATCTCGGTACGATTGCAGGTGGAGATGATGGCGGCCTCATTGACCGCACCGACGCTTCGCAGCGTTGCAAGTGCATCTCCGAGCTTGCCCTCGGCGATGGCTGCGCGTTCCCGGATATCGACGGGTGCCGTGTGGTGATTGATTCCGAGAGCGAGGATTGACATTGCATAATTCTAGCAAAAACAGGGACAAATCCGTCCAGATTGGCATCTGATTAGTCGTCAAGTGCCGCTACACTCACTAAATGATGGCAGTCTTGCGTGATCAAGCGCACGGGATCGACAATGAGCAACGAATGTAACGTCAAAGACAGGTTTTTCCAGCGGCTGTGTTCAGGGGCTGTTTCCTGCCTGCTGCTGGGGTGCAGTGCGGTACCGATGAGTCCGGGAACCGTGCTGGCACAGGGGGGCGACGGCTCGAGCGATCCGGAGCCGGCCGCCGGCTCCACGGTGTCACCGGCAGAAGCGACTGGCAGAGCAGGGCAGTCGTTGATGGATTCTCAGCTGATGTTCGAGCTGATGATTGCCGAACTGGCGGGGCGCCGGGGTCAGCTTGACGTGGCCATGGCAGGTTATCTGCGTGCCGCTCAACACACCGATGACCCGCGAGTATCCGAGCGTGCCACTGCGCTGGCACTCTATGGTCAGCAGTGGGCCGAGGCAGAAAAGGCCAGCCGGCGCTGGCAAACTCTGGAACCGCAGTCGCAGCAGGCCAGTGACATGCTGGCGCAATCGCTGTTGCAGCAGGGCAAGACCGATGAGGCCGTGTCGCTCTATCGTGAGCTGATCGCCGCGGCCGATGACCCCGATCAGCAGATACGCCAGTTGCATGGCGTTCTGCAGAACGCCGGTGACGAGGAGCAGGCGCTGGTGGTCATGGAAGCCATGCAGGAGGTCCTGCCTGACAATGCCAGCGTGTCTCTCGCACTGGCTCGGATCAGGCTGGCCGGCAACGATCTCGACGGCGCCCGAACGGCGGCGCAGGAAGCGCTGCGACTGGACGGCGGCAGCAATGAGTCGCTGTTGCTCAATGCGCAGCTGATGTTGTCTGCCGGAGAACCGGACGAGGCCTTTGCTGCCATAGAGAGTGCGCTGACCGACAATCCGAACAGATTGATGCTGCGCCTGGGATACGCGCGTCTGCTGCTTGAGGCGGGACATTTCGATGCAGTGGGTGATCAGCTGGATGCCTTGTATGAGAGCTCCGGCGACAGTCCCGATACCTTGTTCACCATCAGTATGATGGCGCTCGATGCGCGTCGCATGGAGCGCGCGAAAACCTATCTGACGAGCCTGCTGGAGACCGGTGAATACCCCGACGAGGCCAATTTCTACCTGGCCCGTATCAGCGATCAGCAGCAGGACCATGAGGCCGCGATCGCCTTCTATGATGCCGTTGGCGCCGGTGAACTGCTGGTGCCTGCGCAGATGCGGGTTGCCGAACTGCTCGGCTTGTCCGGGGACGTGGAAGCGGGACGGGCGCGATTGCGGGCTCTGGCCATCGAGGTGCCCGATGAGGATCAGCAGATCCAGTTTCTCAGTGCAGAAAGCCGCATGTTGCAAAATGCCGGTCAGGCTGCCGAAGCTGTCAGTGTGCTGACAACGGGCCTGGAACGGTATCCGGACGACGCGGACTTGCTGTATTCGCGCGCCTTGGCGGCAGACGCCGCTGGGGACAAGAGTCTGCTGGAGTCCGATCTTGAAGCCCTGATTGCGGCCGAGCCGGACAATGCCCACGCACTGAACGCACTGGGTTACCACTTTGCCGATGCCAACATCGAGCTCGAACGCGCTGAGGAACTGCTGGTCAAGGCCAATCGTCTGCTACCCGATGACCCGGCCATCATGGACAGCCTGGGCTGGTTGCGTTATCGCCAGGGCAGGTTCTCCGAAGCCATCGAACTGCTTGAATCTGCCTATCAGCTGTTCCCCGATCCGGAGATTGCAGCGCATCTGGGCGAAGTGCTGTGGCTCAATGGCAATGAGCAGGAGGCCCGCAGTTTTGTGGACAAGGCACTGGCCAGCAGTCCGGGAGATGACCGTCTGTTGCAAGTCAGGAAGAAGTACATCGAATGACAGGTATGCCCATGTCGCGCAGCCTGCGGCTGGCAGTGCTGATTCTGCCCTTCATGCTCGGCGCCTGCCAGAGTGTGGCGCCGCCGCAACAACAAGGTTCGGAGCTGGATGAGTCCACGCTGAAGCTGTTGACGCGTCGTCACGAAGCGCTTCTCGAGTCACGCGATAACTTCAAGGTCAGCGGTGGCCTCGGCATCTGGACTGATGAGGAAACCCTGTCGGCACGTATCAACTGGTTACAGACACCTCAAGCCCTGCACCTGACACTGGAAGGGCCGCTGGGCGTTGGCACAATGCAACTGGAGGACAGCGCCGGCTCGGCAACTCTCAGTCGTGGTGAGCGATTGCTCGCCAGAGGCGCCAGTGCCGACACGGTATTGCAACAAGGGTTGGGGCTGGCAGCGCCGGTTCCCTTGCAGGAACTGGCTTTCTGGATAAGAGGGCTACCCGGGAACGCAAGTCAGGTGATGCGTGACGAGGAAGGAAAACTGTCTTCGCTGCGATTCACTGATGAACAGGGAACTCATTGGCAGGCTCGTTTTCGTCGCTATGCCGATTGGGATGGGGTGGCGGTACCATCGCTGATCACGGCCTCTGGCGGGCCATATTCGGTCCGTGTGCTCTTGAAAAACTGGGCGCATGTAACTACAACTGTTGTGCCTGAAACGCCCGAATCAAACAACAGGCTTCCGATCCCGGGTCGGTAGCGGTACACTACGCCTGAGTTTCCAACCCATAGCTATTCAAAGGACTACGTTGACTACCAGATGGCTGGCTCCGGCCAAGATAAACCTTTTCCTGCACGTAACTGGAAGACGCAGTGACGGATACCACACGCTTCAAACCGTGTATCAGTTCGTCAACCTCTGCGATGTTCTGAAATTCGCCGTGCGTGAAGACAGTGAAGTTCACCTCAAGTCGGACTTCAAGGAAGTGCCTCCAGAGAGCAATCTCGTGGTGCGCGCCGCCAGGGCCCTGCAGGCACACTCGGGTACGCGTGCCGGAACGGACATCACCCTCGAGAAGGTCATACCCACCGGTGGCGGTCTGGGAGGCGGCAGTTCGGATGCGGCAACCACGCTGGTGGCGCTGAATGAATTCTGGCGTCTGGGACTGAGCATCAAGGAACTGGCAGAAATCGGCGTCACCGTCAGTGCCGACGTACCGGTCTTTGTCTATGGTCAGGCCAGCTGGGCAGAGGGCATTGGTGACAAGCTGACCCCCGTTGCACCGCTCGAGCCCTGGTATCTGATTGTCAATCCGATGGTGCAGGTATCAACAGCCGCATTATTCAACGCCCCGGAATTGACACGGAACACAAGTCCGATCACAATACGCGACTTCATGGACGGACGAAGCACTAACGTGTTCGAATCGGTCGTGGTAGCACGGTACCCGGAAGTTGGCGCAGCTCTTGATTGGTTGCGTAGCAATTACCGTGGTTTTCGCGCTAAAATGAGTGGAACCGGTAGCTGTGTCTTTACAGCGTTCGATTCCGAGGAAGAAGCCAGGAAGTTGTGTGACCGTCTGCCCAAGGGTATGACCGGTTATGTAGTAAAAGGCAGAAATGCTTCGCCACTTTATGACTTTTCTGGATAAATGTAGCGTATACTCTGCGCAGTCTTGATTGGGCCGTCGCCAAGCGGTTAAGGCACCGGGTTTTGATCCCGGCATTCGGAGGTTCGAATCCTCCCGGCCCAGCCATTATTCAAGCATTTCCAGATCAGACCTCTCAAACCGCAACACACTGCTGATCCTGATCCCATGCATGAGCGCAAACTGATGATCTTTGGCGGCAACGCCAATCCTCGTTTGACTCAGAATATCGCTGCCTACCTGCAACAGCCCATTGGCAAGTTGCAATTGACGCGATTCAGTGATGGCGAAACCGCCGTCGAAATCCTGGAAAATGTGCGCGGCGGCGATGTCTTCATCGTTCAGCCAGTTTGCGCTCCCACCAATGACAATCTGATGGATCTGCTGGTCATGGTCGACGCCATGCGGCGTTCATCGGCTGATCGCATCACGGCTGTTGTGCCTTATTACGGTTATGCTCGTCAGGATCGCCGCGTGCGATCGGCACGGGTACCCATCACGGCCAAGCTGGTCGCCAACATGATGAGTGTTGCCGGGGTCGATCGGGTGCTCACGGTCGATGTGCATGCCGAACAGATCCAGGGCTTTTTCGACATCCCGGTAGACAACGTCTACGCATCACCTCTGCTGCTGCTGGACATCTGGCGCAGCAAGTACGACAACCTGGTGGTGGTTTCTCCCGATGTCGGCGGTGTTGTCCGAGCACGAGCCGTTGCCAAACAGCTCGACGATGCCGATCTGGCCATCATCGACAAGCGCCGTCCGCAGGCCAATCAGGCGCAGGTCATGCACATCATCGGTGAAGTTGCCGATCGTACCTGTGTCATCATCGATGACATGGTCGATACGGCAGGCACCCTGTGCAAGGCTGCCGAAGCCCTCAAGGAGCATGGCGCTACCAAAGTTGTGGCTCTGGCCACACATCCGGTACTGTCCGGCAAGGCAATTTCCAACGTCAACGATTCAGTTCTGGACGAATTGGTCGTTACAGACACCATCCCGCTGTCCGAGGCCGCCCGAGCTTGCGATCGCATTCGCCAGTTGTCGGTTGCTGACCTGTTGGGTGAGACCATTCGCAGAATACATGAGGATGAATCAGTCAGCTCTGTCTACATGGACTAGCTTTCTGATATAATTCGCCGGCTCTGCCTGGTCGCGGGCAGTGAAACGATGCACCAATTCCGGTGACATCGCCTTACGGAGAATCCGACATGTCTGACGATAACATCCACGTCAATGCCACGTCGCGCAGCGTTTTTGGGAAAGGTGCGAGCCGCCGCCTGCGTCGTGACAACCTGGTACCCGCAATCCTTTACGGTGCCGACAAAGAACCACAAGCCATTCAGCTGAAGCACAACGAGGTCATCAAGCACCTCGATACTGAAGCTTTCTACTCACAACTGTTAGCCGTCAGCGTAGATGGTGGCGAGCCCGTACGATCCCTGCTCAAGGACGTACAGCGTCACCCGTACAAGCAACAGATCCTGCACATGGATTTCGTTCGCGTCGTGGCCGGTGCGGAACTGCAGGTCAACGTACCATTGCACTACATCAATGAAGATGTCTGTGTCGGTGCGAAGAGCGGTGGTGTCATCAGTCACAACGACAACGAAGTACTGGTTGCCTGTCGTCCTCGTGACATTCCTGAAGCCATCGAAGTGGACATGGCCGCTCTGGAAATTGGTGATTCCGTGCATCTGTCCAACCTGAACATGCCTGAAGGCGTGCGACTGGTTGACCTGCATGAAGCCGGCGACGATTCCGACCGTCAGGTTGCTGCTGTCAACGCCCCGCGTGTTGAAGCCGAGCCTGAAGACGAGGAAACACCTGCAGCCGATGTACCGACTGCCGGTGACGCCGACAGCGCCGAGTAAGTATCTCGGGACTTGCTGATCCACCGATCGCTCCGGTTGTCGTACTCCAGTCTCGAGTACGGCACCGGAGCGATTGGCCGTTCAGAGACCGCTCATGCCAGGTGAACACGTCAAATTCGAACTGATTGCCGGTTTTGGCAATCCGGGTAGTGATTACGCTGCCACCCGGCACAACGCGGGTTTCTGGTTCGTCGACGAACTGGCCCGGCAGTACGGGGGCACGTTCAATACCGACAAGCGCTTCTTCGCGGCTGTGGCGGATATTCGTGTCGAGGGCCGCAAGATCTTTCTTGTCAAGCCCATGAATTACATGAACAACAGCGGGCAGGGTCTGGCGGCCGTCGCTCGCTTCTACAAGATCGACCCGAGCAGAATCCTGGTTGCTCATGATGAGCTGGATCTGCCGCCGGGCCATATTCGCCTGAAGAAGGCCGGTGGGCACGGTGGACACAATGGATTGAGGGATTCCCTGGCCAAGCTGGGCAGCGGCGACTTCTGGCGCCTGCGCATCGGCATCGGCCATCCGGGTCACAAGAGTGCCGTATCGGGTTACGTCCTGAAGCGAGCAACAGCGGAACAGCAGCAACTGATGGATGAGGCAATCGAACTTGCCCTGCGGGAATCTGCCACCATCATCGATGGCGATATCAATGTCGCCACCAAGGCTTTGCACAGCCACAAGCCTCCCACCACCTGACAAACCGGTAGCAACTGACATGGGTTTCAAATGCGCGATCGTGGGATTGCCCAACGTTGGCAAGTCCACGTTGTTCAATGCCCTGACCAAGGCTGAAATTGCGGCAGAGAATTATCCCTTCTGCACCATCGAACCGAACGTGGGTATCGTTCCGGTTCCCGATCTGCGACTGGATGCCCTGGCCGATATCGTGAAGCCGCAGCGGATTCTGCCGACCACCATGGAGTTCGTGGACATTGCCGGTCTGGTCGCAGGTGCGTCCAAGGGCGAGGGGCTGGGCAACCAGTTTCTGGCCAATATTCGTGAAACCGATGCCATTGCGCATGTGGTGCGTTGCTTTCAGGACGATGATGTCATCCATGTCGCCGGCAAGGTAGACCCGCTGGACGATATCGAGACCATCAATACCGAGCTGTTGCTGGCGGATATGGAGGCCATTGACAAGGCATTGTTGAAGATAAAAAAGACAGCCAAATCGGCCAACAAGGAGGCCATTGCCGAACAGGCATTTCTGCAGAAGGTCGCCGATGCGCTGGCCAACGGTACGGCGGTACGTACGCTTGAGTTGAATGATACCGAGCGCAAATGGCTGCGGCACTACCATCTGCTGACGGTCAAACCCACCATGTATATCGCCAATGTCGACGAAGGCGGTTTCGAAAACAATCCCATGCTGGACGCCTTGCGTGAGTATGCTGCGGCAGAAGGTGCTGATGTGGTGCCGGTGTGTGCCGCCATCGAAGCCGAGATCGTGCAGCTGGATGATGCCGACAAGCAGGATTTTCTCGCCGAGATGAATCTGGATGAGCCGGGTCTGAATCGGGTCATTCGTGCCGGCTACGAACTATTGGGGCTGCAGACTTTCTTCACCGCCGGGGAGAAGGAAGTACGGGCCTGGACTGTGCGTGCCGGTGCCACGGCTCCCAACGGTGCAGGACGCATCCATACCGATTTCGAGAAAGGCTTCATCCGCGCCGAAGTGGTTGGCTACGAGGATTTCGTGCAGTTCAGGGGCGAAGCCGGTGCGAAGGATGCGGGTAAATGGCGACTCGAAGGCAAGGAATACATCATGCGTGAAGGGGATGTGGTGCATTTCCGCTTCAACGTCTGATCAACTGCAGGCATCAGTACCCGTATCGGATTGATCCATACCGGGTCTGCCAGCCAGCAGTCGCCAACGGGTGGATCGCTCGTTCCAAAGCGCCTCGAACTGGGCGGCTGACCAGGAACGCGACACTGGTACCGGCGATTCGCTGGTAAACAGCAGGAATTGCAGGCGATCCTGTTCGAAAACGGCCATCCGGCGCATGCCGATGGCATGATCCAGGCAGGACAGGGGTTCAATGCAGCAAGGTTGCATTGACTTCGTCAGACGCATCGCCAGATTGGTATCCAGCTCCCGGCTATCCTGCAGGCTGGCAAATTCGATCTGCCAACCGCCGGTAACCGGTGTCATTGCCCAGTATTCGATATCAGCGAACAGACTGGTATCAGGCTTGTGGCGCAGCATGGCGTAACCGTGGCTGGCTGCATCGAGGCGTTGCAGGGACACGGCCTGGCTCTTGTAGGCTGGTTGACAGGAAGAGGGGTCGACGCTGCTGCCGATCAGGCTGTTGATTCTGGCCTGAGAGGCAAATTCATCGGTCCAGTGCATGGAGGAGAAAACCTGTCCCGGTCTCTGTTGCTCACTGAGCAATGCGCGCAGTAGAACGGCCCCATGCGGCGATCTCATCGTTACGATGTCGGCATCCCTGATGCCGTGACTCATTGCGTCATGCGGATGCATCGCCAAGAAGGGTTCTGCGGGGTATCCGCTCAGCCTGGCGCTGTAGCCGGTTCGGGTCATGGTCTGCCATTGATCCCGGGTTCTGCCGCTGTTGAGTCTCAGGGGGTAGTGCTTCGTCAAGTCACGATTGCCCGGCCGCGCTGCGTTGACGGGAATCATGCGCGCCTTCCGGTCCGGGGTGAAATAGTGGCCATTGGCGAAGAAGCGCACAGCTTGTTCTGGGGCGGGGCCATCACGCCATGGCCAGTAGAAAGGAGCCAGGTTCTGGTAGTCCTCGTCACTCAGGCTGGCGCAGGCGCTGATATCGAAGCTGCGGCTGGTGCCGTGACAGCTGCCAGACAATCGCGCATGTTCCCGGAAGATGTCAGCTGCAGATGCGTAATTGAAACCGGATCGAAATCCCATACGACAGGCAACCTGGCTCACTGCCCACCAGTCGGCCCTGGCTTCGCCATGCGGTCTTCTGAGCGCTCTTTGTCGAGAGATGCAGCGTTCCGAGTTGGTCACGGTGCCATCCTTTTCACCCCAGGGCAGAGCTGGCAAGCGAACCGTTGCGCACGCCAGTGTGTCGGTGGATTCGGCTACTTCGGATACAATCACATGGGGACATGATTGCAATGCAGTCCTGATACTGTCGGCGTCCGGCAGGCTGTCAACCGGATTGGCGCCCAGGATCCAGACAGCCTTGATACGGCCATCCGTGATGGCCTTGAACAGGCCCAGGGCGCATGAGTCGGGATCGCTGGCAATTCGCGGAGAGTCCCAGAATCGCTGGGCCCTATCGCGATGCCGGGGATCGGAGAACTCCATGTGCGCTGCCAGCATTGTCGTCAGGCCGCCGACCTCGCGTTCGCCCATTGAATTCGCCTGACCACTGAGCGAAAAGGGGCCCATGCCCGGTTTGCCGATGCGTCCGGTGGCCAGGTGGCAATTGATGATGGCGCTGACCTTGTCGCTGCCGGATTCGGACTGGTTGACCCCCTGTGCGTAGAGGGTGACGGTTGCCGGTGTATTGGCAAAGCGCCTGTAGAAGGTTTCGAGTTGCTGTTGCCCGATGCCGAGTCGTTCAGCCAGTTGCTGCAGAGACATGTCAGCGATGGCCTGCAGGGTATCGCCAAGACCGCTGACATGATGTTCTATATATGCCTTGTCGAGCTTGTCATGATCGGCCAGGTAGGCGAGCAGGCCATTGAACAGCAGGCTGTCGCCATCAGATTGGATGCTCAGGTGCAAATCGGCCTGATCGGCGGTAGCAGTGCAGCGCGGGTCGATGACGACGAGAAACAGCTCGGGTCGACGTTGCTTTTCCGCCAGTATTCTCTGATGGATGACCGGGTGACACCGGGCGAGATTGCTTCCCACCATCACGACCAGATCGGCAGATTCCAGATCCTGGTAACAGCCAGGTACTACATCCGAACCCCAGGCGCGATGGTGAGCTACGATACTGGAGGCCATGCCCATGTGTGAACTGGCGTCGATATTGGCGGTGCCGAACCAGCCCTTCACCAGCTTGTTGATGACGTAGTAGTCTTCGGTCAGCAATTGACCGCTCACGTAGAAGGCAACGGAATCGTATCCGTGTTCGTCGATCGTTTCTTGCAGTACGCGTGATACGTGGTCGATGGCCTGATACCAGCTGACGCGTTGGCCTGCTATTTCGGGGTAGAGCAGTCGCCGGTCCTCGCTCAGGGTTTCTGCCAGAGCAATACCCTTGGAACACAGTCTCCCCCGGTTGGCAGGACGCGCTTTGTCGCCACTGACGGTATATCTGCCGTCGGCCGTTCGCTCGACTGTTACACCGCAACCTGTACCGCAGTAGGGGCAGCTTGTCCTGGTTTTCATGGGTCCGGCTCAGCGTCAAGGCGTGAGCGACCAGGCGCAGGCGATGTCACGGCGCTGTCCGTCAAGAACCGTCAGCCTCCCACTCTGCAGACAATGCAGGTGTGGTGCCGCACGGCAATGATGCATCACGGGGTGCAGCGCACCAGCGTGATGCGGGTTTGGCGAAAACAGCGTTGACAGGATGAATCGACATATGGCCTGGGCCCACTGCAGTTCTGGTGGGAACGATAGTATCGACTAGACTGGTGGCTGCCCTCTGTTCAATTTGCAGCAGGCATGTGCAACGAACGCATTGCCATACCAGTACACTAAGAACACAGGGCTGGCAGGGCAGAGAGCTGACAGATGAGACATCTTCAACAATTACGTTACATCGATGCGGTGGCTCGAACGGGATCGATTCGACGAGCCGCCGAATCACTGGCAATCACATCGACGGCGCTGAATCGACGCATTCTGGCGGTGGAAGAGGACCTGGGGACTCCCATATTCGAACGCCTGCCCAATGGGGTGCGTTTGAGCGTGGCTGGTGAACTGTTCATCCAGTATGCCCGGCAGCAGATGTCGGATATGGAACGAGTTCAATCCCAGATTGCCGATCTGTCGGGTGAGCGGCGCGGCCATGTATCGATCGTATGCGGTCAGGCCCTGATGGCGCAGTTCCTGCCCGGGCTGGTATCACGCTATCGTGCTGATCATCCCGGTGTTTCCTTCACGGCATTCATTGGTGGACGACAACAGGCGGTCAGCGCCCTGGTGGATTTCTCGGCTGACCTTGCCTTCGTCTACGAGATGGAACCGTCAACCGCCGTGCAGGTCTTGTATGAGATACCTCAGAGGCTGCATGTGTTGATGGCCAGTGACCATCCTCTGGCCGGAATGTCTCAGCTGCGGTTGAGTGAATGCGCAGAATTTCCATTGGCCTTGCCCAGTCAGAGAGCAGGCATTCGTCACTGCCTGAATGTTGCCGCCGCTCAACGTTCACTGACGTTGCACGCAACCGTTGAGTCGGACAGCGCCGACTTTCTGCTCAAGTGCCTGCGAGTCGAGCCGATGCTTGCCTTTCAGATTCCGGTTGCCTTTGCATCGGATGGGCCGGGTGAGGGGATCTGCGCCGTTCCCGTTCACGCCAATGATCTGCCTCCCGGCATGTTGCAGCTGTCGCAACAACGCGGGCGGCATCTGTCAGTGGCCGCTGCTCGTTTTGCCAGCTTCATCATGGAAGGTCTGGCTCGACTGGAAGAGCAAGCACAAGACATGGTCCGCTGATTCGAGCGCTGGTCCTGCAACCAATCGTGTCGTCATCAGTCGTAGCAGCCAGCGGGCAGTGGCTTCTTTCTGGCAGTGGCCGTTTTCTTCATCAGAACCGGACCAATACCATGACAACCGATAGCGCTCCAGACTCTTGCCCTTCATTGAATAGCGGCATGGATGTGTCATCACGACAATTGCTTCTCATTTCATGCCTGCTGGGCGCTGTCGTCGGAGTGCTGTTCATCATCGTTCAGCCGCTGTTCGGCATGGATACCCTGACCAGTCGGCACGCCGCTGCCTACCAGCAACTGGGTGACTGGAGTGTCTTGCCTGCCGTGATCATTGCATGGGTTGCGCATCTGGCCGTGTCGGTATTCTACGGTCTGATAAGCGGAATCGTCATGATCAGGTATCGGCCATCGAGTGTCATTGTACTGTTCACGGTGATCTTCTCGTGGGTCACGACCCTGATTGCGCCACCTGCGAATGCCTTGATCGTGCAGCTGGTCTCCTTTCAGGAGATCAGGCCGCAAGCGCTGCCAGGCTTGAATTTTCTGCTGGATGCCAAATTCCTATTGCACCTGTTGTTCTTTGCCGCAATCAGTTCGGCATTGTTCGTGTACAGGCAGAGACAGCAGGCATCCGGTACTCCAGTTGTATTGAGTGACGTGGCACACTGAGTCAGTGGAGCCGGCAAGGTTGCGATAGGCTCGCCATGCCTGCTCTTCAGGTTAGAATGTCGGACCGGTAGCTTGTTCCAGCTGCCGATTCGCATCATGGTTGTCTCGTGATGCCAGATTCAGACGCGTTCATCGCCAGTCAAGCCCGCTGAGCGCACTCCGGTTCACTGACAGCAAAGCAATGATGACAAGATCCATGAGCCTCTGGCGCTCGGCGCTGGTGCTGGGCACCCTGTCCATGGTGGGGCCCTTCGCCATCGATATGTACCTGCCCGCCATGCCCGACATCGCACGGGATCTTGGCGTGGGGGAGACGGAGATACAGACCACCGTCACGGCGTATTTTCTGGCCTTCGGTATTGCACAGATGGTGTATGGACCCTGGGCCGATCAGTCCGGACGCAAGCTGCCGGTCATGGCGGGCCTGTGCATCTTTCTCATCGGATCCGCGGGGGCAGCGCTGGCAGACACAGCCAGCAGTCTGACGTTCTGGCGGTTTCTGCAGGGGCTTGGCGGTGCCGTTCTCATGGTGGTGCCCAGAGCGGTGGTGCGGGATTTGCACACGGGGGCGGAGGCAACGCGCCTGATGGCTCTGATCATGCTCGTCATCTCGGTATCACCCATGTTGGCACCGCTGGCAGGGAGTATCCTCATGGCATTTTCCGAATGGCGCGTGATCTTCGTCTTTCTGTTCGTGCTGGCGCTTTCGGGAATGGGGATGTGCGCCTTCATGCTACCCGAGACCTTGCCGCCTGCTCAGCGTACGCCCATCAATGTGAAGACTCTGATGAGCGGTTCACTGGTGCTACTTCGAGACAGTCGATTCATGGGGCTGACGCTTATCGGAGCCTTCAGCCTGGCCAGCTTCTTCGTGTTTCTCGCGTCCGCCGCCTTCGTCTACACGGGGCAGTTCGGACTCAGTCCGATGGGATTTTCCCTGGCCTTCGCCATCAATGCCGTGGGCTTCTTCAGCGCTTCGCAGCTGGCCGGACCACTGGCAGCCCGTATGGGTCTGTCTCCCGTCATCCGCCTGGGAACGGCCATCTTCGCCGGTTCATCGCTGATCCTGCTGGTGATCACGCTACTGACAGATGTCACGCTGCCTGTACTGGTCGGTTTCCTGTTCATTGGCAATGCCGGCCTGGGGCTGGTTGTGCCTACCACCATGGTCATGGCGCTGGAAGACCATGGCGACATTGCCGGACTGGCTTCATCGCTCGGTGGCACCATTCAGATGGTGATGGGCGGTCTGATGATTCTGGCCGGAGGTCCATTCTTTGATGGCACTGCCTTGCCCATGGTGGTGATCATTGCGCTGTGCAGCGTGCTGGCTTTCGGTCTGGCGATGTCCATGCACCGTGATCCTGTGATGGTGTGAGCCAGGTCAGGCGGGATGCGATTGCGTGTTCGAAGGTCAGACCTGTGAGCAGGTATGGTCGCCCTACTGTAGTCCCGAATGCGGGCTGCAGGGCAAGACTGTCGATACACCCTCATTTATTTTCATTTGGCCTTGACAGAGTGATCCAAAGTCATCAAAATAGTTGGCTGAAGTGCGGCGGCTACATAGCTCAGTTGGTTAGAGCACAACACTCATAATGTTGGGGTCCCTAGTTCGAATCTAGGTGTAGCCACCATATTTCTTCAGTCCGGTGCATTCCCGAAAAGTCGCTACAGGCGGCTTTTTTTGTGCCTGTGTGAAACGCAAGTGACTGAAATTCAGGAATATAGCCTCACTCTCGTTGTCTTCGGTCATCATGACGGTCAACATCAGTCAGGGCTGGACAGTTTCAGAGGGGGGTCGTCTGCGGGTAGGCGAGACTGGGCCTCCCCGACAGGCAGGTGAGTGATCGAAGAGATTGCCCATTCCACTGTCGGCGTAATTGCGAGCATTGAAGAGCCGACAATCCCCTGATTTTCTCTTGTTGCACTGAATGCACATCTTTCAGCGGCATCCTGTCTTGTATAGGAGCATTCTGGTTTTGAAGGGTCATTTACGTCATAACAGGGGCGCTGTCACAGAAGACCACCATAACTGGATTTCGCGCTCCTGTTTCAGCACAAGGTTCTCGGCTTGGTGCGTCACCGGCTGCCCCTGTCACTTTACTCAGCCAACTAGATCCAGCGTCTGACAGTTGATTCCGACAGGTGCGAATCCCGGCTGATCTCATTTCAAAAACAGGGCAGTCACGAATCAGGGGAGGAAACCTTCCCATGCTTCATGCTGCCGGAAATCAGGCAAATGCAAATTGATCGTTTCACAAATCATGAATTAGAGGTTGGCACCTTCCGGGCATGACGATGCATGCCATTCCCTTATTCCCGCAACCTCGGTTTCTTGCTTCAGCTCAGCCATAGAATGACAGGTGGAAACAGAGTCAGAACGGTAATAACGAACAGTGCCATGCCGAGAAACGGCAATACGCCTTTGAAGCCGTCTTCCAGTGAGGTCTTTGCCAGTATCGTGGCAATGTTCAAGCAAAGACCGGCAGGAGGAGTTATGAGGCCGATGCAAAGATTGATGACAACCAGAACCGAGAAATGAGTGGGATCAACACCCAATGCATTTGCAATCGGAAAGAACACGGGAATCAACATCACGATGGCCGCATTGGTTTCTATGAACATTCCTACGATCAGCAGCAGGACATTGATGAAGACAAGAAAGGCCAGGGGGTCGCTGATATTGGTCATGACGAATTCTGCAATGACAGCAGGGATTCCCACATAGGCCATCACCCAGCTGAAAGTCTTTGCCGCCGCGACGATGATCATGATGACAGCTGTTGTTCTCGCCGCAGAGCTCAAACTCTGTAAAAATACACGCAATGTGATCTTTCGATAGACGAATACACCAACGAGCAAAGCGTAGACGGCTGCGACTACTGCACATTCCGTGATATTGAAAATTCCCGAGCGAATTCCCAGCAGCACAAATACGGGAAGAGCGAGTGCGAAAACGGCACCCTTGAATGCTTTTAATATATCCCTGCCAGAAGACTTGCCATGCAGTGGATAGTTGTGTCGACGACTGATCCAGCTGCACATTCCCAGCATCGTTGTCATATAGAACAGGCCGGGAACGATCGCGGCCAGAAAAAGAGTGGTTACCGATTGACCGGTTAGTGTCGCAACGACAATAAAGGGGATTGAAGGTGGAATGATTGGTGCCATCACATTGGCAGCCGCCAGCACACCTGCAGAGAAGTTAGCGGGGTAGCCGGCCTTTATCATGGAGGGGATCATGATCCTGCCCAGAGCTGACGTATCAGCGACTGCTGATCCTGAGATACCGGCAAACATCGCCGACGATAGTACGGCACTCATTGCCAGGCCTCCTCGGAACCGCCCCATCAGTGAGTTGGCCAATTCCAGCAGTTTCTCCGTAATACCTCCTGTCGTCATGAGGCTGCCTGCCAATACGAAAAACGGTATGGCGAGAAGCGAGAAGCTATCCAAACCAGTGAATATGGTTTGTGGAATCACGAGAAGTGGTATGTCACCAATACTTAACAATGTGATGATGGAGCCGCAAATGATGGCGAATGCTATCGGAAGTCCGATCAACATCAAGCCGAAAGTTGTAATCAGAAGAATTGAAACTGTAATCACTGTAGTTATCCCGCTTATTCAAAACCGTCGGCGTCAGAAGTCCAATCGCTTGTACGGGAGGACTGCCTCACGAGGACAAGCATGACGATCATCAAGCCTGAGCCAATCCAGAGAGCTGCATAGACCCAGGACAAGGGAATATCCATGGCAGCTGACAACTGCACTGCGTTCATGCGGGCAAAGCCGAAGCCACTCCATGTCATGACGCTTAGCGTGAACAGCATGAAAAGGTCTCGTGTCATGAGCAATATCTGCCTTGTCGTGTCTGACACTCGGTCGAGTAGAACGGTGACAGTGATATGGCCTCCAGACTTGATGAGCACTGCAGACCCCAACATGGCTATCCAGATCATCATGATGCGAGCGACTTCCTCAGACCAGGAAGATGCATCATTAAGTACATATCGCGCGAACACCTGCCATACGGTGACTGAGCACATGACGAGAAGCATCAACCCAATCAACACATTTAGACATGCAGCAATTGCCGATGACAGTCTGTCAGCAATATTCATTGACAGTGATTCCTTGGTTCCGAGTATGGTTTTGATGGCTAGCTCCTGCTTGTGAATGTGAGAGAGACTGGCAGTAGAACTGCCAGTCTCGTTGAGGCTATTTCACAGACTGGATGCTACTGACCCAAGGTTGCAAGTCCGGGAATTCCTTGGCTGCATAGTCTGACAATGCTGATCTGAATTCCGTCAGATCAACGTCGACGAACTCCATGCCCTTGCTGATGAGATCTGCCTTGAGTTCTGCCTCAGTGTCGATCATTCTGGCGCTGGCAGCCTGCATGACTCTGGCGCCTTCTTCCGTCAGTATGGTTCTGGTTTCCTCTGGAAGCTTGTTGAAGTAGTTGGAGGAGAAGATGAGAGTCATGGCGCCAATGACGTGGCTGGTTTCCATGAGATAATCCTGAACTTCGTAAAGACTGGCATTTCTGACAACCTCCAACGGGTTTTCCTGCCCATCAATCAGCCCGTGTTGCAGAGAAGTGAATACTTCTGCGAATCCCATGGGTACCGGGCTTGCACCAAGGTTTTCCCAAGTCTGGCGATACATTTTCAGCGGAGGGACGCGCAACTTCAGACCCGCCAGTTCATCGAGCGTTGGCGTAGACCTGTTGGCAGACAGGTGTCGCGCACCTCGATAGGCAGCCCCGGTGATGTAAAAGCCACTTTGCTCTTCGATGGCTTCGAACAGGTCTTTGCCAACCGACCCGTAATAGACCTTGTTGAAGTGGTCGATATCACGAATGAGGTATGGAAAGGCCTCTATACCTGCAATCGAGCCATAGCGATCAAGAGCTCCAATACTCTGAAGAACGATATGGTTGGTGCCGATACGGAGGCCTTCGATTGATTGTGGCCAGTCGCCTGTTGTTCCGCTCGGAGATATCTTGATAGTGATGGCGCCAGCCGAGCGTTCTTCGACAGCTGCTTTGAATTCTTCCGCTACTTGTCCCCAGTGATCCTCTGTGTTGTAGATGTGCGCAAACTGCAACGTTATCGGTTCGATGGCAGTGACAGGTGAACCCCAGCCAGCAGCGACTATTGTTACGACACTCAGTATTTTTCTGAACATGATTGTTCCTCCAGTTATTGAATCGAGATGATCTGCACGTAATTCGGACACAGACCACCAGTGTGGTAGATCAGGATTTTCCCAGGAAGTCCGGGTCGTCCAGGGCGAATACAAGCCCTGTCAGGGCGGCTACATAGCTGTAGTGGCGCAGCCCCATAGCCACTCCAGTGGCTGTGTGCGTGAAGCTGGAGTTGATACTTCCACCGCCCAATCCTCGGGCACTGCCGGCGCTGGCTGCGATATTGGCGAAATGGACTTCGACTACTGGGCGTTCGGTATCTTCCAAGGCATGACGAACACCTTCACCAACGGTGGTCAATCCAGCCGGGTTAATCAGATAGCCGTCTACGCGTGACGCACTTTCATGGATGAATTCCAGAATCGCACCTTGGTAATTCGATGAAAAACTCTCTACTGTTACACCGAGTTCGATGCCGTAATCCTTGACGTACTGTTTCAGATTGTCCAGCGAAGCGATAGCTCCATATACTTTCCTGGAACGGTTACCGAGGCTCGACATGTTGGGACCGTCGATGACGGCTATGCGGTGGTTATGATTTCCACGGCGTGAAATAGTGTATTCAAAATCATTTGACATGTTGTTCTTCTCTCTCAGTTGTATCTCAGGCCTGCATCCAGGTTCAGCGTTTGACCTGTCATGTAGTCGCTTTGATCGGACGCGAGGAACATCACACTGCCGATCATGTCTTCGGAGGAGCCTTTTCTTTTCAGAGCCTGTCCGGCGATGATGTCGTTCCATTGTTCCGGGCGAATGGTCTCTCGAGGGATTTCGGTGACAATGCCATGTGGGCTGATGGCATTGACATTTATATTGTCTGGCCCGAGTTCAGTGGCCAATGCTCTGGTCAGGCCTATGACAGCTCCCTTGGAAGCAATGTAGTGTGCGTAGTTGGCGCGCCCGGTCACCACGACAGAAGAAGAGATATTGATGATTTTCCCTTTACCTTGTGTTCGCATTGTGTCTGCGACAGCCTGTGCGCAGAAGAAAACACCTCGTGCGTTTACATCCATGACCTGATCCCACTCTTCAGGTTCGATCTCCTCGAATGGCTTCATCTTCAATGTGGAAAAGATTGCTGCATTGTTTACGAGAACGTCGATTCTCCCGTAGCGAGTCAGTACCTCGCCAACCATTCGATTGACGGATGTTTTTTCGGAGACATCCGTTGCAATGGCCAGGCCCTGGTAACCCATATCGATTATCTCGGAGGCTACTCTGTTCGCCGCTTCCTGATTTCGGTCGGCAACGACAACCTTGCCTCCGGCCTTGGAAAAGGCAATGGCGTACTGGCGGCCAATTCCCTGAGCCGCACCAGTAATAATGATGACTTTGTCTTCGAAGTGCATGGATTTCTCTTTCATTTTTTTGTTGCTTCAAGTGGAATTGTAGGTCGAAGGCTTCCCATGCCTCCGTCCAGTATCAAGGTCGTACCGGTAACAGATCGATTGACAGGGTTTGCCAGGTACAGAACGGCACTGGCAACTTCATCAGGATGAATCATGCGACCAGTCGGTTGACGTACCTCGAACTCTCTTCTCTTTGCTATCGGATCGTCTGATCTATTGGCGAGTTCGGTCATGAAAGGAGTGTCCACCGTTGCAGGTGCGATACAGTTGACACGAATGTTCTCGTGCAGCATGTCAGTGGCCATGGAGAGCATCATGGCCTGCACTGCGGCTTTGCTCGCCGAATACAATGCCCGCTCGGGAATCCCGTTGGTAGCCGTGCATGAGGAGAGTGCAACTATCGACGCGGAATCGGACTTGCGTAGCCAGGGAAGGGCGGCTCGCAGAACGCGCATTTGGCCCAGAACATTTATGTCAAGCACGTTGTGCCAGTCATTTTCGCTGCCAGCCTCAATACCTCCGACAAAACTGATACCTGCATTGTTGACCAGAAGATCCAGTCGTCCTTGCCCCTGTGAGAATTTATCTACCGCAAGTGTGATGGACGCAGTTTCGCGAACATCTGCAATCAGTGGAATCGCCCCTTCTGGAATTCCATCTCGGTTCCGATCAAGCGCGCCGACTATATACCCGTTTTCCAGTAGAGATTCGGTAATGGATCGCCCTATTCCGGATGCAGCACCTGTTACAAGTGCAACTCTCATTGTAGTGTTCATGATTTCGATTTTCTCGATGTTGGCTCTGGACAACAGAAATCCCAGTGAGTGGTCAGATGCGAACTCAACTCATCTGTTGCCGTGAGCAAACCCATATGCCCGTGACCTTCCAGCACCAAGTGCCTTGATTTGATGCCGCGGTTCTGCAATGTCGTATGAATCTTTTCACCAACATCTGGCGGTGTGGACTGGTCATCGCCGAATGAAATGATCAAAGTATTGGGTAGCAAGCCATGAAGTCTGTTGTAACCGGGAAACTGACCGAGCGCGACCCAGCTCGCGTCATAGCTGGCAGGATTCATTCGAGACAAGCAGTCAGCGGCAAGTTGATATGCAGGCGAGTGGGTATCATTGCCGAACCACCTCGCCAGCGTTTCTCCGGAAGCAATTTGCATGCTGCCGACCAGCGAGGCTCGAGCGCGTTCTGAAAATTTCGGTGATCCTTCAAATGGGGTTGCCAATAGAGTCAGAGATGCAATATTGGGATAGTGTGTCGTGGCTGCCAGGCTGGCTGCAACGGCTCCACCAAGTGAGTGACCCATCAAATGCACCTCATGAGTATTCAACCTCTGCATTCCAGCACGAGCATCCGCAATGAAGTCGGAGAAATCCTCTGGGGGATATTCAGCAGCCTTTCCGTGTCCTCGCTGATCATGGCCGTGAATCTTCCAATCCGTCCCTACCGCATCGGCCAACCCTTTCCAGCAGTTACGGTCAAGACCCAGTGAATGCAGAGCGAAGACGTCCTTCGTCGCAACTTTGGAGATTGAACGATCCACCGTATCCTCGGTTCGAATTGTCTCGGAATAATGGCTATTGGTATTCATGTGCGCGCCGAAGGACTCAGGAACGCGCCATTTGCCGACATCTGTTGAATTTCACTTTCACTGATATTCAACCAATCCTTCATCACACTTGCAGCATCACCACCAAGCGCAGGGGGGTAGCTGGGCGTTTTGCAAGTTATTCCGGACATCTTGATGGGGTTGCCGACTACGTCGATTGCCGAGCCGTGTCGGCTCTTCATCGAGGTGATCATGCCACGATCGGAATGTTGAGCGTCTTTCAAGGCTTCGGGCACCGATTTTATCAGGGCAACAGGAACGTCTTCTTTCTCCAGTATGGAAATCCAGTCTTCAGCAGCTCGTTGGAGGAAGGCTGCTTCCAGGATTTCCCACAAGGCATCGCGATTCTCCAATCGGAGCTCGCCGGACGAAAAGCGCGGATCACTACAGAGCTCCGTTCGTTCTACCGCGCGACACAAGCCCTGCCACATTCGCTCGGTATTGGCTGTAATGACGACTTCTCGTCCATCACCGGCACTAAAGGAGCGGTAAGTCGGAATCGAGTCGTGCCTCGCTCCTTGATGTCCTGGTGTAACACCACCGATAAGTGCATAGGCGCTTTGATAGGACAACATGGCTAGTTGACAATCGAGCATGGAGACATCGATCATCCGGCCTCGTCCTGTTCTTTCTCTATCAGCAAGAGCGGCGTTTACCGCAATCGTTGCGTAAAGACCAGCTACTGTATCTCCCGCCGGAATGCCAAGTCGTACTGAGGGTCTATCGAGTTCGCCGGTCAGGCTCATGACGCCGGATTCCGCTTGCACAATCATGTCGTATGCCGGTCGGTCCCTGGCCGGTCCAGTCTGCCCGAAGCCGCTGATTGAGGCCCATATGAGTCGAGAGTCTTTTTTGCAAAAATCCAGAGGGTTCAGCTGCAAGCGAGCCAGTACACCAGGGCGGTAGTTGTCTATCACAACATCTGCTTGCGTGATGAGTCTGCTGACCAGATTGCGCCCGTCCGGTGACTTCAGATCCACTGAAACCGAACGCTTGTTCCGATTGTTCGCAAGAAAGTATGCGCTGTCCGACTCGACAAAGTGAGGTGGTATGTGGCGACTGGAGTCCCCAGTGGGGGGTTCGATCTTGACCACATCCGCACCCAGATCTGCCAGTACTTGTGTACAGAACGGACCTGACAGGAAAGTGGTCATGTCGAGAACCCTGTAACTCGACAGCGGATCTGAATCTGCTGGATGATCGTTCACGATTTTGCCCCTAATTCATGCGATAACAATTCAGCGCGTCTTGCCAGGTCTCTGCCTATTTCATCGAGATCCGCATCCGGCATTCGAGTTTCGGGCGAAGTCAGACATATGGATCCTATTACGCCAGAGCGATCGAAAACGGCAGCTGCGATACCGCGAGACCCGGGGAGTTTCTCTCCGTGACTGATGCAATAACCCTTGGTTTGCATGACACTCAGTTGTTGCATCAAGTCGTCATAGTCGGGCGGTGGAGAGGAATCGCCCGGCGAATTCCCCTCTCTGCTCAGGATGTCTGCAACCCTGTGTGGTGGCAGGTGTGCCAGCACAGCTTTTCCCGAGGAGCCCCAGACAAGTGAGAGCGGTCTGTGCATCTCAATCTGGTAAAGAAGTTTCTGATGACCATCGCAGCGAAGCGCAAAGCTCAGCTTGCCTTCAGAGGGAAGGTACTGTCCGAACAGAACTGTTTCGTCATAGGTCGCAACTGTATCCTGAAGGACTCGTCGTATGAATTCCATTTGACTAGAGTTCTCAATGACCCGCGCACTGACTCTGTAGAATTGAGGCCCCACCGCATAGCAGCGTGTGTCAATGACATCCACGGCGAAGCCTTCTTCCTTGAGCAGGCCAAGCAGCCTGTGTACAGTTGAAGGTGCCAGCTGCATCTTCTCGGACGCGTACTTGATAGTCACTGGTTTGTCGGCATCGGCAAGTATGGAAAGAAGTCTGAGGGCTCGACTTACAGTCCCGGTGCTTACCGGGTTTTCCGTCGAATCCTTGCCTCCGCTCGAGTTGCTCATGATGTAGTCTCGAAGATATGAACCGTACAGGCACCATGGTCCATGTTTGCAATACCACCTCCAGTCACATGAGTCATTGCTGTCCTTGCACCTTCAATTTGCCGTTTCCCCGCTCGTCCAGTCAATTGCCAGTAGGCTTCAACAACTTGAGCAACGCCCGATGCGCCAACGGGGTGGCCCTTTGCCAACAGTCCGCCACTGGGGTTGACCACGACCTTGCCGCCATAGGTGCTGTTTCCATCTCTGAGGAAGCCGGCGGCATCTCCTTCAGGACACAAGCCAAGAGCTTCGTAATAGATCAATTCCGCAATGGTGAAAGCGTCGTGAAGTTCCACCATATCGATATCATCAGGGCCCAGGCCGGCTTGTTCATAGGCATCCCTTGCAGATTGATAAGTGATCTCCGGATGCAACATATTGCGAAAACCTGAAGTTGCTTTTCCTGAATGGAGTACGGACGCAGAAACCCTGATGCCAGAAATCCCCATTTTTCTCATTTTTCTATCGGATACCATGATCAGTGCTGCCGCACCATCTCCCGTCGGACAACACTGCAGGAGTGTCAGAGGGTCAGAGATGGAGCGTGAGGCCAATACCTCTTCGACAGTAACAGGCTTGCGAAACTGTGCGAATGGGTTCTGTACTCCGTGATTGCGAGCTTTGACGCTGACTGCGGCCAGCAGATCGGCAGTTTCGCTTCGCTCATAGAGAAATCTCTTTGCTCGCATTGCATATAATGCGGGCATTACCATGCCGGCTTGGACCTCTGGATCTTCCACGACCAGGGGCAGGGTCCCACCGCCAAACTGAGTAAGTTTGTCCACACCGATCACAAGAACGACGTCGGATTTTCCGCTGGCTATGTCGGAGACCGCAATGTTCATGGCGGTAGCTCCGCTAGAACATGCGTTATCAACGTTGATCATCGGGATAGATCCGATTCCGATTTCCTTGGCGATCCGCTGGGCCGTGAGCATTCCTCCAAAGGCGTGTCCGCAGATTACGCTGTCGATTTCATCAAGTTCAATGCCGGACACCTTGATCGCGTTCATGGCCGCTGGGGCTCCAAGGCCGGTGTAACTTGACGTCTTGTGTTTGCCCATCGGAATCATGGAAGCACCAATGACCACTGTGTTATTCATTGTTTGCTCCCTTGGTGGGATATAGGACTTACAAACCACCCTTGATCATCGGACTTCAACTCAACGGGGATATTACAAGTCAGATCCTGATCGTTTACATTTCTGATGTGCGCAAGAACTCGCAGACCATTCCTGAAATCCACATAGCCAATCGTGTAAGGCGTCGGACGAGATGAGGAAACATGAATTTTCGAGTAGGAATACAGTATTCCCTCCGGACCGAACGTCATCGGCTTCATATCACGTGCACCTGATACAGGGCAGAACTCACGTGCTGGAAATGCCATGCTGCCAGATGACTCAGATTGGCAACCTACAAGCAGGACGTTGCCAGCCTCTTCTATGTAATCTTGGCGAGATTCAACAATCAGGTCCGGAAGCGGCGAGGTGCTTGCGTCGCAGGTTTCTCCGAGTATGACGGCTTCACTATCGTGGGCACGCATGGATTAATTCCTTTTCGTAGTTGTGGGTTGTGTCGAATCGACAGAGTTCAAGAATCGGCCTATTTCGCTACCAAACAACTCGGGCGCCTCGACCGCGGGTGTGTGACCTGATGTTTCGAACACCAGTGTTTGTGCTTGAGTTAACTGGTTCGCGATGCGCGTCATATCTTCAACCGACTTCGCTCTGTCTTCCCGTCCGGCAATGAGCAAGGCTGGGCTTGTATAGGTCGCAAGAACATCTTCATAACCAGGGTGGGCGAACACACAATCAACGACGACGGACATGTTTCTACTGATGTTCGCAAACTTGTTAACCCAGTGATTGATGATTGATGTCGGGTTTCGCAACGAGCTTTGGCCCATCATCAATCGGGAAATTCTTTCTTTGCTGTCATTCTGTGGGCCGTCCGAAAGGTACTGGCTCAGTTGGGCAAAGCGCTCCGGATTTTTCTCGACTTCAGCTGTGCAACAAGACAAGGTCAGCGAAGCAATTTGTTGATTGTGTCGTCGTATCATTTCCATTGCGACGTATGCACCCATTGAGCTGCCGACCAGATGGAATTTGTCCAATTCCAGCTGGTCAACCAGATAGGCGATATCAAGAGCAAGTCTCTCGATAGTCGGGGTCACGTTACCGGTGTCAACGTTGCATTGACCGCGAAAGGTTGGCGCATAGCAGTCGCGTTGCTTGCTCAGGAAACGGACACAGTTCTCGAACATTGTTCCGTCAAAGAAAAGAGAGTGCAGAAGGACGACAGGAGGCTTCACTGCAGATTCGGTTGCAGGCCAGTGGTACAGGGGAAGAGCCTGTGTTCCGTCTGCAGCATAATTTTTCAAAATCGCCGTCATTTTGTTTTAAATACCTTTCTATAAATTCCGCTGAGTGGAATCATGTTCTGCTGAGTAGAAATTATTCCGTAATTGATGGAGTGGAGTCAATAGATTTGGTCTGATTAGTCAAACAATTCCGCTAAGTGGAATTTGTGATGTTCGTCAGAGCGGGTGGAAACATGAACTGCAGATTCACACTCCGGCAGTATTCTTCTGCTTTGTCAGACAGACTTTCCAGGTGGTTAGATCTGTTGTCTGTCTAACCTGGTATCCCGATGACTAATGAGTCGTTGTTATCACCTATGTCATCTTGTTCTGGAGAGATGAAAGCCCTCATTTTCAACTAGAGCCTGTCTTGCGTTAATTGTTTGATAGAGACGCCTTGTGCAGGCTGTTGCAAGGTGTCTTGATGTAGAGATCAACAGGGACAAACATGCATATGAATTTGTCAATATCTCATTTATATTCAGTCTGCTTGTGGCACCAGAAAATCAGTCGATATCCTTCGTGTTAGAGGGGTGACGATGACTGAAGAAATACTCCACCGAGGATCCCCCCACGAGGATCGCCATTGACACGCTATTTCAGTCATGGACTTCGTACGCGATTCGATGGTCTGAACGGCCGCGGGTCAATATCTGGATAGACGAACAATTTGGCGGGGATTTGCTGTAGACGTTTACATGGGATGCTCGCTCGGTGACTCGAACTCGTAGTGCTCGCTCGGTGTTGCAGTTTGGGAGTGGACCGAATCCCGATAGAGAAAGTCCTTCGCTGTCATCAATCCAGCGGATGGGCGACACCGCGGCGATGTTGCAAATTATGTTTGCTTAAGAGCGCGGGGCTCCTGTTCTTTCCCCACGCGCCACCAGACCCACTATATTCTGTTAGCACTTGACGGTGAAGTAGCACCGTGTTTCCTGCCTGTCGACTTTCTCACAAGACACCTCAGAACGCCGTCATCGTTCCAGAGGATGCTCACAAAGCCGAGTGAAATACAAGTCGTGATCCAATGGGTTATGAGGAAATTCAAATAAATGGAGGGACACTGGTTACGCGCCCATCGGTGGCTTCGGGCACAAGAACGGAGTCATCCTGGTCTGTTCCCACATTGGGTTTCAGATGGCAGATATAGAGGCGGATCGATGGAGGCCTGGTGAGCGGAGGCGTTCATGCCAGATTCTGCGAGAAGCC
Source organism: Granulosicoccus sp. 3-233 (assembly GCF_052681095.1). Classification (NCBI taxonomy): domain Bacteria; kingdom Pseudomonadati; phylum Pseudomonadota; class Gammaproteobacteria; order Chromatiales; family Granulosicoccaceae; genus Granulosicoccus; species Granulosicoccus sp. 3-233. Next base: position 150,765 of record NZ_JBQYLE010000002.1, read on the forward strand.
GGAGGTACGATTCCTCCGGCTGACTTAACCAATTGTCGTCTGAGTTGTTCCGGCAGAGGATGGCGGGTGTTGTTTGACAGAACAGCTTTCCGATTGGCGATTTTCCTTTACCAGTAGAAGCCTTCAGATTGCTGCTGCAAGTCTTGAATTCAGGATGTGGCCCGACCGGCACGTTCCACCAGCAGTCGCAGTCGCGAGGTGAGGGTGCTTGCACAATGCAACTCCGAGGTAGTCAGATGCAAGCGGTAGCACCATCGATGATGGCGATCCGCGGGCACATTGATGCACTCGGCATCGGGGTTTTCATGCGCAAGCTCCGCATCGATTGCCAGAAGATCCTGCAGAGGCAGGATTGCCAGCATTGCCGGCGAGGCGAATTGCGCGGCCACCAGATGCTCGGCGGCAGCAGGGGGGAGCTCGAGGGGTGCCTGGCCACCGTGCTCGAGCACTTCATTCCAGAGGAGAGCGGCTGTTGCGGGCGATTCTCTCCACCAGCCACGCAGCACGGCCATGTCGTGTGTTCCTGTACTGGTGACGGACAGATACGGGACCGTGGCTGGATCGGTTCGCCAGTGTCCCAGCTGCTTGGGCATTCTCTCGATCTCGAGTGACAGCATGCCCAGTTCGCGCATCACTTCCGGGACCTGCGGTGGAACCATGCCCAGATCTTCGCCACAGGCGAGCATGTCGGTTGCCTCGACCACCCCGCGCAGCGCCATCCGGCCTCGGCCTCGCCACAGCGCATCATGACGGGAGTAGAAGAAGGCATTGGCCATGTCGTCAAACGCCGAGCGATTCGCGGCGGACAATTGTTCGTAGCCGCTTGTCTTCCACCACTGGATTCGTGGGTGCCAGCCACCCGGAACCGCCAGCAATGTCTGGTTGCGAGGATCGTCACCGAGAGGCGTGATCAGAGGGGCGAGGTCGATGTCATCCAGCCAGCCGCGCAGCTCGGGCTCGGTCAGCGGCAGGCAGGGTAGAAAGCGACCACGCAGCCCGGAGGGCTGGCCTTCGGGAATTTCCCAGATTCGAAAGAAGCCGAGCACATGATCGATGCGATAGGCATCGAAGGTTCGCGCAAGCGCTGCGAATCGGTGCCGCCACCACTGGTAACCATCATCTGCCATCGCCTCCCAATCGTAGGTCGGAAAGCCCCAGTTCTGCCCATCGACAGCAAAGTCATCCGGCGGGGCGCCTGTCTGGGTGCCGATGTTGAACCACTCGGGGTGCACCCAGGTCTCGACGCTGTGCGGAGAGACGCCGATGGGAAGGTCACCCTTCAGGGCAACACCGCGGCTCCAGGCGTGTTCGGCGGCAGCCTCTAGCTGGCGGTGCAGGTGGAACTGCAACCAGACGTGAAACCGGAATTCGTCATGATCTGGATGATCCGGTTGCCGTACAGCCAGAACACGAGCAGAGTCGAAGCCTGCATCGACGCCCCATGCACTGCGATCAGCCGTGCCGTGACGGTCACGAAGCAGGCACCACAGGGCGTAGGGGCCAAGCCAGTCCCACTCGGCTTCCATGAAGGCCTGCAGGCCCTGATACTTCCTGTCGGCGGCGTAGAGCTTGCGCAACAGGCCCCATTTGGCGCTCATGACCCGCAGATAGTCGATCTGGGGAAGGCCGTCGAGTTCGCCCCGAAGCCGTGTCACCTCGTCAACCACGGCGCCGGCACCCGGCAGGTCGAGCACATCGATATACAAGGGGTGCAGGGCGTGAACCGATACCGGGTCATAAGGGTAGGAGTCGTGCCAATCGTGCGTGACCGTCGTGTCATTGATGGGCAGTAGCTGGACAAGGCTCATGCCGGCGTCGGCAGCCCAGTCGATGAAAGCGGGAAGGTCGCTGAATTGTCCAACACCAAGGGAGTGCTCGCCGCGCAGCGCGAACACCGGCAAAGCAAGGCCAGCGCCGCGCCAACCGCGGCGTCCTCGAATGGCTTCGTCGACCACCACCATCCGGGTGGCGTCTGGCGGCACGATTCGCTGTTGTCCGGTTTCAGGCTCCAGGCCTCCGTCAGGTCGTCGCAGGGCATAGCGATAACCAGCCGCTGGTGCCGTATCGTGTACGGCCTCCCACCAGGGGTAGCCGTCGCGCGCGGGGCGCATCGGGATCGTGTTGCCATTCGTGTCGCCCGCTACCAGCACCACGGGGTGCCAGCCGGAAGGTACGTCCGGTTCCAGCAGGCGGAAGCATACCCGGTCAGAATTCTCCGCAACTGTGCAGGGTTCAGCTCGATGATGAACCGCACGTGCACGGGAGAACAGGCTGGAACGGCGTGAGGTACGAAGCGCGTCCTGGTCTTGCCAGCGATCGACTACCTGTGCGCCGTGAGCCAGCCCCGGTGGTGGCTCGTGATCCGGGCCTGACTCCTGTCGAACTATCGTGTCGCCTTCCACAAGCCGATAACGGTAGGCGCCGCTGATTTCGACTTCACCCTTCCACCAGTGATCGGTGGTCCAGGTCAGGTCAATGAATTTGTCACCAACGACAATCTGCAGCCGTTGGCCAGTGGTGGTCTCGTAGTGGCAACAGTGAATCATGATGGTTGATCATAACCCATGCCAATGACACCGGACAGTCAGGCGCAGCTCTCACCTGTCAGGAACGGTTGCCCTCGACGGTCCAGGGTTCACGGGTGAATACTTCCTCGAGCATCGGTCGGAAGAATGACAGCGGCTGGCTCTTGTATGCCGGATCGAAGCAGTTCTGATCGTAGAGTTCACAGAATTCGACGGCATCATCGAACCAGACATGTCCCTGGTAACGATCACGCGCATGCTTGTCCTGCCCGGTCTGTTCGCCGTAGTAGTACATCTGGAAGACGCCGTGTGTTCTGACAATCCAGTACAGGCGCTCACTGACAAACGGACGCAGTACGGCCGCAGCCAGCTCACTGTGGCTGTATGGAGCCAGCTCATCGCCGATATCGTGCACCAGTGCCGCCACGATGTAATCCCTTGATCGACCATCGCGCCAGGCACGGGTAGCTGACTGCAGCGAATGCTCCAGGCGGTTCACCCGATAACCGCTCAATGAGTTCGCCAGATTCTGCAGCTGTGCCTCGATGCGTCTCGGCAGCTGCGCAGCGTATTCCTGTTCGAGGCCTTCCAGAAAGGCATACTCCTCGGCTGTGCCGTCCTGCATGCGAGTGAATTCGACAGTGTCCATGATGCAGAGCCTCCCGACATTGCGTCAGATCCATGCACGGCCGCAGAGTGCGATCCAGACCAATGAACGCGGCAGACTCCAGCCTACCAGTGACAGGGTCACGAAGCCAGCTGTAACAGTGTGGCGCGATGGCAACAGCGGACAGGCGTTGCGGAATCAGCCACGCCGGTGTCAGTCGGCAATATAGCGGTCGTGTCGATGGTTGAAGGTGATGACGGCGCTCAGGATCAGTGCACCCAGCAGTGAGTACAGCACGCGCGAAGGTTCGAACAGGGTGAAGGCAACGGCAAACAGGACGGCGTCGAATGCCAGTTGTACAAGGCCGGCGCGCACCCCGAGATGCTCCTGAGCATAGAGTGCAACGACCCCCAGACCGCCGAGGCTGCCCTTGTGCCTGAAGGTGCCGAGCAGTCCGTATCCTGTCAGGATTCCGAATGTGATGATGCCGAAGAGCGGGTTGATGTGGTCAAAGCTCAGCCAGTTCGGAATCAGCGCCATCAGCAGGCTGAGTATCGTCACGCAGGCAATCGACTTCAGCGTGAATTCCCGACCCATTCGCGTCCAGGCGAGTGCATAGAAGGGCAGATTGATCAACCAGAACACCCAGGAGAACGACCAGCCTGTCAGGTAGGAGATGACAAGTGCCAGACCTGCCGTCTGCCCCGTGATGAACCCCAGTTGCGCGATGATGGACAGACCGATGGCGGTGGTGACCAGAGAGATCGCAAAGCCTTGCACGTCTTCGAGCGGGCTGTGTTTCGGTTGCGGCTGATTCAGGACGATGGGTGTGGGCATGGGTTCAATGTAACCTGGCGATCCTGCAGATGAACGTCGCGAGCTCAGGATGCGTCAAGACTGGCGATGAAGTCCACCGTTCAGGTCACAGGAGTGCCGGACAAGTCTTGTGACGCCAGGCGAAGCCCATCGCCGTCAGAACCTCGCGCATGTCCTGCTGCACCGGTGCCTGAAGATCGATGGTTTTCTCACTGACCGGGTGTGAGAAACGCAGACTGGCTGCGTGCAGCATGAGCCGTTGACAGTGATACTGCTGGCGCACGAAGGTATTCTGCTTCCCGTCGCCATGCGTGGTATCGCCGACGATCGGGTGAAACACATGTTTCATGTGGCGTCTGAGCTGGTGCTTTCTACCGGTGTGTGGTACCAGGCTTGCCAGTGTGAAGCGAGCGCTGGCATAGCGACCCACGGCATGGGGCAGTTCGCGTTTTTCGATGACCTGGTAGTCGGTGACGGCACTCTGCGCATCCTTGTGCTTGTCGGCCAGTTTGTCCGTCATCTTATCCTGCTCCTCCTTGAGTGGATAATCGATCCGGCCAGTGTCCTGAATATGGCCGCGAACCAGAGCAAGGTATTGCTTGTGAACCTGCCGCTCAACAAATTGTGCGGACAACTGTCTGGCGATCTCGCCGTTCAGGGCAAACAGAAGAACACCCGAGGTGGGACGGTCGAGGCGGTGTACCGGATAGACACGTTGCCCGATCTGATCGCGAGTCAATTGCAGGGCGAATTCCTGCTCTCCTGTATCAATGAGACTGCGATGAACGAGCAGGCCACTGGGCTTGTTGATTGCGACCAGGTGATCGTCTTGATGGAGGATATCGAGCATGGGCGCACGCTACCATCATTTTCGGAGCGGTGCTGCCGACGATCGGTACCATCGACGTTCCGGCGGCAACCGAGAGACTCGACGATCAGAAAGGTTCTGACCACTCGCTGTAGTTCAAGCTTCCTTCGGCGACCGCAGTACATACCCGAAACCACGTACATTCGCGATCAGTTTGGTTTCGTGTCGGCTGTCGACTTTCTTGCGCAGATAGCTGATGTAGACCTCCACGACATTGGTGGTCGGATCGAAATCATAGCCCCACACAGCCTTGAGTATCTCTTCCCGACTCATGACCATGTCCGCGTTTTCGGCCAGGAAACGCAGCAAGGAAAATTCAGTTGCGGTGAGGGACAGTGGCATCTCGGCACGGAACGCAGCCTTGATTGACAAGTCTATCCGCAGGTCATCGATGTTGATGCTCTGCGCATCACCCGCATGGCTGGTGCGCCTCAACAGGGCTTCCAGCCGTGCGAGCAACTCACCGAAACCGAACGGTTTGGTCAGGTAGTCATCGGCGCCTGCTCGCAGACCATCGATCTTGTCATCCATTGTGTCCTTGGCTGTGAGCATCAATACCATGGTATCGAGCCCGGCACCGCGCAGTTGCTTGCACAGATCGACTCCGTCGTCATCTGGCAGCATGCGATCGAGAATCAGCAGGGCGGGGCTATCGCGAGCGACACGTTCGAGAAGGTTGTGGCCATTGTGGGTGACGCTCACCTGATAGCCTTCCGCACTCAATCCTATCTGAAGAAACTCGGCAATTTCTTCGTCGTCTTCAACGATGAGAATACCTGTCTTCTCGCTCATGTCATGTTCTCTGTCAGAGGCAAGCGGAGGTGGATGACGGCTCCGTTTTCGTCGTTTTCAATGCCAATGCTGCCCTGGTGCTGTTCCGTGATCCATTTTGCAATTGACAGGCCCAGCCCGAGTCCGCGACTGGAACGTCCGCTGGGATCAGTGCCGCGATAGAAGCGATCAAAGGCACACAGCAGTTCCTGTTCGCCAAAGCCGGGTCCCTGATCACGAAGGAATATGTGGGCATGCTGATCGTCGCAAAGCAGTTCGATGCTGACCGTGGATTGATCAGGCGCATACTTGACGGCATTGTCCAGGCCGATCAGGATCGCCTGGCGAAGTCGCTGCGCATCGCCACGGATCAGGACAGGCTCTTCGGGTTGCCTGGCAGAAATGAATATTCTGCCACGACGGGAAAGCTGTTCGCTATCCAGAAGGACATCGGCGATGACGTCCTGTAATTTCACATCACCATCCTCAATGCCGATGGAGCCGCTTTCAGAGCGAGACAACAGCAACAGGTCGTCTACCAGACGCCCGATCTGTGCTGACTTGGTGACGATGCGCTGCAGGGTATGACGCATGTCGTCAACCTCTCGCTCGGGGTCACGCAATGCGATCTCGGCCTGACCGCGTAGCACTGTCAAGGGTGTGCGCAGTTCATGACTGATGTCGGCGAGGAAGTTCGAGCGGCTCGCATCGATATCCCGGAGTTTGAGATTGGCCGTTGCCAGCTCGTTGGTGCGCTCCATGACCTGTTGTTCCAGTACGGATTGGGCCTGTTTGACTCGTTCCCGTTCCGCCGCCAATTGATTCAGCATGTGGTTGAATCGATTGCCGAGCTCGCCGAACTCGTCGGTTGATGGAATACGGATTGCGTGAGTGAGCTCTCCTCGTGTGACGGCCTCTGTGGCTCGCGTCAGCGAAACGAGAGGTCTGGCAATGGTTCTGTTGATCAGGTAGGCATTGGTCATCGTCATCAAGGCAACGATGGCGATGACCGCCATCAGCAGAACCAGTGAGCGCCAGGCCAGTTCGTCGGAATCGACCAGCGCTTGCTGGATTTCCCTGCTCTCTTCCTCGAGCAGCAGTGCGATGAGCTCGTCCATCTCATTGTCCAGGGAACGTTCGATATCGTCACGATAGATTCGTGTTGCCGCCACCTGATCGTTGACCGTCAGCTTGTCGATGATTCGCCGGGAATTCGTCATGAGATCTGTCTGAATATCCTGCAACAGGTGGATCTTGGCTATTTCGCCTTGTTCCTGTTGCAATTCTTCGGGGTCGTCCTCGATACCTTGTATTTCTGCGTTGACGAAGTCGAGTTGCTGATCGATCGCCTCGGATAACTCACGATCTGCTTCATCGACCGCCGCGATTTCTTCAAGCCCCAGGACCGTGAGCTCAGCCAGTTGTTCAGACAACTGATTGGCCGCGCTGGCCATGACGTGAACATTCTGCAACTGATCGTACGACTCCTGCAGGTGTAGTCGATTCGCATTAGACAGAATGACCGCGTGAATGATGATCAGGCAAGTGCTCGAAACGCCCAGAAACAACGCGGCATTACTCAGGATGATCTTGGATCTTGCACGCATGCCTGTCAGGTTCCCGGACGCCGTTCATGAAGGATCGTTTCTGCGAAGAACCCGTTGAACGAGCGAGTAAGAGTTCTCTCTGTTGCACTGTTGTAGCGCATTTTGACTTTGTAATCATTGCCGATCTGAAACGGGAAAGTAAGCGTTCTTATCGAATTCTAATTCCGCAGCGCGTGCAGATGCGGCACTGTAATTGTCGTCACTCGATTCGTAGACCAGGGACAAGTGCAGCTCATGGAAACTCCTGCAATCAGCGTAAAGGAAAGATCTCTACCGACAGAGGTTGGACAAGGCAACAGAGCCAGCACCGTACGGCATCCACGCATTGTATTGTATTCGCACGATACGCTGGGTTTCGGGCATCTTCGTCGCAATCTGTTGCTGGCTGATGCATTGCGGCGTAGCGCAAGTCGAGCGGAGATTCTGTTGATTGCAGGCATGCGTGAAGCCGGTGCATTCGAGATCCCCGCGGGCGTTGATTGCCTGACCTTGCCAGCCTACAGCAAGGGCAGTGATGGGCAATATCAGCCGCGAGACCTTGGCAGCAATCTTGGCGAACTGACGGAACTGAGAGCCAGCATCATCAAGGCGGCGATCATGAGTTTCGAACCGGAGTTGCTGATCGTGGACAATGTTCCCAGAGGAGCGCAATCGGAATTGAACAGCACGCTCCAGCATTTACGTGGCAGCAATCCGCGAACCAGCGTCGTGCTGGGGTTGCGCGATGTCATCGATTCCCCTTCCACGGTTCGCAAGCAGTGGCTCCGGCAACGAAATTTCGAGGCCATCAGGGATTTCTACGATGAGGTCTGGGTCTATGGCGATCCAGGCATCTATGACCTGATCGATGACTGCCAGTTTGGAGAGGATATTCGCCGCAAGGCCAGTCATACCGGGTTTCTCGATCAATCAGCCAGGCTGAACAATCCGGCTGCCTGGCATTGTCGTGACTCGATACTGGGAGATGATTGTCGTCCCTATGTGCTCTGCGCCGTCGGTGGTGGAAAGGATGGTGGGGCCTTGTGTGAAGCCTTCTCCGCTGCCTCGCTCCCTGCCGGATATCGCGGAATACTGATCACGGGTTCGCAGATGGCGAAGGACAGGCGCTACTCGATACAGAAAATGGTGGATGCAAACCCTGATCTCACCCTGGTGGATTTCATCCGAGAGCCGATCGCGCTGATGCAGGGCGCTGCCGGCATCGTGTCGATGGGGGGCTACAACACGGTGTGTGAGGTGCTGTCGCTGGGTCGGCCTGCTCTGATAGTGCCGCGCGTCGCACCTCGCCAGGAACAATGGCTGAGAGCAGGGTTACTGCAAGCCCATTCCCTGGTCGACTTGCTTCATCCCGAGCGACTGGATGCGGAGAGCCTGTCTCGATGGATGACTTCACTTCATGGCAAACCGAATACGATAGCCCGCTCGATCGTGGACTTGAATGGACTGGATCGAGTGACTGCATTGGCAGAGCGATTTCTGAGCGACCTTGTTGCTCCCCTGAGTGAGGCAGGCTGATACCAATGGATACATACCACTTGTCTTCCGAGACCAACGATCATTCGCACGGTCATGACCTGACGCTGGATATGACTCGGAACACCGAGGGAGAATCACCGTCGCGCGGGGTGAAAGTCGGATACGTCGTGAAGCGCTATCCACGCTTTTCAGAGACGTTCATCGTCAATGAGATTCTGGCGCACGAGGCCGCTGGGCTGCCTGTCGAGATCTTCGCGCTTCGCCCTGTGGAAGAGACCCATTTCCAGGATACGCTGGGTCAGGTCAGGGCGCCGGTGACACGGCTACCGGACAAACTGCGTAGTGCCGATTCCTTGTGGGAGCTCATGGTACAGACGCTGCGAGCACTGCCGAAGGCGTGGGAAATACTCGCGTCCTTCAAGGGTGAGAATGCACGCAATGTAGCGCAGTCGATGATGCTGGCCATGGAGTGCCAGAAGCGGGGAGTCACTCATCTTCATGCTCATTTCGGTACGGTGTCAACCAGTGTTGCCAGACTGGCGGCCAGACTGGCCGGTATTACCTACAGTTTCACCGCCCATGCCAAGGACATCTATTACCACTACGATGTCCCCCAACAGCTGCAGTCGAAAATTGACGATGCGTCTCACGTGGTAACAGTCTCAGAGTTCAACGTCGATTTCCTGCGGCAGCGATACCAATGTCACTCCGATCGTATCGTACGCATCTACAACGGTCTGGATCTGACGCGATTTGCCTATCAGGATCCGGAACCGACGGCCACTCGTTTGCTGGCTGTGGGGCGTCTGGTGGAAAAGAAGGGATTTCACATCCTGGTGGAAGCCATTCGGATTCTGGTGCATGCCGGCAGGCAAGTGAACTGCGAGATTGTGGGTACCGGCGATGAAATGCGCAATCTTCAGGCGCAGATTGATTCCGGCAAGCTCGGCGACAGTGTGCGCCTGTTGGGAGCAAGACCACAGAGCGAGGTGTTCGTTGCCATGCGCAGCTCTGCCTTGCTGGCTTGCCCCTGTATCGTCGGAGATGATGGTAATCGGGATGGCCTGCCGACTGTTCTGATCGAGGCCATGGCTCTCGGGGTACCGTGCATCAGCACCGATGTGACGGGTATTCCGGAGCTTGTCCTCGACAATGAAACCGGCTTGTGCGTGCCGCAGGGAGACGCCGAGGCACTGGCGTCCGCGATGCTCAGAATACTCGATGACAAGGCGCTCCGGCAGCGGCTGGCGAGGGCCGGGCGCAGGAGAGTCGAAAGGAACTTCGATCAGAAACGAAACTCGGCCGTCCTCAGATCCGTCTTCGACACTGCCATCGGTGCCCATGCCAGGGTAGAGCAGGGAGCCGCGTGATGCATTTGCTATATGTCTGTGCCGATCAGGGTATCCCGGTATTCGGCTGCAAGGGCGCCTCGGTTCATGTTCAGGAAATGGTTCGAGCCTTTCTGGCGCAGGGTATTCGTGTCACGATCATGTCACCGCGATTGGAAGGAACTCCGCCACGCGATCTTGCACATCTGGCCTGTATTCCTCTGCCACGACATGAGAACAGGAACGCCACGCGGCGAGCGCGACTGACGATGGAGAGCAATGAACTGATTTCCCGTGCACTGTCCGGACCCGCACCCTGTGACCTCGTTTACGAACGTCATTCACTGTTCACACACGCTCCCATGAGCGTGGCCTTGCGCAAAGGCATTCCGGGTGTACTCGAAGTCAATGCGCCATTGATCGAAGAACAGTCACGCCACCGACAATTGCCTCTGGCGCTTGAAGCGCGCTCCATGGCCAGCCGGGCCATGCGCTGCGCAAAGGTCGTCACAGCGGTTTCACCGGCGGTCAGCGAATATGCCAGGTCACTCGGGGCGCAGCCGGATCGCATTCATGTCGTGGAAAATGGCGTCAATCCTCGTCGCTTTCCAGAGACTCGCAAGCCGGCTGGCCCTTTCACCATCGGGTTTCTGGGCACTCTGAAACCCTGGCACGACGTTACAACGCTTGTACAGGCGTTTCTGTTGCTACGTCAGCGCGGTCTTGATGCGAGTTTGCTCATTGTCGGTGATGGTCCTGAGAGAAGCTCCCTGGAAGCACAGGTCGGACGTTTGCAGTTGGCAGATTGTGTGGAATTCACCGGCAAGCAGACTCCCTCAGAGGTGCCGCGACAACTGGCTCGCATGCATGTGGCTGTCGCCCCTTATCGAGGTGATCAGCCGTTCTACTTCTCTCCGTTGAAAATCCATGAATACATGGCAGCCGGTTTGCCTGTGGTGGCCAGTCGCGTCGGTCACCTGGAATCCGTGATACGGGACGAGCACAATGGACTGTTGTGTCCCCCCGGTGATCCGCTGGCTCTGGCCTCGAAGCTGGAACATCTGGCGAGTGATACGGAACTGGCCAGGCGTCTCGGTGTTACAGCACGCGAGCATGTTATCACCCATCATGACTGGAATCAGGTAGCCAGCCACGTGCTGAGACTGGCGAATCCCGATCGGCGGTTGACGGTTGCATCGTGAGTGACAGGAAGGGTCACCGTCCAACCTCTGTTCGCCAGACGGTTCCCGGACTGCGGCGGGTGCTGGTGCGTTTCTCCCCCTATCTACGCGAGCATCGAGTGTTGCTCGCCGGATCGACGCTGGCGCTGGTACTTGCCACGCTGGTCAGATTGCTGGAACCCTGGCCACTGAAATACATCATCGATCAGGTAGTGCCGAGCATGCTTGGTATTCCTGTCATGAACGGGCAGGCCTGGTTTTCCGGTTTGGGGGCTGGCGAATTGTTGGCCTGGTGCTGCATCGCCGTTGTTGTCATCGTTGCCCTCAAGGCCGCTTTCGAATATATGGCGACCGTCGGATTTGCGCTGATCGGCAATCGGGTGCTGACTGATATCCGCCGGGATCTGTTCGACCATCTGCAGCGATTGTCTCTGTCGTTCCATACGCGTGTGCGGACCGGAGATCTGACCATGCGCCTCATCAGCGATGTTGGCATGCTGAAGGAGACGATGGTCACCGCGGCTCTTCCGTTAGCTGTCAGCCTGCTGATGCTGGTGGGGATGATCACGGTCATGCTGATGCTCAATTGGCAGCTGACACTACTGGCACTTCTGCCGCTGCCTCTGTTGTGCCTGAACACCCGGCGAATCGGCAGGAAGATTCAGATGATCAGTCGGAAGCAACGCAAGCGAGAAGGCGATATGGCATCCATAGCAGCCGAATCGCTCGCCGGCATTCGTACCGTACAGGCATTCACGCTGGAAGAGCGTGTGGCCGAAGGTTTTCAGGGAAAGAACCGGAAGAGTCTGAAAGAGGGGGTCCAGGCAAAGAAGCTGGCCGCAGCCATGGAGCGCAGCGTCGATCTGCTGCTCGCCATTGGCATGGCCATTGTGTTGTGGTTCGGTACCCTGCAGATTCAGGCCGGGCGACTGAGCCCGGGCGATCTGCTGGTGTTCATCACCTACCTGAAAAACACGTTTCGACCAGTACGCCATTATGCCAAGTACAGCAGTCGCCTGGCCAAGGCGACCGCTGCGGGCGAGCGTGTCATCGAGCTACTGGATGAAGTGCCGGAGGTGAGGAATGGGCGGGCGGCCGAGCGTGCCCCCTCCTTCAGCGGCAGAGTGCAGTTCGATCACGTCTCTTTTCGGTACGGGCGCAATGCTCTGCCTGTTCTCGACGATTTTTCTCTGTCGATCGATCCCGGTACCCGTGTTGCCATTACCGGTGCGTCCGGAGTCGGCAAGTCTACCTTCATCAGTCTGGTACTGCGCTTCTACGATCCGGAGCAAGGACGTGTTCTGCTCGATGGTCTGAATATCAGGGATTTCGAACTGACCAGCCTGAGAAAGCGAATCGCATTGGTGCCGCAAGAGAACCTGCTGTTCCAGACCAGTGTGCGAGAGAATATTGCACTGGGGGCAGAAGGGGAAGTGACCGATGAGCAGATCGAGGCGGCTGCACGCCTGGCCAATGCGCATGAATTCATCATGGCGATGCCGGATGGCTACGCTACCGTGGTTTCGGAACGTGGCACATCCTTGAGTGCCGGGCAGCGGCAGCGCATCGGCATTGCCAGAGCTGCGTTGCGTGACTGCCCGATCGTGTTGCTTGACGAGCCGACTGTGGGACTTGATCGCAACAGTGAGGCGGTGGTGATCGATGCCATCGAACGCATCTGCACCGGACGAACCAGCTTCCTGATCACACATGATCTGAAACTGGCGTCGTGTTGCGAGCGCATCGTGTGCCTCTCGCGCGAAGGTATACCGGAAGATGGAGGGCATCAGGAGCTGGTGCTACGAGGTGGGCAGTATGCCCGTTTATGGGCTTCTTCAGAGAGCTCCGAGCAACGACAGGGAAAGATGCATGCCGTCACACGCTGACCTGGAAATCATCAAACGGGAAAGCAGGCTCCCCGGCCTGGCTTTGATGCTGGACAATGAGCTGTTGTCGCAACGCCTGGGTATCAATCTGGAGAAGACAAGCTACTTCAACTACAAGCCCGGTACTTCTTGTACAGCTGGTGTCGTGGATGGTATCGGCAATGCCCATGCAGTGATGGCATACCCGCCTGAGCGCTTTGCAAAGGTGAAGGCTCGCAGTGAATTGAACGGGGGGGAGTCGCAGGCCATCTTGCTGGATGATGCCTGTGTAGCGCTGGTGCCGATGGCACTTGATCGACATCTCAGAGCCGCCCGCAAGTTGACCCTGGCTGAACAGCGGGGTCGGTTCTTGCAAAAGTTGCTGCCGAAATCCGGGTCAATCGGTCGACTGGAGACTGTAATGTTGCGCTACAAGCCGAATCGTCGCATCGTGTCGCGACTGCATGTAAACGGATACCCTCGAGCTCTGGTGAAGTGTGTTGACCCTCGAGGTTTCGGCAAGGCTCTGGTGGGAGCGAGACTATGCTCACTGCTGTCAGGGGTGCAGATTCTGGGCATCAATGACAGGCGCCACTCGATTGCCAGTGCCTGGACCCCGGGACCTTCGCTGTGTCCGGTCCTGTCTGGAGAATTGCATCGTGAGGCGCTATTCACGACCGGTAGTTGGCTTGCACAGTTCCATGAGTCACAGCCCGAGGTTCGATTGCCGTTCACCAGAGAGACTCACGACTCGCTGATGAGGCCCTTGCTCGATATCTCGGAGGATTACACACGTTTGGCACCCCGACTGTCTCCGAGATTGAATCGGCTTGCCAGTCTGGCCAATGAGGTCTGTTCTGGTTCAGCTTCGCGCCTGACACTGATTCATGGAGACTTCAGTGCCGATCAGGTAATCCTTGCCGATGAAAATGCGGCCGGAATCGAAAGCACGGGAATTCATCCGGTGGTCATTGATTGGGACCGTGCCATGATCGGCAATCCACTGCGGGATGTAGGTTGCTTTCTTGCGCGGCTGGAGCATCAATCGCTGGATGGCAGTCTCGATCTGCCTGTTGCGCGATGCGCCCAACAGGCTTTCATCGATGGGTATCAGGAGGTGTTGCCGGATACCGATATGCGCTTGATTCAGGCGTTTCATGCCAGGGCCTTGTTGTTGCTGATTTTTGACGGTTTTCGTCAGCGGCATGCCAACTGGTATGATATGGCCGAGGTGCTGCTCGGCAGAGTGGAGTCACTGCTCAAGAGAGCCAGAGTCCGGCCTCATCATGAATCGAAGAGCGAGGCCACGGCGATGCTGACGTCGGCGCTGGATATCGATGCAATGCGAAAGCCCATGATGCAGCTTCTGGCGCCAACGTCCGGTGCCTTGACGCTGGCATCCGCCCGCTTGTTGCGTCACAAGCCAGGGCGACGGGCATTGATACGGTATGACTTGCGACAGACAAGCCGTTCGCTGGTAAGCAAGCCGCTCGTCGTGCTGGGCAAGCTCAGGTTCCGCAAACCGGATGTGCAAACGCCGGCTCTGCATGATCTGCTACGTGACGCCGGACTGAATGAGAGCAATCCTCAGGGTGTGTGTGTACCGGAAAACCTGGGGGTTCACACCCTGCTGAACATCTGGTTCCAGGCCATGGTGCCGGGGAAGGAGTTGAGTCTGTCTCTCGAACCCGGTGCCGACTCCACGCCATTCGAGAAGGCCGGACGAGCGTTATCCGTACTTCATTCGACGCCGGTGAGCAGTTCTCGTCGCTGGTCCCTGCAGAGCGAGGCGGAAGTCCTTGCCGGGGCGTTGGACAAGGCGATTTCAGGGCGGCCAGACCTGACCGACAGGCTCATGACCTTGCGGGACGTAGCCATGCATGCATTTGGATCCTTGCCGGAAACCCGTGACCGCCTGATTCACCGTGATTTCTACCAGGATCAATTACTGATCGATGGCGATCGTATCTGGCTCCTCGATCTGGATCTGGTGTCGCAAGGTGACCCTGCAATCGATGTCGGCAACTTCCTTGCGCACATCAAGGAATTTGCCCTGCGTCGATATGGCTGCGTATCGGCATTACAGCCTCTCGAGCAGGCATTTGTGCAAGGCTATGCGGCCGCAGGGGCGCTGGTCGATGAACGTCGGATCTGTCTGCTCGAATCCTTGTCGCTGGCGCGTCACCTGTATATCAGCACGCAGTTTGCAGACAGAAGACATACCACTGATGCCTTGCTGGATTACTGCGAAAAGCAGTTGGCATCCAGGATTCCCCGTGATTTTCTGGTCTGCTGATGCCGGTTCGATGATCCACCGGTGGCCACATCGTCACCCCGCAGGGTGTTCATGAGTGAAATGACGGGTATGAGTGAAGGTGGGTGTCTTGCAGTCGTGTGTCAACAGATCAGCGCTCACCATACAGATGTTCGCTGGTGATTCTCTATGGTCGCTTGCCGGCAACCAGCTTCATCAGCAAGCGATCCAGCTGATTGGCAAAATTACGCCGATCGGTCTGATTCAATGCCGGTGGTCCACCCGTATCCACACCGCTGCTTCGCAAGTCGTCCATGAAGTCGCGCATGTTCAGTCGCTCTCGGATATTGTCAGCGGTGTACAGTTCGCCTCTGGGGTTGATGACGGCACAGTCCATCTCCACCAGCTCTGCCGCCAGCGGAATGTCTGCCGTGATCACAAGATCACCAGCCGTGGCGTGTTGCACAATGTAGTTGTCCGCCACATCAAAACCACTGCCGACCCTGACGGCCTTGATGAATCTGGATTTGGGTATCGGAATCGACTGGTTGGCCACCAGTGTGACAGTCAGCTCCAATCGTTTTGCTGCCCGAAACAGGATGTCCTTCACCGTGCGTGGACAGGCGTCGGCGTCTACCCAGATTTGATTGTCAGACATGTGATTGCTCCGTCAGACCGGCTGTGGAGGATAGCCCATTCTGTGCTTGCTGCTGGCACACTTCGAGTCACTGGTGCAACGGCTCATCAGCTCATTCTTCACTGAACCGTGAACCGTTCTGTCAGCCCTCTGGAAGATCCTCGTCGATCCACGCCGATGAGATGACCCGAATTCAGCAGGATTCTTGTCTCATGGAGGTCAGGAGGCTGCGAGTTGCCGGAAACCTTCTTCGATACCAATGGTGGGCTGCCAGTTCAGCAAGCGTTGGGTCTCACGCTGATCAAACCAGTGAGCCGTGGCCAGTTGCTCCGCCAGGAATCGGGTCATGGGTGGGTCATCCTGTTTGTCCAGTAGTTGCCACAGATTCTCGATCACCGTACCTGCAGTAATCGCGATCCCGGCAGGCACATGCCGTAGCGGGATATCCATGCCAGCGGCGTGCAGTATGCGTTGCATGATCTCGCTCACTGTACGCGGCTGCCCATTGGAGATGACCAGCGCATGGCCCGCAGCGCGATCAGCGTTGTCTACTCCGGCAACAATGGCATCGGCTGCATTGTCGATATAGGTGGTATCAATCAGCGCCAGAGCACTGCCCACGAGAAGCAGGCGTCCGGCTCGGGCTCTGTCGACAATGCGCTGAATCAGCTGCGTATCGCCAGGGCCCCAGACCAGGTGAGGGCGCAAGGCAATCACCTTCATGTCCTGTGTATTGGCAGCCAGCGCAATCTGTTCGCCAATGGCCTTTGATCGGGCATAGTGCCCGCGAACATGCTCGGGGTCTGCCGGGCCTGCGGGAGCCCCCGTCAGTGACTGGCCCGCATGAGCGACAGAAGGCGTCGATACGTGGACAAACCTCTCCACACCACAGTGTCCGGCCATCCTGATGAGTCGTTCAGTGCCCCGGATATTGATGGCTTCAAAGGCTTCCCAACGACCCGCAATGCTGACTTTGGCAGCCAGATGTATGACGGCGTCCCGGCCTTCCATGGCCGCAGCCAGCAATTCATCGCTACCTTTATCGGCTGTCTTTTCATGGTCCGACCCTGCGGGCAGGGCATTGCCGGAACCGGCGATGTCGCAGCACACCTCGTCAACGCCGTTCAACCCGGACGGACGGCGTTGCAGTACGGTCACCTGGTCACCACGTTCGACAAGACGAGAGACCACGTGGCGACCGATCAGGCTTGTTGCGCCTGTGACCAGCACTTTCATGCAAACACCTGACTTGATCCGATCATCGCAGCCTCACTCGATCAATTTTCAGTGTACAAGAGTACTGGTTCATCGACTCGCTCACCACCCTTACAGCGATGCGACCGAGTCTCCTGCCAGGGTTCGAGATGCCCAGATGGCAATGGCTGCACGATCGATCTTGGAGTTGTGACGACGATCCACCGGCAACTTCTTCACCACGAGAACCGCCGCAATATCGACATCATTGCCCACGACCTGTCTGACCCTGTCTGTCAGCTCCATCGAGGCGCCACCGGTTGCCGTGGGTGTCACCTGCAGTTGTACAACGGCCACGACCACCTGAGTACCGCTTGGTCCTACACCCACCACGGCAGCCATATTGACATCCTGCAGGGTCTCTATGCGTTGCTCACTGGCCACTGGTGCCAGTATGCCCCGAGGTGTCGTGATGACATGACCCAGTCGTCCACCGACCCACAGTCTGCCGCAGTCGTCCAGCTGGCCGATGTCGCCGGTACGGTGCCAGCCCGCTGGCTGTGAAGCACGATAATCGGTCAGCCACAGCCGGTCATGGCTATCGCGTGCATGAGCCGCCTGAATCACGATTTCGCCCAGCAAGTCGGGATCGCTGCGCAAGGAGCCTGTCGGATCGCCGAGGGAGTCGAGTGGGTCGATCTGTACATTGACTCCAGCAACCGGATGACCGACGCAGACGCCTTTTGCATGAGAGTCAGTCACCGAGGTCTCCGTGTCGATCTGTTGCAGATCGGACAGCGCGATGTCGGCAACGGGGAGTGCTTCAGTCATACCATAGGGTGTGTGTACTTCTGCCGCAGGAAATATCGATGTCGCCTGCGTCAACAGGCTTGCACGAACCGGTGCGCCTGCCGAGAGCAGCAATCGCACCCCGGAGCAGGCTGCCAGCTGGTTATCGCTCATTGTCGACTTGCCGGCCGCTACATTGGTCAGTGCCGCAGGAGAGGCGAACACCAGGCTTGCATTGACTCGTTCCACTGCATTCGCCAGTGATCGGGCGGTCAGTGTCGCGGGAGCGGTCACGTCCATATCCGGAACGATGGAGGTGATACCCATGGTCGGCCCGTACAGGGCGAAGGGGGCGAAGGCCGCCACCAGACGGTCGTTCTCCGTGATCCGATACAGGGACATCAGTGCATCCCGCTGAGCCTGGATCTGATGGTGGCGATAGATGATGCCCTTGGAAGGCCCGGTGGAGCCTGATGTGAAGGCCACGGCGGCTACCGCCTCGGGTGCTGGAAACGACGGCGTGGGTGCCACATGACCCTGTTCGCCCAGGGTTTCCATATCGGTAACGATTCCCAGGGAGCGGTTCATGAAAGCGGAGCGTTTGCCAACAGCAATACGTTTGCCCGGCCAGCGCAGAAGTCTGGCGGCAAGCAAGGCCTTGTCGATACCGATCAACCACGCAGGATTGGCACTGTGCAGTGCGCCCTGCATGCCGGATCTGCCAAGTCCGGAATCGACCAGAACCAGCGTTGCACCGAGCCGCCAGCACGCATAAACAGCCAGACACAGATCGATACCGGGAGTGATCATGACGGCAACACGTTCACCTGCACGAATACCGAAGGCCTGCATGCCTGCCGCGAGATGTTCGACGCACTCGGTCAATTCGCCAAAGGTGATGGAGCGGTTTTCGGGGGCAATTTCGACAACCGCCTCCTTGGTCTTCGATACGTCAGAGAAATCCGCAAGAGCGCGCCGAACCATGGTTGTTGTTTCTTCTGCCCGTGCGGGAGCTTGCTCCGTCAATGGTGAAGCAGGGCTGTTCGATTCATCGGTGGTCAGTCGATACTGCTCCAGCCAGACGATGATGGCGCCGGCGACATCGGCATCTTCTGCGACGAAGTGTGCCGCTCCCGGAAAGCGGTGAACATCGGCGTGAGGCAGGCGCTGTTCAAGATCGTGCAGATAGAGGTCACTGAATACCTTGTCGCGTGGCCCCCACAACAGCAGGGCAGGCACGTGTTCCAGCTGCGTCAGGCCGTTGGCCACGGCATCGAGCGCGGCTGCGCTCTCGTGATGGGCATCAAGTGGAATATCGGCGACGAAATCTGCAATGGCAAAGCGTTGTGAGCGTTTGCGGTAAGGGGCATGGAATGCGGCGCGCACCCCCGGCGAGAGTTTCGGCCGGGACATCTCGATAGCACCCTGAATGAAGGCGCGTGAATTCACCGTGGCATTTCTCAGAAACGGCCAAGAACGCGTCAGGCGGATCACGGCAGGAGCCGGCGATCCCGGGGGCTGATGCACGGCTGTATTGGTCAGCACCACACCGGCGAGCTGCGCAGAATCAGTGTGAGTCGGTGTGTTTGCACCGCCATGGGGCAGGTGACGCAGCGCCCAACCCAGCGAAATCGGCCCTCCCCAATCGTGGGCAACTGTCACCACCGGTCCACGGATATCCAGCGCGTCGGTCAGCTGGCACAGGTCGTCGATTCTCGTTGCGAGCGGACGTTTCAGGCCGGTACGCTCAGAGAAGCCCATGTCCAGCTGGTCGACCGCAATCACGCGCACCTGATTCTGGTGCGAGTCGGCCATGCGAGCCAGCAACTTTCTCCACAGAAACGACCAGGATGGGTTGCCATGTACACAGAGCAGCGTCAGCGCTGGTGAGTGCTCTCTGCCCATCCAGCTATCAAGGATGTGCCATGTGCGGCCCACTGCATCGATTGCCGGAACATGCACCAGACGTGACCACGCGGGGTCAAGACCGATGATGCCTGCGGGAGGCAGACTTGCCGGAGCAGTGGGCCGGGTGTTCACCAGCTGATTTCGAGGAAGGCAGCGTTGAGGCCGGAACCCACGCCGACACAGAGCACGCGATCGCCTGCGTTGAGCGAGGCGGTCTCCTTTGCCAGAGTGAATGGCACGGCCGCTGGACCGATGTTGCCGTAGGTCGGGAAGGTCAGGGGCACACGGGTGTGATCAATGCCGAGTATCTCGACCATGGCCGCTGTATGGACTCGCGACACCTGGTGGATGATGTAGCGATCCATATCGCCCCAGTCGTCACTGTCGGCCTTGTCCCAGCAGACTTTGCCCAATTGTGTGCCGGCTGCCAGCAGGGCCTTGGTGTCGGTGCGCATGCTCTCCAGCGAGCCGACGCACAGATCGTGGTGTTCCGTGGCGGCGCGAAATTCACCTCGTCCCAGCCGATGACTGCCGGGGTTATCCGAGTGACGGCCCAGAACCATGGCAGCGGAGCCGGAACCGAGCGTCAGACTGGCAAAATTCGAGAAAAGATCCGCCATTGTGGAATTTTCATCCAGCAGGCGATTGATCGTGTTCTGCTGGATTTCCCGCGTGCCTTCGCCATCGACGATGAGTGCGTACTCTATCTGTCCAGCCTCGATCAGGGTGCCCGCCATATGCATGGCATTGACAAAGCCCAGACAGGCGTTTGACATGTCGAAGTTGATGCAGTGCGGTGACAGACCTAACCGATCGTGTACGGACACCGCGCTGGAGGGCTCCAGGCGATCCCGGCAGACACTGGTATTGGTGATCATGCCGATACGGGCAGGGTCGATACCGGCGGCGGCGATGGCCTTTTCACCAGCCAGCGCCGACGCTTCTATGAAGGATATGTCCTCAGGCCATTGACGGCGCTCTTCGATACCCGCGAGTTTCTGCAACAGGCCGGATTCGGCACCTACACGTTGCAGAAACGGTGCAAGAGCCTCGTCTATGGCCGTAGAACTGACCACGATGGGTGCATCACAGGCCTCTATCGATACGATAGCAACGTCGTTGAACTCATATTGAAAATTGTTGGACACGGCACCCTCTTTACGTCTGTGAACAGGGAGTTTCGCACGGCATGCGTCCGGATGCTTGCCCGAGACACACTTTTTTGTCTGTCAGCGTGTTCCTGGAATCGGTCGTGGCTGACAGCCTTCGTACACGCCGGCCTGGCTGCATCCGACTGACGACGGGCATTGGTTGTTGTTGCTCGGGTGGCTCTCGGGTTGGAGAGTAGGCGAACGGGGCGAACGGGGGAGATGGTAGATTGATCGAGACTATCTACAGGGAGACGCAGCATGCAGACCGACGATGATTCGAGCCAATCTGCCGAACTTCATGGTCCGACCGGCATCATTACCTGCTATTCCCGCGCCTTTACCTGGCTGCAGCGTTATGACGAAGGCTTGCTGGAAGAACCGGAGGGGCTGTCCGGTGGTCTGCTGCCCACGCCGGAGATTGCAATGCTTGCCCTGGGGGAGCTCAAGCATCAATTGATGGCGCGGGGCGAGGCAAGCGAATTGTTTGCCCAGCCACGTGCGGACGGCTTGCAGGGAATCCTTGGCAATCTGAATCAGACCGTGTTCGGTGAGCCCGCGTATCCGACGATCGAGAGCAAGGCGGCGCACCTCTTGTATTTCGTTGTCAAGAATCATCCGTTCTCCGACGGCAACAAGCGCAGTGGCGCATTTCTGTTTGTCGACTTCCTGTATCGCAACCAACGCTTGCGCGATGATCGGGGTGAAGCCGTGATCAACGACACCGGTCTGGCCGCCATCACCTTGCTGGTGGCGGAGTCCGACCCGAGTCAGAAGGACCTTCTGATCCGCTTGATCATGAATATGTTGTCTGCAGAATGATCGTTCTCGAGTGTGTGCGCTGGACGTCTCTGAAGTGGCACAAGACTGTTTGGAGCATGTGGGTCCGGACTGATATAGTCAGGCATGAACGCAGAACTCTCTGATCTGGGCCTGTCACCGTTTTTTACCCGGCAATTGACGCTGGAAGAGATGGAGCATGGCCAACTGGCGCGAGTGTTTCAGGTGCAACGCTCCGGACTGGTTCTCGGAAACGGTTCCACCACATGGGCACTGTCGCCGGGGCAGGATTGGTACGACCGGCCAGCGGAACAGCGTGTAACTGTCGGTGACTGGCTCGTGCTCGATGAATCGGGCAACAGGCTGCTGCGACTACTGGATCGTAAAAGCGTTTTCAAACGCATGGCTCCGGGAACGAAAGTCGAAGTACAACTGCTGGCGGCCAATATCGACACGTTGTTTGTAGTGACTTCCTGCAATGAGGAATTCAAGGAATCCAGACTGGAGCGTTATCTGGCACTGGCGCGTGAGGCCGACGTCGATCCCGTTATCGTCCTCACCAAGGCGGACCTGACGCAAGATTCCAGGGATTATGTCGATCGAGCGCTGCGTGTCAGCGAGTGTGTGCCCATCGAACGGGTCAACGCACTGGATGGTGATTCTCTGGAAAACCTGAAATCATGGACAAGCAGAGGCTCGACGATCGCGCTGGCCGGTTCCTCTGGCGTCGGCAAGTCCACACTGCTCAACTCGTTGGCCGGGCGGACGCTGGCACAAACTGCGGCAATCCGCGAACAGGATGCCAAAGGCCGGCACACAACCACTTACCGAGAACTGCATATTCTGCCGTCAGGCGGATTGATGCTGGATTTACCGGGTATCCGTGAAGTCAGGCTTGCTGAGGTCGGCGATGCGGTAAGGGACGTCTTCGAGGATATCGAAGCCTTGTCGCTGCAATGTCGGTTTTCCAATTGCCGGCATCACGACGAGCCCGGCTGTGCGGTTCGGCTGGCAATCAGCAGTGGTCAGCTGGATGAACGACGACTGAGAAATTACGAGAAGCTGGCTCGGGAAGACGCCAGGAACTCGGCAACTCTGGCAGAACAGCGACAGCAGGACAAGGCCTTCGGCAAGATGGTCAAGCAGCACATGGCCATCAAGAAGCGTCGTTGAGTATCGCTGTGTGCCGTCGTCAATGATGCTATTGCAGGGTATTGGCTAACAGACACTGGACTGATGCCGCAAGTGTGAATATTACGCACTCGGCGAGGTGATTGTTGCCAGAATGCAAGCAAGCGTTCACCGCATACTGTGACAACAGTCATCAGGCGGCAATCCGCCATGGAAATTCAATGAACGCATCAGCGACATCATATCGGTATCAAGGCAAGCCTTTTTCCAGGACTCTTCTGGCAACCGCCATTTCGCTCTCGGTGGCCTCACTGGTGGCCTGTGGCGGATCATCGGATTCTGGCGGCAATGGCGCTGATCCGGGGTTTCTGCCACTGGATGACGATTCGAATCTGCGGCCGCTCGATGTGTCTTTCTCGATTCCCGAGCGGCTGAAGCAGATCGGTGTCGCACTCACTGCAACCGTGACGGCCGGTGGAACGGGGCAGAACATGGAAGAACTTGACGGCACCTTCGAGTCGACCCTCGGTCTGCCCGGAGATCAGCAGTTGCAGGTGTATGTCGGGGTTCGCCGTGCAGAGGACGATCTGTTGCTGGCGGCAGCCGACACCACTGCGTGGTTGGGGGACGAAGGCAGCACGATCAGTTTGCCCGAACAGTTGTTCAGCTATGCCTTCGATCAGGACGGTGATGGCGTAGACAATATCGTGGAGATCGAGCGTGGCACGTCGCCCACCAGTCTCAGTCTGGATTTCGACGCCGATGGCCTGCCGGACGACAGTGATCGTGATGATGACAACGATGGTGTTGCCGATGAGTTCGATGCGTTTCCGTTCAACGGCCAGGAGTTCGAGGATACGGATAACGATGGCATTGGCAATCGCTCGGATCGTGACGACGACAATGATGGTGTGCCGGATGAAAACGATGCCTTTCCGACTGACGCCAGCGAAACGCGGGATACGGATGCAGACGGCATCGGTGACAACATGGACACGGATGCCGATGGAAATGGCATAGAAGACGATCAGGAAGACTCGGATTACGACGGGGTGCCGGATCCGATAGATCTGTTCCCGAACGACTACTACGAATCAGCGGACGCTGATGGCGACGGAATTGGTGATAACGCCGACCCCGACGACAACAACGACGGTATCCATGACTACAGAGAGGGCTCGCAGATCATCGTGCCCTATGTCGACAATGCCAGCATCAACGTCGATGGTCGTTGGGAAACCGGCTACCAGAACAATCAGTACTACGACGAATGGGGCAAGGCCGTAGACAATGATACTTACGGTTACAGCCTGAGACTGGGAAATCTGCAGGTTGACAATACGGGGCGCTATGGACAATACAGCTACTCCAGCAACTACTTCGAGATGATGCATGATGGTGAGTATCTGTACGTGAAGATCACCATTGGTGACGAAGAGCTGGATGACTGGTTCAACGATTCCGTCGACATGTGGGATGATGACTCCGTGGAATTGTATTTCGACGTCGGTTACGACCAGGCAGAAGCCTTCGGCGATGACGACTTCCAGCGATTGTTCCGGTTCCGCGACGATGTGGCAGATCCAACCATCGATGGCTACTATTCGGCAGCTGGCATGGAGACGGAACACGTGACCAGTTATCGTCACGAGAACAATGCAAGCTCGGTCTATCAGCAACTCTATGAGATTCGAGTCAAGCTCTCGTCCATCGGTCTTGTACCGGGCGACACCTTCGGCCTGGAGGTTGCGGTCAATACCGATAACGATGGTGGTGATCGTGATGTGAAGTGGGGATGGTGGGCTCCGATCGGCACGGATGAGGCTTGGCAGAATCCCTCTGTCTTCGGCAAGGCGAAACTGCAACCGAGCGACTGAGACTTCATCGACAGCTACTGCCTTCTGGCAGTAGCTGTTCTGTTTGGGGGTGGCAGGGTCTTTCTCTACAAGCAACAAAGGACAGGCAACAGGCAGTAGTACAAATTGAAGTAGGCAGTAAGTAATAGTGAAAGACCTCGTTTCATCGCTTGCCACGAATCCCGGCATTCTTTACAACGAGTAACGAAGCTTCCCGGCAATGGCGCTGCCGGCAGAGCAATCAACGGATAGTACGGTTCTGGTTCTCTTGAGCAGACAACCCGATGCTCGTGGCGGCTCCACGCGTCGTAGGCAGCATGATTCCATGGCCGAAGGACTGTACCACCACGTGACTGGACCGTGGTGATGATCGGAGTGCCCTTTCATGGTGCGCACGATATTTCGGTAGCTACCGATTACCCACCTCGGGAATCCTGTCGACAGGTCAGGCATCAAGCGCCATGCGTCGAATCCGGTGCGTACTGCACCAATAGACATCCAACCGTGCTCGGACCGTTTGCGGTCGTGTTTTCGCATGGCACTGACTTTTCTTCGTATGCATAAAAATAGTGCATGTCTGGCGTGCATTGCAGTTCGCCGGATGTATACCGGCGCGCGCGCATCTGCGTGATCCGTGAATCAGTGTTGACATCCGTTTGGAAAAACTGTCATTCTATATGTCAGCACTTGCGTGCCATATAACGGAACAACTGATGAGGACACTATGTTTATGAAACTGACCGGCCTTACCGCGCTTGCTCTGGCGCTCCCCCTGTTTGCGAACGCTGCCGAACCAGGTCCAACCGTGCAGAAGATTCAGGATCGAGGAACCATGTTGTGCTCTGGTCACAACGGGAGCTATTTCGGCTTTGTCGAGGTCAACGACAAGAACGAATGGAAGGGTCTTGATATCGACATCTGTCGTGCGATGACCACAGCCATACTGGGAGACCCTGACAAGGCGCAGATTGTCCCCTTGAGCTGGGCGCAACGTTTTCCGGCCTTGCAGTCGGGTGATGTGGATATCATCATCAAGGCAACTGGCTGGACAATGGGGCGTGACACCGAGCTGGGCCTGCAATTCAGTCTGCCGTATTTCTTTGGTGGCACTCAGCTGATGGCGCACGGGGATCTGGGTGTCACCGATGCCAGCGGTCTGGACGGTGGCACCATCTGTGTCGAGGCTGGAACCACCATCGAGCGTATTACCGCTGACTATCTGCAGACGCTCGGGGTTGAACATGAGATGGTGTCTTATGAAAAGGCGGCCGAGTTGCGCGCCGCCTACCTGGCCAATCGCTGCGATGCGTTCGCCGGTTGGGGCCCGAACCTCGCAGTGCTTCGTGCAACCGAGATCGATGATCCCGATGCGCACATCATTCTCAGTGATCAACTGTCGAGTGAGCCCATTGCTGCGGCGATGCGACAGGGCGATGAAGCTTTCGTGGACATGACCAACTGGACCCTTGCAGCGCTGCTGCTGGCGGAGGAGTATGGGGTCACACAGGCCAACGTCGAGGAAATGGCTGCGGCACCGCCAAGCCCCACGGTTGGCCGTTTGCTGGGCAGTACGCCGGGCATCGGTGAACGACTCGGACTCCGGGAGACCTGGGCGAAGGAGATGATTGCAGCGGTTGGCAACTTTGCCGAGATCTACGATCGAAACCTGGGTGAAGGCTCTCCCTACAAACTTGATCGTGGTCTGAACAATCTTTGGAGTCATGGCGGTGTGCTTTACGCACCGGTACTGGACTAGAGACGTCGATTCGGCAGGGCTACCGATTCGGGTAGCCCGACCCACAGGAGGCTTTGATTGCCATGAAAAAATCAATGTTTTCGCGTGTTCGGCAGCGTAGTCTCCTGATTCAGGGACTGTTGCTTGTCGGCACTCTGGTTCTCGTCTGGTCGGCACTGGGCAATGCCCGAGGCAATCTTGAAGCTCTGGGAATTACCAGCGGCTTCGCCTTTCTGGATCGGGCAACGGGTTGGGCGTATTCGTTCTCGCTGATTCCTCGTTCCATCGATGACAGCTATGCGCGAACTCTTTCAATCGGATTCATGAACACGCTGTTTGTCGGGTTCATCAGTATTCTTCTTTCCACTGTCATTGGATTCGCCATAGGCAGTTTGCGCAGCTCCCGTCGATTGGGATTTCAGGTGCTGGCTACCCTGTATGTACAGGTTTTCCGCAATATCCCGCTCATACTGCAACTGGTTTTCTGGTACTCGGTTCTGATTCATCTTCCGGGGCCTCGAGGGGCCTATACGGTCATGGATGCTGTGTTTCTGTCCAATCGCGGCTTGCTGCTGCCGACACTCAATATTCCGGTCTGGTTGACAATCAGCCTCGCGGGGGTGTCCCTGGCATTGGGCTTTGTGTTGTTGAACAGAAAGATGGCGATATTACGTGGCATCATGATCTGGGTGTCGAGCACGATATTCTTGTTCGTTATCGCCAGTATTCTCACAACCCCGGAAGGCGACACCTTCATATCGTTACCCGAGCTCAAGGGGCTGCGATTTCGTGGGGGACTGACCATTTCGGTGGAGCTGGTCGCGATGATCGTGGCCATAGTGTTGTACGGCTCGGCCTACATCGCCGAGGTGGTTCGCGGTGGTCTGGAGCGAGTGCCGGGGTCTCTGGTTGAAGCGGGCAAGGCTTTGGGACTCAGTCAGAGGGTCATCCTGTCGGACATCAAGATGCCGATTGCCTTGCGAAGCATTGTTCCGCCTCTGGGCAATCAGTGGATCTTCATCATGAAGGCGACCACCATCGGTGTGGCTATCGGGTTCAGTGACCTGTTCATGCTGGTGTCCACCTCCATCACTCAGTCAGGGCAAACCCTGGAACTGATCGCGATCCTCATGGGAGGGTTTCTATTGGTCAACTTCAGTCTGGCGCAGTTCGTCAATTGGCTGAATCAGCATATAGCGCTGAAATCCCACTGATAACCCATCACATCATCAAGCGGAGGTGATATCGGATGCAAAGGCATGTTGCGAGTTTGAAGAAACGGGCATTTGCCACTCCAGGCGATGCGCTCCTGTCGCTACTGGTCTTCGGCGCTCTTGCTCATGTGCTCTGGTTGAGCCTGGATTGGGCTGTCTTCAACGCGGTATGGAAAAAGGAGAGTGTCGAGGCCTGCGGCGAGACTGCGGGAGCCTGCTGGTCGGTCATCGATGCGCGACACAGGCTCATATTCTTCGGCCTGTACCCCTACGAGGAACACTGGCGGTCTGCGCTCGCCTGCCTTGTCATCATCGCAACCGTTGTCTTGTCATGCATCCCCTGGTCCTGGAAAACCACTCGGCTGGTCACTCTGTGGATTTCCGGCTTCGCTGCCTACTATCTCCTGATGCACGGCAGCCTGCTCGGTTTACCAACGGTCACGACTGACCAGTGGGGTGGGCTGGCACTGACCTTGTTCCTGTTTTCCAGTGTTGTATTACTGGGAATGCCGATGGGTCTCGGACTGGCGCTGATGCGACGATCCGACATGCCGATGGTGCGCCTGTTGTCATCCCTGCTCATCGATTTCATTCGTTCCCTGCCGCTGTTGACCACATTGTTCACCGCAGCGGTGGTCTTTCCGCTGCTGCTTCCCGACTGGCTGCAGGGCGACAAGATTTGGAGAGTGATATTCGCCTTCGCCCTGTTCTTTGCCTGCTACCAGGCGGAAGTGTTTCGGGGAGGGTTTCAGGCGATACCGAAGGGTCAGTTTGAAGCGGGCAAGGCCCTGGGTCTGGGCTACTGGACAATACTTTTCAGCATCATGCTGCCTCAAGTCTTCCGACAAGCGCTGCCATCAACCATCAACATGGTCGTGATCACCTTCAAGGAAACCGCCATCGTGATAATCATCGGATTTTTCGATGTGCTGGCTTCGGCCAATGCGGCATTCGGAACGGGTGAGTGGTCGCCGTATTACATGGAAGTGTATGCTTTCGTTGCGACCATCTACTGGCTGTTCATCTTCTCTCTCGGCCAGTATGGAGAGTATCTGAGCAAGCGAATGGCGGTTGCGCAGCGTTGAACCTACATCCCGGTCAGTGCGGAACGTCGCGTTGGCATGGCGACGCCACCGCACTGATTACTGTCTAGTCGATGATGACGACACCGGTGGGAGTCTGCAGTTTGAAAGCCAATCCGATATCGCCCTCGGTCGCCCGGGCCAGATGAGACACCTGCAGTGTATCAAGTACCTTGTTGATGTTCTCGAAGTCCGGGTGACTCAGGCTTACCTCGAGAAGTCGAACACCCAGATCGGCTTGTCCTGTGCTCGGGTGCGGACCGGGTGACCACTCGATGAAAGCGGGAAATACGCCCTGTTCCGGCAAGTGCCCATCCGGCGGCACGGTGAGTCGCCAGGAGCGATCGCCTCGTGTGAACGTGATGATGTCTCCCAGGTCAATCGGAGAGGCTGCGACGATCCCGTCCAGGTTGTTCGTGTTGACCACCCAGCACAGGGCACGCGGGCGCTGTGCCAGGCGAGCGGTGGTCGCCGGGTCGTCCAGAGTAAACCAGCGTGGTCTGTCGGGAGATGACGCTTGCGGATCAACGGCTATCAACTCGAAGAAGCTCTCATCACCCGACTGCATGACGCAATTGTGTGTGCCCATCAGGTCATGCTTGCCCCCCGGGCTGAGTTGTACACCCAGTGCCTCTTTCATGGCGAGCATGCCGTTTTCCAGTGAATCGGTGCCAACGGCAAAGTGGTCAATCCTGTTCAACATATGTGTCGACTTCCTGTGTTGCAGTGTCAGTTTGAGAGTTCAATAGTGGTAACGCGCTCTGCAGATCCGCCTTCAGGCTTTCGGTATCTTCAAAGCCGATGTTGAAACGAACCAGCTGTCCGGCTTCATCCCAGGCTCTGGCTGATCTCACCGGCTTGACTGGCAAGACAAGGCTTTCGAATCCGCCCCAGCTGACGCCGATGGCAAAGTGCTCCAGAGCGTTGACGAAATTGTTGACCTGGGTGTCGCTGCAAGGGTGGAATATCACGCCGAACAGGCCGGCTGCGCCAGTGCAATCGCGTTTCCAGAATCTGTGACCCGGAGAGTCTGGCAAGGCCGGGTGGAGTACGCGTTTGACCTGATCCTGCTGGTTCAGCCACCGAGCCATCTCGAGCCCGGCTTGCTGGGCAACCAGCATACGCATCTTCAATGTCCGCAAACCTCTTGACGCCAGGAAGACCTCTTGCGATCCCGTCTTGTCACCGATGGCCATGACGGTACGTCGCAGTGTTCCGTGCATGTCTGCATCCGCTGAAGCGATGACGCCCATCATGCAATCGGAATGTCCGCTGATGTATTTCGATGCGGAATACACCAGGACGTCCACGCCCAGATCCAGTGGCTGGCAGAAGACCGGGCCAGCCCAGGTGCCATCGAGCACCGTGGATACCCCAGCCTGACGTGCCACCCTGGCAATGCCCGCAATGTCCGGAAATTCGAAGGTGCCTGAGCCTGGCGCTTCAAACATGATGACGGCAGTCTCGGGACGAAGCAGTTTCCTGATACCGGCACCGGTCATCGGATCGAAATACTCGACGCTCACGTTCATTCTCGCCAATACCGAATCGCAGAATGCTCGGGTATTGCCATAGACATGATCGGCAACCAGTAAATGATCACCGGGTTTGAGCAAGGCCAGCAAGGAGAGGGAAATGGCTGCCACGCCGGAGGAGGTGAGAGTCACACCGGCAGCGTGCTCCAGTGTTGCCAGCATCCGTTCGAGTTCGAAGCTGGCCGTATTGCCATAGCGTCCGTAGTAGTTCACGCCGGTTTCGTAGCGGTGGTCGCGGGCCTGTTCGAAGGCTTCGATGGTATCGAAGACCACGGTTGAACCCAGCTCGATGGGCAGGTTCACCTGACGGCCTTGACGATGCTCGGGCCGACCAGCCTGCACCAGTGTGTTGGCAATGCATGATGTGTTTTCCGGCACGGGAATTTCCGTTGTCTGGGTTCATGTCGAGGATGACATTGTTCGTATATTGTGTCAATATTTGGAATATGCGTTTCATATATCAGAACATAAACAGATGAAGCCAATAACAGGAAGGCTGACCGCCAGCCACTGGGGGGCCGGCATCGTTACGGTCGAGAACGGACGAGTACGCTCCGTGGAGTCACATCCAGAGGATCCGAAGGGGTCGCGGATCAACGACAACATTGCCGGTAGTCTCAATGGGCGAGCACGGGTGTTGCGTCCTGCCGTCAGGCAAGGCTGGCTGGAGAATGGGCCTGGTGATACCACAGTGGAACGCGGCAGGGATCGTTTCGTCGAAGTGGGCTGGGATCAGGCTCTTGACCTGATTGCGAGTGAATTGACGCGAGTACGGCGTGAGCACGGCAATGAAGCCATCTTTGCAGGCTCCTATGGGTGGTCCAGTGCCGGTCGGTTTCATCATGCCCAGAGTCAGTTGAAACGTTTCCTGAATACTCAGGGTGGCTTTGTACGTTCTGAGGGAAACTACAGCTATAATGCAGCTCTGGTCATGATGCCGTACATCGTCGGTCCCTATCGGCAGCATGTGGCACAGTCCACGCGCTGGACCGTCATCGCGGCACATTCCCGTCTGGTTGTACTGTTTGGCGGTCTGGCCGAGCGTAATACTCAGGTCAGCGATGGTGGAGTATCCCGGCACAGGGCGGCCGAAAATCTGATCGCCTGTGCCAGGGCCGGGGTCCGATTTGTCAATCTCAGTCCCTTGCGCACCGACTGCATGCAGGAGCTCGATGCACAATGGCTGCCACCCAGGCCGGGTTCGGATACAGCGATCATGCTGGGCCTGGCCCACACCCTGTATTCGGAAGGCTTGCACGATGCAGACTTCATCGAGCGCTATACGGTCGGTTTCGGGAAATTCCTGCGCTACCTGAATGGCGACGATGATGGCGAGGTCAAGTCAGCGGAATGGGCGGCGCGGATCAGTGGTCTGGAGGCAGTACAGATCCGGGAACTGGCCCGCGAAATGGCCAGCAAGCGCACCATGATCAGCACGGCAGCCGGCGTGCAGCGAACCGACCATGGCGAACAGGTGTTGTGGATGACGGTCACACTCGCTGCCATGCTGGGGCAGATCGGTTTGCCCGGAGGTGGTTACACCATCGGCTACGGCGTCAACGCCAATATCGGTAACACAGAAAGGCTGTTTCGCTGGTCCACTCTACCGCAGGGTCGTAACCCTGTTGATGCGTTCATTCCGGTGGCGATGATCAGCGAGATGCTGCTCAAGCCCGGTGAGCAATACCCCTATGATGGTCAACTGCGAACCTTTCCGAACATCAAGATGGTCTGGTGGGCCGGCGGCAATCCGTTTCATCATCACCAGGACTTGAATCGCCTGCACCGGGCATTTCAGCAACCGGAAACGGTTATCGTCAATGAATTCAACTGGACCGCCACGGCGCGTCATGCTGATATCGTGCTTCCTGTGGCAGCTGCTCAGGAGCGCTGTGATTTCGGCGCAGGCAAATCCGACGACGCGCTGATTCCCATGCCGGCGCATGCAGATCCTGCGGGTCAGGCGCGGATCGAATACGACATCTATTGCGATCTGGCCGAACGTCTGGACAGTCTGACTGCATTTTCCGAAGGCCGTGATGCCGATCAGTGGCTTCGGCTGCTATGGGAGCAGACGCGTGATACGGCGCAAAAGGCGCGTGTTTCCCTGCCTGATTGGGACACTTTCATTGCAGGAGATATGTTGCGCATTCCGGATCCCTCTCCCGATCAGGTGTTTCTGGCAGATTATCGTGCTGATCCGGAGCTCAATCCCTTGCCAACACCCAGCGGCAAGATCGAGCTGTACTCCGATGCCATCGAGGGTTTTGCATTGTCTGACTGTCGCGGCCATGCCTCGTGGTTTGAAACCAGAGATCAGCAACGTTCGGGGCATGAGCGATTTCCCTTGTTTCTACTGTCCGGTCAACCCGCGACTCGCTTGCACAGTCAGCTCGATAATGGAGCGTACAGCAAGCAGCACAAGATCAGACAACGGGAGCCGGTGTTGGTACATCCGTTGGATGCCGCAAGCCGTCAGTTGCAGGATGGCGATGTGGTGGAGTTGTACAATGACCGTGGCCGTTGTCTGGCCGGCGTCAGAGTCACCGATGAAGTGCGGCAGGGCTGCATCTTTCTATGGACAGGGGCTTGGCACGATCCCGACTATGATGCCCCGGACAGCCGTGATCGGCACGGTAATCCCAACGTACTGACCCACGATGAGCGTACCTCCTCACTGGCGCAGGGGCCTGCGGCACATTCCACACAAGTACAGATGCGACGATTCGACGAGACGTTGCCGGTTGTCACCGTGCATGAGCCGCCGATATTCTCAAGCTTGACCTGAACTGTGTCGCCAGGCTGTCGATTTCTGTATATTCGATGCTCTTTGCAATAGCATTTGATGTGGCATGGCTGACGAGAAGAATGAGACAAAGGTCGACTCGACCTTGTCGAAGGGTCTGGCAATACTCGAGTTGCTGGCCACCGCTGATGAAAGCAAGGGGGTTACTGACATATCGCGTGAGTTGGGCTATACCAAGTCCAATGTGTTTCGTCTGTTGCAGACACTCAAGCACCTCGGCTATGTTCGGCATCGCGAGGACAAGAGCTACACAGCGACCTTGAAAACATGGCAGATTGGTCGCCATACCATTGAAAATCTCAATCTGCGAGATCTCGCCAATGACGAGATGCAGCACTTGTCCAGGGAGACCGGGGAGACCGTGTATCTGGCGGTACAGGAGAACCTGTCCGTGGTCTATGTCAGCAAGATCGATAGTCTCAAGCCCATTCGTTCCTGGAATCCGATAGGCGGCAGTGCGCCACTGCATTGTGTGGGTACGGGCAAGGCCATACTGGCTGCCAACTACTCGACATTGCGAGACGCGGTCAAAGGTAGCCTGACGCGTTATACCGACAAGACGCTGACCCGTATCACCGATCTGGATGCGGATGTCGAACAGTCCCTGAAGCGAGGCTATTCCTACGATGCCGGTGAATTCCGGGAAGGGATCGTCAGTGTGGGTGCTGCCATCAGTCTGCCTGACAGGGAAACGATAGCAGCGGTAGGTATCTCGTTGCCGGAAGTGAACCTGAAGGATGTCGGTCAGGACAAGTTGGGAGCATTGGTGGTGGAAGCTGCAGCCAGAGTCTCAGCCAGGCTGCAGCGCTTCTGAATCGTTCAGCTTTCCGTTGATCGTTCCACCGGTCCGTTCTGGCTCGCCCAGGTAGAGAAACCTTCCTTCAGGTGAGCCGCCTCGAAGCCCATATCCTGTAGCGTTGCCACCGTCAGTGCCGAACGCCAGCCGGATGCGCAGTGAAAGACGAATTTCTTGTCGGCCGCAAAGATGTCCTTGAAATAGGGACTGTCCGGATCAACCCAGAATTCGATCATGCCGCGTGGTGCATGAAAACTGCCCGGGATGTAGCCACTGCGCTGGCGCTCTCGTACATCGCGAATATCGACGATAACGACGTCTGGATTGCCCACCATGGCAATCAGATCCACGGTCTCGATCTCCTCTATACGGCTTCTTGCTGCGGCAACCAGCTGCGCGGATGTTGTAGTCAGGGATTTCATTACTGTTTTCCTGTGCTGATATATGAAACAAGGATTCTATATATTGACACGATAGGATTTTATGTGCAACATGGATGCATCCTTTCAACAGGACTGCCAACGGTTGTCGAACATGAAATCAAATCCCGTTTCCCTGTGGGACGCTTCAGCTGAGGAAGAGGAAATATCACGGCCGTTTCAGGCGGCATCGACAGTGGATGTCGCTATCGTCGGCGGCGGTTTCACCGGTCTGTCCACCGCCTTGCATTGCGCTGAAAAAGGCTTGTCGGTGCAGTTGCTGGAAGCGGAACAGATTGGCTACGGAGGTTCAGGTCGCAATTGTGGTCTGGTGAATGCAGCATTGTGGTTGCCCCCCGCCAAGGTTCGCGAGCAACTTGGCAATACCTATGGGCCAAGGTTCATCAGGGAATTCGGAAAGGGGCCGGAATATGTCTTCTCCCTGATAGAGAAGCATCAGATGCGTTGTGAGACGACTCGCACCGGAACCATTCACGCTGCGCATTCTCCCGGAGGCATGAAGGATCTGCAGGGGCGCATGGCAGAATGGAAGCGCCTGGGTGAACCTGTCGAATTGCTTGACCGTGCAGAAGTATCCGACATGATCGGTACCACCCGATTCCATGGTGGGCTACTCGATCACCGAGCCGGCACGATCAACCCTATGGGCTACTGCCGCGGACTGGCACGTGCTGCGGATGGTGCCGGTGCCGTGATCTCGACAGGCATTCGAGTGACAGGCTTGCGAAAGGAAGGTAGGGCCTGGATGGTGGAGACCGATCAGGGCGAGATTCACGCAAGGAACGTGATACTGGGTACCAACGCCTATACCGATGAGCTGTGGCCGGGATTGAAGCGTGTCTTTACCATGATCCATTACTTTCAGCTGGCTACACGCCCACTGGATGGCAGGGCGTCTTCGATATTGCCGGGCAAGCAAGGCTTGTGGGATACCGCTCCCATCATGTTCAATATTCGCCGCGATGCCTTCGACCGGTTGCTGGTTGGCAGCATGGGCAAGTTCATGGGAACCCTGGAAAGTGGACTGTCACAACGTTGGGCCAGTCATCAGATTCGCAAGATCTTTCCGCAGCTCGGACCGGTCGAGTTCGAGGCAGCCTGGCACGGACAGATTGCCATGACCCCCGATCATCTGCCGCGTATACACGAGCTGGACACAAACCTGTTTACGTCCATCGGCTACAACGGTCGGGGTATCACCACCGGAACATTGTTCGGCAAGTCAATGGCCGACCTGTTGACAGGCATGCCCGCTGTTGATCTGCCGTTACCGATAAGCACTCTGACCACAGTACCCAGCGCGCCCATTCATTCTCGTCTTTACCAGTCGGCATTCACGGCCAACCAAGTCATCAGGAGCATCGTCTAGTGAGCAAGGGAGAACACTCATGAACAAGTCGATTCGTGTTGGCGCCGATGTCGGGGGAACGTTCACCGACGTTGCACTGCAAGTCATCAATGACGAGGGACGGATCGAGCTGTCCACCGCCAAGGTGCTGACCGATTACAGCAACCCCGAGCTGGCCATTGTCATCGGTATCGAGCAGGCGGCAAGCCAGGCTGGAGTGGCCTTGAAGGATATCGGCCAGGTCATTCACGGTACGACGCTGGTCACCAATTCATTGATCGAACGGCGCGGAGCCGATCTGGCCTTCATCACCACAGAAGGTTTCCGCGATGTGATTGAAATGCGTGCGGAAAATCGCTTCGAGCAATATGATCTGAACCTGCAGTTGCCAAGCCCTCTGGTTGCACGGCAGCATCGATTTACCGTCTCTGAACGGTTGGCAGCCGATGGCAGTGTCCTGCTGGCACCCGCTCGATCAGAGATGGACGAGCTGGCCAGACGCATCGTCGATGCCGGCTATGAGGCGGTTGCCATTGGCTTCATGCATTCCTATGCCAATGACACCCATGAGCGACAGATGGCCGATGCCATCAAGGCGCTGAAGCCTGAACTACCCGTGTCACTCTCCTCCGTGGTCTCGCCGCAGATGCGTGAGTTGCCGCGTTTCAATACCGTGATTGCCAATGCCTATGTTCAGCCACAGGTGGCCGACTATCTGGGTCGCCTGGTGAAATGCCTGAAGTCACGCGGTGTGGCGGCACCGGTATTCATGCTGCATTCTGGCGGCGGCCTGATCACCGTGCAGACAGCCAGTGAGCAACCGGTACGTCTGCTGGAATCAGGGCCAGCCGGTGGCGCCATCTATGCGGCTGATTTCGCTCGCGCCTATTCGCTGGATAGCGTCCTGTCATTCGACATGGGCGGGACCACTGCCAAGATCTGTCTGATCGAAGACGGTTATCCAAAAACTGCCAATTCCTTTGAAGTGGCACGTACCTATCGGTTCAAGAAGGGCTCTGGCATGACCCTGAGCACGCCAGTGGTGGAGATGGTCGAGATCGGTGCTGGCGGGGGATCCATCGCCTCCATCGATGCCATGGGCCGCATACAGGTCGGACCACGCTCGGCAGCCTCCGAACCGGGACCTGCCTGCTACCAGCGGGGAGGGCAGGAACCTACTGTCACCGATGCCAATCTGTTGCTCGGTCGCCTTGACCCCGATAACTTTGCAGGTGGCGCTCTGCTGCTGTCCGCAGCGGCATCCGATGGCGTTGTGCAGCAAAGACTTTGCGAAGCTACCGGTTTCTCCGTGGAAGATGCAGCGTTCGGTGTTACCGAGATGGTTGATGAGAACATGGCAAATGCGGCACGTGTTCATACCGTCGAAAATGGCCGAGATATCGAGCATTTCACCATGATCGCCTTTGGCGGCGGTGCGCCCTTGCATGCCTGCCGCTTGTGCGAAAAGCTCAATATCGGCAGTCTGATCATTCCTCCGGGTGCTGGCGTTGGCTCGGCCATCGGCTTCCTCAAGGCGCCCTTCAGCTATGAAGCCACGCGAGGACTGTTTCAACGGCTGGTCGATTTCGATGTGTCGGCAGTACGTGACACGATCGGAAACCTTGAAGAAGAGGCTCTGTCGTTCGTGAACCAGGGCGCCGCGGGGGAGAAGACAACGCGCAGCCTGACGGCTTTCATGCGCTACTCCGGACAGGGCTGGGAAATTCCGGTGCCGCTGCAAGACGGTGCAGAGGCTTCGTTGAACGAGCAGACGATACGACAGGCATTCGAACGGGCTTATCGTACCTTGTTCGGTCGCACCATTGATGGCCTGGGTATCGAGATCACCAATTGGTCCTTGACGATCAGTACCGAATTGGCAGCCGCTGAACCGGTTGCGCAAGTAACGCAAGGTTCGGCCGTGAATTCATTCGCCACGCGTGAATTCTTCGATGCCGCCCAGCGTGCCCGAGTGTCCGCGCGAGAAGTGACGCGCGAGCAGATGCGTGGCGGAGTCATGGTCGAGGGGCCGGCCGTCATCGTCGAGCGTGAAACGAGCACCATTGTCACTTCAGCTTACAACGCCATCGGTCAGGCTGACGGGAGCCTGCTGATACTGCGAAAGGGAGCCAGCGCATGAACCGGCAGAATATCGATTTTCAGATCATGTGGAACCGCTTGATCGCGGTGGTCGAAGAGCAGGCAACGACGTTGATCCGAACCGCCTTTTCCACCTCGGTGCGGGAGGCAGGTGATCTCTCGGCAGGGCTGTTCGACAAGCGGGGCCGAATGATGGCTCAGGCCGTTACCGGAACCCCGGGACACGTCAATGCGATGGCCGAAAGCGTCACTCACTTCGTGCGTGAGATTGGTGCCGACAACATTCGTGAACGCGATGTCTTCGTCACCAACGACCCGTGGTTCGGTACCGGACATCTGCATGACATCACCATGGTATCGCCGGTATTCCGGGCGTCGGAACATATCGGATTCTTCGCCTGTACGGCGCATGTGGTGGACATCGGCGGGCGCGGATTCGGGCCTGATGCCAACGAGGTCTTCGAGGAAGGCCTGCAGATTCCGATCATGAAGTTCGCCAACCAGGGCGTCGTTTCCGATGACCTTGTGCGACTGGTGCGAGCCAATGTGCGGGTGCCAGACCAGGTGGTGGGGGACTTGTATTCTCTGGCGGCCTGCAACGAGGCAGGGGATCGTCGCCTGCAGGCCATGCTGGATGAATTCTCACTCGATGAGTTGCAAGGTCTTGCCGATTTCATCATCGACAACAGCCGCAATGCGACTCTGAAGGCAATTGCTGCTGTTCCTGATGGCGTGTTTCACAACACCATGCAGGTGGATGGTTACGACGAGCCGGTAATGATGGCAGTCAGCCTGACGGTTGATGGTGAGTCGCTGCTTGCTGATTTTGACGGCACCTCGGGGATGAGCCCCCATGGGGTCAATGTGCCTGAAGTCTATACGCGTGCCTATGCCTGTTATGGCCTGAAGTGCGCGATTGCGCCTCAGGTTCCCAACAATACCGGCTCCCTCGAGCCGTTTCGAATCACGGCTCCCGAGGGTTGTATTCTGGCGGCGCGTCGACCCGCTCCGGTGTCCGTCAGGCATGTTCTGGGTCACCTGGTGCCCGATGTGGTACTCGGCGCACTTCACCAGGCCATGCCCGATACAGTACCGGCCGAGGGTGCCAGTGCATTGTGGAATATCCAGATCTCCGTGCGGGCCAGTAGTGGGGATTCCTCCATCGCGAACTCGGAAGTGCTGATGTTCAATTCGGGTGGGACGGGTGCGCGACCACAACTGGATGGTCTGTCGGCAACAGCCTTCCCTTCGGGTGTTTCCACCATGAGCGTCGAGGCCACTGAACACGTCGGGCCCATTACTGTCTGGCGCAAGGATCTGCGGGCGGATTCAGCGGGCTCGGGGTGCTTTCGAGGCGGCTTTGGTCAAACCATCGAGATAGAAGCGCGTGAAGGCTTCGACTTTTCCTTCAATGCCATGTTTGATCGTGTGTCCAACCCGGCGCGCGGTCGTGATGGTGGGCACGACGGTGCCGCAGGCATGGTTGAACTGGCAGATGGAACGCCGCTGAAAAGCAAGG
The DNA here is from genome assembly GCF_052681095.1 of Granulosicoccus sp. 3-233. Lineage (NCBI taxonomy): Bacteria > Pseudomonadati > Pseudomonadota > Gammaproteobacteria > Chromatiales > Granulosicoccaceae > Granulosicoccus > Granulosicoccus sp. 3-233. The sequence continues at coordinate 190,081 of NZ_JBQYLE010000002.1, forward strand.
GCAAGCAACAGATCGGCAATGGTCAACGACTCAAGCTGAGCTTGCCGGGGGGCGGCGGTTACGGTGATCCGAAGGCGCGAGATCCTGACCTTCTCAAGGCAGACATGGATGCCGGACTGATCTCGGTGAACAAGGCCAGAGCCGATTATGGCTTTGAAGGCTGACACCGGTTGTCGCATCACGTGAACCTCACTATTGCACTCAACACTTTCGGAACAAGGACATGACAGACAAACCATTGGCATTGGTAACGGGGGCTGCTCAGGGCATCGGTTATGCCTGCGCTGAGGCGCTGGCCGAGCAGGGTGCTCGGCTTATCCTGTGTGACATTGACGAGCACGGTGTGCAGACAGCGGCAGATCAACTGGGAGGAGGGGCTGTAGCCTTCACCTGCGACATGGGTGATACCGATCAGATAGAAGCCATGTTCGATTCCATCGAAGCTGAGCACGGTGTGGTGGAGATTCTGGTCAACAACGCCGGTATCGCCTTGCCGGGTGATTTTCTGGACACCTCGCTGGAACAGTTTCGCAAGGTGATCGATGTCAATCTCATCGGTACCTTTGCAGCACTTCAACGTGCAGCACGCAGCATGGTTGCCAACAAGGTCGAGGGTTCGATAGTGAACATGTCGTCCATCAATGCCGTTGTCGCCATTCCGTCGATCGCCGCCTATTGTTCATCCAAGGGGGGAGTCATGCAGCTGACCAAGGCCTCGGCGCTGGCGCTGGCACCGCACAATATTCGTGTCAACGCTGTCGGACCGGGGTCGATCGATACCGCCATGATGGCAGGCGTCAACGCCAACCCGGAAGCAATGAACATGGTGATGTCGCGTACGCCACTGAAGCGGGTCGGGCGCGCCCGGGAAATCGGTGATGTCGTGGCTTTCCTGGCGAGCAGCAAGGCCAGCTATGTGACGGGCGAGACCATCTATGTCGATGGTGGCCGTCTGGGCATGAACTACACCTGTTGAGCAAACACATGAAAAGTCACTACCCGGAAGTCTATGCGCAATGGCGGCAGGACCCTGTTGCCTTCTGGCAAGCGGCAGGCGAAAAAATCGACTGGATACGCCCGGCCACTCATGTCTTCAATGCCGAAGCAGGTGCCTATGGGCGATGGTTCGACGGGGCCTTGTGCAATACCTGTGAAAACTGTGTCGACCGTCATGTCGAGGCCGGTAATGGTGAACGTCTGGCATTGATTCATGATAGTCCGGTGACCGGTCAGGTCCGACGTTACACCTATGATGAACTGCTGATCGAGGTCGGCGCCCTGGCCTCTGTCATGCAGGACTACGGTGTTGCCAAGGGAGACAGAGTTGTCATATACATGCCCATGGTGGCAGAGGCCGTCATTGCGATGCTGGCTTGTGCGCGAATCGGTGCAATACATTCCGTTGTCTTTGGTGGCTTTGCAGCGCCGGAACTGGCCACACGCACCGAGGATGCAAAGGCGAAATACATCATTTCTGCCTCGTGCGGAATCGAACCGGGTCGAATTGTCGAGTACAAGCCATTGCTGGACGAAGCGATCGAACTCTCGGCGCATCAACCCGATGGTTGCCTGATACTGCAACGTGAGCAGTTGCGCTGCGAGCTGATCCCGGGACGCGACGGTGATTATGCTGAACTGATAGGGGCTGCCAAAGCGGCAGGGCGCATCAGTGAGTGCGTACCGGTAGCGGCAACCGATCCACTCTATATTCTGTACACCTCCGGCACCACGGGTCAGCCGAAGGGCGTCGTTCGTGACAATGGAGGGCATATGGTCGCGCTTCGCTGGGCGATGGAGAACCACTACGGTGTGCAACCGGGAGAGGTATTCTGGGCGGCGTCCGATGTTGGCTGGGTCGTTGGCCACTCGTTCATCTGCTATGGCCCACTGTTGAATGGCAGTACCACCGTTCTCTACGAGGGAAAGCCCGTTGGCACACCCGATGCGGGTGCCTACTGGCGAGTCATCCAGGACCACAAGGTTGCTGCCCTGTTTGCAGCTCCCACCGCGTTTCGTGCCATCAAGAAGGTCGATCCGCAGGGCAGATTGATCTCCGAATACAACCTCGATGCGTTTCGGACCCTGTTCCTTGCCGGTGAGCGTTCCGACCCTGCCACCATCGAATGGGCACAGGAGAAGTTGCAGCGTCCGGTGGTTGATCACTGGTGGCAAACCGAAACGGGGTGGCCTATGTCAGGTAACCCTGTCGGGCTGGGATTGTTACCGGTCAAGCCTGGTTCGCCCGGTGTGCCCATGCCCGGTTACGACGTTCAGGTGCTCGATGATGACGGACATCCGGTAGCGCGTGGCGAGTTGGGCAATATCGTCTGCAAGCTGCCACTGCCACCGTCGGGGTTTCCGACACTGTGGAACGCCGAAGAACGGTTTCACAGTGCCTATCTGAGAGAGTTTCCGGGTTACTACGCGACGGCCGACGCTGGAATCATCGACGAAGACGGCTATGTGTTCATCATGGCCAGAACCGATGACATCATCAACGTGGCGGGCCATCGACTCTCGACCGGCGCCATGGAAGAGGTCATGGGCAAACACCCGGATATTGCCGAGTCCGCTGTTGTCGGACTGGCTGACGCCTTGAAAGGGCAGATACCCATCGGATTCTACGTCACCAACGATGGTGTCAACAGAGATCCCTGTGAACTGCAGGCTGAACTGATACTAGGCGTGCGCGAGGCGATCGGACCTGTCGCAGCCTTCAAGACAGTTATCGAGGTTGCCCGTCTGCCAAAGACGCGCTCGGGAAAGGTGCTGCGGGGCACGATGCAGAAGATCGGTGATGGTGCCGACTGGAAGCTGCCTGCGGCAATCGATGATCCGGAGAGTCTGACTGAAATCACAGAGGCTCTGGTAAGAGAAGGTATTCTGATTCGGGAGTAGGAAATGAGTGACAGACCTGCCGTACAGCTGCGTGACGTCAACAAGTACTATGGTGATTTCCATGCACTGAAGCACATCAATCTCGACGTTGCTCGAGGTGAGAAGATCGTCGTCTGTGGACCTTCGGGATCCGGCAAGTCGACGATGATTCGTACCATGAACCAGCTGGAGGAGCACCAGTCAGGGGAGATCAGGATCAATGGCAAACCCATGAGTGCCGATCTGCCGAATATCGAGGTGATGCGACGTGATGTCGGCATGGTGTTCCAGCACTTCAATCTGTTTCCGCACATGAGCATTCTGGAAAATTGCACGCTGGCGCCAATCAAGGCACGCAAGATGTCCCAGGCTGATGCGGAAGCCCAGGCCATGCACTATCTGGACAAGGTGCATATCGGTAATCAGGCCAACAAGTATCCCGGGCAATTATCGGGAGGTCAGCAACAGCGTGTGGCTATCGCCCGTGCCTTGTGCATGCGACCGGAAATCATGTTGTTCGATGAACCCACATCAGCACTCGATCCGGAAATGATCGGTGAGGTTCTGGAGGTCATGATCACCCTGGCACAGGAGGGCATGACGATGATCTGCGTGACTCATGAAATGGGATTTGCCAGAAAAGTCTCCGATCGGGTGATCTTCATGGACGCTGGAGAGATCGTGGAAGAGAACGCACCGGAAGCCTTCTTCTCCAATCCGCAGCACGAGAGGACCCGCGGTTTTCTGGAACAGGTGATCCACGCCTGATTCTCGACACCTCGGCAGGCCTGACTGGTTCCGACACACCATGAAATGGATTGGTAGGCAGTGGGTTCAATGGTTGCATGGGGGAGGGCATCAGGAAGCCCTGCCTATCAAGATATATTTCATGTAGTGTACCCACATGATCAACCTGCAGTGGCTTCCCCCTGAGCTTGAGGCAGGCACTGCGCTGGTGCTTGTCGTCATCAGTTTCGTGACCTCGGCCATCAGTGCGACATTCGGCCTGGGAGGCGGTGTCGCCATGCTGATTGCCCTGTTGTCGTTGGTGCCACCTATCGTGGCCTTGCCGGTGCACGCGCTGGTGCAGGTCGGTTCGAACGCCGGCCGCGCCTGGATGTTGCGTCCTCACATCATGCGCACGGTTTTTCTGTGGTTCCTGCCCGGAAGCATTCTCGGTATTCTGATCGCCAGTCAGTTGATCGTGAGTTTGCCCACGACCGTCCTGCAAGTGGCACTGGCGATATTCATCCTCTGGAGTGTCTGGGCACCGGGCATGGGAAAACGGGAGCTGAGTGATCCTGCTTTCATTGCCGTTGGCGCTGTGACCAGTTTTGCCACCATGTTTCTCGGCGCTACCGGCCCATTGCTGGCCGCGTTCCTGTCGCCATCACTGTATGGACGGGATAGGACAGTAGCCACTCATGCCGCTTGCATGACGCTGCAACACCTGCTCAAACTCCTTGCATTCGGATTCCTGGGGTTTGTTCTTGCCGAGTGGCTGCCTCTGGTTGTCGCGATGATCATCAGCGGCTTGCTGGGAACACATTTCGGTGGAACGTTGTTGCGGCGCTTTTCCGAAGACTCTTTCAAGAAGATATTCAAGGTGATACTGACGCTGCTGGCTTTGCGACTGCTCGTCAGATCAACAATGGCTTGATACCTTTCGGATTTGCAATGAAACTGGCATGAATGCCTGATGGTCTCGTCTTCTGTGTGGAATCTCTCCAATACAGGAAAAACCATGGTCAATACAGTAAGAATGTTCAGACAACCTCGACATGTGTTCAGGCAAGCGCTGGCCACTGTCGCTCTGGCTGGTGCGGTTGCAGGTACATCAGTTGCCAATGCCGACGGTTTGCCCGATTTCGAAACCCTGGTGGAAGAACAGGCTGATACAGTCGTGAGTATCGCGGTGATGCGAGAATCCCTGCAGCCGACCGCTGCAGAATCGCCGTCGCTCCAGCAGATGCCCGAAGAACTGCGGCGCTTCTTCCAACAGGATCCTCGCCAGCAGCCTCCAGGCGGATCCGGACGAGGCATCGGTTCGGGGTTCATCATTTCGGAAGATGGCTATGTCATGACCAATGCACATGTGGTCAATGGTGCCTCCGAGGTCATGGTGACTCTTGATGATCGGCGCCAGTTGCCAGCAACGGTTGTCGGCATCGATGAATCGACAGACATTGCCTTGTTGAAAGTCGATGCCTCCGACTTGCCATCGGCCGAGCTGGGCGATTCGGATGAAGTCGTGGTGGGTGAGTGGGTGCTGGCCATCGGTTCGCCTTTCGGACTTGATCATACTGCAACCCAGGGTATCGTATCGGCCGTGTCGCGCAACCTGCCTTCAGGTGGATACGCGCCGTTCATTCAGACGGATGTTGCCGTCAACCCGGGTAACTCCGGTGGGCCGCTGTTCAATACCGACGGTGTCGTCATTGGCGTCAACTCGCAGATCTACTCAAGCTCCGGCGGATATCAGGGGTTGTCTTTCGCTATACCCATCAATGTGGCCAGACATGTTGCCGAGCAGCTGAAGGCAACGGGACACGCAAGCCGTGGCTGGTTGGGTGTGGCCATCCAGGATGTGGACCAGGGGCTGGCTGACGCCTTCGGTCTGGATGCTCCCACAGGAGCCTTGGTCTCCAGCCTGTCCGAGGACAGTCCGGCCGCAGCCGCAGGTCTGCAACCAGGCGATATCATCACCGAGTTCAACGGTTCCACGGTTCATCAGTCAGGTGAGCTCCCCGGTCTGGTGGGTGTGGTTCCCGCTGGAGAGGTCGTGGCCGTGACCCTGTTGCGTGATGGCAAGGAGCGCAACCTCAATGTGACCATCGGCAAGTTCGAGACACAGACGGTTGCCATGAACAGCGCGGCTGATACGAACGCCAGTCGACTGGGTCTCGTGGTAGGCAAACTGGATAGCGCCATGCGCGAAGAGCGCGGTATCGCTCACGGCGTTCGCGTCATCGAAGTGGATCCGACTGGGCCCGCGGCCAAGGCAGCCATTCTGGCTGACGATGTGATACTGACTCTCAACGGCAAGTCCATCGACAGTCCTGAGCAGTTCATCGAACAGATCGACCAGTTTGAAGCAGGCAAGCGGGTAGCGGTGTTGATTCAACGCGGCGAGCATTCCCGCTATGTGGCAATCGAAATTCCCAAGTCACACGAGTAGGCTTCAAACGGCCTGACAGGGCCAGTTCGCAGCTCGTCGATACCGGATCGTCAGCAGATGGTTGACGGTCCGGATCGATGATGTTGCAAGACCCTGTAGAGTGAGCCGAACGGTCCTGTCCGGCCGCTTTCGAGGCCGGTATGCGATGAAGCTGACATGTTCAATCCTGGGGGAAGTTGCTCTGGTGTGTGTTCTGTTTTCGCCTTGTCGGTGCACGGCGCGGGCAGCGGCGCATCATGCCACTCTGGGAAGAAAGGCTGAAGATTGCCGACCTGTATCAAGGCGATTCTCACAGCCTGATCGAGGCCTGGCAGCAGGGTGAAGCGGACTGTCGGGTCAGCCGTTTCCCGGCCCGATGCAGTTGGCGGTGGCAGCCGGGCTGGTAACGCCTCCACAATCTGGCAGGCAGAATGCCGTATATATTTATAGTATAGTGTCTGCTCCCTGGGCAACCCGGAAATGACGCAGGTGTCTGACCCTACCAAGTCGAAAACGCTGCATTATCTGCGCTCTGTGCATGATGGCCAACCGCAGAATATCGAAGCTTCCATTCGCCTGATGCTGCGACGTCGGCGAGTCTGCAAGGACACCGAGCTGGATCCGGGCGACTTGTCGATCATGCGTGTTCAACACCGGCAGGCGTCGACCTCCAGAAAGCCGGTCCTGTTGCATCTGGTCAGTTATGTGCCGGGCGAAAAGGCAGCCACCATCGATCCGGACCCGGAAGGACCGGAGGATAATGGAGACTCCGAGCGTCCGCCCAAGGGCAAGGAGTTCAAGGCGGGCGAATGTTTTCTGCTGGTCAAGGATGCCGATGTGCTGTTCTGCGGCAATGGAATCACCCAGGCGGCCGCCAGAAACTATCTCGCCAGGCTGTTTGCCGATTGTGGGGTGGAGCCGGATCTCTGCCGGTTCGATCTGCGACCGGCAGCCGACCTCGATCGATTGGCCATCATTCGGGAGCGGGGCGTGTCGTCCATCCAGTTGGGTAGCGTTGCCTATGAAGCCAGCCGTAAACTGTTGCCGAAAAACCAGAGTATGAGTCGTCGCATGCTGAAGTCGGTTTCCGATCAGGTATCGGCGCTGGTGGCCCGGGACGATACCGTGCTCGAACAACGAGTGATGGAAGACCTGATCGTCAATGTGGAACTCAAGCTGCAGGGTAATTCCTTTGCCGACATCGAGGCCCAGCGCTCGATAGACCAGATGGCCGTTGCCTTGCTGGCAGAGGATCATGATAATCAGGGCTTCACCATCATCACTCGTGATGGCAATCGCCTGTCCGACCTGTCCGTGCGATTGCACAAGCGGGTCAAAGTGGCATCATCCAACAATTCGATGGAGCATGGTTCTGCCTGGAACTCCCTGACGGTCTATTATGGTGAACTGCAAGAGGGCAAGTTGCTAGAGACATGAGCATTTCCGACATCACGATTGACTGGCCACGGGTTCTCGGATTCGTGCTGGCTGCCGTGGTGTCCTGCATCGCCGGCTGGTATGGCCAGCCGCTGGTTCACGGCAACGCCGAGGCGTCACGCATCATCGTCAATGTGTTCTCCATCATGGCCGGGGTGCTCATCACCATCATGACGTTGCTGGGGGAGCCCAGCCTGTACCGTGGAAGAAGCTGGCGAGCGGACGCAGTCCGGCGTAGCAATGTCTATCGTCGTCTGGTTCGGCAGAAGATTCTGTTCATTCTCTATCTGGTGACACTGGCCCTCGTGTTCGTCTCCAATCTGTTCAAGGGCGAGTACAGCAATGTCGGGTTTCTGCGATATATCGAGTGTGCCTATCTGTCGTGTGCCTGCATGGCGTTCATTCTGTCCATGACTCTGCCGGGGCGTCTGACGGAGCTGCAACTGGCCCGTTTCGATGAAATGGTTGAAGCCCGGCGAAAGGCGGCAACACCCCGCAAGGATGACAAACAGGACGCCTGATATGTCAGATTCGGGCAGGTAGGAAAACATACCTGTTTGTCTACAAAGGCTCCCAAAGGTGTATACTTCTGTCAGGGCATGCATGCGCAGTCGCTGACCAATGGCAGACTGCAAGCATGGAACCGTGCTGTATCCGGTGTGTTGTGCCTTTTCCTGAATGATCCGAGTGCCCGTTTCTGGACAAGCGAGAGCTTTGCCGATCGCGCGGCGCGTGCATGGATGGCTTGCCGGGGTTGGTGCATGGTAGATACAGTAGCTCGTCAGACGATGGTGGTTGCAAAACAGGATCAGACGATTGCCGTCAACGACAGAGTGCTGGTTGTTGCCGGTTTGCAATCGGACTCCGATACCGTCTGCCGCCTGCTGAGCGAAGCCGGTTACAGTCCACAGGGATGCCAGAATTTCGAGTCTCTGGAGATGGCGCTGCAACAGCAGGTTTCTGCGGATGACTTGCTGGCGACGGTGATATGCCATCGAACCCGCCTGACACAGGAGAAGACCGGTGTCAGCTGGGTCAACCGTCCCGGTCATCTGCCTGATCAGCTGCATGGCAAGCGAATCATCGCGGTATCGGACTGCATGGCCGAAGATACCGTGGTGTCTCTGTTGCAGGAAGGAGCGCATCAGTGTTTCGACCTGCATGAGCCACCTCGCATTCTGCAGGTTCGCCTGGAAGCGGCCTTGCGTCGCCACGGCAGACTGATGAGGAAGCAACTGACGCGGGGCGATATCCGCTTCGATCTGGAGAAGCGACGAGTCACGAGGGCAGGGAAGCAGGTGGACCTGTCGCCCAAGGAATTCGAGTTGGCCTATTATCTTTTCTCCAATTTCGGCCGGGTGGTGGAGAACGGTGAGCTCATGACATCCATCTGGTCACTGCCTCCCGGCATGGATACCCGCCGCATCGATACCGCAGCCTGTCGCGTGCGCAAGAAGCTGCGGCTTGCCGGAGACCATGGTTGGCAATTGAGGCGCTTGCGCTGTGTCGGCTACCGTCTGATCAACGCCGATGCAGAATGAGAGGACACAAACCCGGATGCGGAACCGATCCGAGGCTGTGGCGTGTCCGTTGCTCAGCTGGCTATCTTTTCCAGTGATCGCTGGCCCAGACCCAGACGGCCTACCGGAACGGCGCGGCGACGGATGCTGGTGGTCGGACCGATCATGAACAGATCTCCATTGCGACCGTTCAACTGGTAATCGATGCCTGCCGAGCGGGCAACTTCTATCTGTGCCTCCAGGTGCTGCGGTTCACCGTGTACCGGAATCAGCAGCTTGGGACGAATCCATTCATACAGTTGAGTCAGTTCCTGCGCTCCCGGATGCCCGGATGCATGGATGGGAAGAGGTGACAGATCGGGTGTGATGACCTCGATGCCGCGCGCCCGCAGGCGCTCAGTCATGCTCTCGATCGCGCGCTCGTTGCCGGGAATGGTTCGAGCGCTGAAGATCACCATGTCGCCGGCCTCGAGCGCCATATCGCGGAAGCTGTCATGGCTCAACCTGTTCAAGGCGGTACGAGGCTCACCCTGACTGCCTGTGGCCACCAGGAGGACGGTTTCTCGCGGCAGATAGCCCAGATGGTCCGATTCCACCAGTGCAGGAGAGTTCGGCCACAAACCGCAGGCTCTGGCAGCCGCAGCCGTGTTGATCAGCGAGCGGCCCAGCAGACCAAGGTGTCTCCCGGTCGCTTCCGCCACGCGCGACAAGGTGTGCAGACGTGCGATATTGCTGCCAAAGCAGGCGACGACGACTCGTCCCGGCGCCTGGCTGACATGGTGAAACAGCCCATCGTACAGCTCACCCTCGGACAATGAATGGCCGGCCTGGTCGGCACAGGTCGAGTCGCATACCATCGCTTGCACGCCTGAATCTCCCACGCGTTGATAGACAGACGGGCTGTAGTGATGCCCGACGACCGGCTGAGGGTCGAGCTTCCAGTCCGCAGTATGAAAGACACTGCCGGCGCTTGTACGGATGACCAGACCGCAGGGGTTGGGTATCGAGTGCGTATTGGGTATCCACTCGACATCGAAGACACCTACCTGCTGGCGATCACCGGGTTCCACGATGGTAATTTCCGCCTTGTTCAGCAGACCGTGTTCGGCCAGTTTGCGTCGCAGCATTTCGGCGGTGAAGACAGTGGCATGGATGGGGCACCGCAATCGAGGCCAGAGATGAGCCACTGCACCGATATGGTCTTCATGGGCATGTGTCAGCAGGATGGCCTGCAGGTTCTTTCGTCGCTCGGCAATGAACTCGGGATCGGGCATCTGCACGTGATAGCCACTGCTGGTTCCGCCGTCGGCATCACGGAAGGTAACGCCGCAATCAACCATCAGCCATTGATCATCATGACCGTACAGGCTCATGTTCATGCCGATCTCTCCGCAGCCGCCCAGGGGTAGAAACCAGAAATCTCGGGTGTCAGGTGTCATGTGTTACTCGGTTGCTCGCGGTAGTCGCGCATGACTTCAGGTACTATCAGTGCCCATGCGCCAATGCACAAGAATAGGTTCGTAAAGCCCACATGTATACCTTGTTGATAGTCTTTCTACTGCTGTCGATCGTGTTCTCGTTCCTGTGTTCCATCTGGGAGGCGGTATTGCTCAGCATTACCCCTTCCTTTACTCAGATGCAGGTACAGGAAGGCAATGATCTGGGCAAGTCCCTGCAGGAGTTCAAGGAAAATGTCGATCGCCCGTTGGCGGCCATCCTCACGCTCAATACCATTGCTCATACAGTAGGGGCCATTGGCGTCGGCGCTCAGGCCACCAGTATCTGGGGGGCGTCGATCATGGCTACGGCCATCGTTCCCGTGCTGATGACGCTGGCGATTCTGCTGTTGTCGGAAATCATTCCGAAAACCATTGGTGCCAATTACTGGAAAGAGCTGGCCGGATTCACTGTCCGAAGTCTGAATATCGTCCTTTGGGTGTTGGCTCCGCTGGTCTTTCTCAGTCAGATCATTACCAAGGCCCTGAAGAAGGACAAGGATGCGTCGGTATTCAGTCGTGCCGATTTTGGTGCCATGGCCGAGCTCGGTTCTCAGCAGGGTGTCTTCGATGAAGGGGAGTCGAATATCCTGCGTAATCTGCTGCGCTTCAACACAGTCTTTGCCAAGAACGTGATGACGCCACGAACGGTCATGGTGGCATCGGATCAGGACACCAGCATCAGCGAATTTCACGAAACCCACCCGCACCTGCGTGTGTCGCGCATACCCATCTACGAAGGTAGCCAGGACAAGATAACCGGCTATGTGCTCAAGCATCAGATACTCAAGAAGCTGATCGACGGGCAGGGTGATGAGCCGCTGTCTTCCATTCGTCGTGATGTGCTGGCCGTGAAAGAGTCGTTCCCCATTCCGGACCTGTTCAATCACTTCACGGCAAAGCGCGAGCACATTGCCATCGTGGTCGATGATTTCGGTGGTACTGCCGGTCTGGTGACCATGGAAGACGTCATCGAGACTCTCCTCGGTCTGGAAATTGTCGACGAAACCGATAACTCCTCGGACATGCAGGAGATGGCCCGCAAGCAGTGGGAGGAGCGAGCCCGCAATGTCGGGCTACTGGAATCCGAAACCGATCTAGAAAGCGAGCTGGACCCGCTGGTCGACCGTCCTGGTCAGACCTGACGGGTCAAGAGAGACGGGGCGGGGACTACTCGTGGCCCGCCGGAGCTCCACGTAATTTCTGGAAGGTCATGAACAGCATCAGTGCGATGATACCGGCCACGATACCAACGACACCGTTGAGCAGACTGGCGGTCAACTGTTCGGCGACCGTGCCGATGCCCTTGATGTCATTGAAGACCGGCAGTCCGGACACGCCGCTGGCTGCCGATTCGACCTGTACCGACAACCAGTGGAAACCGTGGGTCAGAATGCCTCCGCCGACCAGGAACATGGCAGCCGTACCGACAACGGACAGAAATTTCATCAGAAGCGGTGCAAACCAGAGAATGCCCTTGCCCACCGACTGAGCGACTGCGCCTGGTTTGCTGCCATCCGCCGGAGCCGTCAAGTGCAACCCCAGGTCATCAAGCTTGACGATGGCGGCAACAAGACCATAGACACCAATGGTCATGATGCATGAAATGGCAATGAGGGTGGCAACCCGTACACTGAATGACGCCGCCGCGACAGTACCCAGAGCTATCACGATGATTTCGGCCGACAAGATGAAATCGGTCCGGATAGCACCCTTTATCTTGTTCTTCTCGAATTCGACCATGTCGACCTGTTCGTCGGTCACCGCGGCCAGCAGCTCTTTCTTCTCTGCTTCGGCTTCCGCCGGATGCAGGAATTTGTGCGACAGCTTTTCAACGCCTTCGAAGCATAGATAGAGCCCACCGAGCATCAACAGCGGGGTAATCAACCAGGGGGCAAATGCGCTGATGGCCAGTGCCACCGGTACCAGAATCACCTTGTTGAAGGCCGATCCCTTGGCCACGGCCCATACCACCGGTAGCTCTCGGTCTGCTTTGACACCGGTAACCTGCTGGGCATTCAGGGCCAGATCATCCCCCAGAACGCCTGCTGTCTTCCTCGTCGCGATCTTGGTCATGGCGGCCACATCGTCCAGAATCGATGCAACATCATCAAACAGGGCAAGCAAGCTGGTAGCCATAGGCAGGTCTCGGGAGTGGTCTGTTGTTCGGGCAGGCTGCAGACAGCCGAATTCGTGGGCCAGGCGGCTGTCCTGGCTGCATTGCAACAGGATTATAGCGGCGTACCGACGTTAATCTGCAGCGTTGTCACTCCGGGCATGAAAATGGACCGGCAGTGCCGCCAGGCAGAGACGATTTGCGCCATTCACCGCGAGTTCAGGTCGCGTTCATCAGATCGCTCTTGCGTCGGTGATGAACCGCTTCTGACGCTTTGGCGATCGGAATGGGATGGTATTCAGCCTGAGGGGAATTCATGGCCTGACATTCATGGCCACCGAATGGTCTCGATCACTGATATTCCGGCAATCAAGACGACAACGCCTGCCTCGTGAGAGGCAGGCGCGGGAAACTCGACGGACGGAAGCTTACGCCTTGGGGACGTAAGCGCTACACCAGCCGGCTGCCATGACAGAACTGCCAGGGAACAATGGGCAGGGACCTTTATCTTCACCTTCAGCACCGGTGTAGAGCGTGCAGTTCGAGCACATCTGCTCCGGTATCTCGGTTTCCGACACGTACTGCAGGGCTTGAGCCTGTGCGGATTCAGGATCTACAACCGGCGCATCGTCAGCGCGGCTGGGCAGGCTGGCCACCAGAGCACTGACAGGGATTACCGCAGCGCTTGCACCCAGCATGGATACGAATTTACGACGTTTGATATCAGTCATCAGATTATTTACCTTGGGCGAAATCTTAGCTTTGTCCTACAGCGACATACTATACGACCAGCTTGATGACTTGGACGCTAGCCCGTGATTTTTATCAATGATTAACTGATAAAAATCAATTACTTATTGTAACTGATAACCATTATCATTAGCATTCAGCCAGCGGTGGGAGACGGCTGCTCAATCAGTATCAACTGATCATACTGCCGCTGGAAATAGGCGATAAGTTGCAGGTGCCGATCGATCACTTCGGCGCTGCAGTTTGCCTTGACCGTTGGCAGTGTCTTCAACAGGTCGTGCAGGTTGCGGGTTACGTTTTGCAGTTTGTTCTTCAAGTCTTGGCTCCTGGTTGCTCCTGCCAGCAAGGGGTCACCTCGGTGGCAGATAGCGATTTCACTGAAATATGGCGAATTTATAGACCGTTTTCCAGTGAATACAATGTGTCATCAGGATTACCAGATCGGCAAGACCTTGAGCCGAATGCAGTTACACGGCGGTAATGCCGCAGAAATGTTCAACGCAGCAGGGTGCGTGCTGCCATTCCGAGCACATCGTCCCAGATCGAGCCGTCCTTGTCGCTGTCCAGCAACGATGACAGCAAGCCACCCGTGCCGGCGCGAGTGGTTTTCGTGCGGCCGCTGCTGCCAAGCACCTGCTTGCTCAAGGCGCCCATGGCCAGAGAAGCGACCACAGGCAGCATCTTCTTCAACAGGCTGCTGCTCAGCCCGGATTTACCCGAGGCTCGAGTGGCAACTTCACGACTGACTTCCTTGGAACCGAAGATATGCCCGAGTATGTCGTTGCCATCCTTGATGGTTTCCGGCGCTCCGAGCGTACCGGGCTTCTCCATGTAGCGCTCGTGTTTGCCGGTACGCAAGGCTTCGAGCAGTTCATCCATGCCCGGTGTGGCTTCAGTGTTCTTCTGTAGACCACGCGACAGCGCCGGAATCAGCTCTTCCACGGCTGCCCGGGTTTCCTGTTCGCTCAGGTTGAAGTTCTTCTGAACTTCATCCATGGCTGCCTTGTTTTCGTCGGCGAAGAGTACGTCGAGAAGATTGCTCATGTTCGTGTCCTGTGTGCGTAACACAAGCGTAACACCAACCGCCGAGCCGTCAGCTATCGAACATTCCCGCTGTAACAGTACGTGTCAATGCCGCGGGCAAGACTGTCTACAGGTACTCATCATCGACGATGGAGTCGTCTACCTGATCATCCATGATGAACGCCTCCCAATCCTCCAGAATCTCCCTGAAATGTTTCAGGGCTACGTGATAGGCACCGGCGGGAACCTTGTCAGCGTCTGCAGCGGATGGGCTGCTGCTCGCCGAGTCCGCAGAGTCAATGGGGGACAGCGTCACACCCTGTGTGTCTATGACCACCTGATGCGCATTGCCGATGAACTCGCGGGAATCATCCGATCCATCCTCTATGGCGGTCAGATCATCCATGAGATCTCGGCATATGTGATCACTTCCCTGGACATCTGTCTCGAGAAAGCTCATCAGCATTTTCTCGGCTGCCGGTCCTCGGGCTTTGGGGCTGCCGTCTTTGTCAAAGAAAAACTTGTGATTTCGGGCCATCTTCCTGAAGGTTTTCGTGTTGGCGCACGCTACCCGCGCGCTTTCCATATCCTACTGAAACTGAGATGAATTACCAGTGTCATCCGGTCCAACAGAGGAATTTTATGGTTGCATCGCTGGTCACAGTTATCGATCATCGTTGAAATCAGACCCAAGAAGGACGATTTGTGAAAGAAAAGCCAATTTTGTGCCGACTTTACCCGTCAAGGGTTGACCCGGTATCAACGCTATACTTGTCTCACTTGCATTCTGCTGAGTAAACCCATCGTGCGGCTTCTTGTTGTCGAAGACGATCCCGAACTGGTGTCCTATGTACGCAGCGACCTCGTACGCGCCGGTTTTGCCGTTGATGTGGCAGACAATGGCATTGATGCCGAGCATCTGGGCAATACGGAGCCTTATGATGCCGTGGTACTCGACCTGGGGCTGCCTCAGAAACCCGGAATGGAGGTGCTGGAGGCCTGGAGAACCGCAGGCAACCGCGTACCGGTAATCGTGTTGACTGCTCGAGATGCCTGGTACGAGCGAGTTGACGGGTTCAAGGCCGGAGCCGATGACTATCTTGGCAAGCCATTCCATATCGAGGAACTGATTGCCCGCATTCGAGCGCTGATCTACCGACGACACGGACGTACTTCGCACAAGATCGAGACGCGCTGTCTGCGGTTGGACGAAGACGTGCAGCAGGTCGAGGTCGGTGATGTGACACATCAGCTTACGGGGACAGAATTCCGACTGTTGCGTTACATGATGCTCAACAGCGGGCGCATTCTCTCCAAGACGCATCTGTCCGAGCATGTCTACGATCAGGACTCTGAACGGGACAGCAATCTGATAGAGGTCTACATTCGAAGACTTCGTGAAAAGATCGGTACGCAGATGATTCTGACAAAGCGTGGCCAAGGCTACATTTTCAACGATCCATCCGTTTGAATTCTTCTCTCGAACGAAGTCTGCAGATCGGGCTGGTCAGCAGCCTGTGCATCATCATGTTCATTTTCTGGTGGAGTGCCACGCTCGCCAGCAGGTTGTTGACCGAACGGTTCGTTTTCGAGCGGCTGGCAGCCTCGGCCGGCAGTGTCGAATCGGTACTGGTTCAGGATCCTTTGACACCGGGTATCCAGCTGGGCAATTACCGGCTCGATCCAGCCTACGGCAAACCCGCCTCAGGTCACTATTTCGTGGTGCAGACGGCTGATCGGACAGTGTCTTCCCGGTCTGCCTGGGAGCAGTTCTTCCGGGTGCCGCTGCTGGCCCCGGGTGAGCAGCGGCTGAGGCGTGGGACGGGTGTTGCCGGGGAGCCGTTGCTGTTCTGGTACGGCGGGTATTCGCGTCACGGACTGGAATTCACCATTGCCGTTGCTGAGGACGTCAGTGACATCAAGAGCAAATTGCAGGTGTTCCAGTGGTTCTCTGCTGCGATTGCACTGGTGCTGCTGCTGGCATTGCTGGGGGTTCAGCGCCTGATCGTCAAGCGCTCCGTGGACAAGCTCGACACCATTCGTCGCGACATGAAGCGCCTGGAGCATGGCAAGGCGGTGGCCTTGTCAGAGGATGTCCCGGCTGAGGTGTTGCCGCTGGTACGTGAATTCAACCGGATGCTGAGGCGGTACGACCAGCGATTGCGCCAGTCGCGCAACGCCGTGGGCAATCTGGCACACTCGCTCAAGGGTCCTCTGAACCTGCTGCTGCGGGAGACCGAGTCGGTCCGTGTCGAAAAACACGAGCGTGACGTCATCGGACAGAACGCGGAAGCCATACGGCAGCTGATCGAGAGCGAGCTCAAGCGTGCCCGACTGGCTGGGCGAGGCACCGTCGGGCAGCGCTTCGACCTGGACACCGAACTGCCGGCGCTGATAGGTCTGCTGGAACAGGTTTATTCCGAAAAATCGGTGGATGTCCGCTACAACATCGGACCGGGTGTGGAGCTGGTGCACGATAGGCAGGACATGCTGGAGCTGATAGGCAATCTGCTGGACAACGCGGTGAAATGGAGCCGATCGGTGGTGGTTGTCAATCTGCGGAGCGCCAGAGGCATTCTCATCGATGTCGAGGATGACGGCCCCGGGTGCTCCGCGGAAGAGCTGGGACGGCTGACCCAGCGGGGCGTACGCCTGGATGAGTCCGTTTCAGGTCACGGCCTCGGCTTGTCGATAGTCAAGGATATCGTGGACATGTATGAGGGGCGCCTGGAACTGGCGGCCTCGACTCGCCTGGGCGGTCTGCGCGCTACCGTCTTTCTACCGGCACGCAGTCGCTAGCGTTTCGCCAGCGACAATTCGATGACGGGCTTCTTGTGGTTGCGTCGGAACAGCGTAGCGGTATGCCCGATCTGTTGCACACTGACCGCGTCTACCGATTCACACAGTTTGTCGAGCTGCTCCTGACGGGCCTCCTTGCCGGATTCGCTCAGTTTCACCTTGACGAGCTCATGGTGGCTCAGGGCACCGTCAAGTTCGCGAGTCACTGCATCGGTCAGGCCGTGCTGGCCCAGACGAACGACAGGCTTGAGAGCATGTGCCAATGAGCGCAGATATTTCACTGTAGGCTTGTCGAGTTCGCGTTTTTTAGTCATGTGAAGGTCTGATTGTGTGGCGGAAGGCGATAAACGCCCTACAATCACGGATTGCAGGCCGCCATGGGGTGGTCATTCTAATGGGCTGGGGTGTCGTGGGTCGAGCAAACAGCAAGAGCAGCAATCGCTGGTTGCAGGAACATGCCAGCGATCAGTACGTCAAACAGGCAGCGATCGACGGGTTCCGGTCGCGTGCAGTTTACAAGCTCATCGAGCTTGATGAAAAGGACAAACTGATAAGACCGGGCGCCGTCATACTGGAACTGGGGTCTGCGCCCGGTGGTTGGACTCAATATCTTTCCCGGCGCGCCGGTGGGCAGGCTGTCATTGTCGCCTCGGATATTTTACAGATGGATTCATTACCAGATGTTAGTTTCGTGCTGGGTGATTTCACCGAGCAGGAAACTGCCGACGCCATCAGTGAAGCCATGGGAAATCGCAAGGCAGACCTTGTTTTGTCTGACATGGCTCCCAACTTGAGTGGAGTAGGTGTGTCTGACCAGGCCCGTGCCATGGGGCTCGTGGAGCTGGCACTGGAATCCGCCAGAGAATTTTTGCAACCGGAAGGGGCCTTCGTTGTCAAGGTCTTTCAGGGTGAAGGTTTCGATTCGTACATGAAAGAGGTACGAAATAGTTTCCGTAACGTAAAAGTACGCAAGCCGGCTGCCTCGCGCGC
This sequence comes from Granulosicoccus sp. 3-233, assembly GCF_052681095.1. Classification (NCBI taxonomy): domain Bacteria; kingdom Pseudomonadati; phylum Pseudomonadota; class Gammaproteobacteria; order Chromatiales; family Granulosicoccaceae; genus Granulosicoccus; species Granulosicoccus sp. 3-233. The sequence goes on from NZ_JBQYLE010000002.1 coordinate 208,246, forward strand.
GCGCAGTCGTGAAGTCTATGTAGTAGCAAGGAAATTGATATCATGATGGCGAGACCGTCATTCAGTGGTCAACGGAACAAGCGGCTGACGCCGAACTGCGAGGTAAGTCTTTGAGCGATCTATTGAAAAACGTTCTGCTGTGGGTAGTGATAGCGGTCATCCTGATGACTGTCTTTCAGAACCTCGGCGGGCAGCGACAGGCGACGGATACCATCGCGTATTCGGACTTCCTGCAGAGCGTCAACAGTGGCCAGGTGGATCAGGTCAAGTTCGATGGTGTGGAAATCACCGGCACGCGAAGTGGCGGCCAGCCGTTCACCACATACAGCCCGGAAACCGACAACAGCTCACTGATCGGCGAATTGAACCGCGCCAATGTCGAATTCGAGCGTGTGCCTCCGGAAAACCCCAGCATGCTGTTGAGCATACTGATCAGCTGGTTCCCGTTCATACTCCTCATAGGTCTGTGGGTTTTCTTCATGCGCCAGATGCAAGGCGGCGGCGGTGGTCGTGGTGCCATGTCATTCGGCAAGAGCAAGGCGCGTCTGCTGAATGAAGACCAGGTCAAGGTCACCTTTGCGGATGTTGCCGGTGTCGAGGAGGCGAAGTCGGAAGTGTCGGAACTGGTGGAGTTCCTGCGAGATCCGGGCAAGTTCCAGAAACTCGGTGGCAAGATCCCGCGCGGTGTGCTCATGGTCGGCTCTCCCGGTACGGGCAAGACCCTGCTGGCCAAGGCCATTGCCGGCGAAGCCAAGGTGCCTTTCTTCACCATCTCGGGCTCCGACTTTGTCGAAATGTTCGTCGGTGTGGGTGCCAGTCGCGTGCGCGACATGTTCGAGCAGGCCAAGAAGCATTCTCCGTGCATCATCTTCATTGATGAGATCGATGCGGTCGGTCGGCATCGTGGCGCGGGTCTGGGTGGTGGTCATGACGAGCGTGAACAGACTCTCAACCAGTTGCTGGTCGAAATGGACGGCTTCGAAGGCAATGAAGGTGTCATTGTCATTGCTGCGACCAACCGACCGGATGTACTCGATCCTGCCCTGTTGCGTCCGGGTCGTTTCGACCGACAGGTCGTGGTGCCATTGCCCGACGTTCGTGGTCGCGAACAGATTCTGCGAGTTCACATGGCCAAGGTGCCGGTGGCTGATGACGTACGGCCTGAGCTGATTGCCCGTGGCACGCCCGGTTTTTCCGGTGCAGACCTGGCCAACCTGGTCAATGAGGCCGCGCTGTTTGCAGCCCGTGCCGATGAGCGTCAGGTGGACATGGGTGATTTCGAGCGCGCCAAGGACAAGATCATGATGGGTGCCGAGCGCAAGTCCATGGTCATGAACGATCAGGAAAAGAAACTGACGGCTTACCACGAGGCGGGTCACGCCATTGTCGGTCGATTGGTACCGGAGCACGATCCCGTGTACAAGGTCAGCATCATTCCGCGAGGACGGGCTCTGGGTATCACCATGTTCCTGCCAGAGGAAGATCGCTACAGTCACAGCAAGCGCAAGTTGCAGAGCCAGATTGCCACGCTCTACGGTGGGCGGATTGCGGAAGAGCTGATTTTCGGTGAAGACATGGTCACCACCGGCGCTTCTAACGATATCGAGCGAGCCACCGAAATTGCCCGCAATATGGTCACTCGCTGGGGGCTGTCGGACAAGTTGGGGCCGTTGGCCTACAGTGAGGAGGAAGGTGAAGTCTTCCTGGGTCGTTCATCGTCCAAGCAGAACCCGATGTCTGGTGAAACCGTGCAGAGCATCGATATCGAGATTCGCAAGCTGATCGACGATAACTACCAGGCTGCGGAAAAGATTCTGAAGGACAACATGGATATTCTGCATGCCATGTCGGAGGCCTTGCTGAAGTACGAAACCATCGACTTGGGTCAGATCGATCGTCTGATGGATCGCCGCGAGCCGGGACCACCAGCTGACTGGGGTGGCGACGATTCCAGTGGCAAGTCGGTTTCCGGCAAGCCTGCAACGGAATCCAATGACAAGGCCGACAAGAAGGTGGAAGGAAAGTCGGGTGATGCAGATGACAAGTCTGCGGATGACGACGCGGCCGATCCGACACCGAGTCTGCATTGATATCGAATCCGGAACGGTGTAGCTGCCGTTCCGGACAGGATTTTTCTCTGATGCAAACTGTTCAAGGGTCTGCCTGATTCGGGCGGACCTTTTTCTCGTTCCCCTTTCGGATTTTCTTCACAGTGCAACCCGACCTACGCTGCGGCCGACATTTGCTGAGTCTGGACAGGCCACGAGTCATGGGCATTCTCAATGTCACGCCCGATTCCTTTTCCGACGGTGGGCGCTTCGACGAACTGGGCAAGGCGCTGGAACAAGTGGAAGCGATGCTGGCGGCCGGTGCGGATATCATCGATATCGGTGGAGAATCGACTCGTCCGGGTGCCGAGGATGTGTCCGAACAGGAAGAAATGGACCGGGTGCTTCCCGTTGTGGAAGGTATCAACAGTCGCTTTGACACCATCATCTCGCTGGACACCAGCAAGGCAGCCGTCATGCGTGAAGGCGCGGCTCACGGTGTGGGCTTGATCAACGATGTCAGGGCACTGCGTGAACCAGGTGCTCTGGAGGTCGCATTGGATTCTGCGCTTCCGGTATGTCTGATGCATATGCAAGGACAGCCTCGCAGCATGCAGCGCGAGCCGGTTTATGAAGATGTGGTATCCGAAGTCGGAGAATTTCTGATACAACGCCGACAGGTTTGTATCGATGCCGGTATGGACGCTTCCCAGATTCTGCTGGATCCGGGTTTCGGATTTGGCAAGACGCTGGCTCACAATCTGCAATTGCTCAAACATCTTTCCGGGTTTTGCGGCAATTCACCATTGCTTGTCGGTCTGTCAAGGAAGCGCATGTTTGCCCAGATTCTGGGTGACGATTCCACGGACAGGGTGGCGGCATCCGTGAGTGCGGCGTTGCTTTGTGTGGAGCGCGGTGCGTCTATCGTACGCGTGCATGATGTTGCACCAACCGTACAGGCGCTGGCAGTACTACAGGCGGTGCAAGAGTGCCGATAGCTGGACTACAGGACTGATGACAATGGCAAGAGAGTTTTTTGGAACCGACGGCATTAGAGGCCGTGTCGGGCAATACCCCATGACAGCACAGACCGTCATGAAGCTGGGCTGGGCAGCAGGCAAGGTACTGGCATCGAAAGGCAATCGTGAGGTTCTGATCGGCAAGGACACGCGAATTTCAGGCTATCTCTTCGAGTCTGCGCTGGAAGCCGGCCTGGCATCGGCGGGTATCAACAGTCGCATGCTTGGTCCGATGCCAACGCCGGCAGTGGCCTATCTGACCAGCACATTCCGAGCCGCGGCCGGTATCGTGATCAGTGCCTCGCACAATCCGTTCTACGACAATGGTCTGAAGTTCTTCTCCACGGAAGGAACGAAATTGCCGGACGAGCTGGAGCTCGAGATCGAGGCAATGATGAAGGAAGAGATGACCACGGTCGACTCCAAGGATCTGGGGCGTGCACGACGAGTTGAGGACGCCTCCGGTCGCTATATCGAGTTCTGCAAGAGCACCTTCCCGTCTTCGTTGCGTCTCGACGGCATGAAAATCGTGGTCGATACTGCCAATGGCGCGGCGTATCACATAGCGCGTGAGGTTTTCGATGAGCTTGGTGCGGATGTGATTGCGGTAGGAGCTGACCCCAATGGCATGAATATCAACAAGGAGTGTGGCGCCACTGCGCCTGACAATCTGCGCGCTCACGTGCTGCTGGAGCGGGCGGATGTCGGTATCGCTCTGGATGGTGATGGCGACCGACTCATCATGGTGGATCATCGTGGAGATATCGTCGATGGTGACGAGATTCTGTATGTGCTGGCCAAGGCCCGTCACCAGGCAGGTACGCTCAAGGGCGGCGTTGTCGGTACGCTGATGACCAATCTGGCGCTGGAGCACGCGTTTGATGCGCTGGGAATCCCGTTTGCCAGGGCCGGTGTGGGAGATCGCTATGTCATGGAGCTGCTGCGTGAGCGTGGTTGGGAGCTGGGTGGCGAGAACTCCGGACACATCATCTGTCTGGATCGGGTTACCACGGGAGATGCCATCGTGGCGGCTCTGGCGGTACTGGCCGTCATGCGGTCGACAGGGGAGACGCTCGAAGGTCTGCGTGCAGACATGAAGCTGTACCCGCAGGTGTTGCTCAACGTGCCCGTGGCGAAGAAAGTGAATCTGGATGACAACGAAGTGATTCAGGCTGCAGTCCGGCAGGCGGAGCAGGATCTGGATGGTAATGGGCGAGTGTTGCTCCGGCCATCGGGTACCGAGCCGCTGGTTCGAGTCATGGTCGAGGGAAAGGTGGCCAATGACGTGCAGGAAATCTGTCAGCGCGTCGCCAATGTGGTTGGCGATGCGCTGGACTAAGGGCTGCCGAGAAGGTATGATCCTGCGGTTAACTCAAGGGGGTAGATTGTCTTGGCCATTCGCCAGCCACTCATAGCAGGAAACTGGAAGCTCAACGGTACACGCAATTCCGTTGTCGAGCTGGCCAGCGAGATTTCCGCAGGAGCTGCAAGCCTTCCGGTCGAGGTGCTTGTGTGCCCGGTTGTCGTGCATCTGGCCGATGTGCTGGCTGTCGTCGGCAACTCCCCGGTTCATCTGGGAGCACAGAACTGTTCGGAGGCCAGGACGGGCGCGTATACCGGTGAAGTGTCTGCCGACATGCTGCAGGAGTTCGGGTGCGAATACGTGATCCTGGGTCATTCCGAGCGCCGAGCGCTCTATCACGAGACCAGTGAGCAGATTGCGCAGAAGTGCCTGTCGGTGCAGCAGGCGGGTATGACCCCCGTGCTTTGTGTGGGTGAAACCCTGGAGGAGCGTGAAGCAGGGCAGGTCGAGGCTGTCATTGCTGCGCAGCTCGACGCCATGCTCGAAGCGGGTGGGGTTGATGCCTTCCGACAGATGGTCGTTGCCTACGAGCCCGTGTGGGCCATCGGTACCGGCAAGACGGCTTCGCCTGAAGAAGCGCAGGCCGTACATGCCATGATTCGCCAGAAGATATCGTCGCAGAATGCCGATATCGCAAGCGCACTGCGCATTCTGTATGGTGGAAGTGTCAAGGCCGACAATGCGGCCAGTCTTTTTGGTCAGGCAGATATCGACGGTGGTCTTGTCGGTGGTGCTGCGCTGGATGCAACGTCCTTTCTGGCCATTTGTGAGGCAGCTGCCTCTACAGTCGAAAAAACTGCCTCCTGAAGGCGGATCCAAGAGATATCTGATCAAGTATGCAATCCCTGGCGTTAGTAATTCACGTGATCCTGGCCGTTGGTGTCATCGGTCTTGTCCTCATTCAGCATGGCAAGGGTGCTGATGCCGGTGCGGCGTTTGGCAGTGGCGCATCAGCCACGGTGTTCGGCGCTCGTGGCTCGGCTTCCTTTCTGACACGCGCCACTACCATCCTGGTTTCGCTGTTTTTTGCCACCAGCATCTTTCTGTTCTATCTTGCCGCGCATCGTGATGGTTCGGTTCGGTCAGTGACTGATGTTCCCGGGCTTGTGGAAGAGGCGCCTGCTGTCTCGACCGATCTGCCGGGTGGTGTGCAGGACGATGTGCCAGCTCCGGTCTCGGATCTCCCTGGTGATGCGGCTGCCGACGAGGCAGGGGCAACCGGTGCTGAATCCGATTTGCCAAAAGCTGCTGAGTAATACCACTTTTCCGAAGATATGCGTTATCATCTTCGGCTGGCCTTGCAGGCCTTTTTCCCTTATGCCGTCATGGTGGAATTGGTAGACACGCTATCTTGAGGGGGTAGTGGCGCAAGCTGTCCCGGTTCGAGTCCGGGTGACGGCACCATAAGGGATCTTTGGCACATTCGGTCTGGCAGGTAAAGAAATCCGATCCTGTTTGGAAGCCAAAGTGGTTGGATATCTGCGATAATTGTTGTGTTGAATCTTCCGCGTTGTGTCAGTTCTGTCAGGCGCGACGTCCACGATTATTCGGTTTCAAGCCACAAACAGCCAGGTAGCTGCCTTTGGGTGGTTGCGTGCGGAGCCTACAGTGCTAGCCAACTATTTCCCGGTTTTGCTGTTCATCCTGATAGGTCTCGGACTGGGCATTCTGTTGCTCACGGCCGGGCGTCTGGTCGGGCCCTCCAATCCGGGCAAGGACAAGAACTCCCCGTACGAATGTGGCTTCGAGGCATTCGAGGATGCGCGGATGAAGTTCGACGTTCGCTATTATCTGGTTGCCATCCTCTTCATCATTTTCGATCTGGAAATCGCCTTCCTGATTCCCTGGGCCATCTCGCTGGATGCCATTTCAGGAACGGCATTCGCCGCCATGGGTATCTTTCTGTTCATTCTGGTGATCGGTTTCATCTACGAATGGAAGAAAGGCGCACTCGAGTGGGAATAGCATCATGGGTATAGAAGGCGTTCTTGAAGAAGGGTTTGTCACCACTTCAGCCGACAAATTGATCAACTGGGCGCGCACCGGGTCCATGTGGCCGATGTCTTTCGGTCTTGCCTGTTGCGCGGTCGAGATGATGCATGCGGGAGCTGCCCGGTATGATCTGGATCGATTCGGCATCATATTCAGACCCAGTCCACGCCAGTCGGATGTCATGATCGTGGCGGGTACCCTGGTCAACAAGATGGCTCCTGCCTTGCGCAAGGTCTATGACCAGATGCCAGATCCCAAATGGGTCATCTCCATGGGGAGCTGTGCCAACGGGGGTGGCTATTATCATTATTCCTACGCAGTGGTCCGTGGCTGTGATCGCATCGTACCGGTAGACGTCTATGTGCCTGGTTGTCCACCAACAGCCGAGGCGTTGCTCTACGGTATTCTGCAACTGCAGAACAAGATTCGCACCACCAACACCATTGCGCGCTGATCACCATGGCAAATCGTGAACAGAACATGCTGGAAGCTCTGCAGGCGGTATTTCCCGACAACGCCAGTATCCAGCACTCCCTCGATCTGATTGTCATGGATGTCGCCCCGTCGGAGCTGATTGCCGTGGCGACAGAGCTGCGCGACAACGAGACGCTGTCCTTTCGGCAACTGAGCGATCTTGCCGGTGTGGATTACGCGACCTACGGTCACGATGAATGGGCCACCGATACGGAAAACAATGCCAGCTTCAGTCGGGCAGTGAACGCGGCTTCAACTGGCAGTCTGACCTTCAATACAGGTCTGGAACTGCCGCCCAGTGATCGGCCGCGATTTGTCGTGGTGTATCACTTGTTGTCGCTGGATCACAACGTGCGGCTGCGTGTGCGTTGTGCCGCTCCTGATGATGCCATGCCGGTGGTGCCGTCGGTCATTGCCATCTGGAACAACGCCAACTGGTACGAGCGAGAAGCATTCGATCTGTTCGGAATCCTGTTCGACGGGCATCCGGATCTGCGTCGAATACTGACTGATTACGGATTCATCGGTCATCCGTTCCGCAAGGATTTCCCGTTGATCGGCAATGTGGAAATGCGCTATGACTCGGTCAAGGAGCGCGTGATCTACGAACCGGTCAGTATCGAACCTCGAGTGCTGGTACCGCGAGTCATCCGTGAGGATTCGCGTTATGTCGCTGGTGAAACCCCGAAGAAAGACGATGCCTGAGATACGCAATTACACGCTGAACTTCGGTCCTCAGCACCCGGCAGCCCACGGGGTGTTGCGACTGGTGCTGGAAATGGACGGCGAGGTGGTGGAACGTGCCGATCCGCATATCGGATTGCTGCATCGCGGTACTGAAAAACTGGCGGAGTCCAAACCGTACAATCAGAGTATCGGTTACATGGATCGTCTGGACTACGTTTCCATGATGTGCAACGAGCATGGCTATGTTCTGGCCATCGAGAAGTTGCTGGGTGTCGAGGTGCCATTGCGTGCCCAGTACATCCGCGTCATGTTCGACGAAATCACCCGAATCCTGAATCACCTGATGTGGTTGGGAGCCCACGGGCTGGATATCGGTGCCATGACCGTGTTTCTGTATTGCTTCCGTGAACGCGAAGATCTCATGGATTGCTACGAAGCCGTCTCCGGTGCACGTATGCATGCTACCTACTACCGCCCCGGTGGCGTCGCGCGTGATTTGCCGGATCGCATGCCGCAATACGAGGCTTCCCGCTTTACCAGTAAATCGGCCGCTGCCAAACTCAATGAGACTCGCCAGGGCAGCATGCTGGATTTCATTGAAGACTTCACGAAGCGATTTCCCGGGTATGTCGATGAATACGAGACCCTGCTGACGGATAACCGCATCTGGAAGCAGCGTACCGTTGGCATCGGCGTGGTCACTCCCGAGCGCGCCTTGCAATTGGGATTCACCGGTCCGATGTTGCGCGGGTCGAATATCGAATGGGATTTGCGCAAGAAGCAACCTTATGAAGTGTATGACCAGCTCGATTTCGACATTCCTGTGGGTACCAATGGGGACAGTTATGATCGATATCTGGTACGCGTGGAAGAAATGCGCCAGAGCAACCGCATCATCAAGCAGTGCGTGGATTGGTTGCGAGTCAACCAAGGTCCGGTTCTGACAGAGGATCACAAGATTGCACCGCCACGCCGCGGCGAGATGAAGGGTGACATGGAATCCCTGATTCATCACTTCAAGCTGTTTACCGAAGGGTTCTGTCTGCCCGAAGGCGAAGCCTATGCAGCCGTGGAGCACCCGAAAGGTGAGTTTGGTTGTTTTCTTGTCTCCGATGGCGCCAACAAGCCGTATCGTCTGAAAGTCAGGGCACCGGGGTTCACTCATCTCGCCTCACTCGACGAAATGGCCCGGGGACATATGCTGTCTGATGTCGTTGCCCTTATCGGTACCCAGGATATCGTTTTCGGTGAGATTGACCGCTAGCGTGATTGCCGGAGAAAATTCATGAGTTCTGTACCTGCCGACGTCCAGCTGCCCGACCCCGAGAAGGTGTTGAGCGAGCATTCGATTCATGAAATCGATGAATGGCTGACGCGCTACCCGGAAGATCGCAAGCAAAGCGCCGTGCTGGCTGCGCTGAGCATTGCCCAGCATCAGAATCAGGGATGGTTGTCGACCGAACTGATGGACGCTGTGGCAGCCAAGCTCGACATGCCACCCATTGCAGTGTACGAAGTGGCCAGTTTCTATTCCATGTTCGAGACGAAGCCGGTGGGCCGTCATTGCGTGGCAATCTGCACCAACATCAGTTGCATGCTGATGGGATCGGACTCCATCGTCAATCACGTGCAGGAGAAGTACGGTATCAAATTGGGTGAATCCACAGAAGACGGGCGGATCTACCTCAAGGTCGAAGAGGAGTGTCTGGCTGCCTGCGCCGGCGGTCCGATGATGCAGGTGGACCACGTCTACCACACCCAGCTCACGCCACAGAAAGTGGATGAGATTCTGGATGGGCTTGACTGATAACTTCGACGAACGGGAGAACGGGAAAACTCGATGAGCGACCGACAGATACCTGCGTCCCTGGCGCCGATGAACCAGGTTTGCTACACGACCTTGCAGTTCGATGAGCCCTGGACGTATGAAAATTACCTGAAGATCGGTGGCTATCAGGCATGGCAGAAGATTCTCGACGAGAAACTCTCGCCCGATGATGTCGTGCAGATCGTCAAGGACTCTGGCCTGCGCGGACGCGGTGGTGCGGGATTTCCCACCGGTCTCAAGTGGAGCTTCATGCCGAAGAACGGCGGGCAGAGCTATTTCGTCATCAATTCCGATGAATCGGAGCCGGGCACGTGCAAGGATCGTGACCTCATCCGTTTCAATCCGCATGCGCTGGTGGAAGGCATGTTGATTGGCAGCTATGCCATTCGTGCCTCTGTCAGCTACAACTACATGCGTGGCGAGTTCATGGACGAGGTGTACAGGAATTTCATGCAAGCCATCAAGGATGCCTATGCCAATGGCTGGGCCGGCAAGGACATCAAGGGCTCGGGTATCGATATCGAGGTCATCGGTACACTGGGCGCAGGGGCCTACATCTGCGGCGAAGAAACGGCTCTGCTCGAATCGCTGGAAGGCAAGAAGGGACAACCGCGTTTCAAGCCGCCTTTCCCGGCAGGCTTCGGTCTGTATGGTCGTCCAACAACCATCAACAATACAGAATCGGTAGCCAGCGTTCCGGCAATCATCCGCAATGGTGCGGAATGGTTCAAGAACATGGGTATCGAGACTGCAGGCGGGCAGAAATGCTTCTCCGTTTCCGGTCATGTGGCCCAGCCCGGCAATTTCGAGATCAATCTCGGTACGCCATTCGCCACGCTGCTGGAGCTGTGTGGTGGCATGAAAGACGGCATACCCTTGAAGGCGGTCATCCCGGGAGGCTCATCGGTACCGGTAGTGCCCGGTGACATCATGATGAAGACCGATATGGACTACGACTCCATTTCCAAGGTTGGTGGTTCCATGCTGGGCTCCGGGGCTGTCATCGTCATGAATGAAACCACCGATATGGTGCAGGCGCTGCGCAGGATCTCGCGATTCTATTATTCGGAGAGTTGCGGGCAGTGTACACCGTGTCGCGAAGGAACCGGTTGGTTATACCGCATGCTGACTCGCATCGTGGAAGGCAAGGGCATGCCGGAAGATATCGAAAAACTTGAAGACGTGGCTGGCAAGATTGCAGGACGCACCATCTGTGCGTTGGGCGATGCGGCCGCCATGCCCGTGCAGAGCTTCGTGAAGCACTATCGTCACGAGTTCGAATATTACATCCAGAACGGGCGCAGCATCGTGTCCGAGAAACTGGGCGCAGTTGCCTGATCTGATTGTCTTCAGGCCCCTCGTGTTATCCCGACGAAACAGCGTAAATGAGTGACGACACAATCCAGATAACCGTTGACGGAACACCGCTGACGGCGAAGCGCGGGCAGATGCTGATCGAGGTCACCGATGCCGCAGGTATCGATGTTCCACGTTTCTGTTATCACAAGAAGCTATCGGTCGCGGCCAACTGCCGCATGTGCCTGGTTGAAGTGGAGAAAGCCCCCAAGCCGTTACCGGCCTGTGCCACTCCCTGCATGCCCGATATGGTCGTGCATACCGATTCAAAGCTCGCCCGTGACGCCCAGAAAGGCACCATGGAGTTCCTGCTCATCAATCATCCGCTGGATTGCCCGATCTGCGACCAGGGAGGAGAGTGTGAGTTGCAGGACGTTGCCATGGGTTATGGCAGTGGCGCCTCGCAGTACACCGAAGGCAAGCGCGTGGTGTTCGACAAGTACATTGGTCCGCTGATTGCCACCGAAATGACCCGCTGCATTCACTGTACCCGTTGCGTGAGATTCGGCGAAGAGATTGCCGGTATTCGTGAACTGGGTGCCACGGGACGCGGCGAGAATGTTCGAATCGGCACGTATATCGAGAAATCGGTGGTCTCGGAAGTATCCGGCAATGTCATCGACATCTGTCCCGTTGGCGCATTGACCGCTCGACCGTCGCGCTTCACGGCACGCGCCTGGGAACTGTCTCAGCAATCCGGCGTATCACCGCACGATTCGGTGGGCTCCAATATCTTCATTCACATGGATGGAACCACGGTCAACCGCGTCGTGCCGCGAGACAACGAATCCATCAATGAGGTCTGGATCGCCGATCGTGACCGTTTCAGCTACCAGGGACTGAACAGTGCAGAGCGACTGAGCACCCCGCTGGTTCGTGTTGACGGCCAACTGCAGCCCACGGACTGGACAACAGCGCTGGCCGCTGCCGCAGCAAGGCTCAAGTGCGACTCTCTGGGTGTGCTGGCTTCTGCGAACAACACGCTCGAAGAGCTCTACCTGTCGCAGAAGCTCGGTCGGGCGCTGGGCAGCAGGAATATCGATCATCGACTGGGGCAATCGGACTTCAGTGCACAGGATGCCGCACCGGTCATGCCCTGGCTGGGCATGGGGCTCAACGATCTGGAAACCCTTGATGCCGCCCTGTTGGTCGGGTCCAACATTCGCAAGGATCAGCCCATTGCGGCGTTGCGGTTGCGCAAGTCGGCTCTCAAGGGTGCTGCCATCAGTTTCATCAATCCGCGTAACTTCCCGCTGCATTTCGAGGCAGCCGAGAATATCGCCACGCGGTTCGATCGCATGGTCACCGAGCTGTATGCGGTGGCAAGAGCTGCCGGTGCCGACATCTCGGCCATGCAGGACGTTCCCGAAGTGCAAACGGATGAGCGTCATCAACGCATCGCGGAGAGCCTGAAGAGTGGTGAGCGCGCCGCCGTTTTTCTGGGCAACATGGCGGTGCAGCACCCTGACTACGCGCAGTTGCAGTATCTGGCCAATGCGCTGTCGAAAGCCACTGGCGCGACACTGTCCATGCTTCCGGAGCGCGCAAATACGGCAGGTGCCTGGCTGGCTGGCGCGGTTCCGCACCGGGAGGCCGGCGGCCGTGTCGTGCAGGATGGCAATACCGGCATGAACGCATCGCAGATGCTTGATGAGCCTTTGCAATCCTATCTGCTGGTTGGCGTCGAGCCCGAGCTGGATGCCGCCAACCCTGCCCGGGCCCTCAAGACACTGCAAGCCTGCAATGGTGTCGTCGCCATTTCAGCCTACCTGTCCGAGGGTTTGAGTCAGGTCGCTGATGTGGTTTTACCGGCAGCTACCTTCACCGAGACTTTCGGTACCTACGTCAATGCCACCGGCAACTGGCAGAGTGCACGTGGTGTGACCAATCCGCCAGGTGATGCGCGTCCTGCCTGGAAGATCTTTCGTGTGCTCGCCTCCGAACTGGAGATCGATGGTTTCGAGTACGACAGTCCCGAAGACATCACACGAGAACTGCAATCCCGTTGCGGCGGAATCCAGTTGGGCAATCTGACCGAATTTGCGACAGCACCAGCCTTTGCGACAATGCGTGATGCCGAGTTGCTGCGGGCAGGGGAGACGCCGATCTATGCGACCGACCCCGTGGTGCGTCGTTCACAACCACTGCAGAAGTCACTGGACGGCAAGCAGGCATTTGCCAGCATGGCAGATTCCGTGGCACGGAAACTGTCACTTGCTGATGGTGATCCCGTCAGCGTCCGACAGAATGGCTCGGCGGTGACGCTGCCGGTCAAGCTCGACAACAATGTGCCTGACGGTTGCGTCTGGGTGCCAACCGGACTGCCCGAGACCGCCGCCCTGGGCGAGCTCTTCGGCGCTATCGAGGTGAGTAAAGCCTGATGGATGCACTGATACTCACGGTATGGTCGCTGGTCAAGATCGTCGCGGTACTGGTACCACTGATTCTGTGTGTTGCCTATCTGACACTGGCCGAACGCAAGGTCATCGGCTCCATGCAGGTTCGTGTCGGTCCCAACCGGGTCGGCTTCAAGGGGCTGGGTCAACCGTTTGCCGATGTATTCAAGCTGCTTTGCAAGGAAGTCATCATTCCGACCAATGCTTCGCGCTTTCTGTTTCTGACGGCACCCATTCTGTCGCTTGCCCCGGCATTGGCCGCCTGGGCGGTCATTCCGTTCGCCGATGGCTGGCAGATTGCCGATATCAACGCGGGACTGATCTATGTACTGGCGATGACCTCGCTGGGCGTATACGGCGTCATCCTGGCCGGCTGGGCGTCGAATTCGAAATACGCGTTTCTGGGGGCGATGCGTTCGGCAGCCCAGATAGTGGCCTACGAAATCGCCATGGGATTTGCCCTCGTGGGTGTGCTGATGATGTCCGGCAGCCTGAACCTGGGTGACATCGTGCGAGCGCAAACCGGCGGGTTCTTCAACTGGTACCTGTTTCCGCTGTTTCCTCTGGCGATCGTGTACTTCATCTCCGGTGTGGCCGAGACCAACCGGGCACCGTTTGATGTGGCAGAAGGCGAATCCGAGATCGTTGCAGGCTTTCACGTCGATTATTCAGGTTTCGGCTTTGCGCTGTTCTTTCTGGCCGAATACGCGAACATGATCATGATTGCCGCCCTGACTGCCATCCTCTTTCTGGGCGGTTGGATGTCACCCATTGATGGCTGGGGTGACGGTATTCACTGGTTTCTGATCAAGACGGCAGCCCTGCTGTTCGTTTTCCTGTGGCTGCGTGCCACCTTCCCACGCTATCGCTATGACCAGATCATGCGACTCGGCTGGAAGGTATTCATTCCCGTGACCATCGTGTGGATTGCCGTGATCGGCTTTGCCATCTACTTCGAAGTGGGCCCGTGGTTCAGCACTGTGCGTTCCGGCGGTCTTTAGAGGCGAGCAGCAGACATGACAGGACAAATCAGCAAATACATCAAGAGCTTCACACTGTGGGAGCTTCTCAAGGGCCTGAGCCTGACCGGCAGGTACTTCGTTTCGGGCAATATCACGATCCAGTACCCGGAAGAGAAGACACCTCAGTCGCATCGTTTCCGTGGTCTGCACGCGTTGCGTCGTTACCCGAACGGCGAGGAGCGCTGCATTGCCTGCAAACTGTGTGAGGCGGTGTGCCCGGCTCTGGCCATTACCATAGACTCGGAACAGCGCGAAGATGGCACTCGCCGAACATCGCGTTACGATATCGATCTGTTCAAGTGCATCTTCTGCGGTTTCTGCGAAGAAGCCTGCCCCGTGGACTCCATCGTCGAAACGCGCATATTCGAATACCATTTCGAAAATCGTGGCGAGCAGATCATGACCAAGGACAAGCTCCTGGCCATCGGTGACAAATACGAAGAACAGATTGCCGCTGATCGGGCTGCAGACGCTGCTTTCCGCTGATGCGCCGTCACCCAAGCCTCAACAGTGCCTGCGCAACACCGGTTTGCGCAAACCGACAGGAAGGATCAATCCAGTGACATTTGAACTGTTCATTTTCTATCTGTTTGCGGCCATCATGGTGTTCGCGGCGGCGCGTGTCATCACCGCGCGCAATCCGGTACATGCCGCCATGTTTCTGGTGCTGACCTTCTTTACCTGTTCTGCCATCTGGTTGTTGCTGGAGGCTGAATTCCTCGCCATCACTCTGGTGCTGGTCTACGTTGGAGCGGTCATGGTGCTATTCCTGTTCGTGGTCATGATGCTGGATGTGAACGTCGAGCCATTGCGGGAAGGATTCGTGAAGTATCTGCCTGTCGGCATTCTGGTGGGCGTGATCATGCTCGTGGAAATGGTGTTCCTGATTACTCAGAAGTACTACAAGGCCGAGCAGTTTCCGGTGCCGGAACGCGTCAGTGCCGATGCACTGAGCAATACCGAGTCGTTGGGACGACTGCTCTACAGTGAGTACCTGTTCCAGTTCGAGATCGCCGCCATCATCCTGTTGGTGGCGATTGTTGCGGCCATTGCGCTGACCATGCGTCGGCGAGCCAATACCAAGTATCAGTCCCCGTCCAGCCAGGTGGAAGTCCGCAAGCAGGATCGTCTGCGCGTGGTTCAGATGCCGGCTGAAAAGCGTTCATCCTGAGGGCCATACAGACATCATGATTTCCCTGTCTCATTATCTGGCCCTCGGCGCCGTGCTGTTCTGCCTGAGCGTGGTTGGCATCTTCCTGAATCGCAAGAACGTGATCATCCTGCTGATGTGCATCGAATTGATGCTGCTGTCAGTCAACATGAACTTCGTGGCCTTTTCCCATTTTCTGGGTGATGGTGCCGGACAGATTTTCGTTTTCTTCATCCTGACCGTTGCAGCGGCAGAGGCAGCCATCGGGCTGGCCATCCTGGTGGTGTTGTTCCGTAATCGCTCCACCATCAACGTTGCCGATCTCGACGCACTCAAAGGCTAGCCAACGTGAAGCTACTCTACACACTCATTCCGCTGGCACCGCTACTCGCTGCTATCGTCACCGGCCTGTTCGGTCGGCGCATCGGTCGCATCAACGCCCATCGTGTGACCATCGCCGGCGTGGCGTTCTCACTGCTGTTGTCCTGCGTTGCGTTTTTTCATGTGGTCATCGGTAATGCCGCGCCGTTCAATGAAACGCTCTACACCTGGCTGATCAGCGGCAATATCCGATTCGAAATCGGATTTCTGGTCGACAACCTGACGGTGATGATGCTGTTGGTAGTCAATTTCGTTTCCCTGATGGTGCACATCTACACCATCGGCTACATGCACGATGATGACGGTTACCAGCGGTTCTTCTGCTACATCTCGCTGTTCACCTTTTCGATGCTCATGCTGGTCATGTCCAACAACTTCCTGCAGCTGTTCTTCGGCTGGGAAGCGGTGGGCACCGTGTCCTACCTGCTGATCGGCTTCTACTACAAGAAGGAAACCGCCATCTTCGCCAACATGAAGGCGTTTCTGGTCAACCGGGTGGGTGACTTCGGATTCGTACTGGGTATCGCCGGAATCGTCATGTACACCAACAGCCTGGCCTATACCGATGCCTTTGCTGCCGCACCCGGACTGGTTGGGCAGACCATCAACATCGTGGGCAGTGCGGAATGGGATGTCCTGACTGTCCTGTGCATTCTGCTGTTCATTGGCGCGATGGGTAAATCGGCTCAGGCACCCTTGCATGTCTGGCTGCCGGATTCCATGGAAGGTCCGACCCCGATCTCGGCACTGATCCATGCCGCGACCATGGTCACGGCCGGCATCTTCATGGTGTCGCGCATGTCACCACTGTTCGAACTGTCCGAGACTGCGCTGAGCTTCATCCTCATCATCGGTGCCTTCACCGCGTTCTTCATGGGGCTGATCGGCATGGTACAGAACGACATCAAGCGGGTAGTGGCTTACTCGACGCTGTCTCAGCTGGGCTACATGACGGTGGCACTGGGTGTGTCAGCGTATTCGGCAGCAATGTTTCACCTGATGACTCACGCGTTCTTCAAGGCATTGCTGTTCCTTGCGGCCGGTTCGGTCATCATCGCCCTGCATCATGAGCAGGACATCCGGAAGATGGGTGGTTTGCGAAAGATCATGCCCATCACCTACTGGACATCACTGATCGGTTCACTTGCCCTGATCGGATTTCCCGGGTTTGCCGGGTTCTACTCAAAGGACATCATCATCGAAGCGGTGCACGCCTCATCCATCCCTGGTGCCGGCATTGCCTACTGGGCGGTGCTGGGCGGTGTGTTTGTCACTGCGTTCTACTCATTCAGACTGTTCTTCCTGGTGTTCCATGGCGAGACGCGCATGGACAAGCACACGGCAGAACATGCCACGGAGTCCCCCGGGGTAGTCACCTGGCCCCTGATACTGCTGGCCATCCCTTCCGTGATCATCGGGTTCGTGGCGGTGTCGGCGGTGGTCTACGGTGACTACTTCAAGGACGTGATCTTCGTGACGGAAGCGCATGATGTACTGGGTGCATTGGCCGAGGAATATCACGGCCCGATGCAGTTCATCAGCCACGCCTTCCATGCTCCTGCTGTCTATATCGCGGCGATCGGGGTAGCCACGGCGTTCCTGTTCTACATAGTGGCGCCATCCATTCCGGCATTTCTGGATTCGAAGCTGGGTTTCCTTCGTCGCATTCTCGAAAACAAGTACGGATTTGACGACTTCAACCAAGCGGTGTTTGCGCGTGGCAGTGTCAACCTCGGACGCCAGTTGTGGGAAAAGGGAGACATCAAGGTCATTGATGGAGCGGTGGTCAACGGGACTGCCAACAGTGTCGGATTACTTGCCGGGATTGCGCGTCATGTGCAAAGCGGCATGCTGTTCCACTATGCATTTGCCATGATCCTCGGATTGCTGGCCATGCTGACCTGGTTTCTTTTCGTCTGATTATCACGCCCGATTGAGATCGATACATTGAGCTTTCCTATCCTGAGTCTGACGATCTGGTTGCCCATACTGGCGGGTTTTCTGATTATTGCCATGGGCGATAGACCGGCGCGCAAAGTGGCCGGCATTGCCTCCATCCTGACCTTCCTGGTGAGCCTGCCGTTGTATTTCGGTTTCGATTCGAGTACGGCCACCATGCAGTTTCAGGAGTCTCTGGCCTGGTTGCCGAGCTTCGGGATCAACTATGCATTGGGGATTGACGGCATCGCCATGCCGCTGATCATCCTGACGACGATCATCAACGTCATCGTGGTGATTTCTGCCTGGGAAGTGATCAAGGACCGGCCCTCTGTTTATCTGGGCGCTTTTTCGATCATGACGGGGCTGATGATCGGCGTGTTCTCGGCGATGGATGCCATTCTGTTCTACATCTTCTTCGAAGCGACACTGATACCGATGTTTCTGATCATTGGTATCTGGGGTGGGCCTCGACGCGTTTACGCCACGGTGAAGTTCTTCCTGTACACCTTCCTGGGGTCGGTGTTCATGTTGATCGCTCTGATCTACATGTACAACCAGGGCGGTTCGTTCGCCATTGCCGATCTGCACGCGCTTGCCCTGAGCAAGGATCAGCAGTTCTGGATCTTCCTGGCCTTTCTGGCGGCGTTTGCCGTCAAGATCCCGATGTGGCCGGTACACACCTGGTTGCCTGATGCACACGTCGAGGCACCAACCGCCGGTTCTGCCGTACTGGCAGCCATCATGTTGAAGATGGGTGGGTACGGTTTTCTGCGATTCTCCCTGCCGGTCACGCCAGACGCCAGTGCTCAGATGGATACCTTCATGATCGCCATCTCCCTGGTCGCTGTCGTGTACATCGGATTCGTGGCATTGGCTCAGCGTGACATGAAGAAGCTGATTGCCTATTCCTCGATCTCGCACATGGGCTTCGTGACGCTGGGCATTTTCATTGCCTTTCGCCTGCTTGCGAAAGACGATGCGAGCGGCGTGGCACTGGGCATCGAGGGAGCCATCATGCAGATGGTATCCCATGGATTCATTTCCGCCGCGATGTTCCTGTGCGTGGGTGTCATGTATGACCGTATACACAGTCGCGAAATCGCCGATTATGGCGGGGTCATCAATACCATGCCGATCTTCGCAGCCTTCATGGTGTTCTTCGCCATGGCCAATGCCGGCTTGCCGGGTACATCCGGTTTCGTGGGTGAATTCATGGTGATTCTGGCCAGCTTCAAGACCAATTTCTGGATCGCTTTCCTTGCGGCATCAACACTGATACTCGGAGCGGCGTATACGCTCTGGATGGTCAAGCGCGTCATCATGGGACCGATCGGCAACGACAAGGTGGCAGCGCTGACTGACATCAATTCCCGCGAGTTCTGGATGCTGGCGATATTGGCGATTCTGGTATTGCTGATAGGTGTCTGGCCGAATCTCATCGGTGGCGTCATGCACGCTTCGGTGGAGAATCTCGTGAATCAAATTTCAACTTCCAAGTACTGAGCGCCTCATGGACAACCTGCAGATCGCGACGCCCGAGATCTTTCTGCTGGCGGCCACCTGTGCGGTGTTGGTCGTCGGCCTGTTTACACAGGCGAAATCGAACACCGTCTACTGGCTCTCTCAGCTATCGCTGCTCATCACCCTGATCATGTCGCTGACGCAGATCGGTGATGCGGCGATCACCGGACTCAGTGGCGCCTATACCCTGGATGCGCTCAGTGCCAGTCTCAAGAGCTGGGTGCTGGCGTTGGCCATCGGCATCTTTCTGTACTCTCGCGATTACGTGGGCAATCGCAAGATAGCTCGCAGCGAGTATTTCGTACTCGGCCTGTTTGCCGTATCGGGCATGATGATCATGGTGTCGGCCACGCACATGCTGACCGTGTACCTGGGCCTGGAACTGCTGGCACTGTCGCAATACGCGATGGTGGCATTGCACAGGGATAACGGCAGGGCGGCGGAAGCGGCCATGAAGTATTTCGTGCTGGGGGCGCTTGCGTCGGGAATGCTGCTGTATGGCATGTCCATGGTGTACGGTGCTACCGGGTCGCTGAACCTGAACATCATTGCCGATATCCTGGCGGGTAACTCCGATGTGCTGAGCGCCGAACGGACTATCGGTGCGCGGTTTGGACTGACATTCCTGATCGTGGGTATCGCTTTCAAGCTGGGTGCTGTCCCGTTTCACATGTGGGTTCCGGATGTCTACGAAGGTGCCCCGACGTCGGTCACGATGTTCATTTCCACGGCTCCGAAGATTGCGGCATTTGCCATGCTGGTTCGTCTGCTGGTGGAAGGGCTGGAAACGCTCAATGCCGACTGGCAACAGATGCTGGCCATCATGTCGGCCCTGTCCATGGTTGTCGGCAATCTGATTGCGATTGCGCAAACCAACATCAAACGCATGCTGGCCTACAGCACGATTTCACATGTAGGGTTTCTGCTCATGGGCATGGTCTCCGCAACCAGTGCTGGCTACAGTGCCTCGATGTTCTACGCCATCAGCTATGCGTTCACGACGCTGGCGGCTTTCGGTGTTCTGCTGGCAGTCTCGCGTGAAGGGTTCGAGGTGGAGGAGTTGACCGATCTGGCAGGGCTGGGCAAGCGTAATGCATTACTGGCCAGCGTGATGTTGCTGGCGATGTTTTCACTGGCGGGTGTTCCACCGGCAGTAGGCTTCTACGCCAAGCTGACGGTATTGGAGTCAGCTGTCAGTGCCGGATTCACCTGGTTGGCAATTCTCGGCGTCATCATGTCGGTCATTGGTGCGTTCTACTACTTGCGTATCATCAAGATCATGTTCTTCGATGAGCCGGTGGACGAGCTGCAAGTGAGCCCGGCAGGCGATGTCACTGCCGGACTGGCCGTGAATGGTCTCGCTGTTCTGGTGCTGGGGCTTGCTCCCGGCTTGATCATGAGTGCGTGCATCACCGCATTCAGCTGAGACGGTCAACGCTGTCTGGTCGGTAAGCAGACTCCCGATTGCCGCTTCGGATAGTCGAGCGGCAATCGGATAATTGC
>NZ_JBQYLE010000002.1:229022-232331 GCF_052681095.1 Granulosicoccus sp. 3-233
TTGCTTGTTGCTTGTTGCTTGTTGCTTGTTGCTTGTTGCTTGTTGCTTGTTGCTTGTTGCTTGTTGCTTGTTGCTTGTTGCTTGTCGCTTGTCGCTTACCGCTTACCGCTTACCGCTTACCGCTTACCGCTTACCGATTTGCGGGGAAACAGGTTTTCAAGTTCACCGGAATACCGAGGCTTCGGTAGAGGCATGGCGGGACGGGGCTTCAGCTGATGACGGATTTCCTGCTCGACAATGACACGCCATTTCAAGGCTCTGGCTTGTAGCGATAGTCGCGGCTGTTGTGTCTGGAAGCGGATGCTTTCGATGGCCATTCCCAGCGTATTGAACATCTGGTCCGGTGCATAGGCCGATTCCCAAGCCTTGCGAGCGGCTTCTGCTCGGTCCTGCCATTCGGGTTCAAGTGCATGGAGGATGTCAGGGATGTCGGCCACCTGCCATTCCGGAACGCGAACAGCGAAGTTCCAGTCGATTTGAGGCGGGGCGACCCAGGTGTCCGAAATGATGACAGGTACTCGACCTGCCTCCAGGGTCTCGTACAGACGCAAGGAGGCTGGACCGATACCCCGAGGGCAGAGCACGAATTTGCTGGCTGCAATCGTGTCCGTATACAGTTTCTGAAAGGCGTATCTGGAGGTTTGCATGGGATCCCAGGTGCAGAAGTCGGATGTATCCACGATTCGGGCATCCGTGGCAGGAAGCTTCAACAGGGGTTTGCGGGATGAATGGCTTTGCGAACCGACGAAGGAATAGAGCCATCTGCTCTTGGCCGGCTTCCGATAGATGTCTCGAATGCCGGTATTCGCAGCTGTGAGATAGGGAAAGGCGACCTGTGAGCCGGGGTTGCTGAGATTGCATGCAAGACTGCAATAAAGGCCGTTCAGAACCGGCCAGGCACGGTCAGCTTCGTTGTACATGAAGACTTTCGTCGGGTAGCGACGTAGCAGCTCATGGGACAAGAGGGTCTTGAAACCCATGTCATCGAACTGAGTGTTCTCGACAAAGATGATGGCATCGGCAGCCTCCGCGTCATCGGTGACGACGAACGCCTTGCGCTTGTCCAGTCGAGCCAACTCACGCACACGATCAAGACATGGGTGCGTTTGATAGGCGGAAGCGAAATACAGTTTCATTGAACCTGTCCAATGTGTAATTTTGATTCAAGGTAGCATCGGCATACGTAGTTGTCCGCGGTATGTTTACCAGATTGCAAAAAAACGAGGTTCCGCCTTTGTCCTGAATCCATGGCCGCCTCCTTTGAGGAGTGTAGGAAGAAAAATCGTGAATTGTCGGAAATTGCCTCATCGTAGTGCATGATGCTGCTGAGTTCAGCTCGGCTGACAGTGATACAGCTCGCAGCATTCGCGAGTGCCAGGCTGGCGAGAAAGGTCGCCTGCTGTCTTTGCATACAGCTTTTCGTGAGACACAGGGACGAGCCAGCCGTCGCCGGTATTACAGTGGACCTTCTCATCATCAAGGAAGGTGGCATGGGCTATTTCATGGATCGCTTTGTGGGCTGTTGCCTGCATTCCCGCAGATTTCGTGCTGTGTACATACTGTTGTCGACAGCGATATTGACCATCGGTTGCACGGATCTGCCCGAGCCCGACAGTCGGGGTGCTGCCGACCATGGCGGAACAGGCTCGGAGAATGGAATGGCTGACGATGACCGAGTCGAAGAGGCGCCGGGCTCGACAGGCAACGCTTTGGCTGTCTTTCCTGCTGATGTGCACGGCGATGATCGCACCGGGCTCATTGTTACCGGGCTTGATGGTTTGTCGGCTGAGGACGTGGTGTCACCATGGCTGGCAGTCACCCGGGTGTTTCGCAGCCTCTCCGACCCGGACCACAGGGGAGACAGTGAAATCGAGTTGGTTCGGTATGCCGACGATTTCCCGGTCGCCGCTCACCGGGAATATCTGGATCTGCCGATTGACCACTGCAGAGCGGGAATGGAAAACGCCGATCGTGAAACAGTTGATGAGAATCCACCGCCTCCCACCGTTTCCGGTGGGGCGACAGTCGTCTTCAATACGCCTTCCGGCCCCTGGTTCACTTTCCAGGCGGCACGCAATACGGATCAGCAGATCGTCTACAGTTCGCAGAATCGACTTCCGGCGGCTTTTCCCGAAGACATCACTCTATCGATCCCCGGATCATTGTTCCCGACGGTGTCGGCCCATCCACTGTATGAACCTCAGCCCGTGGAAAGGCTCTCTCCCGAGACGCAGCAGACCGTTACTGCCGATTCGCGTCTGCAATGGGTGGCTGGTCAGGGCAATACCTTGATCAGGATCGACTGGCTGGCCTTTGATGATAATGATGTGTTCACAGGTTTTCCGCTGACCTGTCTGGTGAAGGATGATGGAGAGTTCGCACTGGATTCGGCGGCTCGCTCGGCTTTAACCGACCGTGCTTCGCGACTGGCAGTTCGCTATTCGCGAATCTACGCCCGTCTGGATGTTATCAACGGTGTTGTGCTTTACCAGGAAGTGGAAATTGCCGAATGAATCACGTCTGCATCGCTTTCTTCGATTTTTTTGCCATGGAGTGTTGTACAAGTGAAAGAAGAGCGTTATACTTCCTCGGGTCAGCACAGTTGCGGGGTGGAGCAGTCTGGCAGCTCGTCGGGCTCATAACCCGAAGGTCGTAGGTTCGAATCCTACCCCCGCTACCAAGTGTTCTGACAGCCAATCAAGCCGCTTCAATGCGGCTTTTTTGTGCGCGATACAAACGCATGTGATTCGTTGCGATATGCTGAATGACGTGATTTGATCTGATCAGCCGAGGAACGACCCATGGACTCACGCCAGTTGGAGATGACAGTACTGATGACGCCAGACATGGCGAATTTCAGCGGCAAGGTTCATGGTGGAGCATTGCTGAACCTGCTTGACAGGGTGGCATTCTCCTGCGCGTCGCGGTTCTCCGGGCGCTATGTTGTCACCTTGTCCGTCGATCAGGTGACCTTCAAGCAAGCCATCAATGTGGGCGAATTGGTGACATTTCGCGCCAGCGTGAATCATGCCGGGCGCACCTCCATGGAAATCGGCATACGCGTTGAAGCGGAAGACATTCGCAAGGGACTGAGGCGGCACACCAATTCCTGCTACTTCACCATGGTTGGCGTGGACGATCAGGGTAAACCGGCCGAGATACCCGCGCTGAAGGTCGAGCTGCCTCTCGAGGAGAAACGGCAACGAGCTGCACTGGCACGCAAGGCATTGAGGCTGCGTTTCGAGCAGGAAATGCAGCAGGCTTCTGCGGAAAGCACCTAACGGCAACAAGGGTCACACTGACCAGGCT
>NZ_JBQYLE010000002.1:232430-318145 GCF_052681095.1 Granulosicoccus sp. 3-233
TCGAAAGCTCGAAAGCTCGAAAGCTCGAAAGCTCGAAAGCTCGAAAGCTCGAAAGCTCGAAAGCTCGAAAGCTCGAAAGCTCGAAATTCGAAATTCGGGAATTCGCACATTCAACAAGTCATGTGATCATCCTGGCGGGTAGTTGTATGTCGATCGATTTCAGGGAATACAGTACCTGCGCCTGTGATCCATGCGCTTCGCTCGGGTGCGTGTTCGGAATCCATGCACGTCATCAGGGCGTACTGAAGGGTTCTCACGGCTCTAACAATACAATCGTGGTTGAAAATACATCTTGCCAATCAATGTGTTGAAGTAATGTAACCTGTTTTTCTGTGGCTGGCAGACAACTTGTAGCGGAACGGTTCCGATCTACATGAAAGCGATGTACTGCCATGAAAACCGTTCTGCAGAAGAAGTACCATCGACGAACTCTGGCCAGGCTCTTGTGTACTGGCCTGATGGGTACGGCCAGTGTCAGTGCCTGGTCGCAGGATGTCTGCGATATCGAATCCGATACGCCGTCGCATCATCAGCTTTCCGCAAATGCCGATACGGTTCATTGGGGGTACTTCAGCAAGGCTCAGGAGCCTCGTTTGCATGTGCAATCGGGAGATTTCATCACGATAGAGACATTGACACATCACGCGAATGATGACGCTTCACTGATGGTTACCGGGGACGCGGGTGCCGAGAGCGTCTTTCGCTGGGAAAAGGGCCGCAAGGGCGTCGATCGACGAGGTGCAGGACCACTCGATGCATCCATTCATGGTCGCGGCGCGGGAGAGGGCTTTGGTGTTCATATACTGACGGGTCCGGTCTTTGTCTGTGGTGCGGAACCGGGTGATGTGCTGGAGGTGCGCATTCTCGACATGGCGCCGCGTCCATCAGCCAATCCGGAATACGCCGGCAAGACCTTTGGCAGCAATGCCGCTGCCGCCTGGGGATTTCATTACAGCGATCTTGTCGAGGAGCCGCGGCAACGTGAAGTGATCACAATCTACGAGATGGATTCCACCGGCGGACGTGACTGGGCAGAGGCTGTCTACAGTTATCGCTGGGTGCCACAAGTGGATCCCGATGGTGTCACTCACGAGCTGATCGATTACCCCGGAGTGCCGGTTGATCATTCGACCATCAGCAAGAATACCGAGGTGCTGGAAGGCGTTCGTATTCCCGTTCGTCCACATTTCGGAACTCTGGGAGTCGCACCGAGAGAAGCTGATGTTGTCGATTCCATTCCGCCGGGATACTTCGGTGGAAATATCGACAATTGGCGAATTGGCAAGGGCGGCACCATGTACTACCCGGTAGCCGTAGAGGGAGCCTTGCTCAGTGCCGGTGATCCGCATGCGGCACAAGGTGATTCGGAGCTGGCTGGTACTGCCATCGAGACGTCCATGACGGGCCTGATACAGGTGGTTCTGCATAAGGCCGGAGATGCGACGGGGTCAGCGCTCGAGGGTCTTGATTATCCCTTGCTGGAAACCGATACAGAATGGGTCGTGCACGGGTTCAGTTATTCCAATTATCTGGATGAACTTGGTGACACTGCGCAGAGCGATATCTACAGCAAGTCCTCCATCGACAATGCAATGCGAGATGCCTTTCGCAAGATGCGCCGTTTTCTGATGACGACTCAGGGATTGAGTGAAGATGAAGCCATTTCCCTGATGTCGGTGGCTGCAGACTTCGGTGTCACTCAGGTGGTGGACGGGAACTGGGGGGTACACGGGATCATCAGGAAGCAGGTTCTGCCCGAATAAGTTCTGATCCGGTCAATTAGCCCGTTCGGGGAAGGCCCGCAGTAGGATCGTCATTCTCTGCGTCGCCCTTCCTCGAACTCCGTTTCTCCCGTGTTTGCGTTCAATTGCCGGATGTGCGCCGGTCGACCATCGTCAGACAATCGAATGTCGCCGATACCCGAATGGTTCCATAGCCGTTCACCGGCACTTCGTCCGACAGGCAATCGAGGGATGATATGAAATGATCGTCGCTGCGTCAGCAGGTTCAATGGAGACCAGGGCGCAAACAGCCAGCGGTTCAGTCGGTCAAGCCACTCGATGAGTGCTGCGGGAAATTCGTTCTTGATCCCGCTACTGGTAATCTGCCAGATGGCCGGAGATTCTGTTTCGTACCGTAGTTGCACATCATAGGCAAACGAGTAGTGCACATCCCCGGATAGAAGCACAAAGTTCTGAGGCGTACGACGATGTCGAAAAATGCTGAGCATGACGGTCGCAGCTTCATGATGTGCCATCCAGTTCTCCGCGTCGACCAGCAAGGGTTTGCCGAAGAACGTGAATATGCGCTGTACGATTTCAATGAGCTTGACCCCGAACACGGGGGCCGGAGAAACCACAACAACAGCCGATCGATCGAGAATCTGTTGCTGGAAGTCACTCAGGGCTTCCCAGTCCATGAGACCGGAGGGCCTTGACGGTTTCGCCGGTCGACGCCAGCGATGGGTGCGGGTATCGAGAACGACGATGGCCGGTGAGGTATCCAGAGTATACTGCCAGCCGCGAAAGTCGAGCAATTTCTCGATCAGCGCATCCTGGCCTTCCGCATTCAGACAGTATCGATCATTGGCAGTCTCGCTCAACAACTGCTGACAGTCGGGGATGAGTTCATCTACCTGGTTCGAGCCATTACCCCAAGCCTGGCACAGTACATAGGCGAACAGGGCATTGCCGACAATGCGCCTGGAAAAGGGATGTTCATAGGCCGTTTTTTCCCAGGCCTGGGAGAGATTCCAGTCGTCGGTGATGTCATGGTCGTCGAAGATCATGTAGCAAGGTACATGACACAGGGCTCGTGCCGCGCGGGGCAGACCAGCCACGAATCCGTTGACATGTTCCACTTCACGCCGGTAGCGTTTCAGCAGGTTGGCGGGCAAGGAGGGTTCATCCAGATTGACCAGAGTCCACGGCACGGGCGACCAGACCAGCAGATACATGCACAAGACCTCCGAGAACGAGACGAGATGGTTCTCGGCGTTGGCAGTGGTGAAGATCGGCTTGCGAGCTCCACCGAAGAAGCGCTCGATCAAGGTGGCGTTGTATCTGCTGCGTGGCAACAGTTGCGTTCGCCGATAGTAGGTATGTTCGTGTTGCATCAGTGCCTGACCGCTGTCAACCACAGCACCATCGATGACTTCATCGAACAGGCCGAGTCGGGCATCCAGTTGATGAATGGCATGCAGCATCGGTCCCGAGACATCATCCACATAAACCTGATCGCCGCTCATCATCAGGAATGTCGGCCGAGATTCGGTTTCGATACCGTTGTTGATCAATTCAGCATCGACCCGCAGCAGACCATCCTCGGAAGGATGATGCGGTTTGCGACAGGATCCGTGAAGAATACGCCTCACACGACTTTGAATGACCAGGTGCGGCGAGGTCTGTCCCTGATGGCAGAGATGCGGCGCCCAGTCCGCTATCCAGTGCCATTGTTCATCGGCCTGAAAGGCAAGGTCATAATGGAGCAAAGTGTCTTCTGGCCATGCAGAGTCTGCCTGTATCTCCAGCAGCTGCACGAATGCCTGTTTGCCGATGGGCAGTTCAGTCTGTTCCTGCGACTTCAGGTCGCGATCCAGAAGAGTGCTGTTCTCACTACGTACACGAATTCGCCAGTTGGTCGGGCAGGTGGTGACGAGCCAGAGTCTGAGTCGATCCGATTGTGCGTGGCGCAACAGCGGTCCGGCAAGGACTCGCGGCAAATCCGAGTTGAGTGTCATGCGTTGTGAAAGATCAATCGTTCTGTGTCGCTGAAGTCAGTCTGTCCGAGCGGTCCAGTTTGATCCAGGGTCCATGATGAAGCCGGGCGATTGCCGGTACTTCACTCGGACGACGTGGATTGGTGCGAATGGACCTTGATTGGTCAAGAGTACCGTGCGAAGGCAGATCGGTGTGATCTCGACCGGTCGATTTTCCTCGAAAACCCGGTGCCTTGCTGCAGCGCGACAGTCCTGCCTGCACCAGCAGATGACTTGACAAGCACCGTCAGGGTGCGCACTATCTCGCAGCTAGTGACCAGGCTTTCCCCATGAATACCGATAAAACCACCGGAACTCCGCATCCCGGACTGAGCTTTGCTGGGTTCGTGACCTTGATGGCGGGCTTCATGGCGCTCAATGGACTGGCCGTGGATACCATGTTGCCGGCACTGCCTGCCATCGGTGAAGAGCTGAACGTCGCAGACCCCAATGACCGTCAATGGGTGATCACCGCCTATTTCCTGGGTTTTGGTTTGTTCCAGTTGTTCTACGGACCTTTGTCTGATCGTTACGGGCGACGCCCCGTGTTGCTGCTGGGTGTTTCCATCTACGCGGTGTTCAGCATCTGCACCGTCTTCGCCAGTACCTTTGATGGTGTCGTGATGACCCGTTTTCTGCAAGGTGCCGGCTCTGCGGCAACCCGAGTGCTAGTGGTCGCCATTGTCAGGGATTGCTATTCCGGCAGACAGATGGCCAGAGTCATGTCATTGGCCTTCATCATCTTTCTGACCGTACCGGTTCTGGCCCCCGCGATTGGTCAGGGAGTCATGCTGTTTGTCAGCTGGCACTGGATCTTTCTGGGTCTGGCATTGTTTGCAATGGGCTTGGCGGTATTCGCCTGGATGCGTCTGCCTGAAACCCTGGATCCGGAACACCGTCTGCCGCTGTCAATGGGCCGTGTTCTCCAGGCATTCAAGGTGGTGGCGACCACACGTAATTCCATCGGTTACACCATTGCCATGACTCTGGTTCTGGGCCCCTTGTTCGGCTATATTTCGTCGGTTCAACAGATCTTTGCCGACGTGTTCGACGTGGAGGCACTGTTCACGGTCTATTTTGCCATCACAGCCATCAGCATGGCCATGGCCTCTTTTCTCAACTCACGCATCGTGGAACGCCTGGGTACCCGCATGGTGTCACATTCGGCCTTGTGCTCGATGCTGATCCTGGCCTTGCTGGGGCTGCTGGTCGAACAAACGGGTCATCAGAGCCTGTACTCCTTTGTCGCATTGCAGTCGGCCATGATGTTCTGTTTCGGGCTGACGGCACCGAACTTCGGTTCCATGGCAATGGAGCCGGTCGGGCATATTGCCGGGACGGCGTCATCAGTGCAGGGTTGCGTCACGACGGTAGGCGCCGCAGTGCTGGGCTTTCTGATCGGTCAGGCATTCAACGGCAGCACGGTGCCATTGATCGGTGCGTTTGCGTTATTCAGTGCGACGGCCATTGGTGTGGTGCTGTTGACCGAGGGGCGGATGTTCAGGGCCTTGCATGAGTCGCCTGTCGCGGAATGAGAGCCTTGCCGCATGCTGCGGATTCAGGATAGAGCCCTTACAGACTGACGGCACATGGTCGAACGCAGGGTCGATTTGGCCGCGTTCTGTTCGATGACTCACGGTCGTCGGTGAGTCGAAACAGGTCGTGGGACTGGAATCACACTTTCAACACTGAGCAAGCATTCCCACAGGCGTAAGGTTTGATCGAGACACGCCGATAGAGAAGGCATCGCAGTGAAAGATAATACTCGAATGCCACGTCTGAAGACCTTCAATGCATGCGCTGCATCGACACGGGAGGCCATTGAGCAACTGGACTCGTCGCTGGGCACCGATCCACAGGATGCAAGCATCGTGTTCATGTTCTATGGGTGCGGACATGATGAGCAGGCACTCCATGATTGGGCTGCTACCCGCCTGCCCGCTGCGGCATTGATTGGCGGAAGTTCGTCTGGCGGACTGATCACCGACAAGGGCTGCATGGGCCAGCAGGGGGTGGGTTTGCTGCTTGTTGACGACACTGATGGTGATTATGGGGTGGCTGCCGGGCCTTTGGGTGATGATGCTGCGCTGGCGGCCGAGCGACTGTTGCAGCAGGCTCTGGATGATTGCGACTGCAGAGGGCAATTGCCGGAACTCATCTGGGTCTATCAGGCGCCGGGTCACGAGGAAGATGTCATCGCCGGTTTGCGGCGAATTGTCGGTGACAACTGCCCGATCGTTGGCGGTTCTTCGGCCGACGACGATGTGTCAGGTCGATGGACCCAGATGGGGCCGGGTGGTCCGCTGGTGGACGGTCTCGTTCTTGGCGTCCTGTTCCCCTCGTCATCGTTGGGCTATGCGTTTCAGGGAGGCTATGAACCGGTTGGGCCGACTGGCATCGTAACCGGAATCGGCTACCGGCCAGCAGGCGAGAGCGGCGTGGTCACCGGAAGTGCCGGGCGCGAGATTCTGAGTATCGACGACATGCCAGCAGCGGAAGTCTACAACCGCTGGGTAGATGACCTGATTGGACAGCGCATACGCGAAGGCGGAAGCATTCTGGCCGATACCACCATGTTTCCGCTGGCGACCGATGCCGGCAAGGTCGATGGCGTCAGCCATTATCTGTTGATTCATCCTGAGTCGATCGGACAGGAGAATTCCTTGCGTACCTTCTGCAACCTGGAGGTCGGTGACCGAGTTTATGCGATGAAAGGCGAAACGCGACGTCTGGTCAATCGCGCCGGCAACGTCGCTGATCAGGCCCGGAAAAGCGTGGAGTCAGGTGGAGGACAGGTCGCCGGCGGGCTGGTGGTCTTTTGTGGTGGTTGCAAGATCGCCGTGGGTGAGGATATACGTGGTGTACCTGATGCCGTGGCCTCGGGTCTGGGTGACGTGCCGTTCATCGTCTGCTTCACCTTTGGTGAACAGGGCCGCCTGATAGACAGCAACGTTCATGGCAATCTGATGATCTCTACCGTGGCCTTCGGCATCTGATGGCTGAAGCGACCACCATCGAGAGTGCAGAAGAGCTGCGCGAAGCCTTGCTCGCTCTGCGGCATGAGCATGATGCGCTGCGTGAGAGCAACTCACAGGGGCAGCAGTTGCTGGATGCACTGGATTCCTTGCTGGATCTGGATGTCAACGACGATCCGTTTGCGCGCGTCTTTGCCTCACTGCGCAAGGTCTTTACGTTTTCTCAGGCCATGATGCTTGCAGAGCGGGATGTCGAAGAGCCCGATACGGAGCACTTTCTGGATTGCATTGTGGCAGAGCCAGCCAGTCTGAGCGGAACGCTGTGGTCGGCAGGTTCCTTGTTTCGCAAGGTTCTGAACGGCAGGGTCATCGCAACGTTCTCGAATGCAGGCATCGAGGAATGGAGCCGAGTCAGTACGGATATTCTCTCCGTCGAGCAGTCATCGCTTTATGTCCCGGTGAAGGTGCGTGGGCGCAGGGGAATTCTGGTGCTGTTGCGAGCGATCGGCGAGAACGGTTTTGATCGAAACCATATCGATCTCGCCCGCCGTTTTTCGGTACTTGCGTCGCATGCACTGGCGACCCGTTTTGCCAGCGAGAGCGCCGCAGAAGGTCAGCGTCTGCGCGAATTGACTGCACAATTGAGGAAAAGTGAATTGCTGGCCAGACGCAATGCAAGTCTGCTACAGGAAATGGTGAACGTGCTGCCTGTGGGTGTTGCGGTCCAGGATGAGAGCGGCAAGCTGCTGATAGCCAATGATGCCGTATCTGCCATCTACGGGCGGCAGGCCAATGAGCTTATCGGGACTCTGCCGGAGATTCTCGACTGCGACGATCCGGAAGTCATTCGTGAGCAAGGTCTGCGATATGAAGAACAGCTTCGTGGCGGTCAGCAGACATCTCGTGAAGAGACTGTCAATCTGTCCGGGTCGCAGCACACCTTGCTGATCACCGAAAAGCCTGTACGCATTCATGATGAATCCCTGTTGCTGACCGCTTCGCTGGACATCACGGAGCGCAAACGTTTCGAAGAAGAACTCTCTCACCGAGCGTTTCATGATCAGCTGACAGGACTACCCAATCGTGACCTCATGCATCAGCTGGTGGAGGCGGCGCTTCTTGCACACGGATCTTCCGGTCAGTTTGCACTGGCCTTCATCGATCTGGACAGCTTCAAGCAGATCAACGACTATTACAGTCATACCATTGGTGATGCCTTGCTCAAGGCAATAGCTCAACGCGTCGGCCAGACCATTCGTGACGGTGACACACTGGCCAGGATCAGCGGTGACGAATTCCTCATCCTCATCGACCCACTGGAGGACTCGAGCACACTGTCGCTGGTCATCGAGCGGGTGATCGACGCGATGCGAGAACCATTCCGTATCGAAGGTCATGAAGTCATGACCTCGGCATCGGTCGGGGCGAGCATCTATCCCTTGCATGGCGATACCTATGAAAGCCTGCGCCGCTGCGCCGACAGTGCGATGTATCGTGCCAAGAGCAGCCGCAAGGGCAGTGTCAGCTACTTCGATGAATCGATGCGCGAAACACTGACCGCACGAATGGAGCTGGAGCAGCGGCTTCGGGTTGCGATTCGCGAGGAGCACTTCCGCGTGGCGTTCCAGCCCAAGGTGGATATCACGACTGGCCGGGTTGACGCTTTCGAAGCCCTGATCCGCTGGGTTGAACCGGATGGCCGGATTCACATGCCCGGTGAGTTCATCGAACTTGCCTCTGAACTGGGCTTGCTGGATGACATGACCCGTTTCGCGTTGCGGGACGTGGCACGCAACCTTGAACGTCTGTCATCGCAGTTCGGGGACCATGTCACGGTCAGTATCAACGTGGCAGCGCCACAGGCCGGGGATGTCGCTTTCATGCGCTCGTTCATCGAGGAACTGGCAGCTACCGGTTTTGCAAAAAGCATCATTCTGGAATTGACCGAGGATGCGCTGGTCGCAACCCAGCGTTTCCAGCATCAGGTTCTGCCAGAGCTCCGATCATTGGGCGTCCGGGTATCGATTGATGACTTCGGGACCGGTTACTCCTCCCTGTCGACACTGGCTGACATCACCGCCGATGAGGTCAAGGTCGATCGCGCTTTCATCACCGCCATTCAAGACAGGCCGAGAAGTCAGGGCATATTGAAAGCCATTGAATCCTTGTGCAGCGCACTTGACATCGACATGGTGGCGGAGGGGGCTGAAACCCTTGAGGAGCTGCAATACCTCAGACAGCAGACAAGGATCAGGCTGGTTCAGGGCTACTATTTTTCCAGACCGGTGTTCATCGATGAACTCGATGACTTTCCATCATTCTTTGATCTGGAAGCCGACACTGACAAACCGCTCAGGCGCAGTGCCTGAATGGCTGTAGACTTCTTTGCGAGGATTTCCGGACAATAGCTGACCGGTATTTCCGATCGACAGGGATCGCCATCGTGTCGGGGCAGGGAGCCATTGTTATGGCGGCAGCAGCGAGGTAGTCTGGGAATTCCATCCCTTGATTGGTGCGCACATCCGCGGTGAATGAAAAGCAGGTTCGACTCCCGTGCTGCAGCGATAGCGGGAAAATCGCTCTGATTCTGTGCGCATTCGTTCTGACTAGTTGTGCAGGGGATGCTGCTCGGTTTCGGTTCGATGATTACCGGACCAGGCTGGCACGCGCACTGAAGCTGGACGCCGTGCAGAGTGTGCAGCTTGTCGATCCAGCCCGCCGCCCCCGTAAACGTGACATGTGGCTGGAGCCGGAGCAATCGACGATCTCCATGATCGATTTTCTGCGGCTCTACGATTGCCGACTGGGAGAGGTCATTGGTGAGAGAAACAGTGTGTTGGGGAAGGTTGCACCGGCCTCTCAACGTCTGTTCAATGATCTGGCCTTTCTGCACCACGCCCCTGAGTGTATCTCGCAATTGCGTACCAGACAAAGCGATGCGCTGGCGGACAGGCTGGTCGAGGCGGTTTCCGGCAAGCTTGACGGCCTGACAGTCTCGATAGCCAATGCAACGCTTGCCAGCGATGAGTTCTCCGGCCTGTGGCGTGTGCCGGTCGACCTTGACGATTTCCCGGTAAACGCAGGCAGTGCAACCATTACCGAGCTGCATTATGTCACTTCTCAGGTGGAAAGCTGGCTATCGGGCGATTTCCGGTTCGACTCGGCGCGCTTCGAACAGGCATTGGGACGGCTGCGTCATGGACAGGCGGGGTCGCTGATTGCTGCTGCAACGCTGACTTACTCTCAACTCCAATCTGCCAATCGAATGATCGAGCAACGCCTTGCCAGTCGGCCGCTGTGCTTCAAGGGAAAGCCTGGCAGGCAGGGACATATCCTGCGTCGTGTTGTCGATCGTTTCTTCGTCGGAGAGGTACAGGTCTGGTTGTCCCGAGTCAGTGCGCAGCGGCATGACTTGCTGGCTCCCTATCGGCTGCTGGAGAAACACCTGGAGGACGCCCAGACACCGGCCTACCGGCAATGGCGCGATCGGCGGGACAGTCAGCTGGCTTGGCTCTCGTCAGCACCTCGGGAACACGTGCAGAGCATTCTTCCATTGCTGGAGTCCTGTGGCCTGGCACCGGGATCACGCCAACCGGAACCGTAATGCCAGCATTGCAGAACCCCCACGCGATGACTCCACGCGCACAGAAAAACTAACCATTGATCTCTGCGTTATCTCGCCGTTAATGGCTTTAAGGCACATGACGTGCAGCTGGCTGATGGCAACAAGGTACTGCGATGCTATTCAATACCGTTGGATTCTTCGCCATTATTGGAAGATAGCGACAGATTCAAACGATGCCCGCAATCAACACTCGAAATCTGCTGATTCCACAAGCTGTATTCGTGGTGCTGATGACAATCTCGGTGGCGGGGTGGAAGTTTTCCAGTGATACCCTGGATAGTCAGTCACAGATTCGCTTCGAACAGGATGTTACGCACCTGCACGAGCAGATCGAAGAGCGATTCGATACTTATGCTCAAGTGTTGCGGGGTGGTGTCGGACTGTTCGACAGTTCGGTCAAAGTGACTCGGAAGGAATGGCACAGATACGTTGAAGGGCTGAAACTGTCCAGGTACTACCCGGCTCTGCGAGGGGTCGGCTTCAGCCGTTGGGTGGGCGGCAAGGAGAATCTCGAGTCTCATGAGAAAGCCATCAGAGCGGAAGGGTTTCCCGAATATGCCGTCAGGCCCGCTGGTCAACGAGACCAATACACGGCAGTCGTCTATCTTGAGCCGTTCAATCAGGGGAACAGTCGTGCACTTGGTTACGACATGTTTGCCGAGCCCACTCGCCGCTCTGCCATGGAGCGAGCCAGAGATACCGGTGAACCTGCCTTGTCCGGAAAGCTGGACTTGCTGAAGGAAGTCGTCGGCGAGGAGCAGACGGGCTTCATTCTGTACATGCCCATCTATCGTTCGGAGAACGGTGCGCCGATCACCGAAGCCAGGCGAAGAGAAACCCTGTTCGGATTTGTCATGAGCCCGTTCCGGGCCAGTGACCTGATGAAAGGGATCCTGCGTCCGGGGCGGTCCAACATCAATTTCCGGATTTACGACGGTCCTGCCATGACCGCCGAAACACTGCTCTACGATGGCAGCAAACAGCTGGAAATGGAGGTCCAATCCACGCCCGTCCAGTTCGAGGCAACGAAATCGGTGGAGATTGCTGGACGATTCTGGTCTATCCATTACGAATCAACGCCCTCGTTTACCAAAGCGTCGGATTCGGCGCTTCCCTGGGTCCTGCTCGTGACCGGGACATTGCTCAGCCTGCTGATGTCCATTGTCGCCTGGATGCTGCTCTCTGCCAGACGGCGTGTCCTGCAAAGGACTCATGAATTGCGCAAGCAATCGGACATGAACTCGGTTCTGTTGGAAAATCTGGCTGAAGGGGTGGTGGCCTGCGATGCCGACATGAGCGATGTTCTGATGAACAAGAAGGCCAGAGAATGGTACCAGTTGAACCCATCCAGACAGGTCGATCCGAACTGGATAAAGCGCATTCAGATGTTCGAGAAGGATGGCACTACTCCCATGATGCCGGGCATATCCCCACTCTTTCGTGCAGTGGAAGGTGCAACCATCAGCAGTGAGGAAATCTGCATCGTCACCCCCGGGCAGGAGCCTCGATTCGTTCTGGTCACGGGAGGGCCTTTGCCAGATATCGATGGTCAGAAATCCGGGGCCGTGCTGTCGCTGCGTGACATTTCGGAATATCGTCAGGCCAAACTGAATATCGAGCGGCAGCAGAAGTTTCTGGCAGATGTCATCGACAATATTCCCAATCTGATCAGCGCAAGAGACCGGGAAGGCAATCACGTTCTGGCCAACAAGGCCTATGCGGAAGGGCTCTTCGGTTTGTCGCCAGAGGAGCTGATTGCGGGAAGTGCAACCGGGCTTCTGGAAAAGTCATCGCCGGATGTCGATGAAAGGCGAGAATCCATGTCAGTGATCGACAATGACATGAGTCTCGATTGCGTCAGGGCACTGGAGCTGAAGGATGGTCGCAAGCGCTGGTTCAGCGTTGGCAGATTGCCCATCCGGTCCAACGTCAACGCGGAGAATATCGTACTGACTGTGGCATCGGATATCACCGACCTGAAAAGCAGTGAAGACCGTGTCAGGACCATGAATCAGGAGCTGGAAAGCCGGGTTCTGGCGAGAACCAACAGCCTTGAGGAAGCCAACAGAAAACTGGAGGAGGCCACTCAGGTCGCGGAGGCGGCGAATCAGGCGAAGTCGTCGTTTCTGGCTGCCATGAGTCATGAGATTCGTACACCGATGAACGGTGTTGTCGGTATGGTGGAAGTGCTGATGAACGAATCTCGGAACAAGGAGCTGAAGATGTCGATGCAGATGGTTCTGGATTCGGCTTTTTCCTTGCTGGGCATCATTGACGATATCCTGGATTTCTCGAAGATCGAGGCTGGTCAGTTCGAACTCGAGAATGCGCCTTGCAACCTGACCGAGCTGCTGGAGAACGTCGTCAGAGCGTCGGTACCGCTGGCCAGAAAGGCCGATACCCGCATCAGTCTTTACATCGATCCGGCAATTCCCCAACGGGTACTGACAGACCCGACGCGGGTTCGACAGCTATTGACGAATCTGGTTGGCAACGCCGTGAAATTCAGCGGAAGGCAGCTGGAGCGGGCAGGCAGGGTGGAAGTGCGTGCGTTGGTACTGCAAGCAGCGCCACTGAGTCTGCGGCTGGATGTCATCGACAATGGCGTAGGCATTTCACCGGAAGCGCAGCAACGAATATTCGACTCTTTCGTGCAGGCGGAATCATCGATTACCCGACGATTCGGCGGATCCGGGCTGGGACTTTCCATTTGCAAGCGGATAGTCGAGATGATGCACGGTGAGATACTGGTAGAGAGTCAACCCGGAGAAGGCTCACGGTTCACTCTGCTTCTGTCTCTTGACGTGCCTGCGTCGGGTACGGCAGTCGCTGAGCTTGAAGATATCCGTGATGTGGATTGTGTGCTGATTGAATCGCAAGACTACAACAGTGCAGACATCGGACAGTATCTGGAGACTGCCGGCGTCAGACTCCGGGTGGTTGAGGACTTCAACCATGCTGCTGCAATCATTCACTCAATAGAAGGTCCCACCGTTCTGCTCTGCACTCCCGAGCATCTGGTTCAGCTGAGTGAGGGTAGCCATGAACCGATTTCCAGCCTTACCGGGCATGTGGTCCTGAGTCGGGAAGAACAGACACTCGGCATGCAGTTGAGGCAGGTGCCGACCAGGCATGGTGGCAACATCGAATCCATCAGTGCCGTGGTTGTCGATTGCAATGCGCTTCCACGGAGGATCCTGATCGAAGCGGTTGCCATTGCCATCGGGCGGGCCTCTCCCGAAGTCATGCACGCCTATACTGAAGATATTGCCCTGCCGATGCTCGAGCCATTGAGTGTGGAAGACGCCATGGCTGCCGGGAGTTGTATTCTGGTGGTGGAAGATGACTCCGTGAATCGCATGGTGATCAAGCGGCAGTTGGCCATTCTGGGACAGACCGCCGAATTTGCCGAGAACGGTCAGGAAGCTCTGGAGAAATGGCGAAGCAGGCGCTACGGCATGATATTCACGGATCTGCACATGCCCATCATGGACGGTTACACGATGACGCGTGCCATTCGGCAGGAAGAGTCACCAGAGCAAAGAATTCCCGTTGTCGCTCTGACGGCCAATGCTCTGAGCGGCGAGCCCCGGCGGGCTGCCGAAGCAGGTGTGGATGGCTACCTGACCAAGCCATTACAGCTGGAGTCCCTCAAGGAAGCCGTCAGTCAGCATCTGATCGTGCCGGATGGTCATCGCGCCGAGCTGCCGGATACACTGACAGCACCGGTTGGCGAGTTCGAGGCCAGACAGATCGTGGTCTTCGATCCGACCGTACTGCAACAGCTACTGGGTGATGACCCGGAAACGATGATCGAATGTCTGCAGGAATTTCAGGTGTCTCTGAAGCAGCATGGACATGCCCTGGTGGACGCCATCAGGCGTGGCGAGCGGCAGCCGGTTGATGAGCTGGCTCACCGACTCAAGTCATCGTCGCTGTCCATGGGTATGCTGGAAATCTGGAGCCTGTGCAAGAAAGTGGAGGCGGCGCGTAGCAACAAGGATCCTGTGCTCCTGGCCGCTTGCGCCGATGAGCTGTCGCACGCATTTGCGCAGGCCGAATTGGCGATAGATGATTTCATCGCCGATGATGAGGCCGGTTTGCGCAAGGCATCCTGACGCTGTACTCAGGGTCCTGGTGCCTCGATGAGGCTCTCCCACCATGGCAAGGTGTCGAGGGATTCGTCCAGAGTAATCAGTTCACCGAGTACCGGTGTCACGAGCTCGATGCCGTTCTGTTCCGCCAGCAGACTGACCGCGGACACCGGCTCGTACCAGGTGTGGAAGGCAAGTTCGAACATGCCCCAGTGCACGGGCATCAGACGGCGTGCCTTCACATCCCTGAAGGCCTGAATGGTCTCGGCAGGCAGCATGTGCACATAAGGCCAGCTCTGGTCATACTGTCCGTTCTCGAGCAGGGCCAGATCGAAAGGGCCGAGGCGTTCGCCGATATCGGCGAAGTGGGTATCGTAGCCAGAGTCGCCACTGAAGAACACACGAGAATTCGTGGAGGCAACCACCCAGGACGCCCACAAGGTCTGGTTGTTGTTGATGCCATCTCGCCCTGAGAAATGCTGAGCCGGCGTGGCCGTGAACTGCAGGCCGTCGGTATCATGGCTTTGCCACCAGTCAAGCTCGGTGATCCGCTCGGCGGAAACTCCCCAGCGCCTCAGGTGTCCGCCTACGCCCAGCGGTACGATGAAGCTGGTTGCCTTGTCGCTGAAGAAGCGCACGCTCTGTGCTTCCAGATGGTCGTAGTGATCGTGTGATATGAGGATGATGTCGACGGGTGGCAGATCCTCGAGCGGCAGCACCGGTGGCTGAAATCGCTTGGCGGTGAAGTTGACCGGTGCTGCAGTGTCACCAAACACCGGATCAACGAGTATGATCGTATCAGCCATGTTCACCAGGAAAGTGGAATGGCCAAACCAGATGATTCTGGTGTCGGAGCCGGGGGCCATGAATTGCTGCATGTCCGGTTTCCGTTCCGGCAAGGGCACGGCAGGTTGGCCATCGGGGCGTTCCTTGAACCACTCACGGAGCATCGGCAGGATTTCCATCTCTTCCTGCATGCTTGCGACCAGCTCGGCTCTGCGATTCTGAAATTCACCGATCTCCGGGTTGTAGGCCCTGGATGATGAAAATCGCTGCTGATCCTCTGTCGTTGGAAGAGCACCGAAAACCGGGAACAGTCCGGCCTGAAATGCCAACACGGGTACCGACAGCAACAGCACGGGAACGAGTAACCAGCGTTTTTTCATGAGACGGAAATCGGTAGTGGTCGGGGTGAACAGACGCTCATTGGCTTTGGTAGTGATCCAGAAACATGTCCACGGCCGAATGGATGATCGTGTCGCGTCTCTGGATGCTGACGGCGTTCTGCATTGACATGGCCCGTGGCCAGAAGAGCAACCCCTTGAGCAAGGCGAGCAACTGGCTGGCTGCCATGGTCGGGTCGTCCACCGTCAGGCGTTCATCATCGACGGCGGCGGTGATCCAGGCGTGAATGGCCCCACCATTGGCTGGCAGATCCTGCAGGGCTCTTTGCACGATGTCCGGTGAGCGAAAGGCTTCGGCCAACAGCACGCGCATGGTCGACAGGTAGGTCTCGGAGCTGAATGATTCCACTTCCTGAGTGGCGATCCGGATCAGTTGTGTACGCAGGGACTGCCTGCGATCATAGCTGCCATCCACAGCATCGAGCTTGCTCAGAACCAGCTCATGGGTAATGGCGCGGTACAGAGCGTCCTTGCTGGGGAAGTGCCTGTAGACAGTGCGCTTGCTCACCCTGGCTACCTCGGCAATACGATCCATGCTGGTTTCCCTGAACCCGTTCGTGCGGAACTCCTCGGCGGCCGCATGCAGAATCGCCGTACGCTTGCGTTGGCTGTAGGTCTGTTCCTGTCTCATGAGCTTCCGGCAGCTGCCCTCGGATGGATTGCCTGACGGGCATGTTACCGGAAAAGTAAACTCACAAGTTTACTTTTCGCTGCACGGCCATTACAGTGGAGCTTCATCTCGACCGGGGACAGGCGTTGAACATTGTCATGTTGGGTGCCACGGGTGCAGTGGGGACCGAGGTGGTGCAATCACTGCGTGGTGATGCTCGCCTGACGAAGCTGGCGTTGCTGGGGCGGCGGGAGCTGAGCGGTGTCGCACAGAGCACCATCACACAGCATCGCATCGATGTGCTGAATCCGGACAGCTATGCCTCGCTGTTGAGCGGTTACCAGTGCGCGATCTGTACCCTGGGTGTCGGCGAGCCGTCCAGTGTCAGCAGGGAAGAGTTCCTGCGGATCGACAAGCAGGCCGTGATCGACTTTGCAACGGCTTGCCGTCAGTCCGGTGTGGAACACTTTCAACTCCTGAGTTCCGTGGGCGCTGATGCGCGATCCAGATCGTTCTATCTGCGCAGCAAGGGCGAACTCAACGAGTCACTGGAAGCATTGAATTTCAGGCGTCTCAGTCTGTTTCAGCCGTCCATGATCATTACGCCCGTCAATCGTTATGGCATTTCCCAGGCCCTGACCCTGGCGCTGTGGCCGGGTTTGAGTCGCATCCTGTTTGGACCTCTGCAAAAGTTTCGCGGTATCGATGTGTCGACACTGGGCAAGGCAATGGCACTCAACAGCTGGAGCGAAGGCAGGGGGGTCGAACGATTGCACTGGGACGAGATGATGAGCCTGTATACTACTGGCCAGCACGAGTAATCCGAAAGTTGCCAAAGGCCGCACCGAAAAATCCGAGTACGCGGCTGTGGGCGCCGGTATGGCGCGAGCAAAGCGCCGCCCGGCCGAAGGTGATTTCCGGTCGTGAATTCATGTCTCATTGAGATTAACCCGAACACTGATCGTTTGCGCATCAGCGCCGTTTCTTCAGGAAGTACGCCCCTATGACCAGAACCCTGGCCCCCGCGACCATTGCCGCCAAGGCGGATCATTATGTCGATGAGATCAGTGGCGGCATCATTCCTCCTGTCAACACGTCGACGACCTTTGCCAGAGACACGGCCAATCAGCCGATGAACGCTGCGCATGTGTACGCTCGAGACAACAACCCGACCTTCGTGCAGGCAGAACGTGTTCTGGCCACCCTGGAAAATGGAGAACAGGCTCTGCTGTTCGCATCCGGTATGGCCGCCATAGCCGCGGTGTTCTACACCCTGGACAGTGGAGCACATGTCGTACTTCCGGATTCGATGTACTGGGGCGTGTTCAGCTGGACCAGACAGTACTGCGCGAGGACTTCAATAACGGTCAGCTACTATTCACCGCAGGATGTCGACAGTTTGCGCGATGCATTGCGCGGCCGGGAGCGTACCGACCTTGTCTGGGTGGAAACTCCGGCCAATCCGATGATGCACATAACGGACATCAGGCTGGCCGCCGAGCTGTCACATGCCGCGGGTGCCGTTCTGGTCGTCGATAACACGGTATCCACGCCCTTGTTGACACGCCCGCTGGAACTGGGAGCCGATATCGTGATGCACTCGGCGTCGAAATCCCTGAATGGCCACAGCGATGTCATGGCCGGAGCGCTGGTAACCCGTGGTGATCATCCGCATTGGCAACGTATTGTCTCTGAACGCCATGATGCCGGTGCCATCATCAGTCCATTCGATGCCAGTCAGTTGCTGCGGGGCATGCGGACCCTGGCGCTGCGCGTCGAGCGAGCCTGTGAGAATACTGCGCGTATTGCCGAGTTTCTGCAGCAGCACGATGGTGTGGAAGTCGTGATGTATCCGGGGCTGACCTCCCATCCGGGTCATGATATCGCTCGCCGGCAGATGAGTGGTGGCTACGGAAGTCTGTTGTCGTTTCAGGTGAGGGGCGACAAGGCAGCGACGCTTGCGGTGCTCGGTCGACTGCAGTTGATCATCCGGGCAACCTCACTGGGGGGAGTCGAGACTCTGGTCGAACACCGTCACAGTATCGAGCCAGCTGAAACCCGCCTGCCGGAAAATCTCCTGCGTCTGGCCGTGGGAATAGAAGATGTGAACGACCTGATTCGGGATCTCGATCAGGCGCTGGTGCAGCCAGGCTGACAGGAGGACACGATGCGTGTCCCGCGTCATCCCTGATCAGTGCTGGTGCAGGCTTCCGGGTCGTGATGGGGTCAGGAATCTGATGGCTCGGCGCAGGCCTGCCACACAGGAGCCGATTGCATCGGATACCATTTCTGCCTGTCGGACGCTTGTCTTGATGTTTTCACGCTCGAATTCCGGGATATCCAGTCGATCAATCAGGTGATCGATGCTACTTGTACGTTGGTCCATTTCACGAAACTCCATGCCAGCTGATAGGGTAAGTACAGACTAGTCACGAGGAGTACGCCGGACAAACGATATTTTCTTTCCGCAGACACAAGCTACGCTATCGCAGGGTGGTGGTTGCTACATCGCTTCCAAGTAGGTTTCTGCGTTGTTGAGGTGGTTCTGCCGTTTGCCGGGATCCATCTTTTCGACTGCCCGACACATCACCGCCCACCGCGGATTGCTACCCAGTGCCTGGCGCTGCTTCCAGATCCACCGCCAGTAGAGTCCATCCCAGATATCGCACCAGTCGCCGCGTTTGTGGTTGCTCATCTTCAGCACGTAGTTGGATCCGCAGAAGTAGGGTTTGGTCGTGATGGATCCTCCGTCGGCATGCTGACTCATTGCATAGACATTCGGCACCATGACCCAGTCATAGGCATCGATGAACATCTCCATGAACCAGCGATAGACCTCATCCGGATCGACCTCACAGAGAAACAGGAATCCGCCGAGGAGCATCAGACGCTCTATGTGATGGCAGTAGCCAGTCTCGAGTACTCTGGCGATACAATCATCGATGGGGGCAATGCCGGTTTCAGCGGTATAGAAGCCATCGGGCAGGGGGTTGTAGTGCCCCCAGTGATTGCTGGTACGCATGTTCACACCCAGGTCGTCGTAGGTGGCACGCATGAACTCACGCCAGCCGATGATCTGCCGTACGAAGCCTTCAACGCTGTTCAACGGGATATCGAATTCCTGCTGCGCAGCGAGTGCGGTATCAAGTACCTCCCTCGGGGTCAGTAGTCCGGTATTGAGCATCGGTGTCAGCACCGAATGGTGCAGAAATCCCTGACCCTGAACCATTGCATCCTCGTAGGGGCCAAACTTGGTGAATCGTTCGGTACAGAATCTTTGCAGCCAGTTGACCGCTCCCTTGTGGGTGGTGGGGTACAACCAGTTCTCGAGTGATCCGCGGGCGCCGGGAAAACGCTCATCGACCAGGCTGCAAGCCTGCCGGATGCGCAAGGTACGCTGCTTGACCGGCAATGGCTGGATCAGGCTGATTTCCGAAACAGGCATTTTCTTGCGATTATCCTCATCGAAACTCCATTGTCCGCCCTGCGGCTGCTCCCCGTCCATGAGCACGTTCAGACGCCGCCGCTGCCATTGGTAGAAATCGGCCATGAACCAGCGCTTGCGTCCATGACGATATGCGTGGTTCTCATCCGGTGTATTGATAAACGCCGGCGTCGCCAGCGATTCGAGCTGGATACCG
This sequence comes from Granulosicoccus sp. 3-233, assembly GCF_052681095.1. Taxonomy (NCBI): domain Bacteria; kingdom Pseudomonadati; phylum Pseudomonadota; class Gammaproteobacteria; order Chromatiales; family Granulosicoccaceae; genus Granulosicoccus; species Granulosicoccus sp. 3-233. The sequence goes on from NZ_JBQYLE010000002.1 coordinate 252,317, forward strand.
GCGCCTGAACACGATCCGATCAGTCTCCTGTTCAGCTCGAAATCGTGAACATCGGCTACCAGCAAACGCTTGAAGCCATTGGCGGCAAGTCGTTTTACAAGGATTTCCAGCAGGTCGGTTTTGCCGGTGTAATGAACTCGTTCGACCGGAAGCCGCTTCTTCAGCCGTTTTTCGCAGGCATCGAGCGTGGCCAGATGAAAGGCGAGCTTCTGCCGATGGAATGTCAGTGGATAACGCTCATCGCCAAAGAACAGCGACTCTTCAACAAGGCATATCTTTTCCACATCCTCGCGTACCACCGGGGATCGGGCAAAGAGCTGATGAGGAAACATGAGGGCAGCAGTTCGCATGCGCCTTGTTACGTTTCACGCCGGGATTTCGATCACGGGTCCAGAGTCTCGAAGCTGTGCGTACTCTTCATATGCACCTGATGGGTAAGGGAGGGATGAGAGATCTGCCAGGATACGGCAACAGGCTGGCCGGCAAGGCGTTTACCCGTCCATCGTGACCACGATGTTGCCACTGTGCTTTTTCGCGATAAATGCTTTCTGCGCATCGTGCAATTCACGTAGCGGATAGGTAGCAGCCAGCATCGGCTGAATCTCGCGGCCTTCGATATAACTGACCAGGCTGCGGAAGATATGAGGTTCAAGTACGGTCGAGCCGGTGAATGTGAGATCACGCAGGTACATCGTACGCAAATCGAGTTCTACCAGCGGTCCGGCAATGGCGCCTGAGCAGGTATAGCGGCCACCTCTGTCGAGCACATCCAGGATGTCACCGAAAGCGGTGCCGCCGACGATATCGGCCACAACCGTTACGGTTTCCCGGCCGATGGCAGCCTGCAAGGCAGCAGCCAGGTTGGACGGGGAGCGCGGTAGCAGAGCATCGGCGCCCAACCTTGTCAGTGCCGCATGCTTGTCCTCCGATGCCAGGCCGACAACCGTAGCGCCTCGGCGCTTTGCCAATTGCAGCAGAGCAGAACCGACGCCCCCCGGATGCGCCAGTGACCAGGACAGTATCGTTCGCCGTGACCTGCGCGCGTGACAACATGCCTTCCGCCGTGGAATAGGAACAGGGGAAGGTAGCCAGTTCGGCATCACTCAGCTCACAGTCAACCACTGCTACATTGCGGTAATCGATAGCAATGTACTGCGCAAAGCCACCGTTGCATTCCGAACCGATGTAACCCGTGGAGTGGAGGTTCGTGGGGTTCTCCCAGTCCCGTAGCCAGACGTCCAGAATGGCCCGTTTGCCGATCAGCGAAGCACCCACCATTGCCGATGTCAGCCGCGTGGCTTGCTGTATTGCGGGTCGTACAGACACGGTTCCACTACGGTGGCGTTCACTGGCTGGCCGATGACCTCCACCTGCAGTTGACTGCCTGGCGTGGTAAACGCGCTTTCCACGAATCCCATGGCGATGTTCTTGCCAACGCGATGACCCCATCCCGCGGATGTTATCGTGCCGATGACCCGGCCATCGGACACCATGCTGTCGCCCGGCTGGGCTGGTGCGTGTGTGCAGTCCAGCACCAGCGATACGAATCGCTGTTCATGAGAGCCGCTCTCCAGCGCCTGCTTGCCGACGAAGGCGGGTTTGTCCAGCTTGACAAAGCGGCCGAGGTTGGATTCCAACGGATTGAATTCGGTGATCAGATCGGCTTTCCAGTGCCGGTAACCTTTCTCCAGACGCATCGATTCCACGGCCTGAGAGCCGAACAGTTGCAATCCGAGCGACTCTCCTGCCTGACGCAATGCCAGCCAGGCGGCGTACAGTTGCGCATTGGGTACGTGAATCTCATAGGCAAGCTCACCCGAGAAGCTCACTGACATGACCACAGCAGGGGCGATACCGATAAACGCCTTGCGTACCGACAACCAGGGGAAGGCACGGGGAGACCAGTCTTCACGTGAAACGGCTGACAGCAGCTCACGGGATCTGGGTCCGGCAACTACCAGAATGGTGTAGTCGTTGGTCAATGAGCGGATGTGTACCGAGCCATCCGTCGGCAAGTGAGCGTCAAGCCAGTCTTTGTCATGAAATTCCGAGGCCGCCGCCGAGCCGTACCAGATGGTGTCATCGTCCAGTGTGGCCAGGGTGGCTTCGCATTTGATATTGCCTGCCTGGTTCAGCAGATAGGTCAGCGAGACCTTGCCGGCTGCTCTCTTGATGGCGCTGCAACTCATCGAGTCCAGCCAGTTCATGGCGCCGGGACCGGTGATCTCGAACCGGTTGAAACCATTGACCTCCGTCAACCCGACGGTATTCTGCACGGCTTCGACTTCAGCTGCGACTACCTCGAAGGTTTCATTGAAGTGATAGCCGTGGGTCTCCACGAAATCTGTCCGTGGCTTGAAATAGGCGACTCTCTCCCAACCGTTGACCACGCCGAACTCAGCGCCTTCTGCCGCCAGGACAGGGGTCAGGGGAGTGGTTTTCATGGGGCGAGCTGCCGGTCGGTGCTCATGCGGCAGGTGGAAACGGAATTCGTTCTGATAGTCTTCGATGGCTTTCAGCGCGCACAGCTCCACATTGGCATGTGTGGTGAACCGTCTCGGGTCGATGACCCAGGTATCGTACTGTGCCTCGCCGTGCACGATCTGTTGTGCCAGTAGCCAGCCATGTCCACCGCCTTCTCCGAGTCCGGCTCGCAGACCGATGATGCAGAAGGCATTGCGCTTGTTCGGAATGGGCCCGACCAGCGGTGCACCATCGATCGTGTAGGTGATCGGTCCATTGATGATGCTATGGATTCCGGCTTCCTCGATCACAGGCATGCGCTTGAAGACATTCTCCAGCACCGGCAGTACGCGGTCGGTATCTTCCGGGCACAGCGCATTGACAAAGTGTGGGTCAATGCCGTCCATGCCCCAGGTGCGGCAGTCCTGTTCGTAGAAGCCGACCAGCAGACCGTTCTTCTCCTGGCGAGAGTAGAAGTCATCGATCGGGCAGCGCAGCAGGGGAACACGGTGGTCCAAAGCTTCGATCTCGGGAACGGGTTCGGTCAGAAAGTACTGATGCTCCATGGACATGACAGGGTGGTGAACGCCCATCATCGCGCCAACCTCATTGACACGATAACCGCAGGCATTGACAACAATCTCGCAATCGATGTCTCCCTTTTCGGTATGTACCGTCCAGCTATCATCCTTGTGCTGGGTCAGGCCCGTGACCGGTGTGTTGCGGTAAACCTCGGCACCTGCCTTGCGAGCCCGTCGAGCCAGAGCCTGACAGAGTTGCGCAGGATCGATGTCACCATCCATTGGGTCCCAAAGCCCACCCGACAGTCCATCCGTGGTGATCAGAGGGTGTCGGCGCGCGCATTCGTCCGCATCGAGTATTTCGTATTCGACTCCCATTGCCTTGGCCATGCTTGCAAAATGTCGATAGCCATCCATGGTTGTCTGCGAGCCAGCCAGGCGAATGCCACCATCGCCATGATGGTAGTTGATCGGATACTCCGGATCGTCCGCCAGCTCCTTGTAGAGTCTGATGGAATGGCTTTTCAAGGCCACCATGGTCTGCGTCATGCCGAAGTTGGTTACCTGTGCCGCGGAGTGCCAGGTAGTGCCTGATGTCAATTCATCGCGCTCGACAAGAACCACGTCTGTCCAGCCTTCCTGTGTCAGGTGATAAAGCGTTGAGCAGCCCGCAATACCACCACCGATGACCACCACGCGTGTTTGCTGTTTCAAGACTCGATTCCTGTGACTGACTGGAAATCGGATTGGGCCAGCAGGGCATGCCGTTCGTCAATCGCTATTCGGGTGATTTCAGAAATCTTAATCGGGCATTCGAATTACCTTAAACGACTTGCTCAGCCAGGAATGACGTTGTCGTGCCTTGTCGACGATAGCGGACTGCAGGATGCCACGCAGGGTCTCGGCAATGTCATTGGCAACGACTGCAGTCCAGTGCCGATGGTAGAGCAAGGAGATGGTTCGAGAAAATGGTGTGAAGGGCAGTGGGAAGATATCGACGTCATCGTGAAAGCGCTGAGCCCGCAGATAGCCGACCATGGTGGTCAGGGCCCAGCCATTGCCGTTGGCTATCAGGGCGAAAATGGCCTGGTTGCTGTCCAGGGACATGGTGCTGGGCAGCTCGAGACGCAACCGAGCGAGATGGGTGGCTATCTGTCGACCCAGCGCCAGACTTCTTTCGTAGCGAAGATAGGGCAGAGAGATCAGTTCGTTCAGATCGGCAGGAGCCGCTGACAGATACCCTCTGGGCACTGCGAGTACAAAGGGGTCGTTCAGCAGGGGTATTTCCATGACATCGGCGGGCAGCTCCATCGGGTTGGCGGCAATTCCCGTATCGAGATCGTTGCTTGCGATGTCCTGCACGATGCGTGTGGACGTGGCCGTGGTGAGAGTCAGTTCCGAGGGACTGTAGGTATCCGCCAGGGCCACGGCCAGCCGTGGACTGACTTCACTGTCAAAATCATCGATGATGCCGATCCGTAATGCCGTGATTGCACCCAGGTCATCCAGCAGGAGTTCGGCGGCGCCCTGGCGAAGGTGTTGCAGGGCAGCGCGGACATGAAGCAGATAGGCCTCGCCGTGTCGGGTCAGCGTCATGGGGCGTCGGCCATGCACGACGAGCTTTCGTCCCAGAGCCGTTTCCAGCTGTTTCAATTGCTGTGAAGCCGCAGGTGTCGACATGCCCAGTCTGCCGGCTGTCTCCTGCATGGAACCGGTGCGAGACAGCTCCTCGAGTACCTCGAGCGCCTTGAGACCGGCCGTATCACTGATCTTGATGAGCATGATCGGAATTCTACCGTGTCACGCTCTCGGGGCACATGATCCGAGCTGGATTCATCCAGATGCCTGGCTGAGCAGAGCCGTGTCGCCGGTGCGTCAGCGCCGCTTGTCCTTTTCCTCAGGATGTATATCCGGTTCGAAAACCACCCCAGTGTCGACCCTTCACGTATATCGGAGCCGAGCAGTCATACATCAGTACGTGTTCTCCGTTACCCATGTCACGCCGGTAGGTCTGCAGCAGAAACGGTTGCGTGTTGCGTCCGCAGGCAAGGCCGGTGCGATCATTGAAGATTCGCCGATTGCGACAATGGCTGTTGTTCCAATCCACTTGTCCGGGTTTCTGTGCAAACGAGAATTTTCGGTTGTGCGTCGGCAGATAGCCATTGACATCCACAGCTGCGCAGAACACGATGCGGCTGTTCGACGCCAGTATGTCTTCCAGTATCGGCCCGAGGAGTCGATCTGTCAGCGCGACATAACGAGTCGTGAACTGTTGCGGATTCGAGCCCGCCACGGGCAGATAGTCCTGGTCGAACAGCTCATCCTCGCTGATGTCGCCGTTGAATACCGCCTCTTCGAACAGCTTGCCGATACATTCAGCGCTCCGGCGTACACTGGCAATGATTTCATGGTCACGAACATGACGGCCGCTGCCGGCCACATGCGCCACGAGTCTCTCGCCACGGGTCAACAGCTGATTGACCCGCCGGTCGGCGTCTTTCAGCGCACTGTTGGCATCCTGCATTTCTGCCGCGGCCTTTTCAATGTTCGAACGCATGGTTTCACATTGTTCGAGAGAGTCACGGGCCGCACCGGCGATGCGCGTGACCTCCAGCTGCATGTTGGAGGCCATGGAGGAAAAACTGCTGACTGTGGAGTTGATGACGCCGACACCGTCGTTCACACTGTCGGCGACTTCGCGGGTTTTCCCGCCGGTCTGGATCAATTCGCTGACATTACCGGACACATCGGAAATGGTCGAGTCGATGACACCGGCAGCACTGGCAGTCTGGCTGGCCAGCAGTTTTACCTCACCGGCGACCACGGCAAATCCCTTGCCGGCCTCACCGGCTCTGGCAGCTTCGATGGTGGCATTCAATGCCAGCAGATTGGTCAGCCTGGCGACTGACTGTATGTCGTTCGATACCTGTTTGACGCCATCGAGGCTGCCGTTGAGTGAGCCCAGTCGATCCTCGATGAGGCTGACGCCGTTGACCAGCTCGGAAATTCTCCGGGTGGCGGCCTTGACGTTCACTTCCGAATGCTGATTGGCAGATTCGATATCGTGGGTCTGCTGCTGCGCGCATTTGCCCGCCTGGTCGATCTGCCGGGATGCCTCCGCCAGCTGTTTTGCCAGGGTTGTCAGTTCCAGCAGATAATCGGTCTGGCTATTGATGCGATTGAAAACCTCGTCGACATTGCCGGCAATATCGGCAATTTCCAGAATGAGTTCCTGCACCGAAGACAGGATGGATTCCGCGAATTCATCGATTTCTTCACCTGTCTGGCATTCGGTCGGGTTCTGTGAACTCAATGGGGGACCTTCATCATCAGTGGGTGAAGTCAGTCCATGACTGGTATTCGTTGGGTCGCAGGCTTCTTTTTCAGCGCAGGAATTGAGCCATGTGAGTGCCGACAGCCTGATGAATGAATCGCTGACGATGATTGATTCCGATTTCTTGAAGCAGTCCACGGTGCGCGGGGCGTTGGATAAAACGCCGGGAAAGTAGTAAGTTCGGATTCCCTCTACCCATCAAGGAGCACCTGACTGACATGCTGGCAAGACGTTTCATGTTCGTGGTTCTGGTTGCGATGATGCAACTGCCTGTAACGAATTCGGTGGCTGGCGAGATCACCGCACATCGCTTCGACTCGGCGACCCTGGATCGCGATTACGCATACACGATCTACCTGCCCGATGGCTATGACGACGATGATCTGCACTATCCGGTGTTGTATCTGCTGCATGGATCCGGAGGTGATGAGAACACCTGGGCTGTCAATGGCCGTGTCCATCAGACCCTGGACAACCTGATCGATGCAGGTGACATACCCCCCATGGTTGTCGTCATGCCGGGCAGCCTGTCCTGGTGGGTAGACGGCCACAACGAGAATGCTCGTACGGCGTTCTTCGATGATCTGCTTCCGCATATCGAGCAGACCTGGGCTGTCATTGCGGAGCGCAAGGGTCGCCTGGTGGCAGGTTTGTCCGCCGGAGGCTATGGTGCAGTGAATTTTTCGCTGGAACGGCCGGATCTGTTTGCCGCGGCCTCCGCCTTGAGTCCGGCAGTCTACGTACCGCTGCCCCCGATGAACTCATCGGCTCATCGCGTGGCAACCTACCAGGGCGACGATGGTCAGTTCGATCCGGATCTGTGGGAAAAACTCAACTACACCAATTATCTGGAAGCCTATCGACAGCAGGACCGGGTTGTCCCCATGTACATCAACTCCGGCGATCATGATGTGTTCAACATCGCCTATCACGGGGCTGTTCTGTTCAATACACTGCTCGAGCATCAGCCGGGTCAGGTGGAATTCCGGGTCATGGATGGTGACCATGAATGGCACGTATGGATCAAGGGCCTGCGGGATTCGCTTCCCTTCATGGCGCGTTACATCAGTCGACCAATAGGACGAAATCCCGGCACAGGCGAATGAGGGCATCCTCTGGTGCCAGACGGCCTCCGGCAACGGGGTTGGCCCCTCGATTGCCGGGTCTGCAGAGTAGTGGGGTCGTTACCTGACCCCGGCCGGATCACGCATCAGGTTCGGGATGCCGAGCTGGTCGATCAGGTGTCCTATGTTGTCGGCGTTGAACGGCTTCTCGATGCACTGCGCCGCTCCAGCCTTCATCAGGTGATCGCGCATCTCCGAGCAGAACTCGCTGGACATCATCCAGACTGCCAGGCTCGGGTAACGCTTCTGAGCATGACGCAGCAGCTGTTCGCCGTCGGTGATGTTCGGCATTCTCAGGTCGCTGATCATCACGTCGACCTGGGTGCTGGCCAGAACATCGGCGGCGGCGTCTGGCCCCTTTGCAGTGATGACATCGCATCCCGTACGTTTCAGCACCCTCGTGAAGAGCGATAGCATCATGTCATCATCATCGACCAGACATATGCTGGGTCTGCGCATCGAGCCCTCCTTTACAAGTTCGGACATAATGTTCTCCTGAGAGTGAGATATCGGCAGTAGCCGCAAGTAGATAAAGCTCAATTGTCATGCCGACCTGGTGTTCGATGTAGTCGGTTTGCAGTTACCTGTATATGTCGGGCTTTCTTACCTTGTTACTTAATGCAATCGCAGAAATTGTGACGAAGCCCGGCAAGACGTTATTTCTGTCAGGGCGGGCAGGATGTAAATCATTGAAAATTGGTCGGTTAACGCGATATTCGTCGCAAGCGGCATGACGTTGCCCCGCCGTTGTCATGCTGATGGACAGCATCAGGAAAACATCTGACGATGCACCACCGATTGATTTCGGCACAGCTAGTGCTGCAGCTACGTGCATCTCGAGAAGCAAGTCGTGGCCAGCGCGGATGGACGCTGGCGCGGTTCCGGACCTGACACTGGACGTAAAATGGACCGTTTGAACATTCGACAATCACTGGTGCCGCTATGCGCCTTTGTCCTGCTGCTGGTCATGTCGGTCATGGGCTGGCAGACGTCACGCGACATGCTTGATCAGCGATCATTGGCTCGATTCGAACTGGAAACCGGTTACCTGAACCAGCAGATTCAGTCGCGCTTCGACACCTATGCGCAAGTTCTGCGAGGTGGGGTAGGTCTGTTCAACGGGTCCGTGGCCGTCTCTCGTGACGAATGGCGAAACTATGTCAACGAGCTGGCATTGCCCATCTATTTCCCGGGCATACAGGGAGTGGGGTTCAGTCGATGGATCGGCGGTGCCGAGGAACTGGCATCTCATGAGGCGGCAACAAGGGCAGAAGGATTTCCGGATTACCAGGTAACGCCTGAGGGTGAGCGTGATGTCTACACGGCTGCGGTGTATCTGGAGCCCTTCGATATCCGCAACCGCAAGGCCTTCGGCTACGACATGTATTCTCATGAAACACGCCGTGCCGCGATGGACCGAGCCCGGGATACGGGTCAACCTGCCTTATCGGGAAAAGTGGAGCTCGTGCAGGAAATCACCAGTCGCAAGCAGGCCGGGTTTCTATTGTATCTGCCGGTCTACTCCTCGCAAAGCTCTCCGCAGACGCTGGAATCACGGCGCGAGCAACTGATCGGATTCGTCTACAGCCCGTTCAGAGCCAATGACCTGATGAAAGGCATTCTGCAGAAGGGCCTGTCCACCATCAGCTTCCGGATCTATGACGAATCGCCGTCCGTGGAAAACTCCCTGCTTTATGACGGTGAGAAGGATCTGTCGATCGATCGCCGTGGTGAACCAGCCCAGTTCACGACAACACGATACCTGACGATCGCTGGCAGGCAATGGTCCATTGAGTTTCTGTCCACACCTTCCTTTACCCAGATCGAGGATTCGGCGTTTCCCTGGGCCTTGCTGGCGACAGGTGTTCTTCTCAGTGCGCTGGCAGCGGTCGTCGCCTATATGCTGCTGTCGGCGCGTAACAGAGTGCTGCAGCGCACCTCCGAACTTCGCAAACAGGAAGATCTCAATCTGGTACTGCTGGAGAATCTGGCCGAGAGTGTAGTCTCCTGCGATGCGCAGATGAACATCACCATTTTCAACAAGACGGCCAGAGGCTGGCATTCGGGTGATCTTCGCATCATTCCCAAGGAACGCTGGTCGAGTTACTTCCAGTTTCTGGAGGCGGACGGCATTACACCTCTGGCACTGTCGTCCTGTCCACTGAGTCGTGCCATGAAGGGCGAGTCCATCAGAGACGTGGAGTTCTGTATCGATGCCAGAGGGCAGGAGCGTCGCTATGTGCTTGCCAGTGGTGGCCCCTTGCCTGACCGGGATGGAGAAAAGACCGGGGCTGTCGTATCGATGCGCGATATCACTGAACAGCGCTACGCTCTGGAGAGATTGAAGCGGCAACAGGACTTTCTGCGCGATGTCATCGACAACATTCCGAACCTGATCAGCGCCAGAGACAGGAACGGCCGGTACGTGCTTGCCAATCGAGCCTATTCGGAGAGTCTTTACGGGGTGACACCGGATCAACTGATAGCGGCTGGAGAAACGGTTTTTACCGGTGAACCATTGCAGATCGGTCCTCTGGCCAGTCACGAGCTCAAGGAAAACCTGGAGGTGATTGAAACCGAAGTCCGCTCGGATTCGGTACAGAGAATCTATGATGTGGATGGTGAGCCGCGATGGTTCAGCATCGGCAAGCTCGCCATCGCATCCAACCGCACGACGGACAACATCGTGTTGACCGTCGCGGCAGATATCACGCAATTGAAGATCAGTCAGGATCGCATCAGTCGCATGAATGACGAGCTGGAGAGTCGCGTCAGGGAGCGTACCCGAAGTCTGAAGGAAGTCAACAGAGAGCTGGAGAATGCCAGGCTCGCTGCAGAGGAGGCCAACAGGGCGAAATCCTCGTTTCTGGCCGCCATGAGTCATGAAATACGAACTCCCATGAACGGCGTAGTCGGTATGGTGGAAGTACTGATGTCGGAAACATCCAGCAAGGAGCAGAAGCGCTCGTTGCAGACGGTGCAGGACTCCGCCTTTTCGCTGCTGCGAATCATCGACGACATTCTGGACTTCTCCAAGATCGAAGCCGGCCATTTCGAGATGGAAGAGACCGAAGTCCAGCTGGAGCAGTTGGTCGAGAGTGTGGTCAGTTCGTCCGTGCCGGTGGCCAGAAAAGGCAACGTCATCCTGACTCAATTCATTGATCCGGCCATACCGGACAAGGTGATTGCCGATCCGACTCGCATTCGACAGATTCTGAACAACCTTGTCGGCAATGCGGTGAAGTTCAGTGGTGGCCGGGGTGAGCGTATCGGGCGAGTGAAGGTGTGTGTCGAGTTGTGTCCTGATCAACCCTTGTCTGTGAGGATTTCGATCAGTGACAACGGCGTGGGTATTGCTGCCGATACACTGGAAAACATTTTCGATTCCTTTGTACAGGCGGAATCATCCACTACCCGGCGATTCGGTGGTTCCGGGCTCGGGCTGACCATATGCAAACGCATTGTGGGACTGCTTGGTGGCGAAATCTCCGTGGAAAGTGAATTGGGTCAGGGGTCGACGTTCACGGTAGTGCTGCCATTGCAGCAGTCAGAGGATACCTTGACACTGCAACATGAGGATCTGCACGGCGTCACCTGCCTGGTGATGCAAGCGGATGAGTATGATGCCGAAGACCTTGCGGAGTATCTGCGATACGCGGGCGCCACCGTTCACCAGGTAGGGAGCCTGCCCGACATCAAGGCAATTGCCTCGACCATCGACGAACCGCTGGCATTGTTGCGTTCGGGCATGAAGGGCGCCACGGACAGTCTGTACGTGGAGCCCGATTCAATGGCGGATATTCGTCACGTCCTGCTGGTGAGTGACTCATGTCGTCACCGGGTAGACATACGGCGGGCATCTCTGCTGACCAGTGAGGGCAAGGTCGAGCTGGAAACCGTGGTCGTGGACTACGATGGACTACGACGGGACACACTGCTTGAAGCGGTCACGATTGCTGTCGGCCGGGCATCGCCGGAAATCCTGCAGGCTGATATCGACGAGCCGGAGTCGCGCAAGGTCGACTGTCTCAGCGTCGAGGCTGCACTGGCTGCCGGTCGATTGATACTGGTTGTCGAAGACGACCCGGTAAACCGAATGGTGCTGCGTCGGCAGTTGACCTTGCTGGGTCATACCGCGGAGTTTGTTGACAATGGAGCGGAAGCGCTCGATTTGTGGCGTGAGCGTCATTACGGTCTTGTCTGTACCGATCTGCACATGCCGATCATGGACGGGTATTCGCTGGCTCGCTGTATCCGAACGGAAGAGGCCGAGCAGGGGAGAGCCAGAACGCCGGTTCTGGCGCTCACAGCCAATGCGCTCAATGGCGAAGCGCGACGTGCCGAGCAGGCAGGCGTTGATCATTATCTGACCAAGCCGGTGAAATTGTCCTTGTTGCATGAGTCGCTTGACCGCTTCATTCAGCCAGGCCCTGTTCAAGTCCTGCCAGGGGGCGAGCCTGGTGCGCCCGAAGAGGATGAGTCAACAGTGATGGACATCGATGGCATGACTGCCATCGAGGAGCCTGAAAATCGCGTCGCACATGAGGTATTGCAAGCGGATTCCGATGAGGTACCGGTGTTCGACCCCGGTGCGCTGGTATCGTTGCTGGGTGATGATACAGAGGTCATTGCAGAATGCCTGCAGGAGTACATTGCCTCACTGCGGAACGTGGGTGCGCGCCTCGCCAGTTCGCTGCGTCAGGGAGACTGGCAGTCGGTGGATCAGCTGGCTCACCAGCTCAAGTCGGGCTCTTTGTCTGTCGGTTCGCTGGAAGTGTGGAAGTTGTGCGGAAAGCTGCAGATTGCCTGCAATGATGCGGTCAACCCGCTCAATGCTGACGATGCGGACAGACTGGAGTCGGCGATCGACCGAGCAACGACTGTGATCGGTGAATTCATCGATTCCGCAGCCTGATACGCGCCGGTGCTACAGGTCAGGGATGATCCTTGCCTTGCAAGAACCATCCCCGGTGATGCCGGGGAACAACCGCCTATCGGCGAAAGCCGATGTCCATGGTGAAATAGGCAGGGTTCAGGCTTTTCAGTGGCTCTTGCAATTCCGCCAGTTGATCGGCAGGACCGTGAATCTCCAGTATGTCCAGACTCGCGATCTTCAGCGCTTCCTGCAGCAGGCTGTCGACATTGCCCAGGTGGGCGAGAATTCCCGCCGCACTGGTGTAGGACTCACGACAATGAGCACGTCGTCCGTTGAAGCTGAAACCATAGTTGATGACCTCGGACTCATCCCGGGTGCGTTCCACCATCTGTTCGCCGAGACGCCGGAATTCGTCCATCTTGCCTTCCTGGACAGTGAAATAGGGAACGAGCGAGCAGACGGTATCTTCAAGTGCCATGTGTTTTTCTCCTCTTGGTGGTTGATGCAGGTGCAAGCAGGGAAATTGGACAGTGAACCGTGGTCGAGGTCAATTGGCTTTTCAGCCCATACGGGAAAATACCGTGGCTTGCTGTTCAGATTGGCAGGTCCAGCGTATTCTTGATTTCACTCATCGCGAAGGAGGAATTCATCTGGCCAACTCCGGGCAGACTCAGCAAGTCGTTCTTCAGCAGCCTCTCGTAAGCCTTGATGGATGGTGCCACTACCCTGAGCAGGTAGTCCTGTTCGCCCGACATGGTATAGCACTGCACGATATTGGGATGTACACGAGCACTTTCCTCGAAGGTATCCATGCTGGCTCTGTCATGCTGCTTGAGGCGAATGAAGCAGAAAACGGTAATGGGAAAACCGAGTGCCTCGGCGTTCAGCACCACATGGCGTCCCTTGATCAGCCCGTCGGCTTCAAGGCGTTTGAGGCGGCGCCAGCAGGGCGTATGACTCAAACCGATGCGCTCGCCCAGCTCGGCGACGCTCAGTGTGGGATCGGCTTGCAGGGCTCTCAGCAGTTTCAGATCGGTCGCGTCTGGCATGACATTAGGATAAATGTTTCTGCAATATCGCAGTTATTAGGATGAAATAACATAATAGCACTCGTTGGCGATGAAAATCGCATGGCCTTGTCTGCCGATTTGGGTGCAGACTGGCGTCAATACAAGTTTGGAGAGGATCATGGGCAAATCACACAACCTTGAGGACAAGTACACGGCGGAGACCGGCAGCGTCTTCATGACCGGTACGCAGGCGCTGGTCAGATTGCCAATGGCCCAGATGCGACGCGATCGTGCCGAGGGGCTGAATACGGCAGCATTCGTGACCGGCTATCGAGGCTCCCCATTGGGTGCCTATGATCAGCAGCTGGAACGCGCGAAGTCCCATCTGGAGGCCCTGGATGTCAGGTTCCAGCCGGGCATCAACGAGGACATGGCTGCCACTGCCATCTGGGGGACGCAGCAGGTCCCCTTGTCACGTCAGGCAAATCGCGATGGCGTTGTTGGCTACTGGTACGGCAAGGGGCCCGGTGTGGACCGATGTGGCGATGTGTTCAAGCACGGCAATGCCGCCGGTTCTTCGGCCCATGGTGGAGTGCTCTGTCTGGCGGGTGATGACCATTCGGCCAAGTCGTCCACCTTGCCCCATCAGTCAGATCATGCCTTCATGGCGGCGGTCATGCCCGTGCTGTATCCCTCGTCGATACATGAATTCATCGAAGTCGGCCTGTTCGGCATAGCCATGTCACGCTATTCCGGTTGCTGGGTCGGCTACAAGGTCATTTCGGATACGGTGGAAACCAGCGCGGTGGTGTCGCTGGGGGAAGAGCGCAAGCCGTTCGTGATTCCGGAAGACTTCGAGATGCCAGCCGGCGGACTGAATATCCGCTGGCCGGACCCACCACTGATTCAGGATGATCGCTTGCAGGAGCACAAGGCGTATGCAGCGCTGGCCTTTGCCCGAGCCAACAAGATCGACCAGGTGGTCATGGACAGCCCTGACGCCCGTTTCGGAATCGTGGCCACCGGCAAGGCATTCGAGGATGTGCGACAGGCGCTTACCGAGCTTGGCATCGATGAGGCGGCTGCCCGGGATATCGGCCTGCGACTGTACAAGGTGCGTATGCCATGGCCACTGGAGCCGACTGGCATTCGTGAATTCTCCGAAGGTCTGGAGGAGGTATTGATCATCGAGGAACGGCGCGAGATCATCGAAAACCAGATCAAGCAGCAGCTGTTCAACTGGCGTGCCGATGTCCGTCCTCGCATCGTTGGCAAGTTCGATGAGCAGGATCGACATTTCCTGCCCTTGTCGGTGGCCTTGAGTACGTCAAGAGTGGCGCGTGCCATTGCCAACCGGGTGTTGCGTCTGCCACTGGATGAGTCGTTGAAGAGGCGTATCGAGGAACGTCTTGCCTATCTGCAGCGTCGTGCCGATGAACGCGCTGCCCATGTGGCACCGATCGAACGACAACCCTGGTTCTGTTCGGGCTGTCCGCACAATACCTCCACCAAGGTACCCGAGGGATCCCGTGCCATGGCCGGCATCGGTTGTCATTACATGGTGCAGTGGATGGACAGGGACACCGACACGTTCACACAGATGGGCGGTGAAGGCGTGCCCTGGACCAGCATCAGCCATTACACCAACGAGCGACATCGGTTCGTCAATCTTGGCGACGGTACGTATTTTCACTCCGGGCTGCTGGCGATACGGGCATCGCAGGCCGCTGGTGTGAACATCACCTACAAGATTCTCTACAACGATGCTGTTGCCATGACCGGCGGTCAGACCGTCGATGGCGAGCTATCCGCGCAATTGATCGCCCAGCAGCTGCACGCCGAAGGCGTCTCCCCGATCTATGTGGTCAGCGATGATCCTGAGCAGTTTTCGGCCGGCGAGCTGCCGCCCGGCACTTTGATAAGGCACCGTGACGAGATGGACGCCGTACAGAGGACCCTGCGCGAGCTGCCGGGCTGTAATGCCATTGTCTTTGCGCAGACCTGTGCAGCCGAAAAACGCCGGCGACGCAAACGCGGCCTGATGGTAGACCCGGCGCGGCGCGTGGTGATCAACAGCGATGTCTGCGAAGGCTGTGGTGACTGTTCGGAGCAGTCCAACTGCGTATCCATCGAACCGCTGGAAACGGCCATGGGCCGCAAGCGTCGGATCAACCAGTCGTCGTGCAACAAGGACTTTTCCTGCCTGAAAGGGTTCTGTCCGTCCTTTGTATCGGTTGAAGGCGGTCAGCTTCGCAAGAAGACGAAAGTGCAGGAGGACACGCCTGCCCCGGAGCTGCCCTTGCCGAGTGTTCCGGCGATGTCCGATACGCCATGGAATATCGCGGTGACGGGAGTGGGGGGGACCGGTGTGCTGACGATAGGTGCCTTGCTGGGAATGGCGGCACATATTGATGGCAATGCCTCGATGATTCTGGATATGGCAGGACTGGCGCAGAAGGGCGGTGCCGTGCTGAGTCATGTACGCCTGGCCAGGAAACCGTCCATGGTCACCAGTCCGCATATCGTGGCCGGAGGCGCAGATCTTCTGATAGCCGCCGATGCGGTGGTCGCGGCATCCAAGGATGGCATCGTCTTGTGCAATCCGGAGCGCACGGCCACCGTGCTGAACACCTCCACGGCTCCGGTTGCCAGTTTCGTGAAACATGGGGACATCGATTTCAAGTACAGCGAAGTGGAATCGCGGGTGGCCAGGGATTCGAAATCCAGCGTGCATTTTCATCGCTTCGGTGCGGCTGCGGAAGAACGAATCGGCGATGCCATAGCCACGAATATCATGATGCTCGGCTATGCCTGGCAGAGCGGGCTTGTGCCTATCGGTTTCGAGGCGCTGGACAAGGCCATCGAACTCAACGGGGTTGCCGTGAAGGCAAACCGCGCGGCCTTTCACTGGGGACGTCGCCTGGCGCTGGAACCCTCCCTGTTCAGCGGGAAGGTCGGTCAGGAGGCGGAGTCGACACACAGCGAAGAGCTGCGTGAAGTGGTCACTCTGGACGGGCTTGTTGCCCAGCGCATGCGGCATCTGACAGACTATCAGGATGCGGAACTGGCGCAGCGCTATGAAGAGCGGGTCAATCGATTTCGTCAACGCTGCGAAGAATTGGGTGTGGAGGAGAGGCTGCCACGCATGGTTGCCACCGAATACGCTCGTCTGCTGGCCTACAAGGATGAGTACGAGGTGGCACGTCTGTATTCCCTGCCGTCGTTTCGTGAACAGCTTGAAGATACCTTCGAAGGGGATTACACGATACGCCTGCATCTGGCGCCACCGGTTCTGGGTGGCAAGCCGGTGGATGGCCGACCTCGCAAGCGTGCATTCGGCCCCTGGATCCTGTCCGTGCTGAATCTGCTGCAGAAGGGAAAACGCTTTCGTGGGACTAAGATGGACATCTTCGGACGAACCGAGGAGCGTCGCCTGGAACGGGAGTGGATAAGACGTTATGAGGAGGACATGGATCTTGTACTGCAGCGGCTGGACGGCAGTAATGTCGAGCGCGCCATGCTGTTGCTCAGTGTCCCTTCATCCATACGCGGCTACGGGGTCGTCAAGCAGGAAGCCATGCACAAGGCCGAGTCCATACGCGAGACGGCCTTGTTGAAATTCACATCCGAGGAACAGGCCGCGCAACCCCGCGCGGCCTGATGACAGCTGATTACCTGGAGGATCGAGAACATGTTCGAGAGCGGTATGCGTTTTTCACTGGGCGAGGAAATCGATGCCTTGCGGGAGATGGTTGCCCGGTTTGCGCGTGAGGAGATTGCTCCCCGCGCCGCAGGGATCGATCGTGACAATGAGTTCCCGCAGGATCTGTGGGAAGCCATGGGCGAACTGGGGCTGCATGGCATCACGGTGCCGGAGAGTGATGGTGGGGCCGGCATGGGCTATGTGGCTCATTGCGTGGCCATCGAGGAAATCAGTCGCGCCAGCGCATCGGTAGGGCTGTCCTATGGTGCACATTCGAACCTGTGCATCAACCAGATCAACCGCAATGGTACGGCAGAACAGAAAGCTCGCTATCTGCCCGATCTGATCGCCGGAAAGGTGGTGGGCGCACTGGCCATGTCCGAGCCCGGGTCCGGCTCGGATGTCGTCTCCATGAAGTTGTCTGCCAGGCCCGATGGTGATGACTATGTTCTCAATGGCAACAAGATGTGGATCACCAACGGACCGGATGCCGGAACACTGGTGGTTTATGCCAAGACCGACCCTGATGCCGAGGCGCGTGGCATCACGGCGTTTCTGATCGAGCGGGGCATGCCCGGTTTCTCCACGGCACAGAAGCTCGACAAACTGGGCATGCGCGGCTCCAACACCTGCGAACTGGTGTTCGAGGACTGCCGAGTGCCTGCCGCCAATGTGCTGGGCGGCGTGGGCAAGGGGGTCAATGTACTGATGTCGGGTCTGGACTACGAGCGTGTGGTACTCGCTGCCGGACCGCTTGGCATCATGGCGGCCTGTCTGGATGTGGTGATGCCCTATGTGCATGAACGCAGGCAATTCGGTCAGTCGATTGGCGAATTTCAATTGATGCAGGCCAAGCTGGCAGACATGTATTCCACCAGCAGCGCCTGTCGCGCCTATGTGTACGCGGTGGCAGCGGCCTGTGATCGTGGAGAAACCACGCGCAAGGATGCTGCCGGTTGCATTCTGTACTCTGCGGAGAAGGCCACCTGGTGTGCGTTGGAGGCCATCCAGACGCTGGGCGGCAATGGCTATATCAACGACTATCCGACGGGGCGTCTGCTGCGTGACGCCAAGCTGTATGAGATCGGTGCGGGTACCAGTGAAATTCGCCGTATGCTGATTGGTCGTGAACTGTTCCGGGAGACATCGTGAAACTCGAATCCCGACTGGATGTTCACAGTGACGACTATCGGCAGAACCGGGAGGGCCTGCTGCAAGCGGTTGCCGACATCGATGCGCTGGCCAGCAGAGTCAGCCTGGGAGGTAACGAGCGTGCCCGCGAACGCCATGTCGCCCGCGGCAAGTTGCTGCCCAGAGATCGCATCGCCGCTCTGATCGACCCGGGGTCGGCCTTTCTGGAAATCGGTCTGTTTGCCGCCATTGGGCATTATGATGATGAAGTACCCAGCGCCGGTGTCATTGCAGGGGTGGCACCTGTCTGTGGGCAGGATTGCATGATCATCTGCAATGATGCAACCGTGAAGGGGGGAACCTATTACCCCTTGACCGTGAAGAAGCATCTGCGGGCTCAGGCAATTGCCGAGCAGAACCACTTGCCCTGCATCTATCTGGTGGACAGTGGCGGTGCCAATCTTCCCAATCAGGATGAGGTGTTTCCCGACAGGGAACATTTCGGCCGTATCTTCTTCAACCAGGCATCCATGTCGGCCAAGGGTATTGCACAGATTGCCGTGGTGATGGGCTCCTGTACGGCCGGTGGTGCCTATGTGCCTGCGATGTCGGATCAGACCATCATCGTGCGTGAGCAGGGCACCATCTTTCTGGCCGGTCCACCGCTGGTCAAGGCGGCCACTGGAGAGGTGGTCAGTGCCGAGGAACTCGGTGGCGGTGATACACACACACGCCTGTCCGGGGTTGCGGATCACCTGGCCGATGATGACCATCACGCGCTGCAACTGGCTCGTGACTGCATTGCCTCACTGAATCAGCTCAAGCCGACAACCGTGCGGCTGAGGCCCGTCATGGAGCCCGTCTATGACAAGCAGGAATTGCTGGGCATTGTGCCGGTCGATTCACGCAAGGCCTTCGGTGTACATGAGGTGATTGCCCGACTGGTTGATGGGTCGGAGTTCGATGCCTTCAAACCACGCTACGGCAGTTCCCTGGTGACGGGCTTTGCCCATCTGCACGGCATGCCCGTCGGTATTCTGGCCAACAACGGCGTGCTGTTCTCTGACAGTGCACTGAAGGGGGCGCATTTTGTCGAGCTGTGTTGCCAGCGCAGGATTCCGTTGATCTTTCTGCAGAATATCACCGGCTTCATGGTCGGTCAGGCTGCCGAGGCCGGCGGGATCGCCAAGGATGGTGCCAAGCTGGTCATGGCGGTGAGCAACGCTGCGGTGCCCAAGATGACGGTCATCATCGGGGGGTCCTATGGCGCCGGTAACTACGGGATGTGTGGTCGTGCCTACGACCCGCGATTCCTGTGGATGTGGCCAAACGCCCGCATCAGTGTCATGGGCGGTGAACAGGCGGCGGACGTGCTGGCCAGTGTGCGTGAAGCCGGTATCGTCAGACAGGGTCAACCCTTCGGCGAGGCCGAGCGAGAAGCGTTCCGGCGACCGTTCGTCGAGCAGTTCGACGCACAGTCCCGGCCACTCTATGCCTCTTCCCGATTGTGGGACGATGGTGTCATCGATCCACGCGATACCCGCGATGTACTGGGTTTGAGCCTGTCCATCAGTCTCAATGCTCCCATACCCGAAACGCGCTTCGGCGTATTCAGGATGTAGACTGTCATGCAATCTCTACTCATCGCCAACAGGGGCGAAATCGCCTGTCGCATCATTCGTACTGCCAGACGCTGCGGCTTGCGCACCATTGCGGTGTATTCGGATGTCGACGTCAATGCCCGGCATGTACTGCAGGCCGATACTGCTGTCTGCATCGGCGAGGCCGCGGCGGCCAGCAGCTATCTGGACATCGATCGTATCATCGAGGCGGCGCGCGCAACCGGAGCCGATGCCATTCACCCCGGTTATGGTTTCCTGTCGGAGAACCCCCGTTTCGTGGATGCCTGTGAGACAGCGGGTATCGTGTTCGTGGGCCCTGACAGTCAGGCCATGCGGGCGATGGGCTTGAAGGATGCCGCCAAGCGGCTGATGCAGGAGGCGGGTGTGCCGGTGGTACCCGGTTATCACGGAGAATCGCAGGAGCCCGATTTGCTGCGTCGCGAGGCGCTGGCAATCGGCTATCCGGTATTGATCAAGGCGCGAGCCGGTGGCGGTGGCAAGGGCATGCGGCGAGTGGATTCTGCCGAGGAATTCGATGCCGCCCTGGCTGCAGCACAGCGTGAATCCACTGCCAGCTTCGGTGATGCCCATGTGCTCATCGAAAAATATGTGGCCGCACCCAGGCATATCGAGGTGCAGGTGTTTGGTGATTCGCACGGGAATGTCGTGCATCTGTTCGAGCGGGACTGTTCCCTGCAGAGGCGTCACCAGAAAGTCATTGAAGAGGCACCGGCGCCGGGGATGACCGAAGAGGTCAGATCGGCCATGACCGATGCGGCCGTGCGGGCGGCGCGTGCCATCGACTATCGCGGAGCCGGCACCATCGAGTTCATAGTCGATGGCAGTCAAGGTTTGCAGACCGACGGTTTCTGGTTCATGGAAATGAACACGCGCCTGCAGGTGGAGCATCCGGTTACCGAGGCCATCACGGGGGTCGACCTTGTTGAATGGCAGCTGAGAGTGGCCGCAGGAGAGCTCTTGCCGATGACTCAGTCGGAGCTGCAGATCAGCGGACACAGCGTCGAGGCTCGTCTGTATGCAGAGAACCCGGCCAGTGGCTTCCTGCCGGCGACGGGTACCTTGCACCGGTTTCGTCCGGCGGAAACCGGCAGGGTGGACAGTGGTGTCGAGGAAGGCGATTCGGTTCTGCCTTATTACGACCCCTTGCTGGCAAAACTGATCAGCCACGCTGCTGATCGGCAAGCAGCCTTCGGGCAGCTGGCACAACAGCTGGCGGACACGGTGGTACTCGGTACCATCACCAACCGCGAATTCCTGTGGAAGCTGGTCAGTCACGAGCAGGTGCGCAGCGGTCGCTTCGACACATCTTTCATCGACACCGAGCTTGATGCGTTGTTGCACAGCGAAGGACAGATGCACGCATTGGCAGTGGCTGCCGTCGAGATGGCCGTGCCATGGATCGGCCTGACAGAGGACGCCGACAGTGTCGCGCAGCGACTGGGGCCCTGGCAGTTGTGGGGTGGGGCGCGGCGGCGCATTCGGCTACTGCTCGATGAGAGCCTGCAAACAGCCGAATTGCAGGCACTGCCGTCACAGGGGCATTCCGCTGGCTGGCAGGTTCGATTTCCGAATCTGGAAGAATTTCCCTCCAGCGGAATTTGCGTACAGGCGCTCAGTCCCGATCGCGTGAGTGTGGATGGCCGAAGCGTCTGTGTGCATGCCTGGCGCGTGACAGATCGCCTGTCGCTGCAGCTGGGAGGCACATCGGCTGAATTCCGGATACCGCAGGCAGGTGCAGATGCAGCGGTGGGCCCGGCCAGTGATGCGATTGTCTCGCCCATGCCGGGACGGGTAGTGGCCGTCAATTGTTCGGCAGGTGATCGCGTACTTGCCGGACAGTCATTGATTGTGGTGGAGGCCATGAAGATGGAGCAGGAACTGGCCTGCGAACGCGACGGCGTGATCGAGTCGATTGCGGTTCGTGCCGAGGACCAGATTGCGCAAGGGCAGGAGCTGTTGCGACTGGTCGCCGAGGAGGAGAGTACCGGAACATGACACCAGACGGGTAGTCGACAAACCGTCATTGGTCGCAGGGTGTTGCGCAGGCTGGCGCATGGCCGGTCAGGCATCACCCTTGCAGCACTGGCGGAGTGAGGAGTCTTGGCAGAACAGTGGCGATGATCACGCTGTGATGGTATGATTCCGACAATTGCTGGTAACGAACTCCCTGCGTGAATGCCTCGGCATTGACCACTAGTAGCGTTACTCAAGCCGGCAGGGGCTGTTTGCCTGCCGAGTCAGTCATCTAACAGGTTTACATAGAGGCTCCCCAGGGAGCCTTTTTCATTGGTCAGTATTCACAGTTCAGGCGGAATCTTCAGGCATGCAACGAGCCAGTACACAAGTAGTTGAAGTGGTCGAACCGGTCGTTACCGGGCTCGGGTACGAGCTTGTGGGCGCTGAATTCGGGCAGGCGGAAAATGGTGTGACCTTGCGTGTCTACATCGACAAGCCAGAAGGCATTGTCATGGAAGACTGTGCGGCGGTCAGCCGTCAGCTGAATGCGGTTCTGGATGTTGAAGATACCATCAAGAGTGCCTATCTACTGGAAGTTTCTTCCCCCGGAATCGATCGTCCATTGTTCACCGAGGCGCATTTCGCTGCGCAGATCGGTGAGACCGTCAAGGTGCGGCTGTCCGATGGCGTCGGTGGTAGACGCAACTTCAAGGGGGCGCTGGTAGCTGTTCAGGAGGGTGTGGCAACGGTCGAAGTCGATGGCATCGACTATGATCTCACCATCTCCGATGTCGAGCAGGCTCACATCATCGGGCGTTTGACATGATGAGTCCGGCTGTGAACAGGGCTTTCCAAAAGCTGGCACGAACGTTAATCAGGAGCGCATCTGTGTGTTCTTCCGTATTGAGGCTCAGTTGAGATGAGTAAAGATATCCTGCTCGTTGTTGACGCCGTTTCCAATGAGAAAGGCGTTGATGAAGGCATCATTTTCGAGGCGCTCGAAGCAGCGCTGGCATCGGCTACCCGCAAGCGTCATGGCGGTGATATCGAAGTGCGTGTTGCCATAGACCGGGCCACCGGTGACTACAAGACCTATCGTTGCTGGGAGGTTGTCGCCGACGATGCAGAGATGGAGTTTCCTCTGCGGCAAATCACCTTGTCTGCGGCGCAATATGATGCGCCCGAATTGGAAATCGGCGGTTTTGTCGAAGAGGAAATCGAGTCGGTCGACTTCGGCCGTATCGCTGCCCAGACAGCCAAGCAGGTCATTGTGCAGAAGGTGCGCGAGGCAGAGCGCGAGCGCGTGGTGGATGCCTATCGCAGCCGTGTCGGCGAACTGGTCATGGGTATCGTCAAGCGCCTCGAGCGCGGTGGTGTCTATCTGGACTTGGGAAGTAACGCCGAAGCCTATATATCCCGTGAGGACATGATTCCACGAGAAGCCGTTCGTCCGGGTGATCGTCTGCGAGGTTATCTTCGTGAGGTGCGCAGCGAGCCTCGTGGTCCACAGTTGTTTGTCACGCGCACAGCGCCGGAATTCCTGATCGAACTGTTCAAGCTGGAAGTACCGGAAGTCGGCCAGGGCGTCATCGTCATCAACGGTGCGGCTCGCGACCCCAGTGCACGCGCCAAGATTGCCGTGTCATCACTCGATCCGCGGCTGGACCCGGTGGGTGCCTGCGTCGGTATGCGTGGTTCACGGGTACAGACGGTATCCAACGAACTGGCAGGAGAACGGATCGATATCATTCTCCATAACGAGAATCCGGCCCAGTTCGTGATCAACGCCATGGCGCCAGCCGAAGTCAAGGGTATCGTGGTGGACGAAGACAAGGGCAGCATGGACATTGCCGTGGAAAGTGACAAACTGTCGCTGGCCATCGGTCGTGGCGGGCAGAATGTCCGCCTGGCCTCGGAGCTCACCGGCTGGACGCTGAATGTCATGGACGAGTCGGCAGCCGAGGAAAAGAGCGAAGAAGAATCCAAGGCGACACTGCAGGTGTTCGTCGATCAGCTGGATGTCGATGAGGAAGTGGCGCTGATACTGGTACAGGAAGGGTTCACGACCGTAGAGGAAGTGGCCTACGTACCACGAGAAGAGCTTCTCGATATCGACGAGTTCGAGGAAGAGATCGTTGACGAATTGCGAAGCCGCGCTCAGGATGCACTGCTGACCAAGGCGATCGCGACGGAAGAAAAGCTGGGTGGCAATACGCCATCAGCCGAGCTGGTCGCGATGGAAGGCATGAACGAAGAGCTGGCCCTGGAAATGGCCGCTCATGAGATTTTGACAATTGATGATCTGGCCGATCAGTCGGTCGACGACCTGATGGTTGTGCAGGGAATGGATGAAGAGCTTGCCGGCACCCTGATCATGAAAGCACGTGAGAGCTGGTTTGCCGATGCCGAGGCAGAAGAACAGGCAGCGGCAGAAGCAGGCAAGTAGTACCTCCCGGGCAACCGGTCGTACGGGGAACATACAAGAGAAGCTATGGCTGAAGTTACAGTAAAACAGCTCGCGCAAGTCGTTGGTACGCCAGTGGACAAGCTGCTGGTGCAGCTCGGTGATGCGGGTATCGCCAAGACGGGCGAAAACGACATGATCTCCGATTCGGAGAAGCTGACCCTGCTGACTCATCTGCGTGAATCTCGCGGGAGTTCGGCAGGTGGCGGCGCGAGCAAGAGAATCACGCTCAAGCGCAAGCGCGTCAGTGAGTTGAAGACCGATCCTTCGGGTCGCAAGAAGGTCAACGTCGAGGTGCGTGCTCGTCGGACCTACGTGCGGCCGGGCGGTGAAGAATCGGCTGATGAGACTGTGAGCAAGCCAAGCGCTGACGAAGTCATCGAATCTCCTGTGAATGAGTCGGTCAACGAGAGCGATGCGCCGGCTGTGGACACACCGGCAGCCGAGATCGAATCAGCAGCACGGAATGATGCAGATGCAGTTGCCGTGAGTGATGCTGGCGACGCCGAGGCCCCTGAGGCACCGGCTGAAGCCGAACCGGCGGCAGATGATACTGCTGCTGCGGCAGAAGAGCCGGCGGTCGAAGCGGACAAGCCGGCAGCTGCTGGCGATAGTGCAGCGGATGCGGCTGCAGCTGCCGAGCAGGTGGCAGCGCAGGTTGCTGCGCAGGCTGCCAAGGCGGCGAGTCAGGCCAGTGAGGCTGCGAGCAAGCCGAAATTGTCGGCTGCCGATGCAGCTGCCGATGCAGCTGCCGAGGCCGTCCGCCAGGCAGAAGCTCAGGCGGCAGCGGCAGTAGCCGCAGCAGCACAGGCGGAAGGCTCGGAATCAGCGCCATCTGCCAAGGTGCCCGAAGAGCAGCTTTCTCCGGCAGACAAGGCGCGCAAGGCACGCGAGGCCGCCAAGCGCCTTGAAGCCGAGACGGCTGCGCGAGCTGCTGCAGAGCGCATGGCTGAAAAGCAGGCAGCGGCGGCACGGCGTCAGGAAGCGGACGAAAACTCCAAGCGTGAACGTGAGCGCAAGGAGCAGGAACGTGTGGCTGCCGAGTTGCAGCGCCGTGCCGCGATGGAAGCCCAGCAGGCCGCCAGCAGCAATGATCGTGGCAATGCACGTGGCGCAGACAAGCCGAAAGGCAAGGGCCGTGGCAAGAGCAGCGGTGGTGGCGATACGCGTTATGGCCGCAACCAGCTGCATGTTGCCAAGGGAAAATCCGGTCGCCGCAAGGGTGGCAAGGGTGGGCGTCGAGCTCTGCCCAGTAACTTCGAGGCCAAGCATGCCTTCGAGCGGCCGACGACACCTGTCGTGCGTGACGTCGATGTGCCTGAAACCATCACGGTTGCCGAGCTGGCCAACAAGATGGCCGTCAAGGCTGCCGAGGTCATCAAGGCGATGATGACCATGGGCGTCATGGCCACCATCAACCAGCTTCTGGATCAGGATACGGCCATTCTGGTGGTCGAGGAGATGGGTCACAAAGCCAATCCGATGAGTGCGGATGACGTTGAAGCAGCTCTGGCAGCACTGGTTGCCGGTGAGCGCGACGGCGATGCCGTGCCGAGACCGCCGGTTGTCACGATCATGGGTCATGTCGATCACGGCAAGACTTCGCTGCTCGATTACATCCGACGTGCACGGGTTGCCTCTGGCGAAGCCGGTGGAATCACGCAGCACATTGGTGCCTACCAGACTCATACCGAGAACGGTGACATCACCTTCCTCGACACTCCGGGTCACGCCGCGTTTACCTCGATGCGGGCACGTGGTGCTCAGGCTACGGATATCGTGGTGCTGGTGGTGGCTGCCGACGATGGCGTCATGCCGCAGACGGTGGAAGGTATTCAACATGCGCGAGCGGCAAATGTGCCGTTGATCATCGCCATCAACAAGATGGACAAGGAAGGTGTTGATCCGGAGCGTGTGCGCAATGAACTGGCACAGCACGACGTCATTTCCGAGGAATGGGGCGGCGATACGCAGTTCGTACCTATCTCGGCACTGACCGGTCAAGGTGTGGACACTCTGCTGGAAGCGCTGATTCTGCAGGCAGAAGTGCTCGAACTGGAAGCGGTACCCGAGGGCAATGCTGCGGGTACGGTCATCGAAGCCTCATTGGACAAGGGCAAGGGGCCTGTTGCCACGATCCTGGTACAGGAAGGTACGCTCAAGCGTGGTGACAGCTTCATCTGCGGCCAGGTGACTGGTCGTGTTCGCGCCATGTTCGACGAAAACGGTCAGGCTGTTGAAGAAGCCGGTCCATCGACGCCCGTACAGGTGCTTGGTCTGTCAGCCACGCCGAATGCCGGTGACGAAATGCTGGTGGCAGCCGACGAGAAGAGCGCACGGGAACTGGCCGAGTTGCGCCATGGCAAGCAGCGTGATGCTCGACTGGCCGAACGTCGACCCGCTCGAATGGAAGATGTGTTCTCGCAGATCAAGGGCACCGTGCCGGTCGTCAATTTTGTCGTCAAGGCCGATGTGAAGGGGAGTTTCGAAGCCATTCGGGACGCACTCGAGAAGCTCAGCACCGACGAAGTCGAAGTCAGAGTCGTGGGTGGTGGCGTCGGTGGCATCAACGAGTCCGATGCAAATCTGGCTTCTGCCTCCAATGCCATTCTGGTCGGATTCAACGTACGCGCCGATGGTGCGGCCCGTCGAATCGTGCAGGAGCAGGAAACCGATCTGCGCTATTACAGCGTGATCTACGAGCTGATCGATCTGGCCAAGCAGCTGGCCGGTGGTCTGCTGGCGCCGGAAGTTCGCGAACGCATCATCGGCAACGCGGAAGTCGGAGAGGTATTCACCTCGCCCAAGTTCGGTCAGATTGCCGGTTGCATGGTGGTTGACGGGGTTGTGCGCAAGGACGAACCCATCCGGGTTCTGCGCGACAATGTCGTGATCTTCGAAGGCGAGCTGGAATCTCTGCGTCGCTTCAAGGATGACGTCAAGGAAGTGCGTATGGGTACCGAATGTGGTATCGGTGTGAAGAACTACACCGACGTCCGACCGGGTGACCTGATCGAGGTGTTCGAGCGTACCGAGGTAGCTCGTACACTGTGACCAGCGATTATCCAAGAAGCCACCGGGTTGCCGACTTCATCCAGCGTGAGCTGGCAGGTCTGATCCGGACCGAGTTGCGTGATCCGCGGATCTCGCCGATGCTGACACTGGCGTCGGTCGAGGTTTCGCGGGACCTCTCTGTGGCGAAAGTCTATTATTCCCTGCTGGACTCTGGTGAGCACAAGGAAACCCAGGAGGCACTGGAGCGTGCATCCGGCTTTCTGCGTCGTCAACTGGCGCGCCAGATGAATACCCGTTCCGTACCGCAGCTGCGTTTTTTCTATGATGACTCGGCTGAACGCGGTGCGATGATGTCGGCCCTGATTGCCGACGCTGTTGCCAGCAACACCACCGCTGACGATGAGTCCGGTGAAGGCACTGCTGACGAATCTCCGGCTGCCCGGGACTGATTCCTGAGCGGATGGCGGCCTGCTGCCGCCGTCCGCTTTCCTCCCCGTCGCTTCAATCGGACATACCATCTTGAGTCGTCGAAATCGCAAGGGCCGAGCGGTTCATGGCATTCTGTTGCTTGATAAACCCTCTGGCGGAAGCTCCAACCATGCCTTGCAACGAGCCAAGCGCCTGTTTGGAGCCAGAAAGGCCGGTCACACCGGCAGCCTGGACCCGCTGGCGACCGGCATGTTGCCGGTCTGCTTCGGCGAGGCAACCAAGCTCAGCGCCTTTCTGCTGGATGCCGACAAGGGCTATGAGACCACCATGCGACTGGGTGTCACCACCAATTCGGCCGATGCCGACGGGGAGGTGCTGGAGCAGCGTCCGGTTCCCGACTGGTTGACCCTCGAATCCTTTACGGAAATCTGTCATCGTTTTCGCGGTCCCCAGCAACAGGTTCCACCCATGGTGTCTGCCATCAAGATCGATGGTCAGCGGCTCTACAAGCTGGCGCGTGAAGGCAAGGAGGTGGACAGACCAGCGCGCTCGGTCGTCATTCACGATCTGCAAGTCCTGTCTTTTTCGGGAACAAGCGCACGACTCGCGGTACGTTGTTCGAAGGGGACTTATATTCGATCATTGGTGACCGATATAGGCGAAGCCATCGGTTGTGGGGCGCATGTCGCCCAATTGCGACGAACGTTCGTTTCCCCGTTTCAACGAGAGGCCATGACGAGTCTTGAGGTGCTGGAAAGGATGGCAGCGCCACAGAACGAATCCGACCGAGGGCAGGACACAGATCATCTGGCAGCCCTGGATGCACTGCTGTTGCCGCTGGATGCCGGACTGGCCCATTTACGTGGCGTCAGGCTGGACGAAGCCGGGCTGGCAACCTTCCAGCGTGGCCAGTCAGCACCATGCCGACGTCTTGAGGTCGACCCCACGTCGGACAGAGCTGCCGGTGCCATGTCATCGAGCGCCGCTGCAACATGCGATGTGAGTTCAGGTTCGACAGAGGGGCCTTCCGTCACGGGAGAGTCGGGAGAAGGCGCAGCAACGCTGCCGTGTCGAGTCTATGACGCCACCGGTCGACTGGCTGGACTGGGAGAATTGCATGAAACTGGCGAACTGGTTGCACCTCGCCGGGTCCTTCAATGGGACTGAAATGGTACAATATCGGGTTATCAGCCGTTTTTGACGGCGGATGAACAACACATACATCAAATCGTACTGGAGTATTACCTCAACATGTCTTGCCTAAGCGCTGAACAAAAAGCGGAAATCGTCAAAGAACACCAGACCGACTCTACGGACACAGGGTCACCAGAAGTACAAGTAGCATTGCTGTCTGCGCGAATTTCTCATCTGACTGAACACTTCAAGGAACACAAGCACGACCATCATTCGCGTCGTGGCCTGCTGAGAATGGTAAATCAGCGTCGTAAACTGCTCGATTACCTGCACCGCAAAGATGCCAGCCGTTACCAGAATCTGATCAAACGCCTGGGTCTGCGCCGCTAAGGGCGGCTCTCCAAAGGAGTCCATCCCATCAGCTGGCAGCATAACCATCTGGTGGCAGTGTAACGAGGCCTCGTGACCCGAGGCCGCTTACCTTCTCAGGAACACTTTGTGACCATACATTCAAAAACCTTTCAATTCGGTAGCGAGACCGTTACCTTGCAGACCGGCGAAATTGCCCGTCAGGCAAGTTGCGCGATCGTCGCCAGCATGGGCGATACCGTCGTGCTGGTGACTGCCGTTGGCCGGAAAGAGGCCAAGCCCGGTCAGAACTTCTTTCCCCTGACCATCAACTACCAGGAAAAGACTTACGCGGCGGGCAAGATCCCCGGTGGCTTTTTCAAGCGCGAAGGCCGCCCCAGCGAATCCGAAACCCTGATTTCGCGTCTCATCGATCGACCACTGCGTCCCTTGTTCCCCAAGGGGTTCATGAACGAGGTGCAGGTCATCGCAACCGTCATGTCTCTGGATCCCGAAATCAGTGCTGACATCCCGGCATTGCTGGGTGCCTCGGCTGCCCTGGCCTGCTCAGGAATGCCTTTTGCCGGTCCTATCGGTGCTGCCAAGGTGGGTTACATCGACGGTGAATACGTCCTGAACCCTTCCGTGTCACAAATGGAAGAATCGCAGCTGGATCTCGTGGTTGCCGGAACGGACTCAGCGGTTCTGATGGTGGAGTCCGAAGCCGATCAACTGTCCGAATCCGTGATGCTGGACGCGGTCATGTTCGGTCACGACCAGATGCAAACCGCCATTACCGCCATCAAGGCCCTGGCCGTCGATGTGAATGCCACTCCCTGGGAATGGCAGACACCGGAGGCCGATGCCACACTGGCACAGAAGGTTGATGAGGCCGCTCGAGCCGATCTCACCGCCGCCTACCAGGTCGCCGACAAGATGGCGCGCCAGGATGCCGTATCCGATGCCAAGGCAAAGGTCGTTGAAGCCCTGGCTGCTGCAGAGGGCGAAGAAGGTTACAGCGCCGGCGATGTGAAGGATGCGTTCAGCAAGCTGGAAAAATCCATCGTACGTTCTCGCATCATCGCGGGTGAGCCACGCATCGACGGTCGTACCACTGACACCGTTCGTCCCATTTCAGTTCACACCGGTATTCTGCCACGAACTCACGGTTCAGCCGTGTTCACTCGTGGTGAAACACAGGCGATCGTTGCTGCGACTCTGGGCACCACTCGTGACGCGCAGATCATCGACGCGCTGAGCGGCGAGACGCGCATGGCGTTCATGCTGCACTACAACTTTCCTCCGTACTCGGTGGGCGAAACCGGCTTTGTCGGTTCACCCAAGCGACGTGAGATCGGGCATGGCAAACTGGCCAAGCGTGGCGTTCAGGCGGTCATGCCTGACGAAGAGGATTTCCCGTACACCATCCGAGTTGTTTCGGAAATCACCGAGTCCAATGGTTCCAGCTCCATGGCATCGGTCTGTGGTACCTCTCTGGCTCTGATGGATGCGGGTGTTCCCTTGAAAGCACCGGTAGCCGGTATTGCCATGGGTCTCATCAAGGAAGACGACGGTTATGCCGTACTCTCCGACATCCTGGGTGATGAAGATCATCTGGGCGACATGGACTTCAAGGTGGCTGGTTCTGCCGATGGTGTCACTGCTTTGCAGATGGACATCAAGATTCAGGGCATCACTCGCGAGATCATGGAAAAGGCGCTGGAGCAGGCCAAAGGCGGTCGAATCTGGATTCTGGGTGAGATGGCCAAGGTTCTGGCAGAGCCACGTGGCGATCTGTCCGAGCATGCACCACGCTTCATCACCATCAAGATCAATCCCGAGAAGATCGCTGCTGTCATCGGTAAGGGGGGGGCCGTCATTCGTGCCTTGACTGAAGAGACCGGTGCAACCATCGATATCGGTGATGATGGCCTGATCAAGATCGCGTCCAGCGATCGTACAGCGGGTGAAGAAGCCCGTCGTCGTATCGAACTGATTACCGCTGACATCGAAGTGGGCACCATCTACGAAGGCCGTGTACAGAAGATCATGGACTTCGGTGCTTTCGTCAACATCCTGCCTGGCAAGGATGGTCTGGTACACATCTCTCAGATCTCTGACCAGCGTGTGCAGAACGTCGCTGACGAGCTGTCCGAAGGGCAGGTTGTCAAGGTCAAGGTTCTGGAAGTGGACAAGCAGGGCCGTATTCGCCTGAGCATGAAAGCCGTTGAAGAAGGCGAAGCTGTCAGCAGCTGAGTCTCGACAATGTGGCAAGCATCGCTTGCCACGAAGTGACTAGAGAGAAAGGGGGCTTCGAGCCTCCTTTTTTGTGGGCATGAATATCTGCGGAGGAGCATGGAGCTTCCTGTCATGAATTCTTGACAATACAACCATGGTGCAATGAATGCTCAGCCGCTTGCAGGCTCCTGTTGCAGATTCAAGTGGACTTTTCCGGTACGTGACAACTCCGTCGGGCACCTTCATGAGTAGGTAATATTTCCTACCTAGTATGCGCGGATCAACACTCCACAAATTCTGAAGATAGAGGTGATTCCCGCATGCAGTTGCCAAGATACAGATTCTCTGGCCTCTCCAGACTTGTAATATATGGATTGGCATCGCTAACCCTTTCCACATCTGCCGTCGCTGACACCTCTGTCGAGTTCTGGCACAGTTTCAGTAATTCGTCCGGTGAGACTCTCGAGAAAATCATCGAGAAATTCGAGGCAGAAAACCCGGACATACAAGTCGAGGCGAAAAACATTGGCAACTACAACGACATCGTTGCAAAGTTGCAGGCAGCCATACCGGCAAAACGTTATCCGGACGCTGTCATCCTGGAGGTGACTCGATACGGTCTGTTTGCTGATCGAGGTGTTCTGGAAGATCTCACCCCTTATCTGGAAAAAGACCCACTGAAGGATGAACTCTTCGAGTTCGCCCGAGAGGTTGGTGTTTACGAAGGGAAGAACTACATCG
Organism: Granulosicoccus sp. 3-233; assembly: GCF_052681095.1. Taxonomy (NCBI): domain Bacteria; kingdom Pseudomonadati; phylum Pseudomonadota; class Gammaproteobacteria; order Chromatiales; family Granulosicoccaceae; genus Granulosicoccus; species Granulosicoccus sp. 3-233. The sequence continues at coordinate 284,447 of NZ_JBQYLE010000002.1, forward strand.
TTCCCTTCAACTCCTCGACGCCGGTGCTATACGTCAATAAAGGCATTCTGAGGTCGGCCGGAATGGAAACCGTGCCGGAGATGACAACCTGGGATCAGATTACCGACGTGGCCAGGACAGTCAGTGAAAAACTGCAAGCAGAGAACGTGAAGGGCATTGTAGCGCCAGGTCAGTTTGCTCGCTGGGGGCTCGTCATGGGGAACGACAGTGATCTGATTGATTCCAGAAGCGGTAATGTGCTCCTCGATTCACCTGCCACCATCGAGGCGTACCAGTGGATGTCCGATCTGGTACACACATGGCAATTGGCGTCCGCAGATGGTGTGACGGACGAAAGTGCCGGGAAAAACGCGTTCACGGCCGGAAAGGTTGCGCTCAATATCAACTCGACAGGCAACTATAGCGGACTGCTGGACGCATTGGGTGAAGATCTGCTTGTCTTGCCAATGCCGTGCAATGCTGTCTGTCGCGTTCCCATCGGAGGTGCCGGAATTGGCATTCTGGAAGGGGCTGATCAGGAGAAGAAAGACGCGGCCTACAAACTGGTAAGCTATCTTGCGTCGGCTGAGGCGAACGCGATCTGGTTTGCAGAAACCGGCTACATGCCGATCAATGCCAACACTGCCGACGTCGATGTGGCGGCAGATGCACTGGCCACACAACCCGGCATACGCGTTGCCATTGATCAGCTTGACTTCGCCAGAGGACGGCCGCGTCCTCCGGTTGTCACCTGGATGCGTTCCAGGGAATACGACATGTGGCAGGCGATGGCGCTGGGACAGCGTCCCGTTGAAGAGACACTGCAGGAGTTTGCGGAACTGACGCGCGCGGAAGCATCAAGAACCGAGTAATTCGACAGTCAGGTGCCGGGGGGCGATTCGTTCAGCCTGCCTGGCACTTTCTCTGATATTCGACTAACTCACAGATCTGCTATGCAACGCAAAATCACTCCGTATCTGCTGGTGCTTCCACTGACGTTATTTCTGGGAATCTTCACCTATTTCCCGATCCTGTCCAGTCTCGACCTGAGTTTTCGAGAGTGGGATTTCATGTCGTCAGATAAACCGTTTGTCGGCCTGGAAAACTATGCATTGCTGCTGTCCTCTCGTGATTTCTGGAATTCATTGAACGTGACCGCCATTTTCGCATTGGTCTCGGTGCCTTTGCGATTGTGTCTTGCTCTCATGATCTCGAGTTACCTGGTACGCGAAGGCATCGTCTCCCGCTTGTTGCGTGGAGCCTTGTTTCTTCCATCTGTCACTTCGGCTGTCTCCATTGCTGTGGTGTTCAGCTGGGTCTTCTCTACAGACTACGGCCTGGTCAATGGAATCCTCGCCGCAGTCGGCTTGCCCAGGGTGTCCTGGATGCAGGATCCTCAACTTGCCTTGGGTGTACTGATTGCAGTCAATACGTGGAAACAGCTGGGCTATGACGTTGTGATCTATATCGCGGCACTACAGGCTGTGCCCCGAGAGCTCTACGATGCTGCGGCTGTGGATGGAGGTCGGCGCTGGCATGTATTTCGACGTGTCACATTTCCCTTGGTGATGCCAACGACCTATTTCCTGCTGATCGTATCGGTAATCGAAGCCTTTCAGGTGTTTACCATCGTGGATGTGATGACGCGAGGAGGTCCGGCGGGAGCCACCGATGTGCTGGTGAACATGTTGTTCCGTATCGGTTTCTCACTGTTTGATGTTGGAACCGGGTCGGCACTGGCTGTACTTCTGTTCATTTTTCTCATCGTACTGGCTTTGGTCAAGGCGCATGTACTTGGAAGAAGGGTGCACTATGAGGCGTGAAAATCCGTTTCTGATTACACTGGCAGGTTTCGCAGGTCTTCTGTTCCTGTCCCCTGTGCTCTACAGCCTGTGGATGTCTTTCCAGAGTTCCCATGGTTTTTACACCGGCACCGTGCAATTCACCTTGAGCAATTATGTCAGGGCGGTCGGCCAGCATGACTTCTTTCGCTATCTACTCAACAGCATCATCGTCTCGGCTGCGGTAACGATTCTGGGTCTGCTTTTTGCAACCATGGCGGCCTTCACATTCGCCCGCTTCGAGTTTCGTGGGGGAAAGTTGCTGTTTGCGGCAACGGTCGCCACTTTGATGATCCCCAGTCATGTCACGCTGATCCCCAATTACCTCACGCTTGCCAGAGTCGGTTTGCTGGACACTTATTCAGGACTGATTCTTCCGGCCATCGCCAACGGGTTTGCAGCGTTCTTCCTGCGACAGTACATTCGGGGAATACCTCGCTCACTGGATGAGGCGGCGTATATGGACGGTGCAACACCGTTGCAGGTCTTGCGTCGCATCATCGTGCCGATATCCAGGCCAGCGATCTATTCGATGGGACTGTTCATATTTCTGGCCGAGTGGAACAACTACATCTGGCCGCTGGTTGCTGTCAATGATGATCAGCTCTACACCTTGCAGATCGGCCTGTCTCGACTCTACAAGCTCAATCCGGGTGAAGGTCTGATCGACTGGCCGCTCGTCATGGCCGCTTCGGTCATTACCATGCTGCCGGTCATTGCCGGATTCATGCTGGTAGAGCGGCATCTGGTGCGAGGTATCACCATGGGAGCTGTCAAATGAGGCGGCTGGTTTGCTGGCCTCTACTGCAAGGCTATTTCACGACAATTGAACCGACGACGGAGAAACTCACTGCATGACCAGAATAGCCTCACATCGTGGTGGAACGTTGGAGTTTGGTGACAGCACGCCACATGGTTTCCGACAGAGCGCCCTGCTGGCTCTTGAAGAGCTCGAATTCGATGTTCACCCAACATGCGATGGAGCGATCATGGTTCACCATGATCCGACACTTGATGGAACAACTGATCGTTCCGGCGCCATCGTTGAAATGAGCGAGGCTGAAGTGCGCAAGGCTGTCATCAACTATTCCGGAGGCGAACATCCTCTGTCACTACCGGAGTTGTGCACGATCTACGGAGATAGTCAGGTGGACTTCCGCTGTGAAATAAAGCCCGATGGAGACGGCTTCGCCTACCCTGACTTCGTGCCAAAGGTCATCGAGACGCTGCGCTCGCAGAACATGTTGCAACGTACGGTATTTTCTTCTTTTCTGATGGCTTCACTGGATGAGTTGGCGGTAGCCACCGAGCGACCCAGGTTGTGGCTGGTCAGCCCTGCGGTACTGCGTCAACTGGGGCAGGCTGCTCTCATCGAGCTCTGCCGTTCTCACGAGGTGCCCGAAATCGGAGTGCATGTGGATTCAGCGGATGCCGCACTGATGGCTCAGGTACAGGATGCAGGTCTGGAATTCGGTGTCTGGGCCGCTCATGATGCATCCCAACTCAACAAGGCTTTCGAGCTGGGTGTGAAGGTTCTGACTTGCGATCGCCCCAGCCTTGCGATCGAACTGCGCAGGCGATTTGCAGCAGACAAGCAGGAAGATGAGTAGAGCATGAGCGGTATAAGTCTGTCAGGTATTGAAAAATCCTATGCAGCTGGCCCCTGTGTGTTGCAGGGAGTCTCGCTGGATATACGCGATGGTGAGTTCGTGGTTATCGTCGGACCTTCGGGTTGTGGCAAGTCGACACTGCTGCGACTGATTGCGGGCCTCGAACAGATCGATCAGGGCGAGCTCAGAATTGGTGGAGTTCGTGCCAATGAACTGGCTCCTCAGGAACGCGACATTGCGATGATTTTTCAGAATTACGCTCTCTACCCTCACATGACGGTACGAGAGAATATCGCTTTCGGTCTGGAACTGCGCAAGATGCCAAAGGCTGAACGTAATGCCCGTACCGAGAAGGTTGCCCGCATGTTGCAGCTGGAGCCCTATCTTGAGCGCAAACCTGGTGCATTATCCGGAGGACAGCGGCAGCGAGTGGCCATGGGGAGAGCCCTTGCAAGGGATACAAGAACCTTTCTGATGGACGAACCCTTGTCGAATCTTGACAACGTCTTGCGCACGGAGATGCGTACCGAAATAAAGCAATTGCATCGGGAACTGGGTGCCACCGTCGTTTACGTGACCCATGATCAGACAGAAGCGCTGTCGCTTGCGGACAGAATTGCCGTCATGAAAGGAGGAGAGGTTCTGCAGTACGCCACCCCGGAACAGATCTATGACGACCCGGCAGACCGTTTCGTGGCAGGGTTTCTCGGATCGCCCGCCATGAACTTCGTCGATGCGGAAGCGCTGCAGGGTATTGGTCATGGTGGCATGGTTGCAGGGTTGCGCCCTGAAGCGCTTGACCTGACATCCGAGCAACAGTCCGGGTTGTCAATAGCCGGGCGTGTGGTCCTGTCCGAGATGGTTGGGGCCACGATGCTGCTGCATTGCGAGACTGCACTGGGACGCATGACAGCAACTGCGGTGCGTGACTGCCTGCCAACTGAGCACGAACAGGTCTGGTTGACCGTCGACGCGCAGCAGCTCATGTATTTCGATGCCGACAACGGCAAGAGAATCAGATCACAGGAATTGTCTGGCTGACGGTCTGGGTATCAGTGATCAGTGGCGACGCCTGCAGGATCCGGAAAATCGGGAGAGGAACATCGCTGGCAAGCCTGCCAGGCGGCGACATGTTCGCCGCTCGAATTTGCAGTAGAGTGTTCCAATTCATCTGGATGCCTGTCCGCTGATCATCATTGAGCGTGCTGGCACTCCGTACTGGAGTCCGACCCAGGCAGGGGGCAATGATCATTCCACGCAGGCAACAGCATATCGATGAGGACTTCATGCATCAGGCGCTGGCCTTGGCAGAGAGTGCCGGTCGTCACGGTGAGGTGCCGGTTGGTGCACTGCTTGTGCAGGAGGGGCAGATTCTGGGTAGTGGCCAGAATCGCTGCGTCATGGATCATGACCCGTCGGCTCATGCCGAGGTCCTGGCGGTCAGAGACGCGGCGTTGAAGTCTCGTTCGTCCCGGCTGGACGGAGCCACCCTGTATGTCACGCTGGAGCCCTGTCTGATGTGTTGCGGCATCCTGTTACAGGCGCGTATTGCCAGACTGGTATTCGGTGCTCGCGAGCCACGCACCGGTGGTGTGGTGAGCATCCATGAGGCTCTGCGACTTCCCGGTGTGGATCACCACGTGGCCATCACCGAAGGCGTGCTGGCGGAGCAGGGAGCTGCCCTGATGCAGACGTTTTTCCGGGAGCTGCGCCAGTCGGGATCGGCGCAGTAAAATTGTCTCCTCACTGACTGGCAGCGAGCCGGGTTGGTACCTTGTACCCTCCATTGCCATAGGTGACTGATGCCCAGGTGGCGTGCGCCAGTGCAAGCAGAATTCGGCAGTAAGTGAGATGATGCAGCACTACTGAATACTCGGTGTCTCGATGACTGTGTTGCAGATCGCTGTGGTCGGAGCTGGACTGATTGGACAGGTCCATATCCGAACCATCAATTCCAATGATGACTGTTGCCTGCAGGCAATCGTGGACCCGGATGACAATGCCATCGAGCTGGCTGCCGGATATCAGGTTCCCCAATTCAACGCTCTGTCGACCTTGCTGGAAACGCAGCGGCCAGATGCGGTCATCATCGCCACTCCCAATGACTTGCACGTGGAACAGACCAGGCAATGCCTGGCCATGGGCGTGCCGGTGCTACTGGAAAAACCGGTCGCAACCGATCACGCCAGTGGCCTGGTGCTGGCCGATGAGGTGAAACGCTGTGGGGTGCCCGTACTGGTGGGGCATCACCGCGCGCACAGTGACATCATGAGACAGGCCTGCGAGACAATCGCCAGCGACCGCCTGGGGCGGTTGGTCTCCATCATGGGGAGTGCACAATTCTACAAGCCTGTCGACTATTTTCAGCAGGCACCGTGGCGAAGTCAACCGGGTGGAGGGCCCATCCTGATCAACATGATTCATGAGGTGCACAACCTGCGCATGCTGATGGGGGAAATCACCCATGTACAGGCGATGGCGTCCAGGGAGTTACGACAGTTCGAAGTCGAGGATACCGTTGGTATCACTCTGCGTTTCGCCAATGGCGCTCTGGGTACCTTCCTGTTGTCGGATACAGCCGCCAGTACCGCCAGTTGGGAGCTGACCACCGGTGAGAATCCTGCTTACCCGCAACAGCAGGACGAGAACTGCTACTGGATAGCGGGTACCCGCGGCAGTTTGTCCGTGCCAACCCTGAGGAGCCGGTTTCACCCGGCGGAGCAGGAGTCCTCGTGGTGGCTACGCATGAGTGAGGTTCTTGCTGAGCGGGAAACGGTTGATCCACTGTCCCGGCAATTGGCGCATTTCGTCGAGGTAGTACGAGGCGTGGCGGAACCACGGGTGAGTGTCGAGGATGGATTGACCAATCTGCAGGTTGTCGAAGCCATCGCGCAGGCGGCTGCATCCGGCCAGATGATTTCCCTGACCTGACGAATTCGAACACCATCATGAATCTTTCCACCCCCATGAGCGGGATCGTGCTGATGATCCTGTCGACCCTTGTATTCTCCGTGCAGGATGCCATCACCAAGATGCTGGTGCAGGAACTACCGGTTGCCCAGATCGTTTTCGTACGCTTCGTGGCATTTGCGATCTTCGCCTGTCTGTTTGCGACAGTGAACGGCGGACTACGTACCGCATTGCGCTCGCTGGTGCCAGTCAGGCAACTGATACGCTGCCTGTTGATGTGTTCGGAGATTGCCCTGTTCGCGCTCGCCCTGCGCGTACTCGGGCTTGCTGAGGTGCATGCCTTGTTTGCCTGCTTTCCGCTGGTAGTGGCGGCTCTGTCAGTACCCATACTTGGAGAGAAGGTCGGACATCGCCGCTGGATGGCGGTGATCGTCGGATTCATCGGTACGCTGATCATCCTGCGGCCGGGGCTGGCGGTGTTTGACCCCAATGCTCTGATACCACTGGTCTGTGCCGTCATTTTTGCTCTCTACAATCTGTTGACAAGGCAGGTATCGCGACGCGACAGCTTCGCAACCTCATTGGTCTATTTCGGCATCACCGGGGCTGTCGCTTCCGGCCTGTTTGCCTGGCCGTTGTGGCAGCCACTGAATCCGGCAACCATCAAACTGCTGGCTCTGTTGTGCGCCACCTCGATATGCGGGCACATGATGCTGATCAAGGCATTGCAATTGACCGAAGCGGTTGTCCTGCAGCCGTTTCACTATCTGGTTCTCATCTGGACTTTGACAATCGGCTATGTATTCTTTCGGGAAACGGTCGATGGGCCAACCCTTCTCGGTGCTGGCATAGTGGCTTTCAGCGGTATCTATGTGGCTTACCGGGAATTTGTGCTGTCACGCAGCAATGCCGGAAATCAGGGTGTAGCCTGAATGCATGACCGACACTCGAGCGTGTGAGAGACAATCAATGATGCCGATGAAACCGGACGCGGCTCTGTTCGATATGGATGGCCTGCTGATCGACAGCGAACGACTTTCGCTGCAAAGCTTTCTCGCTACCTGCGCGGATCATGGCCTTGACGATCAGACCCCTCTGTTTCTGAGCATCGTTGGCAGCAACGAGGCCTCCTTGATGGCGATCCTTGATGCTGCCATCGGGCAACAAGTCGACTTGCCGACATTTCGCGCCGATTGGGCGCAGCGTTATCATGCGTTGATTGCCGACGGACAGGTACTGCTCAAGCCGGGGGTGGAAGAGCTGCTCGAATGGCTGGCATCCGAAGGTGTCAGGATGGCAGTAGCCACCTCCAGCGCTGCACCGATAGCCGCTCTGAAGCTGACTCGCACCGGGATCATCAAGCGTTTCGATTTCATTGTCGGTGGAGACATGGTGCGTCACAGCAAGCCGCATCCGGAGATCTTTCTGGCTGCTGCCGCCGCCATCGAGGCGGATACCTCACGGACACTGGTGTTCGAGGACTCCTTCAACGGGGTCAAGGCTGGTGTTGCAGCCGGATGTACGGTTTTCCAGGTGCCGGACCTGGTGCCACCGACAGCCGAATTGTTGAGTCTCGGGCATCGTGTCTGCGACAGCCTGCATCATGCCCTGGCGATACTGAAGAGCGCCGAGTACAGCTTCGGTAACAACGTTGCCGGCTGATTGCCCGGCATCAGCTCGAACTCCCGGATGGGTGATTCCGACACGTCGCCGATTGGTTCTTCCCGAATTGCGTGTCATGCAGTGCCTCGGATTCCGTCCCCTTGTCCGTGTCAGCCACGTCTGCATACCCGGATTCGTTCAGCGATTCCGGTGGCATGCCAAAGCTCGAGCACTGGCAAAAACCCGCTATTGACGAAAGCTGCATCATTTGTCTTGTGATCAGTCATCTGGGGTAGTGACCTGCCGATACGGTTCGGGCGCGACTCGGAACTTGCCCGTTAAATGGAGTACACCAGCTCCAGGAAGATGAATAGTGTGATTTAAGTCATGTTTTGTTGGTCACAAATAGTCCTTTTTTGACTCGAATTAGGCCAATACCTAAAGGTAATGATGCAAATACGTACACTTTTATTTTATCTTGCAAAAAAAGCATAGAAATTAGCTTCTTTCGTACTGTTTCGGCACTTGTGACGAGCGTACATTGCAGTTGTTGTAAATACTGCGTCAACCCGAAGAATCTCCCGGAGGAGAACTATGCGAATGCAAAAAAGCGCCATCGCCCTGACCGTAGCCGCCATGGCGGCTGGGGCCTCACTGTCTGCCAGTGCAGAAACTCTGACCATTGCTACCGTGAACAACGGTGATATGGTCCGCATGCAGAAATTGACTGACGATTTCACCAGCAAGAACCCCGGCATCGATCTGGAATGGGTAACTCTGGAAGAGAACGCTCTGCGTCAGAAAGTCACGACGGACATCGCCACCAAGGGTGGACAGTTCGACGTCATGACAATCGGTACTTACGAAGTGCCTATCTGGGCTGAACGTGACTGGCTGGTGCCGCTGGAAGGACTGGGCGACGACTACGATGTCGACGATATCCTGCCAGCCATCCGCGGTGGTCTGTCAGTCGATGACAAACTCTACGCCGCACCTTTCTATGGTGAGTCCTCCATGGTCATGTACCGCAAGGACCTGATGGAAAAAGCAGGCCTGGAAATGCCTGAAGCGCCTACCTGGGAATTCATTGGCGAGGCCGCTCGCGCCATGACTGACAAGGAAAACGAAATCTACGGTATCTGCCTGCGTGGCAAGGCCGGCTGGGGTGAGAACATGGCATTCCTGACCGCAACAGCCAACTCGTTCGGTGCTCGCTGGTTCGACATGGACTGGAATCCACAATTCGATTCACAGCCTTGGGCTGACACACTGAACTTCTACGTTGACCTGATGAACGACGCCGGACCTCCGGGATCATCTTCCAACGGTTTCAACGAAAACCTCACATTGTTCCAGAACGGTCAATGCGGCATGTGGATCGATGCAACCGTTGCGGCTTCTTTCGTCACCAACGAAAACGATTCGAAGGTAGCTGATCAAGTCGGTTTTGCACTGGCTCCGGACAATGGCCTGGGCAAGCGCGGTAACTGGCTGTGGGCATGGTCGCTGGCAATTCCTGCTGGTACCGAGAAAGAAGAAGCTGCCAAGAAGTTCGTGGCATGGGCAACCAGCAAGGCCTATGCAGAGCTTGTCGCTTCTCAGGAAGGCTGGGCCAACGTACCACCGGGCACACGTACTTCTCTGTACGAAAACCCCGAGTACCAGAAAGTGCCTTTCGCAGCCATGACTCTGGCAAGCATCCAGGAAGCCGATCCAACCAACCCAACGGTTGAAGAAGTACCTTATGTCGGCGTGCAGTTCGTAGCCATCCCCGAATTCCAGGGAATCGCAACATCCGTAGGCCAGCAGTTTGCAGCGGCGTTGGCAGGTCAGAGCAGTGTTGAAGATGCACTGAAGAATGCTCAGTCTTTGACTGAACGCGCCATGAAGAAGGCCGGCTACCCCAAGTAGGTCTTACCTGCCGAATCGAAGTAAGTTGGTCAGTCGATGAGCAAGACAGGGATGGATGAGCCCCACAACGGGCAGGGCAGGGATGCCCCTTCGACTTCTTCCAAGCAAATACTTTAGCCTTGCAATGTATTGTCGGTTGGGTGAGAACCCAGTTGCAGTATGAGTCAGAGGCATGATCCAGGCCTGTGACTGAAAGCTTGTAAACGCAGCCACGAGAACACGGCTGTTCCCATACGTCCGGATTGACGGAGGAGATCATGTCAACCACCCATTCGCGTACCGCTGGCAAGGCGATGATATCGCCCGCAGTCACCCTGCTTTTTCTGTGGATGATTGTACCGCTGGTGATGACGCTGTACTTTTCGTTTCAACGCTATAACCTGCTGGATCCGGTTACATCGTTCGCCGGTTTTTCGAACTACGAATTCTTTCTCACCGACCCCGCGTTTTTCGAGGCGCTGGGTAATACACTGATCATCGTCATCGGGGTGCTTTGCATCACCGTGATAGGTGGAACCCTGCTGGCACTGTTGCTCGATCAGCCCATGTTCGGGCAGGGTATCGTCCGCCTGTTGTTCATTGCCCCGTTCTTCGTCATGCCTACGGTATCGGCTCTGGTGTGGAAGAACATGTTCATGAACCCCACCAACGGCCTGTTTGCCTGGCTTTCCAAGCTGGTCGGTACCACGCCGATCGATTGGCTGGGTCACCATCCGCTGGCCTCCATCGTCATGATCGTCTCGTGGCAGTGGCTGCCCTTCGCCACGTTGATACTGCTTACCGCGATGCAATCGCTGGACAGTGAACAGATCGAGGCGGCCGAGATGGACGGGGCCAGTGCCTTGTCACGTTTCTTTCACATCATCGTGCCGCATCTGGCGCGTGCAGGAACCGTGGTCATTCTCATTCAGACGATATTCCTGTTGTCCATATTCGCGGAAATTCTCGTCACCACGGCGGGTGGGCCGGGTTATGCATCCACCAACATTCCCTACCTGGTCTACATGCAGTCACTGCTGCAGTTCGATGTCGGTGGTGGCTCGGCCGGCGGTATCGTCGCTGTCATTCTCGCCAATATCGTTGCCATCTTCCTGATGCGCCTCGTCGGCAAGAACCTGGATCTGTAAGGAGCATATCGTCATGGCAAGACAAGTCACTTTAAACAGACGCCTGGTCAATACGGCTGTTGCCTGGGGAATCGGTCTACTGATCTTCTTTCCGATTCTCTGGACCATCCTGACCAGTTTCAAGACGGAAGCAGAAGCGATATCACTGCAGCCTTCACTGTTCGGTTTCGACTGGACGCTGGAGAACTACCAGGAAGTCAACAGTCGTTCCAACTATCCGCGGTATTTCATGAACTCGGTCATCATCGCCTTCGGTTCGGTGATTCTGGGTCTGATCATTGCGGTACCGGCAGCCTGGGCGATGGCCTTCGTACCATCGAAGAAAACCCGCGGAATTCTGATGTGGATGCTGTCCACCAAGATGTTGCCACCGGTAGGTGTTCTGATCCCCATCTACCTGTTGTTCCGTGACTGGGGCCTGCTCGATTCCCGCGTCGGACTGGTGCTCGTGCTGACGATGGTGAATCTACCGATCATTGTCTGGATGTTGTTCACCTACTTCAGGGAGATACCGGGCGAGATACTGGAGGCAGCAAGAATGGATGGGGCATCGTTGAAGTCCGAGCTGATACATGTACTGACCCCCATGGCACTTCCCGGTATCGCCTCGACCATGTTGTTGAACGTGATCCTGGCCTGGAACGAAGCATTCTGGACCCTGGTACTCACGACGACCAATGCAGCACCTTTGACACAGTTCATTGCCAGCTTTTCGAGTCCTGAGGGGCTGTTCTACGCGAAGCTCTCCGCAGCTTCCACCATGGCAATAGCGCCGGTTCTCATACTGGGTTGGTTCAGTCAGAAACAATTGGTCCGCGGCCTGACATTCGGTGCGGTCAAGTAGTTCTTGACCTGACGGCAAGAACTCATCAGAAAATTCAAAGGGAAATATAATGGGCAGCATTACACTCAAGCAGGTAGCCAAGCGTTTTGGTGATACGGAAGTCATTCCCCCGCTGGACCTCACCATTGAAGATGGCGAATTCGTTGTTTTCGTCGGTCCGTCGGGTTGTGGCAAGTCCACCTTGTTGCGACTCATCGCGGGACTCGAAGATGTCTCCGATGGCGTGATCGAGATCGATGGCAACAATGCCACTGATCTGCCGCCGGCCAAGCGGGGTCTGGCAATGGTGTTCCAGTCGTATGCCTTGTATCCGCACATGACTGTACGCAAGAACATCGCCTTTCCCCTGAAGATGGCGGGACTGGATCAAGCGGCCATCGACGCCAAGGTCAACGGAGCGGCGGCGACGCTGAACCTGGCCGATTACATCGATCGACGTCCAGGTCAGTTGTCAGGTGGTCAGCGGCAGCGTGTTGCCATCGGTCGAGCCATCGTGCGTGAACCGTCAGCGTTCCTGTTCGATGAGCCTCTGTCAAACCTGGACGCCGCTCTTCGTGGCAACATGCGCCTGGAAATCTCCGAGCTCCATCAGACGCTGGCAACCACGATGATCTATGTCACGCACGATCAGGTCGAGGCGATGACCATGGCTGACAAGATCGTGGTACTGCGTGCCGGACACATCGAGCAGGTCGGGTCACCGCTGGATCTCTACCGCGAACCGGCGAACCTGTTCGTTGCCGGATTCATCGGTAGTCCCGCCATGAATATCATCAATGGGCCAGCGGCCGAGGCGTATGGCGCTCCGACCATTGGCGTGCGTCCCGAGCACATGGACCTGTCGCATGAAGGTGGAGCCTGGCGCGGAGTCGTCGGGGTGTCCGAGCATCTCGGTTCTGACACTTTCCTGCGAGTCGATGTCGAAGGTGTGGGCACATTGACCGCTCGCGCCGACGGTGAGTTCCCGGCACGTCATGGTGATACGGTGGGTCTGACTCCGGATCCTGAACGCATGCATCGATTCGATGCGAACGGTCTGAGGATCGCTGGCTGAGGGAGTCTGCCAACAGCTGCAAGCAGCTGGGCGACTCATTGGCAAGGTGGGGATCGTCACGGATCAAGCCGTGACATCTCCAGCCGAACTGTCTGTCTTTCTGGCATCGGTTGATGCCAATTACTTCGTCGAGCAGGCGGGCATGGTCGCCGGCGAAAACAGGATAAGCTGAATCGTGAGTGAAACTATCAATGACACTGCAGCATCGGCAAGGCTCTCTCTGGAGACGCTGGCTGAGCTGAATGCGCAGGTAGCAAAGCCTGCTTATGAGCGAAAGTCTCTGACTCGCGGGATCCTGCACTTCGGCCCTGGCAACTTTCACCGGTCTCATCAGGCGGTCTATCTGGACCAGTTGATGAACATGGGGCTGGATCATGACTGGGCGATCATCGGTGCCAGCATCATGCCGGGTGATGCCCGCTTGCGAGAAGTCCTGTTGAAACAGGATCTGCTGACCACAGTCGTCACACAATCCGCCACACGCAGCGACGCTCGTGTTACCGGGCCGATGATCGATTATCTGCCCGTCGGCGATACGCAGGCCATTCTGGACACGCTGGCCGATCCGGCCATACGCATCGTATCGCTGACGGTGACAGAAGGTGGCTATTTCGTGAATGCAGCCACCGGCAAGTTCGACCACGAACATGCTTCCATCCTGGCCGATGCGGCGAATATTGCATCCCCTTGTACGGTATTCGGACTGATCGTCAATGCGCTGGCCGGCAGACGGGAACGCGGCGAACAGGCGTTCACCGTCATGTCCTGTGACAATCTGCCGCACAACGGTCACGCTGCCAAGGCTGCCGTGCTCGGGCTGGCTCGACTGGTCGATGAGTCTCTGGCTGCATGGATCGAGGCACACAGCAGTTTTCCCAACGGCATGGTCGATCGAATCACACCGGCGACCGGTGAGTACGAGCGCAGCCGGGTACGTACTCTCTTCGACATCGCCGATGATAGTCCGGTGTTCTGCGAAGACTACCTGCAATGGGTGCTGGAAGACGACTTCGTGGCCGGCAGGCCGGCGTTTGAACGGGCAGGGGTCCAGATCGTACCGGATGTCGCACCCTACGAAATGATGAAGATTCGCATACTCAACGGTGGTCATGCAGTACTGGCCTATCCCGCAGGTTTGCTGGGAATCGAGTACGCGCACGAGGCCATGCAGAACGATCTCGTGAGAGGTTTTGTCGAGCAGTTGCAACAGCGTGAAATCATCCCCGTTGTACCTCCGGTACCCGGTGTGGATCTGGCTGTTTATCAGGCCAGTGTCATACAGCGGTTTTCCAACCCTGCCATTGCCGACACCATCACGCGTCTTTGCCTCGATGGCTCGAACCGTCAACCGAAGTTCATCGTTCCCACCCTGGCTGATCGTCTGAAGGCGGGCGGTGATATCGATGGTTTGTCTCTGGCGTCTGCCTTCTGGTGTCGTTACTGTCAGGGGACGACGGAGAGTGGAGAAGTCATCGCACCGAATGATCCGTCCTGGGACAACCTGCAGGCCCGGGCGAAGGCCGCGAAGGAAGATCCGGCTCAATGGTTGGCGATGACGGATGTCTACGGCAATCTGGGCACCGATGAACGATTTCGGGAAAGCTTTGCCAAAGCATTGGCAGATATACAGCAGAATGGGGTGGAAGCCACGCTCAAAGCCTATATCGAAAGACCTGCGTAAACGCTCCTTGCAGCCAGGTGAGATGACATGTCAGTTGCGCTACGATTGGAGAAACCACAAGCCCCGGAATTCGAACTCGCCGACAACAGTGATCGATCGGTGCACTATCTGGAGCACGGATTCCCGTGCCCGCTGGTGCGCTGGCACTATCACGACGACTTCGAATTGCATCTGATCGTTGCCAGTACAGGCAAGGTATTTGTCGGGGATCATGTCGGCGGCTTTGGCCCCGGGCAGCTGGTGCTTACCGGTCCACGACTGCCGCATAACTGGATCAGTCAGACAGAGCCTGACGAGGTGGTCGAGCTGCGCGATCTGGTCATCCAGTTCAGGATGGATCTGGTGTCGGGCATGGCGAAGTTTGCACCCGAGCTCGGTTCGATCATGCCGATGCTGGAACGAGCGCGCCATGGTATCGAGTTCCAGTCAGTGGATGTCGAGCTGGCCAAGCGAGCCTTTCGTGAGGTTCGTGACGCCAGTGGCGCCCAGCGAATCGCCAAATTGCTCAACCTGTTGAACAGTCTGGCGGAAGATCAGGACTATGTTCTGCTGTCCACGCTGGCCATTCGCTCACGCGCGGATCAGGCGTCGCAGGACAAGATCCAGCTGGTCACGCAATACATCAGTGAAAACTTTGCCAGCGAGATTTCATTGAGTGACATGGCCAGTCTGGTCAGCATGAACGACAGTTCCTTTTCGCGTTTCTTTGCCAAGGCAACGGGCAACAGTTTCGTGCGGTTCGTCAATCGCGTGAGAATCAGCAAGGCCTGTGAACTGTTGTCGGACACCGACAAGCCCATCACCGCCATCTGTTACGAAACCGGCTTCAACAATATTGCCAATTTCAATCGACGCTTTCGTGAACTGAAGGAAATCACACCCCGAGAATACCGACGGCAATCGCGTCTGCGTCACGGTAGTCGTCAGGTCGAGCCCTGAATTTCCGAGGCGGTGTGCATCATCGTTTGCGGTAACGCCGTGCTGTTCGAACAGGAACCTGCATGACGCAGTCGTTGCCAACCATGTAGAGCCTGTCGTGGTGCTCGTCCGGTGTAATCGACATGCCACCGGTGAAACTGCCGAACGCCGGCAGGACAGCATGGTGTTGCCGAAACCAGAAGACCGGTGCCCTTACGCTGTGGCGCCCACCACTGGATAGTCGCCAGGTGGGGTGCAGATGTCCCGAAAGCAGGTAGCCACGTGTGTCATCGCCAGGGGCGTGACGTAGAACAAACGGGCCCAGCTGTTCGGAGTCCTTTTGCCAGCCGATGCGAGGATCAATGGTCTCCTGCGCCCGGGCAGTATCGTGATTTCCTGCGATGACTCTCACGCTCAGTACGGGTCTGTCGTCCAGTAGTGAAGACAGGGTGGACAGCCAGGCTTCGCTGCTCAATGGGGTGCTGTGCACGAAATCACCAAGAACCACGAGTCTGTCCGCACCCGAGGCATCGCATAGCGCGAACAGATCCTGCAGTATGTGTTCGCTGATACCCGATGGTATGGCTATTCCGGAACGGGCGAACACATGCTCCTTGCCGGCATGGATGTCGGCGGCAAACAGAGTCTTGCCCGCTGGCCAGTACATCACTCGCTTCGGGTGCAGTAGCAGGTCTTCATTGCGGCAGCAGACCTGCAGCGATTGCGATACGAAGTCGTTCATCGATTTGCCAGCGTTGCCGTGGAGGCCGTTTCGAGTGCGTCGAGCATACCCTGGATGCGTTGCTGGAAACTCTGCGACGTCATGGTCTGACTATTGAGACTCTCTGCCCAGAGTGGAAACGACAGCGGCGTGAGTCGCTCCGGTGACTGCAATTGCCAGTTGCGTTGTGTCAGGGTTGTCAGGGCTTTCTCCAATCGCGTGAACTCGAGTTGCTGCTCCAGAACTTCACGATGGGCCTGTTCCAGCAACAGATTGTCCTTGTCATGAGTTTTCAGCACATCATAGATCAGGCCGCTGGAGGCCTGAATCTGTCTGGCTGTCTTGGCGCGGCCCGGATAACCGTCGAAGACAAGTCCCGAGATGCGGGCGATGTCGCGAAACTGGCGTTTGGTGATCTCGCTCGAATTGATGGATGACAGAATGTCATCGAGCAGGTTTTCCGTGGAAAAGGCACGGCGCAGCACCGGCGTTTCCAGATCGACAGGCTCGGGACTCTGCAGCTCGAAGCCGTAGTCATTGACTTGCAGGACGAAGGTGGATGGGCTCAACCGGGTCAGGCGTGAGGCGACCAGCATCGCCATGCCTTCGTGAGCCAGACGTCCGGCGAAGGGGAAGAAAAACAGACTGAAGCCTTCGCGGGTATGTATGCGTTCTATCAGGAAGTCATCGGGTCCGGGGAGTATCGACCAGCGTTGCTGCAGTTTCAGGATGGCATCAATGCTCTCGAGTTCCGGCGAGTCGGCCTGACCCTGCTGCCAGGCATTCAGGGTTTCCAGCACGCTGTCGGCCAGTTCGCTGGTCAATGGCAGATGGGTTCCCCACCAGCGCGGTACCACTCGACTTTTTCGCGTGGCCTTCCTGACATGCGCGGTCATGTCCTTCATGCGGATGAATTCCAGGTGCCGCCCGGCAAATTGAAAGGTGTCGCCGGCTTTCAGGCGGGCAATGAAGCTCTCTTCGGTTGATCCCAGGCGTTTGCCTCCCTGGAATGCCACATTGACCTGTGTATCGCTGTTGATGGTGCCGATGGCCATGCGGTGCCGCTGTTGCACTTGCTCATTCATGACACGGTGTCTGCCGGCCACCTCGAGAACCTTGTGATACTGCGGGTAGCCCTGCAAGGCCTGACCGCCGCGCATGATGAAATCCATTGTCCATTGCCACTGTTCATCGCTCAGGTGTCGAAACGAGTAGGTATCCCGGACTTCGTCGAGCATTTCCTTCTCGATGAAGCCGCCTCCCATCGCGATGGTTACCAGATGCTGGCTCAATACATCCAGCGACAGTTCCGGTGGAGTCCGGGACTCGATGCGGTTCTGCGCCAGCGCACGTCGGACGGCCGCTATCTCGACGAGCTCCAGTACATTACCGGGAACGCAGAGAATGCGTGACTGCGCACCGGGACGATGGCCTGATCTGCCGGCTCGTTGCAACAGACGGGCAACACCTTTTGGACTGCCAACCTGCATGACCTGGTCGACCGGACTGAAGTCGACGCCCAGATCCAGCGATGACGTGCAGATGACACAGCTCAGATCTCCGGCACGCAAACGATCTTCGATGTCCATGCGCAGCTTCCTGTCCAGCGATCCATGATGCAGGGCTATCCGCTGGAGCCAGTCCGGGCGGGCATCCAGTACCGCTCTGAACCAGATCTCTGCCTGTGAACGCGTATTCGTGAACAGTAGGGTCGTGCCTGCATTGTCGATCGCTCGGATGACAGGTTTCACCAGTTGCAGCCCGATGTGCCCTGACCACTTGAACGTGTGCTCATTGTCCGGCAGAACACTGTCTATGCGAATGGCGCGGGGTACGACTCCTCGAATCAGTGTACCTGACCGGCCGGGTCCCAACAGTACTTCCCGAGCCTGCTCCAGGTTTGCCATGGTGGCCGAGACACCCCAGATTCGCAGTGATGCGCACTGACGGCGAAGCCGAGCCAGGCAGAGTTGCAGCTGCACACCGCGTTTGCTGCCGAGCAGTTCATGCCATTCATCCACGATGACGGTATGCAACTGCTCGAAACCGATTTCGTTACCGGGGTAACTGAGCATGACGGACAGGCTCTCCGGGGTCGTCACCAGCGCGTGAGGAGGGAGTCTGCGTTGTCGGGTTCTGCGGCTGCCCGAGGTGTCGCCGGTGCGGATCTCCACATTCAGTTCCGTGCCCAACTCATCGCTGGCTGCCTGCAAGGCAGACTGGGTATCGCTTGCCAGGGCCCTCAATGGCGTGATCCACAGAACCTTCAATCCATCTCTCGGCCTGGTCTCTGTCTGTTCCAACGCATCCGCCGCCGCTGTCATCATGGCTGCCTGTACCGGCCCGAGCCAGGCGGCCAGTGTCTTGCCACTGCCGGTGGGCGAATGGATCAGGCCGGACTGACCGGCATGCCAGGCACTCCAGGCCTCGCGCTGGAAATCGAAGACAGTCCAGCCTTTGGACTCGTACCACCGCTCGGTGGCATTGGTGGCTTCTGCCAGTGTCATGTTCCGGATGTCAAATTCCCTCCGCGACACTTGCTTCGGCAGCGACCGGGGTAATCAGTCGCTTGACCTGTTCCAGAGTCTCCGCGTCTCCAGGTGCCAGATCCTTGCGCCAGCGTTTGATGCGCGGGAAGCGAACGGCCACTCCTGACTTGTGCCTCGTGGAGGCATTGATTCCCTCGAATGCCAACTCGAATACCTGCTCCGCCGGTACGGAGCGAACAGGTCCGAATCGCTCGATGGTGTTTCGGCGAATCCACTTGTCCAGTTCATTGATCTCGCTGTTGTCCAGCCCGGAGTAGGCTTTCGCAATGGGCACGAGTTCATCACCGTGCCAGACACCGAAGGTATAGTCGGTGTGCAGATTGGCGCGTTTGCCGTGACCGGCCTGTGCGTACAGCATGACGGCATCGATCGTATAGGCTTCAACTTTCCACTTCCACCAGAAGCCTCGCTTGCGGCCGGTCTGGTATTGCGCGTCGACATGCTTGAGCATGAGGCCCTCTACCTGTCGCTCTCGCGATGTCTCTCGCAGAGAGGCCAGTTCCGCCCAGCTGTCAGCGTCGACCAGCGTCGAGATCTTCAGGTTCTCCTCACGCAGTTGCCCGACCAGCTCCGCCAGTTGTAGACGCCGTTGACGCAATGGCGTGGCACGGATGTCCATACCGGCGCATTCCATCATGTCGTAAGCCATGAACAGGCAGGGAACTTCGCTGAGCAGCTTGCGCCCGACAGTCTTGCGGCCAATGCGCCGTTGCAGTTCGCTGAAAGGCAGCACCCCGTGTTGGCCCCAGGCAAGAATCTCGCCGTCGAGAACCGTGCCGTCAGGCAGACTGTCGGCAGCGCCTGTTATCTCCGGGAATCGTGTACCGATGAGTTCTTCGCCGCGTGACCACAGCCAGGTCTCGCCCTGCCGGCGGATCAGTTGAGCCCGTATTCCATCCCATTTCCACTCGGCAAGCCAACTCTGGATCGGACCCAGTGTGTCAGGGTCTGCCTCCAGCGGCGACGCCAGGCAGAACGGGTAGGGGCGGGATGACACGGTCTCACCCCGGTCTTCACTGATCAGGGCATGCCAGAAGGTTTCATCGGGTTCCCAGTCACCCATCATCCGGTGCAATACCAGGGAGCGCGGCAAGTCTGCCACTTCGGCCACCGCGCGCGCGACCAGGAGCTGGGATACGCCGACTCGAAGGGCGCCGGTCATGAGTTTGTTGATGATGAAACACTGCTGATGATCCAGCTCGCGCCACCAACGTGTGACCCGCTGTTGCTGCTGTTCTGCATCCAGTCCACGCAACGGCAACAGCTGATGCTCGACCCAGTCGGCCAGTGAGCGTTCCTGTCCCTGATTGCCCGGTGTGGCCAGCAGCAATGCGATGGTCTCGGCCAGGTCACCTACGCTTGAATAACTCTCCTCGACCAGCCACTCCGGCAGATCGCTGGACTGGTGCAACCAGCTCCTCAGAAGGCTCGCCCCGATGAGGCGCTTGATCCTGCGACCGCTCAGGAAATAAACGGCCCAGGCGGCATCGGCTGCCGTGGCCCCGGCAAGATAGGAGACCATGGCGGCCACCTTGGCATTGGTCGAGGTCGTCTGGTCCAGAGACTGATAGAGCTGACTAAAGTTCTGCATCATCGACTTCCTCGTCACGATAGGAGATTGCCAGCTCGGCGGCATCCAGGCCGCGTTCACGCAGCAACCTGATCAGGGAGTCAGCCCGACCATGCGTTGTCAGAATGCGCGTGGCGCCGGTTTCCTCTATTGTCCGCAACAATCCGGGCCAGTCTGCATGATCGGACAGGACAAATCCCCGATCGTAGCCACGTCGCCGACGGTTGCCACGAATACGCATCCAGCCGCTGCAGAAACCGGTGGAGGCTCCGGGAAAACGCCGCATCCAGGTGGATCCGCTGGCGCCCGGAGGTGCGATGATCAACTCACCCGCGTAGCTCTTGCTCCGATCCTCCAGATCGACTGGCAGGCTTGGCAGCATGTTGATACCCGCATCACGATAGATCTGCGTTAACGGCTGCACCGCGCCGTGCAGATGGACGGGGCAATCGGTGAAGGCGGTCAGCTCACTGAGCACTCGTTGTGCCTTGCCGAGCGAGTAGGCAAAGAGAACGGCAGGACGATCAGCCTGTTGCATCTCCTGCCACCATTGCGCGATTTCCGCTGCCACCTCGGTGCCTGCCTGCCACCGGTAGACGGGCAGTGCAAAGGTCGTCTCGGTAATCAACGTGTCGCAGGGAACCAGTTCGAAGGGTTCGCAACTGGGGTCAGGATCTCGCTTGAAATCGCCGGTGAACACCCAGATCCGATTGTCCGCCTCTACCCGAATCTGTGCAGATCCCAACACATGTCCGGCAGGGTGAAACGAGACTTGCGTTTGCCCCAGTGTGATTGGCTTGCCAAAGGGAACACCGCGAATATCCTGATCACTTCCCAGACGCTTCTTCAGCAGCGGCACCGACGAGTCGCTGGCGTAGTAAAGCTCGGCGACAGGACGCGCATGGTCGGCATGAGCGTGAGAAATCACCGCCGTGTGGGTACGCTGCATCGGATCGATGACAAACCCGCCTGTCGGGCAAGCCAGCCCGACATCAGTTGCCAGGATCAGGTCGTCGGCCGACGCAGAATGATGAAGTTGACGAACTCCGGGCTTGTCTGAAACCATGTGGCAGGGAAGGCCTTGTGAGCCTTTCGGTCAGCGATGATATCGACTATACGTTGTACCCGGCCAGTCTGGAGCACCTTGCAAGGCGGAGTTCAGCCGGCCAGATCCATCAGTTCGGCAGCCAGCATACGCAACGAGCGCTCGTCGGACAGACGATGGTCGGCGCGATGCAGCAAGGTCAGGCGTGCATCATCATGCTGTATAGCGCCCATCAGTCTGACAGACAGCTCGTAGGGAACATCGGTGTCGTGAGTGCCGTGCAGCAAGCGCACGGGGCAGGACAGATCGGCCAGTCCCGGCTGATCCGGCAGAGATGGTGTATCGAGCAGTGCCAGATCGCGGCCGCTGTCCAGCAAGGCCTGGGTGATCGGGTGAGGCTCATCGTAGGCGTTTTCCAGCAGAACAACCTTGTCCTGTTGCAATTCCCAGTTTTCCGCCGGTCCGAGACGTGGTGCAATCAGTTCCTGCAGAAAGTCCGGCGCTGCGGCCAGCAGCAGCAATCCAGTGACCTTGTCGGGACGGCGCAGGGCAGCCAGCGTCGCCAACCAGCCACCCATCGAGGAACCGACCAGCAGCACCGGACCATCCAGTGAGTCCAGAACGTTCAGGGTATCTTCGAGCCAGTCGCTCAGCGTCAACTCATGCGTGCTGCCTTCCGACTCTCCGTGTCCACGATAATCGAAGCGGGTGAAGGACCATTGCCGTGCCTTGCAGAACGTTGCCAGGAAGGAGGCCTTGGTGCCGAGCATGCTGGAATGAAAGCCGCCACAGAACATGACGTTGACCCGGGCAGACCCATCCGTTGTCGGGTCGATTTTCAGGGAATCGCGTCGAATGGCCACGCGTTGACCTTTTTCACCCTGAAAGTCGGGCGGATTGGCATCTATGGCTTTGTCGGAGTTCATCAGCAAAGTATAGTGTGTGTCATTCAATGTCGAGGAAATTCAGAGTCTGCCATGACTGACGTCGGTTTGTTTGTAACCTGTCTGATCGATCTGCACCGCCCCAATGTCGGGTTTGCCGCCATTCGCCTGCTGGAACAGGCTGGCTGTACCGTACACGTGCCCGAATCACAGGTCTGTTGCGGCCAGCCCGCATTCAACAGTGGCGACGATGAGTCTGCCCGCAACATTGCGAGGCAGGTCATCGAGGCCTTCGAAGGTTACGAGCATGTGGTGGTGCCTTCAGGTTCCTGCGCCGGCATGCTCATCAAGCATTATCCCGAACTGTTCGCCGATGACCCCGACTGGGTGGCTCGCGCCGAGTCTCTGGCCAACCGATGTCACGAACTCATCTCCTTTCTGGTGGATACCATGGGAATGGAAGATCCACAGGCCACCTTCACCAGTACCGTGACCTATCATGATGCCTGCTCCGGTCTCAGAGAGCTGGGCGTGAAGGAACAGCCTCGCAAGCTCATGGCGGCCGTGTCGGGGCTGGAGCTTCGGGAAATGGAGGACACCGAGGTCTGTTGCGGATTCGGTGGTACCTTCTGTGTCAAGTTTCCCGAGATATCCGAACGCATGGTGTCCGACAAGGTCGCCCTGGCCGAGCAGTCGGGTGCCCGGACCCTGCTCGGTGGTGACATGGGATGCCTGCTGAACATCAGTGGTCGACTGAGCCGCCTCGGATCCGACATTCAGGTCTATCACGTGGCCGAAGTGCTGGCCGACATGACAGACGTGCCGGCCATCGGCAAGGGAGAGCACTGACATGCAGGTGGAATCAGGGCAGTTCAAGGTTCGCGCCAGCAAGGCCTTGCTGGATGAAGATCTCAAGCAGGCACTGGGCAACGTCAAGCAGGGCTTCATCGGCAAGCGAACCGAAGCCGTCAGACTGGTTCCGGAGTGGCAGCAGATTCGTGATGACGCCCGACAGCTGAAGAATCATGTGCTGGAAAATCTGGATCACTATCTGCTGGCCTACGAAGCGCGCGTCCAGGAAAACGGCGGGCAGGTGCACTGGGCCTCGAGCTCGACCGACGCCAATGACATCATCGTCGATATCTGCAAGACCCACGGTGCCAGGACCGTCACCAAGGGCAAGTCGATGGTTGGAGAGGAGGGCGATATCAATGGCGCTCTGAGCGCCGCTGGCATCGAGCCGATCGAAACCGATCTGGGCGAGTACATCATACAGCTGGCGGGAGAGGCGCCCAGTCATATCATTGCACCGGCCATCCACAAGACGAAGGAGCAGGTCTCCGATCTGTTTCATGGCAATCATGGTCGATATGGTTTGCATGAGCGCCTGGTTGACCGCTCGGCACTGGTCGACGAAGCCCGCAAGGTGCTGCGCGACAAGTTCCAGGCAGCGGATGTCGGTATAACGGGTGCCAATTTCCTGATTGCCGAGACAGGTCAGCATGTACTGGTGACCAATGAAGGCAATGGCGATCTGACGTCCAACCTGCCACGAGTGCAGATCGTGATCGTGGGGATCGAAAAGGTGGTACCGACACTCGAGGATGCCAGTTGTCTGTTGCGCCTGCTGGCACGCAGTGCCACGGGGCAGCACTATTCCAATTACACCAGTCTGATGAGCGGACCGCGACGCAGTGAAGATATAGACGGACCGGAGGCCTTCCATGTGGTGTTGGTGGACAATCACCGAACCGAGATGCTCAGTGGTGCGCTGCGCGAGATGCTGCGTTGTTTTCGATGCGGCGCCTGCATGAACCATTGTCCCGTTTACGGGTCGGTAGGTGGTCACGCGTATGGATGGGTATACCCTGGGCCGATGGGGTCGGTGGTGACGCCCGCCATGGTCGGAATCGAAAATGCGCCGGATCTGCCACATGCCTGTACGTTGAACGGTCGCTGTGCCGAAGTCTGCCCCATGAGCATTCCTCTACCCAGCCTGCTAAGAGAGCATCGACGCCAGACATTTGTGCGTTCCCTGCAGACGCCCGGGGCGCGCTATGGTCTGGGCCTGTGGGCGGCGATGGCCACGAGGCCGGGGCTTTATCACGCCTTGACTCGTCTGGGGGTCGGACTGCTGTCACGGATGGGACGGCGCAAAGGCCATTTCCGGCGTCTGCCGCTGGCGGGAGCATGGACCCAGGGGCGAAATCTTCCAGCGCCGCAGGGGCGGAGCACATTCATGAGTCTGTACAAGGCCAGCAAGGCAGGAGAATCGAAGTCCGTGCAACAGGGAGATCGTGCTGAATGAACGCCCGTGAACAGATACTGCAGCGTATCGGCACGGCCCTGGGCCGACCGGAAAAAGGTGCTTCGCAAACAGTGGCAAACCGCCCCGAGGCTGTGTCGGAGCGTTTGCGGAATGCACGTCGCAGCACCTTGCCCAAGGTAGGCAACGACCTGGTCGAGACTGCGATAGCCAATATGGAAGCGGTATTGATGAGTGTGGTACGTCTGCAGACGCGGGATAACTGCATCGATGCCGTCCAGGATTATCTGCAATCACAGGGTATCGATGCTTCGGCACCCGGCGCAGTGACCGTGGCTCCGGCATTGTCATCGATGGCCTGGCCCTCGAGCTATCGCAGTGGCCCGGCCAGTGGCGATGAGTTGGTCAGTATCACCCCCTGTCTGGCTGCGGTGGCAGAAACCGGTAGTGTGGTCATGGCCAGTGGTGCTCAGACACCTGCAGGCCTGAACTTCCTGCCCGAAACACATATCACGGTGCTGTACGAGTCGCAGATCGTGCAGTATGTGGACGATGTCTTTGCGCACCTCCGACACTTCGACATCATGCCGCGCGCCGTCAATCTGGTGACCGGACCATCGAGAACGGCTGATATCGAACAGACGCTGGAGATCGGGGCGCATGGTCCGCGACGCATGCATGTCTTGCTGATTGCAGGTGAGCCCGGTTGAATGCCGATCGGGACAATGCGCTGTCGGCCGGTGTCAGGTCCGCTGACGCCTCTCTGGAGAGTGTCAGGGCGGTGTCCTTCGACCTTGACGATACGCTCTGGCACTGTGCGCCTGCCATCGCGCGGGCGGATGCCGCCCTGTTCCAGTGGTTTCAGGCGAGCACCCCGAAAATCGTCTCCGTGCACACACCGGAGAGCATCCTTGATCATCAATCGCGGGTTCGCCAGAAGTATCCGGAACTGCGTCGCTGCGTCAGTTCCATGCGCCTGGCTTGTCTGAGAGACTTGCTGGCCGAATTCGATTACCCGGTCTCGATGGCAGAAGAAGCCTTTGATGTGTTCTATCAGGCTCGCAGCGAAGTCGAACTCTATGAAGATGCACTGGATCTGCTGAAGTTGCTCAAGTCCCGGTATCGACTGGCTGCCATCACCAACGGTAATGCAGATCTGGACCTGATCGGTATCGCTCCGTACTTCGATGTCATACTGGCAGCGAACATGACATCGGCACCCAAGCCGGAACCGGACATGTTCCACGACTGTCTGGGGTTTCTGGAGCTGCCATCACAGGCCTTGTTGCACGTGGGTGATAATCCGCTGACCGATGTGTTCGGTGCGCGCAATGCAGGTGCACAGACATTGTGGTTCAACCAGTATAATGAGGAGTGGCCGGAACACTTGCCTCAGCCGCACTTTCAGGTGCAGACATTGTCAGACATAGGTGCTCTGCTCATTCGCTGAATGTCAGATTGCTGTCAGGCTTGCGTTATGTCAGACCAACCGCGATTTCCGTGAAACACCAATACCACTGCCGGCCTGTCGAGTCGGCGTTGCAGGGATCAGAGTAGCTATGAGTCGAACGTTTTACGTCAATGGTGAGTTTGTAGCAGAAGAGAATGCCCGGATATCCGTATTGGATAGAGGCTTTCTGTTCGCCGATGCGGTGTATGAAGTGTCGACCGTCCTGCAGGGCAAACTGATCGACAACAAGGCTCATCTGAAGCGTCTGGCCCGTTCAATGTCGGAATTGTCGATGGCGCCGCCGTGCCCGGAGGAGGAAATCGAAGCGGCACAACGGAAATTGATCGAGCTCAATGAGCTGGAAGAGGGACTACTGTATCTTCAGGTCTCGCGTGGAGTGGCTGACCGTGACTTTGCCTTTCCGACAAAATCTGCATCTTCGCTGGTCATGTTCACTCAGACCAAGAACCTGCTGAATTCACCCATGGCGGAAAAGGGACTGCATGTCATTTCCATACCGGATCTGCGCTGGAAGCGTCGTGATATCAAGACGGTGGGATTGCTTGCCCCCAGTATGGGCAAACAGGCAGCTCTGGATGCGGGTGTTCATGATGCCTGGATGGTGGAAGACGGTCTGGTGACTGAAGGCACGTCGAATAACGCCTACATAGTCACCGCTGACAGAAAAATACAGACACGTCATCTGGGACACGAGATTCTCAGTGGTATCACACGACAAGCCGTACTCAAGTTCGCCGCCGAAGCGGGATATACCGTAGTGGAAGAGCCCTTTACCATCGAGGAAGCCAGACAGGCCAGTGAGGCATTCATAACCAGTGCCTCAACCTTCGTCATGCCGGTCGTGAACATCGACGGGGTCGCATTGGGCGATGGCGCGCCTGGCCCAGTGAGTAAACAATTGCGAAAGATTTATATCGCAGCGGCGCTGGCACGTCAGAACTTGTAGTGTTGTTTCATTGCAGCGTGGACTGGAGGCCATGAATCTTATTTCACTATTTGCCAGCGCAATTCGACCATTGGCGGTCTCTGTCGTATGCGTTCTGCTGGCTGCCTGCAGCTCGGACAAGGCGGAAATCGTCCCGGATGTGAATACGGATCCGGACATCTTCGATGAGCCGATCATGTCGTCGTCGCCGGTATTCAATGGTGATATCGGTGCACAATCGTTCGAGCTACTGGAAGATGAGCTGTTGCGGGGACGCTTCTACAGCCCGGCAGGTGAGCCAGAGAACCCGGTGGTCATTCGCTCCCTGCCGTCGAACGGACTATTGACCTTGCAGCCCGGTGCTCAGGTATTCGTCTATACGCCCGATGCGGATTTCTGGGGAGAGGACGGCTTCGAATACACGACCTTCGGTGGTGTTCCCGTGTCGGTCTCGTTGACGGTCAATGCCGTGAATGACGCTCCAGTGCTCATTGCCGATCTGCCGCAGGTTGCCGCGCAGGGACAGCGTTTCACCCATCAGATAGAAGCGACTGATGCTGATGGTGACACATTGCAATATAGTGCCATCGGTCTGCCGGCCTGGCTTGGGCTGAATTCGTCAACCGGATTGCTCTCGGGATTGCCTACCCAGAACGATATCGGCATGTCGGATGAATTCGTTCTGCGTGTGAGTGATACCGGCGGATTGAGAGACGAAATCACGTCATTGCGCATTGAAGTCATCGATGTGAACGACGCGCCGACGCTGAACCTGGACAGATTGCCGGCAGAGCTTCTGGCTCGCGAGACGGTCACTGCCAGACTCTATCCGGACGATCCGGATGGCGATCCGGTGACACTGGATGTGGAGGCGAACGCCTTCGTGACCGGCTCCGCCAGCAACGGTTCGGTAACACTCACCGCCAGTGATGTCAACGAGGTGATGCAAGTCAATGTGGTGATCAAGGCTACCGATGTGCGCGGGCGCGTTACGCGGGAGATCGTTCCCCTGACGCTGTATCCCCGAACCGATTCCGGCAGGGGCATTACCCTGTCCGGTGTGGAAAATGGCAATGCCGTGCATGTGGTCGTGCTGGGCGATGGATATACGATCGATCAGCAGCCCTTGTTTCGCGAGCATGTCGAAGATGCCATCGAGAACATGCGCTCCGATGCAGGGATCTCCGCGCACTTCGATGCGCTCAGCATCCACATGATCAGCACGGTTTCGGAAGACTCCGGCTCGGATGACAATGAGCTGACGGACGCTCGTGACACTTACTACAACAGCACGTACAACTGTGGTTCCATTCAGCGCCTGATCTGCGCCGATTCACTGCAGATGCTGTTGACGGCGGTTGAGGAATATCCGGACTTTGATCAGGTCATTCTGCTGGTCAATGACACGCGCTATGGTGGAAGCGGCAACAGCGGGGCGCGCTACGCCATTACATCGGCCTATGCACCGCAGATTGCTCTACACGAAATGGGTCATAGTCTGGCCAATCTGGCTGACGAGTACGTCGACAATCTGCTGGTGGAAACCACCGGCTTTCCATCGTTTGTCGAGGGTAATCATCCCAATGTGACGGCTATCACCGATCCTGCCGAGGTGCCATGGGCGCACTGGATAGAAGCCGATGAGCCATTGCCTCAGGAACAGGGAGACAATGGAGTTGGCCTGTTCGAAGGCGGGCTCTATCGGAGCCGCGGAGTCTTTCGCCCCACGTTCAACAGCCGGATGCGCAGTTTCGATGCCTCGTTCGGACCAGTGAACAGCGAAGTCTGGGTGTTGAGTCTCTATGAAAATACCGATGGTGGAATCCGTGGCTATTCCCCGTCCGCAAGAACAGTCAATCTGAACGCCGGGGAGTCACAGGTGTTTGTGGTCAGCCCGATTTTCGGAAAGGATATACAGTCCGTGGAATGGACTCTGGATGGCGACCCGATTCCGCCCGGGGAAGATCCGGATCGCTTGACTCTGTCGCCGGATGTCGGCAGTCACACCCTGCGCGTCGAGGTGCGGGACATCAGCGGTGCCATTCGCAAACCGCCCCCTCATGCCGGCATGTTCTCCTGGGAATGGCAGCTGGAGGTCCAATGATGATTCATTACCGCATTTTCGGCGGCATAGTCGGCCTTTTGACGCTGGTCAGCCATGTGCAGGCCGACCAGCGAGTCCTGTTCCGGTTCGACAACACCGGTGTTCAGGTCCATAGAGTCATGCAACTCGAAGAGCAAACCGATTTTTCGAGCTCAGGCGTTGCAAGATCAATGAAGGGCATGCCGGAGCAAATGATCGTGATGCGCTGGCTGGATGGCGATGGTGTGGAACTGGCCGTCAATGAGGTGGCTGATCCGAGGGTTGCCCATTCACCGAATCACACCAATGCTTTCGTACAGTCCCGTCATGGTCTGGAATCGGGGGGCTGGGTGGCCAATGGCCCTGATGCAGCCGAGTCGGTAAGTGTGGAGATGCCGGAGAAGTCCGCTCTGGGCCTTCCTGCCGAAACATGGGTTCTGCCACTTAATGTGGAATGATGGCCGGTGATTCTACCGTAAAGCGTTGAACCATCACATTATTCCCGAGATTGCCCCGGCCCAGATGGGCTATGATGGCTAATCGTCCAAGACACCGCCCATCCGTCATTCAGATGGCGTTCAAGTGCAGCTTATGTCGGAACCAGAATTTGATAGCAACGACAAGGACGCCGAGTCCATGTTCGACTTCCTGGCGGAAGACGATGATGGTGCTCCACGTCGTACCAGAGCGGCAGCAACACCGGCCGATCGCCCTCTGCCGGTCATTCGCAAGCCGGTTCCCGTGTCCGAATCCGGACCGCTGCTTCCCCCGAAGCCCGGAGCTCCTGTAGAACCACCACCGGAGCTGACTTCCGGCTCTGAACGGCGCGATGTCGACCTCGATTTTCTGGATGAAGACGCTCCTGAGCCGAGGCGAACGCAGCCGCGGACCATCCGCGAGCCCGGGGACTCGGCGCGAAGCAATGTGACGCGTCTGGATACCGGGTCTCGACGCAGAGCGGCTACTGGCGAGTCTGCCAATGGACGCGCCGACAGCGGTTCGATGCCACCGGTCCGGCGGCAGGCTCGGCCAGAGAATGAGTTCGATGCTCTGGATCTCGACGACAGTCTGCAACTGGACGAAGACTGGCACCGCGGCCCTGAAGTCAGGTTCGTCGATGACCATGATTCCGATCAGGGTTCCGGCCGTGGTCGCTGGGTGGCAATGGTTTTAGCCTTGCTGCTCATTGCTGTCGGTGTCGGTTCATTCGTGTTCACCAACCCGCCTGCCTGGTTGAAACTGCCGGGCAGTGATCGTGATCCTACGGCCGTGACTGGCATCGATCCTGAACTCGATGCAGTAGGTACCGGTGCCGATTCGAGTCCGGTTGCCGTCGACTCATTGTCGAGTGACACGGCAGCAGTCTTTACGCCGTCACCATTGATGCAGAAATTTCGTGCTGAGCTTGATCGGCTTGAGCAGCTGCTGGCTGCTGGCTCTCTCGATGAGGCTGAAGCGGCTCTGAAGAGCATGGACAGATCGATTTATGGTTACGGAGCCACTGAATTTGCAGCGATCGAAAACCGAATCGATCAACTACGCTCTGGTGACGTCTCACCCGAGCAGAATAGCGAACAAGCCGAAGCAACGCGATTGGCCGAAGAACAGGCAGCACGCGAGGCAGCGGTTCGACAAGCCGAGCAGCAGGCAGCACGTGAAGAAGCAGCGCGTCTTGCCGAAGAACAGGCAGCACGCGAGGCAGCGGTTCGACAGGCCGAGCAGCAGGCAGCACGTGAAGAAGCAGCGCGTCTTGCCGAAGAACAGGCAGCACGCGAGGCAGCGGTTCGACAGGCCGAGCAGCAGGCAGCACGTGAAGAAGCAGCGCGTCTTGCCGAAGAACAGGCAGCACGCGAGGAAGCGGTTCGACAGGCCGAGCAGCAAGCAGCACTTGAAGAAGCAGCGCGTCTTGCCGAAGAGCAGACAGCGCGTGAGGAAGCCGCTCGTCAAGCCGAACTGCAGTCGGCTCGCGAAGCGGCAGCACGTCGTGCTGAAGAGCAGGCGGCTCGAATCGAGCAGATTCGGCTGGCTGAAGAGGCTGCCCGCACAGAAGCGGAGCGACTCGCTCAGTCCCGGTCTCAGGCCGACTCGGCGGCCACCGCGGCGCTATCAGAAGCACAGACCATCGATCGCGATCGAATTGCCACTGACAGGCGGATAGCGGAAGAACGTGCAGCCTTGCAACGCCAGCAAGCGCGCGAGCAGCGATTGATCGAAGCTCGGGAGCGAGAAGCGCAGGCAGAGCAGGCCAGGGCAGCGGTACAGGGTAGTAATCGTGGCGAACCGGAAACGGGATCGCCATCGGCTGCTGACCGTTCAGCCAATCAGGCGTCCGACAACATCACCGCAGCCAGTACGGTTGTCAGCGATGCCGATTTGCAGCTGGTATACCAACGGTTTGTCAATTTGCAGCGGGCCATCAGTCAGCGTGATATCAATGCGGTGGTGAGCCTGACGCAACGATCGGGCGCACGAGTCCAGCAATTCATGCAGATCTTCGAGAACAGCTCCGAGATCGATGCCCGTATCAAGAATGTGTCCACCAGCAACGCCACTGGCGAGATCAAGGGTACGTTGCAGATCAACAGGATCCGGCGGGCCAATGGTAGCTATGTACAGCCGCCTGCTTCGTTGTCGGCCATCCCCTTGTCCAGCAAGCGCGATGAAAACGGCTGGTCGGCCATCTCCTGGTAACAACCTCAACGTACAGAGACTCTATCAATGCAGTCATTCCTTCAAGGTCGTCTCTTGACGATGGCTTTGGCAGGCTTGCAAGTGTTCATGCAAGTCATGCTGGTCATGCCCACGAAAGCCTGGGCGCAGGATCTGGATTCAAGTCCTCCTGTCATCGAATCACGTGCCGTGGAGCAGGGCTTCAAGGGCGAAACTCAGGTGTTTACCGCCACCGTCACCGATGACAGAGGGGTGGCTGCGGTATTCCTGCATTATCGACTGGACGGTGAGTCGGTTTATCAGGATCGCCGCATGGAGCCACTGGGCTCGACAGGCATCTATTCGACTTCCCTGACTACCGACAGTGATGTCGATGTGATCCAGTATTACATCGAAGCGACGGATCTGGCCGAGAACCGAACGCTGCAAGGGTTTGCTTTCGATCCCATCGAGCGAGAGCTGGTCGAACGGGCGCTACCCGTTGCGGATGCGCCTGCCGCGGAAGCACCCGCTCCGGGCATGTCTACCGGACGCAAGGTGCTGTATGGCGTGCTGGGTCTGGTCGTCGTGGGTGCTCTGGCATCCGCCGCTGGTGGTAGTGGCAGCAGTGGGGGTACCAGTGACCAGAATGTGGATGTCACCATTGTAGTGGAGCCTTTACCATGATCGGCCTGTTCCATCGAAGCGTCGTCAGTCGCTTGCCTCATTCGCGTGGCATGAGTCGCAGTCTTGTTGCCATCGCATTGCTCGGCCTGCTGAGCGCCTGTGATCAGAACGACAATGCAGGAAGCGTGGAGAGTGTCGGAACCGAGGCAGGCATGTCTTTTTCGGCGCCGGATCAGCTGCAACGAGCGCGTAATATCGTGGTCGAGAACCTGGTACTCGAAGTCACCATCGCCGGGAATACCTTTGAGGTTTTCCCGGGCGCCGATGGTCTGTATACGCTCAGAACCACCAGGCCGGAAAACACCGTTACCACGGTGTCTCTGGTCTGGTATGAAGTCATCGATGGTGTTCGGATCCCGCTGGCGCGTGCGGAGAAGCGCTTGCCGGTCGGTTCGAGTTCCAGTCCGGCAACGCTGACATTCACGGAAACCGAATTCGATACTTCGCAGGATGATCTGGATAACGACGGTTTTTCCAATTACGAGGAACGTCGCTCCGACAATGCAACTGCCTTCGATGACCCGAATGTGCCAGAAGCCCCGCCGGTACCTGTGTCGTTGTCCATTCAGGCCAATCTCCCGGAAGGCATGGTCAACGCACCTGCGGAGCGGCGTGAATTGGTCGATGCGCTGGCCCTGGTCAATGGTCAGGCAGTCAGCCTGAGTCGCGAAGGAGACAGCTGGTTCGGCGTCACGACAGTGGTGCAGGACACCTCACCGCTGGTGCTGATACGTTTCTTCGCCACGACTCAACAACGAATTGAAATCGCATCCCTGGCGCGTAGTCAGAATGTGGGGTCGGGTGCCACGGCTTTGTTCGAAGCCGGTGACTACGATGTCGAGAGTTTCGACGATGACAGGGACGGGTTCACGAATATCCAGGAAACGGCGAATGGTACTGCGCCTCGAGACTCCAATGATCCTCCGCCCGATGGCGATTCGGACGGCGTGCCGGATGCCATTGACAATTGTCCGACAGACTTCAATCCCAACCAGGAAGACAGGGATCAGGACAATATTGGCGATATCTGTGATGATTCCAATGATCTCGACACGGATAGAGACGGTGTCAGAGATGAGGAAGACAATTGCCCGACTGTAGCGAACGCTGATCAGGCAAACGTTGACGGAGATGCGCTGGGCAATGCCTGTGATCTGGACAACGATAACGACGGCGTCATGGATGTTGACGACAATTGTCCGATGACACCGAACGCCAATCAGGCAGATGCGGATGGCGACAACGAGGGAGATGCCTGCGACCTGACACCTGGAACCGGGACTGATACAGGCACCGATACGGGTACTGATACGGGCACCGATACGGGCACTGATACGGGTACTGATACGGGTACTGATACGGGTACTGATAC
>NZ_JBQYLE010000002.1:318242-425246 GCF_052681095.1 Granulosicoccus sp. 3-233
TACAGGCACCGATACAGGCACCGATACAGGCACCGATACAGGCACCGATACAGGCACCGATACAGGCACCGATACAGGCACCGATACAGGTACTGATACAGGTACTGATACAGGCACCGATACGGGTACTGATACGGGTACTGATACCGGCACCGACACAGGCACCGATACAGGCACCGACACAGGCACCGATACAGGCACCGATACAGGCACCGATACAGGCACCGATACAGGCACCGATACAGGTACTGATACCGGCACCGATACGGGTACTGATACAGGCACTGATACAGGCACTGATACAGGCACTGATACAGGCACTGATACAGGCACTGATACAGGCACTGATACAGGCACTGATACAGGCACCGATACAGGTACTGATACCGGCACTGATATAGGCACCGATACGGGTACTGATACCGGCACTGATACAGGATCCGATCCAGGCACTACGGATACGGGATCCGAAACAGCTACAAGTGGTGACGATTCGGGCACAACGAGCGGCACGGAGACCGCGACCGCCGGCAGCGACGATTCGGGCACGACGAGCGGCACCGAAACCGCAACGGCCGGTAGTGACGATTCGGGCACAACCACCGGAACGGAAACTGCGACTGCCGGTAGTGATGATGCAGGCACAACGACCGGTACCGAAACAGCCACCGCCGGCAGTGACGATGCAGGTACAACCACCGGCACCGAAACCGCCACCGCCGGTAGTGACGATGCAGGCACGACCACCGGCACCGAAACCGCAACGGCCGGTAGTGATGATGCAGGTACAACCACCGGCACCGAAACCGCAACGGCCGGTAGTGATGATGCAGGCACGACTACCGGCACCGAAACCGCGACCGCCGGCAGTGACGATGCAGGCACGACCACCGGCACCGAAACCGCAACGGCCGCCGGTAGTGATGATGCAGGCACGACCACCGGCACCGAAACCGCGACCGCCGGTAGTGACGATGCAGGAACGACGACGGGAACCGAAACCGCCACCGCCGGTAGTGACGATGCAGGCACGACCACCGGCACCGAAACCGCGACCGCTGGTAGTGACGATTCGGGCACGACCACCGGAACGGAGACCGCAACTGCCGGCAGTGATGATGCTGGTACAACGACCGGCACGGAGACCGCGACTGCTGGTAGTGACGATGCAGGTACAACGACCGGCACGGAGACCGCGACCGCTGGTAGTGACGATGCAGGAACGACGACGGGAACCGAAACCGCAACGGCCGGCAGTGACGATGCAGGTACAACGACTGGTACGGAGACCGCGACCGCTGGTAGTGACGATGCAGGTACAACGACTGGTACGGAGACCGCGACCGCCGGTAGTGACGATGCAGGAACGACAACCGGAACAGAAACCGCGGGTGCTGCGGATGCCGGAATCACGGATGGTGCCTGAAAGACGGTAGTCAAAAACATTCAGACAGCCTCTTGACTGTCGTCTGACTCTTTTTGACTCATCGGCTTTTCAGCAGCTCACTGGCCGAAAACGGTTTCTGGGCTCTTGCTCTCGGAAAGGCAGAAGGTAAATTGTCATGCTAGTCGCATGCGACCTCTTCTGCCCTTAGCACTCATTGTCACCTGCGCGACAGCCGTCTGGCTGATTGCCGTACAGAATCCGGCGAAAGGCACTCATTGGCTCAGTGAGTCATGGGGAGAGCGCGACGATCCAGCATACGAAACACTGAATGGCGCACTGTCAGGTGTGACTGGCAATTCGAGCCGAGAGCGTTTGCTTGCGATCGAGCCGTATGAGGATCTCGACTACGGTTTCAAGGTCGCCATTCCGGTAGGTTGGAGAAAGATCGTCACGGCGGATTCGATCAGCGCTCCGGTTTCCGGTGCTGACTCGACTCCGGGGGGAGGGCAGGAGGCGGTATCCTCGACAGTGCCACTATCACTGGAACCTGGTTATGCCGTCGGATTTGAATCGGTACAGGAGAATCCGGATGATCGATTCGCCGATTACATCCTGATCGAGGTTTTGCCCGGTGGAGAATCCGGTACGTTTGATGCCGACCGTTCACAACGGCGGCCCGTCACCATCGATGGACGGCAGACCTGGTTCGACCGAATAGAAATCGATCAGGCCAGCAGTGGCTTGATCGATGTCGACCTGGTGGTCTACCAGGCCGAAGTATCGGGTGTGGGATACACCGTGGGACTGTATGCCATCGGAGAGCCCGTCCGTGAGCAGCTCCTTGCGATGGCCTTTGAAATCATGCTGCGGACATTCAGGATCATTCGAGATCCGTTTACTGTCAGCTGATTCTCAGCGCTGTCTATAGGGGTAGCCTTCAGGCCATTGTTCAGGGCTGGGGCGATGGCTGGGTGATGATTGGCCGGGAATGTCATCGGCGAAGGGTACGTTCGTCACGCCGTCGTCCAGCAGTACGTCATCGAATGGCGTGATTCGCTGGTAGACCCTGATGTAGTCGATGATGTACTCGCCGGGAAAGGGTGTCGTCTCGTCCGGCGAACCAGCCCACCAGCCACCCAGGGCCGTGTTGGCGATGACATACATTTCTTCGGAAGACACCCTGGAGTCCGCAACTCGGTGCACTTCGATGCCATCCACCAGGTAGATGATGAGTCCCGGCATCCATTCAACCGCGAAGGTGTGGAAATCGGCCGTGTAATCGATTCCCGGAGTCGGTTTCGATTTGGTAGAGCGCAGATTCCCCTCGGCATCATAGTAGTGATAGGTGTGATAGACGACATCCTGATCCTGACCAATGAATTCCATGATGTCGATTTCCGGATCATCGCCGCCATAGTAGGCATTGAGCAACCAGAATGCCGGCCAGTACCCTCTGCCGAATGTCATCTTTGCTCGCGCTTCTGCATACCCGTAAGTGAACTTGAAGGCATCGTAGCTGGTGATGACACCTGACAGATACGGTTGATTCATGGCCTTGTGGGCCAGCTCCGGTGGCGTTCGGATCGAATTGATCGTCATGTGTTCCCCATCGAATGTGAAGGGGTTGAAGCCGAAGTCCGGATCACGAAGTATGTCGACGTAGTATTGCTCTTCGCTGTTGATGACCAGATTGGAACCCCACAGGTAGGCGGTATTCCATTTGCTGCCATCCAGTGTCAGACCGGTGAATTCTTCGGCGAAGACCAGTTCGTAATCGTCCAGTCGATTGGGGTTGGCGACAGGTTCGTCGGGGTCGTTCTTGCCCAGGGTCCTCGGTGACACCGTCAGGCCTGTTGCGATGTAGTACAGCACGTCATCGTAGTCGAAGGCCTGGATTTCGTAATAGTAGTCCCGATCGAATACATCGGTATCAATGTACTCATTGGTCATGACCGTAGTCACGTACTTGGCCTGTCGATAGACGTTGTAACCGCGCGCCAGTGGATCCGCATTCCAGGTAACATGAATGGCACCATCAATCACCTCACCCTCGAATCCGGGCGTTGTGTGCGACTTGGCCTTGCCAGAGTTGCCTTCCTCTTCTGTGTCGCTGCTGCCCATGTTCTCGGCGGACGTATTCTCGCCGGTGTCGTTACCAGACGCTTCCGGTGGAGTGGATTCCCCACCGGAAGTTTCTTCCGCGGGCTCTGCGGTAGCTGGAGTCTCCTCTGCAGTGTCCATTCCATCTGTCGAGCCCGGGTCGGATTCCGAAGCATCTGGCGTACCGGTATCCACCGTCGATTCGTCATCCGGTGATGAGTTGTCAGCATCGTTGCCCCCCTGGTTCGAGGCGTCACCAGTCTGATAGCCAACATCGTCTTCACTGTCCTCTTCAGCCGGACCATCCGTGTCGGTGTCAATGTCGTCTCCGACAGAGCTGTCCGTTTCCGCGTCCGGTACAGCTTCGAAAGGGTTCTGCGGCGTATTGTCAACCGTATCAGGCTCCGAAGCACTATCGGTATCGGGTAGCGCGGCACCAGTCTCGGGAGCCGTATCCGAGTCCGATGAATCGATATCTACCCCACCAGAGATGATCACCGGTCCATCAGGGTCGCTGATCTCCCCCGCGGCCACTGCCTGTGCATAACTCACGGAGTTGCTGCCGTCGTTCGATTGCGTTCCGAAGTCGGGTCGTCCGGCTGGCGCTGCTGCCTCGGGGGTAACCGTATCATCGTCCACGGGTTGCGACTCGGCACAGGCAGCCAATGTAGCCATCAGAATGACTTGCATTGAAAGGACTGAAACCCGTCGCAGGGCAGTCAAGCCAGGTGTCCGTTCCGATTTGTTCATAGTGTTTACCAGAGTGCCTTCGACAGCGTTGATCGGCTTGCGAGACAGGCAGGGTTCATGTCAACCACGCCCGGCACGGCAGATGCGGGAATCAATATCCTTCACGTACTATCGGATAGGCTGCGAAGTGCTTGATTCTCAAGTATCAGAATTGGACATGGTTCCGGTCAGGAGGCTGGCATGGATTCTGATTCGGCTTTGGCTGTAATCAATTTCCGGAAACGCATCCATGCGTCCATGTTTCGTGAAAACGGCAATCGCCTTGCTCATCGGTTCGTCCGTGGGGCTGTCCGTGGCTCAGTCAGCCGATTGGAATGGCAGCTATTCGGCGTCCGGGCAATGCTTCTGCGTTGGTGAGTTGCCCGCCAGTACCAGAATGAGCATCGTCCCGACTCCCATTGGAGGGCAGACCGTCGCCCAGGTTTGTCAGCGTCTGGGAGAGGGACCGGGTCTGGTAAGGGAAAATGGCCTGTTCAATCATCCCGTGTATACAGATGCGCAGTGCGGAAACGGCCCGGGTCTGGCAACAAGCAGGGATGACAAGGGCGGGTGCAGTGGATCGCTTGAAGCGGGCAGCGACGGCACTGACAGCTGCATTCACCCGGGACCACGTTGGGACATTCAGGGAGCGCTGGATCGGGAGCGTGCTCCGGCATACGTGAACACCGGCATTCAGGTGGCATCGGCTGTTCCGGTCTATGTATCGTCTTCGGCAGGCTTCATCGGAAAAACGGTTACAACGGTCAGGGAAAGGCCGGTGAGCGTGCAACAGGTATCGAGGATAACGGCTCCACCAGAATCCAGCCAGTGGGTGATCATCGAGGGGAATCGCTATATCCGGTCTCGTGAAGGCATTCCGGCTGCAGGCGGTGAGCCGGGGCAGCGGATCATTCTGGATGGATTCGTGTATTTGCGAGATGACGGCAGCTTGAATCCCGACGACCTGTTTTACGAGACATCCGAGGACGTCTCTGCCGACAGCGGTCCGGACCTATCCAGCCAGAGTCGTGTTGCTGCTGAACCTGTGGTTCGGAAAGACGACGAAAAGCTTGCTGAAGCCCGGCGGCTGAAGGAGCGTCAGGCGGCGGCACGCCAGCTGCGGGATGATGCCAGAGCGACAGCACGTCAGATCGAAGCGCAGCGTCGGCGGTTGCGGCAGGAGCAACAGATGGCACTCATGACCCGGCAGAAGCTGGACCTGCAGGAGTTGCAACGATCCAAGCAACGGCTTGAGGCCGAGTCGGCCAGTCGCGCTCAGGCAGCGCTTCAGGCTCATGCTGAAGCACAGTCCATCGAGCCGGCAAGTGCAGGGTTGGCTGAATCGCCGAAACAATCCATTTCGGGCAGCGCTTACCCGCTGAGTGAAGGCAAGTCGGTAGCCGAGCCGCCTGTTGCCGCTGCTGCACCGGCAAGCGAGTTGGATACACGCGAGGAAGCCGTGCGCGAAGCCGGTAGTCAGGTACTGGTGCCGGCAGATGCCGACGAGGTGTCTGTCAGTACGCAAGGTTCCGAGCCAGTACATGCTTCGGTATCGTCAGCCTTGCGTCTGCCGGCTGCCGTGCGGGCCAGCTCCCGCAACTTCAGATACCTGGAAGCCTTGCCGGTGAGCTATGACGTGGGTGGTGATGGAGTCATGCTGGAGGGCAGTACCTCCAGTCATTCGCGGCTCCAGTATTTCGGTCGATTGGGTGTCACGCGCCGGTACAACGAGGTCATGGCAGGCGCGGGATATTATCTGACACCCGAGAGTGCGAGTCGACTGACCTTCGTTCTGCTTGCCGGTATCGAGTACGGCAACTTCGAACTGGTTGATGGGCAATCACCCGAGATCAGCGTCGATTACGACGATTCCGGGGTCTATCTGGGTGCCTCGTCGCGCATGGTGGTCAGCAATCGCTTCGAACTGAAGGCTGGCATCGGCTACAGCAGCATATTCGAAGGTGATGCCATGTTCTTTGGCGGTGGTTATCTGCATCTGACGAGAAAGCTGGATCTGGTTACCCGCTTCGAGCTGGGAGACAACGATCTGCTCGGCATCGGTGTTCGTTACTACTACTGAAGAACGGCAATTCACATGAAAAATCAACTCAAGATGCTATCCAGGTCAACCGTCGTCTGTCTGTCCCTGCTGTTCCTGTCAGCATGTGGGGAAAGTGATCTGATCGAGCTTCAGGAGCGTGAACTGGATGATGCTCGCGAAGCGGCACAGCAGGAACCCGATGCGGAAGCTGCCAATCCGGAGCAGGGCATTGATGATCCGAGC
Organism: Granulosicoccus sp. 3-233; assembly: GCF_052681095.1. NCBI lineage: Bacteria > Pseudomonadati > Pseudomonadota > Gammaproteobacteria > Chromatiales > Granulosicoccaceae > Granulosicoccus > Granulosicoccus sp. 3-233. The sequence goes on from NZ_JBQYLE010000002.1 coordinate 324,743, forward strand.
AGCGGCAGAATCGATCTGACGCAATACGATCTGGTGTTCGCCGATGATTTCCGTGGCAGCCGGATTGATCCGGTCAAGTGGAATACAGCACTCGACTGGGGGCCAGACTTGAGCATTCATGATCAGATGCAATACTATGTGGATGTGCTGAACGAGCCGGATTTCGGGCATGACCCGTTCACGCTCAATGGCGAGGAGCTTGTCATCACCGCGTCGCAGACCCCCGAAAACCTGCGTGCCGATGCCAATGAACAGTCCTGGCTGTCAGGGGTTCTGACCACCGCTGAAAAATTCGATTTTTCCTATGGTTATGTGGAGGCTCGCATCGATCTGCCCGACGCTCGCGGTGCATGGCCATCGTTCTGGATGCTCTCATCGGACTTCATCGGGTTGAAGCCGGAGGTGTACATCATGGAACAGGACGGCGCCTACCCGAACAGTGTCTTCTTCAACTACAACTATCTCGAAGAGCAGGGCACGCGCCGCGAACTGGTGAGTGCAGAGCTTGCTGACGGTTTTCACCAATACGGGCTTGCCTGGAGTCCGCAAGAGCTGCTGTTCTACGTGGACAGAGTACCGCGCTATCGCATCGTGGGCGATGCCGTTGCCAGCCAGAAGATGTATCTGATTCTGAATCTTGCCATGGGGGGTGTGTGGCCGGGAGCCCCGGATGCAACCAGTGGTTCGCAAGTGTCCATGGTGGTGGATTACGTCAGGGCATTCCAGCTCAAGCCCTGACGGCAGATGGCCCGAGTGGCGTCAGGAGTGCTCGAATATGACAAAGGCGGCAACGGTGTCGCCTTCGTCACTCAAGCTGACCCAGAATCCAGTGATGCCACGAGAGGCACACAGTTGCTGAGCCTTGCCGCATGCTCGCAATAGCGGCTTGCCCAGTTCATCGTGTTGCAGATAGAAGTCCTTCAGCAGGACGCCTTGACGTTCTCCGGTTCCCATGGCCTTGACGGCGGCTTCCTTGACGGCAAATCGCTTTGCCAGAAAACGCTCCGGCTGATCATGCTGGTGATAAGCCGCCAGCTCGGACTCATGCAGAAAACGGCGAGCGAAGCGTACACCAAAACGTGAATGTACTTTGGCAATGCGACTGACAGTCGCCAGGTCGACACCGATACCGGCAATCATGGAATCATGTTCATGGAGTCAGAGACTTTCAGCGATGACGTGCTTCCACCATCATCCGTTTCATCTTGCTGACAGCTGTGGGCAGCCCCCAGTAGAGTGCACGGGCGATCAGGCTGTGGCCGATGGTCAGTTCGGTGATTGATTCGATTTCGGCAATGGACTGGACGTTGTCATAGTGCAGTCCGTGTCCGGCATTGACGATCAGCCCGAGGCTGAAGGCATAGTCGCAACAGGATACGATGCGTGATAGTTCGGCGGAGCGTTCCGCGGCGCTTTCGGCGCTGGCGTAACGGCCTGTATGCAGCTCGACAACGGGTGCGCCGACGCGAGCTGCGGCTTCGATCTGCGCTTCTTCGGGATTGATGAACAAGGCGGTGTGAATGCCTGCCTGCTGCAGGCTGGCGACGTAATCGGTGTACATGGACAAGCGGCCTGCTATATCGAGTCCACCATCGGTTGTCAGTTCTTCGCGATTTTCCGGCACCAGTGTGACATCCCGTGGCATGATGCGAAGAGCCACTTCCCGCATGGCATCCGTTGCCTCGATCTGCAATCCGAGTTTTGTCTGACAGCTGTGGGCGAACCGTTCGATATCGTGATCCTGGATATGCCGACGATCTTCCCGCAGCTGCATGGTGATGCCGTCCGCTCCGGCCAGTTCGGCCTGCAATGCCGCATGAACAGGGTCCGGGGAAGTGGATTGCCGCGATTGCCGAACAGTGGCCACGTGATTCACGTTCACGCAAAGTTGGATCGGTTGCTTCACTGGCAAATGCTCATGGTTCAGACAGAGCTCGATTCTAACGCAAGGCAGTACCTCTGCCTTGTCTGGAAACGCGGTGCTGTCACATCGACATCGACATCAGTCCACCCGACGACCTGGTTCTGCCGGAGTCGCTCTGCCTGCATGCCTGATCGGAGTTTCGCAGGCATAGGCCAGTTGTTGTTGCAGATAGCTGAATTCCCGGCCGGTCAGCTGATCGCACCAGATCGGGTAACGATGCAGGCGGTCATCCTCCGTCTGGATGGTCAATATCAACAGCCGCGCGCTGCGATAACCGGCCTTGACCAGCTGGCCCGACAGTTGGCGCTGATCGGCCGACTCGATTTTCCAGGACCCGTCAGGCTCGTGCAAGAGCTTCAGACGACGGCGTCTTGTCTGGAGACATTGACGTCTGACGGGCAACAGGACACAGAGTGCCAGTGCCAACCTGATCCAGATGTCGAACGGGGTATGAATCAGCAGTGCGGTTGCAGCTGTCAGGCCGATGCCTGCAATCAGGTAACAGTGGAGGCGCCCTGGTTCAGCTTCTGCCTGCCATGGCGTCCGACATCTTGTCGATGATGTGTTGATAGCGGGCCTCCCTGGCCTTGCCACTGATGAGCAGGAACAGTTCCGGGTCCTGCATGTCCTGTAATTCCACGAACAGGGCTTGTTCCTCGGTGGAGGCTCCCTGGTAATGATTGTCCAGATAGGCGCGCATGGCAGCGTCCAGCTCACGCATGCCTCGCCGGCAGCGCCAGCGCAGTTTCGACAGGGTTTCCGCATCAACGCTCATGCTTGCATTCCGCTTTGCTGGAAGTCCCGACTCGAACTGGCTGGTACTGCGGCTGGGTTCATGGTCTGTTTCCTACAGGCGACGCTTGACCAGCATTTTCTTGGTTTCGGCGATGGCCTTGGCAGGGTTGAGACCCTTGGGGCATACCTGCGCACAGTTCATGATGGTATGACAACGGTACAGCTTGAAGGGATCTTCCAGATCATCCAGACGTTCTCCGGTGGCATCATCACGACTGTCCACCAACCAGCGATAGGAAGCCAGCAAGGCGGCCGGCCCCAGGTAGCGATCAGGATTCCACCAGTAACTCGGGCAGCTGGTAGAGCAACAGGCACACAGGATGCACTCGTAGGCACCGTCGATCTTCTCCCGATCTTCCGGCGACTGCAGTCGCTCTCTGTCAGGTGGGGCCGGAGTATCCGATTTCAGCCATGGCTCGATGGAGGCGTACTGGGCGTAGAAATTGGTCAGATCGGAAACCAGATCCTTGATGATGGGCTGATGCGGAAGCGGGTAGATGGAGATATCGCCCTCGATATCCGCGATGGCCGTCGTGCAGGCGAGGCCATTGGTGCCATCGATGTTCATGGCACAGGAACCACAGATGCCTTCACGACAGGAACGTCGGAAAGTCAGCGTGGAATCCATTTCGCTCTTTATCTTGATGATGGCGTCAAGCACCATCGGACCGCAGTTGTCCATGTCGACATCGTAGCTGTCGACACGCGGGTTCTCACCACTGTCGGGGTCGTAACGATACACCTTGAATCGCCGGGTATTGCTTGCCCCGGCGGGCGCGGCAAACTGCTTGCCGTTCTGTTTGACTATCGAATTTGCCGGTAGCTTGAATTCAGCCATGAGTTGTATTCCGTAGTGTGCTTGATGGACGACCCGCGGATCAGTACACGCGTGGCTTGGGCGGTACGACTTCGCACTCGTCCGACAGTGTGTACATGTGAACCGGGCGGTAATCGATGGTCACATTGGCCCTCTCATCGGTCCAGGCCAGGGTGTGCTTCATCCATTCCTCGTCGTTGCGATCCGGGTAATCGTCACGAGCCTGGGCACCGCGACTCTCGGGACGATTGTGCGCTCCATGAATGATGGTCTGGGCCTGCATCAGCAGGTTTTCCAGTTCCAGCGTCTCGATCAGATCGGTGTTCCAGATCATGTTCTTGTCATCGACCTTCACATCGTCGAAGGAGTCGACGATGACACGCATCTTGTCGATACCTTCTGCAAGACTGTCCCCGGTGCGGAACACTGCTGCGTGCTTCTGCATGGTGCGCTGCATGTTGTCGCGAATATCGGCGGTACCAGTGTCACCCTTGTTGAAGCGAATGCCGTCAAGGTGGCCGAGAATCGGGTCCATCGCATTGTCTTTCAGTGGTTTGTGCGGTGTACCGGGCTTGACCAGTTCCGCAGCACGGATGGCCGCCGCCCGCCCGAAGACCACGATATCGAGTAGTGAGTTGCTTCCCAGCCTGTTGGCGCCGTGGACCGATACGCAGGCAGCTTCACCGATGGCCATCAGGCCCGGCACCACCGAGTCGGGGTCACCGTCCTTCAAGGTGACGACTTCGCCGTGATAGTTGGTTGGAATGCCGCCCATGTTGTAGTGAACGGTGGGGATGACGGGAATCGGGTTCTTGGTGACGTCGACATCGGCGAAGATGCGAGCGGATTCGGAAATGCCCGGCAGGCGCTTCTCGATGACCTCGCTGCCCAGATGCTGCAGGTTCAGGAAGATATGGTCGCTGTCGGGGCCAACGCCACGGCCGGCATTGATTTCCATGGTCATGGAACGACTCACGACATCACGGGAAGCCAGATCCTTGGCATTGGGAGCGTAGCGCTCCATGAAACGTTCACCTTCGCTGTTGGTCAGATAGCCGCCTTCACCTCGAACGCCTTCGGTGATCAGTACGCCGGCTCCGTAGATACCGGTGGGGTGAAACTGGACGAATTCCATATCCTGCAATGGCAGGCCGGCACGCAGTGCCATGGCGTTGCCATCCCCGGTGCAGGTGTGGGCCGAGGTGGCAGAGAAGAAGGTGCGACCACAGCCACCGGTGGCCAGTACGACCTGATGAGCGCGGAACCGATGCAGTTCACCCGTTGCCAGGTCGATCGAGACCACGCCACGGCAGACACCGTCATCCATGATGAGGTCAGTGGCAAAGTGTTCGATGTAGAACTCGGCGCCGTGTTTCAGGGACTGCTGATACAGCGTGTGCAGAATGGCATGTCCGGTACGGTCGGCGGCTGCACAGGTACGCTGCGCTGCGGGTCCTTCGCCGAACTTAGTGGTCATGCCGCCGAAGGGGCGCTGGTAGATCTTGCCTTCCTCGGTGCGTGAGAAAGGCACGCCGAAGTGCTCCAGCTCGACGACCGCAGGGACCGCTTCGCGACACATGTATTCGATGGCGTCCTGGTCGCCGAGCCAGTCCGAGCCCTTGATGGTGTCGTACATGTGCCAGGTCCAGTGGTCTTCACCCATGTTGCCCAGCGAGGCGCTCATGCCGCCCTGTGCGGCCACGGTGTGTGATCGCGTCGGGAATACCTTGGTGACACAGGCTGTCGATAGCCCTTGTGCAGCCATGCCCAGTGTGGCGCGCAGGCCGGCGCCGCCGGCACCTACGACGATGACGTCATAGGTATGGTCAATGATCTTGTATGCGTTGGTCATAATTGCTTGTCAGTGATACCAGTCAAGAGGCCAGTGCGATGCGCAGGACCGAGAAGACACCGGTTACCCCGAGGGCCGCAGCGGCGAAGTTCACAGCGATGATGGCCACGGTACGGGGCCCGTGAGCGCCGATGTAGTCTTCGATGACGACCTGCAGGCCGAGTCGAGCGTGGTAGAAGCCGGTGATCATGAACAGGATCATCACGATGGCGTTGAAGGGTTGGGACAACCACTCGCGTATGGCGACGTAATCCATGCCCGGCAAGGCCGCGACGGAAAAGCCGAGCCACAGGACCAGAGGCACCAGAGCGATGGCGGTCACGCGCTGTGCCCAGAAATGACTCGTACCTTCCTTGGCAGACCCGAGTCCCTTGACGTTCTTCAATGGGGTTCTGAAGTTGCTCATGCTGCTAATGCCACCAACCAGGTTATGACGGAAAGAACACCGGCGGTAGCCATGCAGACCTTGCCGGATTTCTGCGCGACATCGAGATCGAAGCCGCGTCCGACATCCCAGAACAGGTGTCGAATGCCGTTGGCCATGTGGTAGTACAGTGTCACGGTGAAGCCGAACAACACCAGCTTGCCGAACCAGGAAGTGGCAATGCCGGACATGAACCCGTGACTTTCCGGTGTGCCTGCCGCACTGGCAATGAGCAGTACCAGCAACACGATGGCCAGGCTGTTGACGATTCCGGTTGCGCGGTGAGCAATGGACAGGTACGCGGTCAACGGCAGTTTGTAGTGCTGCAGATGCGGGGAAAGAGGTCGGGTATCGTTCCAGGCCATATCAGGGTTCCGTTATGTTGCTCGTAGGCGGTAAATCGCCGGATAATAATGTTACTTTCGCTTCTGTGATGAGAGCGAGGGTCGAAGAAGTCAGAAATCGGTGCAGCGGCCTTTCTTTTCCCAGTCACCATAGCGGGTGGGTTCAAGGCCAGCTTGACCACCGGTTTCCGGGGGAAGCTGTGCAGGTAGATCGGCGGCAGTGGCATCCTGTGCCACATGTTGATGGTCTTCCGGTCTGGCAACCTCGACGACATTATCGGCTGCAGAGCGTTTTTCCACGCAGTTTGCGGGTGTCGAACGGTCTTTTCCGGATGTTGTCATAGCAGGATCACGCAGTGAAAGTGTCTATCGTTCGGCAATTGCCACAATAGTAGCAAGGGAATACAGCTAATTTCTCCCCAATACGAGTAATGTGCCGATTTATCTGTGACTAAATAGATTAGGAATTATTCCGATGAGTAATGAATGGGCTGAAGCGCTGACTCTGACAGGCATGGAGGATATTGCAGCCTTGCGTGAGCAGGGTGCCAGCGTGTCGGTCGATACGGAAGCGCAGCCACAATTGGTGGATCTGTCATCACTGTGTGTGGTGGATATCACTGGCGACGATGCAACCTCGTTTCTGCAGGGGCAATTCAGTAATGATCTGGGCAAGGTTTCTACCGAACATGCCCAGATCACCGGCTATTGCACCCCCAAGGGACGCCTGCTGGCCTTGCCGATCGTCATCGGACTGCACGATGGATACCGCTTGCTGATACCGGCGGATATTCGCGAAGGCTTCCTGAAAAGACTGTCCATGTTCATCATGCGCGCAAAGGTGCAGGTGAGCGAACGCAAGGATTGGACCTGTACCGGGATTCAGACGGCCCGCGGTGGTGAGCTGGGGTCTCTTGCAGGGTTTCTCGGTAATCTGCCGGCTAGCGTGATGGAGGTGGCAAGCGACGCGCATGGTCAGCTACTTCGCTGGCACGATACCGACGGATCTGGCTCGCGGGCCAGATATCTGTATGTGGCGGAAATACCACGGCAACTGGCCCTGTGGCGCGAAGGAGAACAGCTGCCGAAGGCTGGACAGGCGCTGTGGCGACTGGGTGATATCAGGGCCGGGCAGCCGTCGATTACCGCCGGCGTGCTGGAGGCCTTCGTGCCGCAGATGTTGAATCTGCAGCTGGTGGACGGGCTCAGCTTTACCAAAGGTTGCTATCCGGGACAGGAAATCGTGGCACGCATGCAGTACCTCGGCAAATTGAAACGCCACATGCGTCGATTCTCGATGCCGCATGCCGCGGATCAGGTCATCCCGGTACCCGGTGATGCACTGGTCACTGCAACCGACGAGGATGCCGGCAGAGTCGTGGATGCGGTGGCAGGTCCGGATGGGCTGATCGAGTTGCTGGCAGTGGTCAAGGTATCAGGCAGTGATGACAGTCTGAGCTTCCAGGGCCGGACCTTGAGCGCACGGGAGTTGCCCTATGAATTGCCGTCCCTGGCCGATGTCCGGCAGGATGCAGGTTGATCGTCCATGCCATTGATCTATAGTGCTGCCAATCTGGTCGAGGCCCAGCTCGTGGTGGACGAGCTGCTGGCTGGCGGCATTCGCACGCGAATCACCGGCTCCTATCTCAGCGGAGCCATTGGTGAGCTGCCGCCTTCCGAGGTCATCGGTGTCTGGCTGGACGAACCTCGGCATGACGAACGGGCTCGAATGATCATCGAGGCATTCGAAGCCTCTCGGCAGCAGCCGGAACGGGACTGGCGCTGCTCAACCTGTGGCGAATCGGCGGGACGTGAGTTTGGCGCCTGCTGGAAATGCGGGCAGCCTCGCCCTTTCTGATGACAGCGCCCGGCGCCTCTGATCGAGATACGCCGCGATGGTTGAAACCACCGCGACGCCTGGGCCGGTTCTACTGTGCCTGGCGACTGGTCAGTGCAGGGAGGCAAACAGCTTGCGACGATACTGGCCAACCAGCGGGTCATCGCCGAGCACCTTGAACAGAGCCAGCAGTTTTTCCCGGGGAGCGCCGTCGTTGTATCCGGGGTCGGTCTGTACCAGCTTGAGCAGATGGTCCATGGCTATCTGGACATTGCCCGAGAGCGATTCGGCGATGGCCAGCTTGTAGCGGACCTCGCTGTTGCCGGGGTCGTTCTCCAGGCGAGCCTGCAAGGCAGCGGGGCTTTCAGCGGCATCGCTCTCGCGGCTCAATTCCAGAATACCGGCAAGGCGCAGGCCCTGTGGCCCTTCACGGTCGGCTTCCGGCAAAGCCTTCAGGCAACTTTCTGCCGTCTCGAGATCTCCGGTGCTGACACAGATCTGTCCCAGTGCGAGCAGGACTTCGGCGTTTTCCGGCTCTTCAGCCTGCACTTGCTGCAACAGGGCGCGAGCTTCATCGGTCTGACCTTGTTCGAACAGGGCCATGGCGCTCTGCACCCGGTTATCACCTGCTTCTTCCTCTGGCACGTCGTCGGGCAGGGCCGGCCCGACATTGGCCTCCAGAAATGCGCGGACTTCACTCTCGGGCAATGCGCCCATGAATTCATTGACCAGCTGGCGATCCTTGAACAGTTTGACGGTAGGCAGACTGCGGATGCCCAGCTGCTGGGCAATGCCCGGATGGGCTTCGGTATCGAGCTTGGCCAGAACGAAGGCGCCATTGTATTCGATGGCCAGCTTTTCCAGGATCGGCATCAGCGACTTGCAGGGACCGCACCAGTCGGCCCAGAAATCGACCAGCACCGGGGTGTGGTCGGAACCTTCCACCACCACTTGCATGAAATTCTGTTCGTCGAGTTGGACGATATGGGGAGAGTCGGCCATGAGGTTTTGCAATTCGCTCGTTTTGGATGGGTGCAAGTGTGTCGTCTAGCTCGCGTTAATTCAAGGTCGAGGCGACGCTATCGAGCGGTGATGGACCAAAGCGCGCTACCCTGCAGATTCCACAAGCGGCATGGGCATAAGCTACACTTCTGCCGGACGGTGCCTGACCGACTGCCGGCTGCCCGACGAATTTGACCAGAACATGCAGAAACCTACAGCCAACAGAACCTCTCAATCGTGAGTGAACAATACAACGCCTCGTCGATCGAGGTGCTCAGTGGACTCGATCCGGTCCGCAAACGTCCCGGTATGTATACCGATACGCAGCGCCCCAATCATCTGGCGCAGGAAGTCATCGATAACAGCGTGGATGAAGCTCTGGCAGGTCACGCCAGCGACATTCGTGTAACCCTGTTCAAGGATGGTTCGCTGGAGGTCATCGATGATGGCCGAGGCATGCCTGTGGACATGCACCCGAAGCTCAAGAAACCGGGTGTGGAAGTCATCCTGACAACCTTGCATGCCGGCGGCAAGTTTTCCAATGACAATTACCGCTTCTCCGGTGGTTTGCACGGGGTAGGGGTGTCAGTGGTCAATGCATTGTCGAAGAAGCTCGAGATCTCGATCCGTCGATCGGGCAAGGAGTACCTGGCGACCTTCAAGGACGGTGAAGTCGATGACAAGCTCAAGACGATCGGCACGGTAGGTCAGCGCAATACCGGTACACGGATACGCTTCTGGCCGGACAAGAAGTATTTCGATTCGGAGAAGATGTCGCTCAGCCGGCTGCGCCATCTGCTGCGCGCCAAGGCAGTGCTGTGTCCGCGATTGCGGGTTCGCTTGCACGATGAAGCCAGTGGCGAGAAGGATGAATGGTTCTATGAAGACGGTCTGGTCGACTACCTGAACAGTGCCGTCGAAGGATTCGAACGGCTGCCCGAGCAGCCTCTGTCGGCCAGCATGAGCTCGAGTACCGAAACTGCCGACTGGGCCGTCGTCTGGTTGCCCGAAGGTGGCGAAGGCGTGCATGAAAGCTATGTCAATCTGGTGCCGACGGCACAGGGCGGTACCCATGTGAACGGGCTGCGTACCGGCCTGACGGATGCGATCCGCGAATTTGCGGATATCCGCAATCTGCTGCCGCGCGGTGTGAAGATTGCCCCCGAGGATGTCTGGGACAAGGTCAGTTATGTACTGTCGGTCAAGCTCGAGGATCCGCAGTTCTCCGGTCAGACCAAGGAACGATTGTCCTCCCGGGAATGTGTGGTCTTCATTTCCGGTGTGGTCAAGGATCACACGGCGCAATGGTTGAACCAGCACGCCGAAACCGGTGATCAGATTGCCCAGCTGGCGATTGCCAGTGCACAGGCGCGTGCCCGTTCAGGCAAGAAGGTGGTGCGCAAGAAGCTCACCAGTGGGCCGGCGCTGCCGGGCAAGCTGGCCGACTGTTCGTCGACCGATCTCGCCCTGACCGAACTGTTTCTGGTTGAGGGAGACTCTGCCGGTGGTTCCGCCAAGCAGGCCCGTGACCGTACCTTTCAGGCCATCATGCCGCTGCGGGGCAAGATCCTCAATACCTGGGAAGCCGACATCGACCAGATTCTGGGATCGCAGGAAGTGCATGACATTTCCGTGGCAATCGGTATGGATCCGGGAAGCGATGACCTGTCGAAACTGCGTTACGGCAAGATCTGCATCCTGGCCGATGCCGACAGTGATGGTGCCCACATTGCCACCTTGCTCTGTGCCTTGTTCGTCAGACACTTTCGCGCGCTGGTGCAACAGGGCCATGTCTACGTGGCCATGCCGCCACTGTTTCGTATCGACGTCGGCAAGGCCGTGTTCTACGCCGTTGATGACGATGAGCGCATTGGTGTCATGGCACGCATCGAGGCAGAAAAACTCAAGGGCAAGGTCAGCGTTACCCGCTTCAAGGGGTTGGGCGAGATGAATCCGATGCAGCTGCGTGAAACCTCGGTGGCACCGGATACCCGTCGCCTGATTCGCCTGACCATCAGTGACGGTGACGATACCAACAAGACGATGGACATGATGCTGGCGAAAAAGCGCGCAAGTGATCGCAAGCGCTGGCTGGAAAACAAGGGTGATCTGGCCGATGTGCAGATATGAGTGCCAGCCCCATCGTGCGCAATGGTCTCGAATTTCCGTTCGACAGCTCGCCGGAACCGCATGAAAGTCGTCTGATCTGCGAGAGCATCCGGTGGCAGCGTTTGCCTTTGCCCTTTGCGCTGGATCATGTCAATTGCTGGTTGCTTGGCGAGCCGGGCAAGCAGGTGCTGGTGGACACCGGTGTCGACCTGCCCGGCAGTCGCGAGCAGTGGCAGTTGCACTTCGGCCAGGCGGGTGATTCGATTGCGAGTCCGCCCGAGAGCCTGCTTGTGACGCATTTCCATCCGGATCACAGCGGTCTGGCCGGCTGGTTCGCCAAGGCTGGCAGCCGTCTGTATGGCAGTGCCGTGGAAGTCGGCTTGTCACGCATGCTGTGCAACATCGATGATGAGCACTATGGCGATTTCTACGCTGACTGGTATGCGTCCAATGGTCTGGATGCTGCTCGGGTGGAGGCTGTTCGGCGCAATGCGAATACCTATCGACGGATCGTGCATCAGCCACCGGAAGACGCCGCATGGACCTTTCTGCGCGACTCGCAATCCGTGGAGCTGGGAGGCGAGCACTACGCGGTGATGATCGGCCGGGGCCATGCGCCGGACATGCTGATGCTGTATCGCGAGCGGGATCATGTGCTGATTGCTGCCGACCAGATTCTGCCGAGCATCTCTCCCAATGTCAGTGTCATGCCGCGCCTGCAGGATCCGAACCCGCTGGAGAGTTTCCTGCAGACGCTGGACAGTCTGAAACGGTTACCGGCAGATACACTGGTGCTGCCGTCTCACGGACTGCCGTTTCGCGGCTTGCATGCTCGAATAGCTGCACTCGAAGCCCACCACCAGGCCCGACTGGACGAGGTCTGGCAGGCCTGTGCCGAGCCGGCTTCTGCCCACGACCTGTTCGGGGTGCTGTTCCGGCGCGAGCTGGATGCCCAGCAGATGTCATTCGCTCTCGGTGAAAGCCTGGCCCATCTGCATCATCTGGAGAATGCCGGGCGACTGCAGCGATCACTCGACGATGGTGTGGTACGCTTTCGACAGTCCGGCTGAACCATGCAGTGTGCAGGGTTTGCAGCCTGCTGACATTCCAGTGCGTCATGGTAAACGTGACTGGACAAGTAGTGCCGATAGCACTTATTATTAGAGAAATTTAGCAGCGGGGAAATCTGGCTTGGAAAGCAGCTTTCTCCGTTTTTGTGTGCGCAACGCTGGAACCTTCATACACCGTGTCCCGACCTGCCATCCTAGTACTTGCTGACGGCACCTGTTTTGACGGAAATGCCATCGGCATTGATGGTCTGTCAGTGGGTGAAGTCGTTTTCAATACCGCCATGACGGGCTATCAGGAAATCCTGACCGACCCCTCCTATGCGCAGCAGATTGTCACCCTGACTTACCCGCATATCGGCAGCACCGGAACCAATGCGCAGGACATGGAATCGGCTTCGGTCTTCTGCACCGGTCTGGTCATCCGTGACCTGCCGCGATTGCACAGCAACTTCCGCGCGGATCAGAGTCTGGAGTCCTTTCTGGAGCAGCACCGCGTGGTCGCCATCAGCGATCTGGACACACGTGCCCTGACCCGACTGCTGCGCGACAAGGGCGCTCAGAATGGCTGCATCCTGGCAGGTCCTGAGCTGGCCAGCGAAGAAGGTCGTGCGCAGGCGATCGAGAAGGCGCTGGCCGCTGCCCGTGGATTTCCCGGCCTGGCCGGCATGGACCTGGCCAGCGAAGTCAGTTGCAAGGAGCCCTATCAGTGGACGGAAGGCACCTGGTCGCTGGAACCCGTGGCTGCCGAAGACCTGCCCAGGGCCTTGCCCGGACGGCACATCGTCGCCATGGACTTTGGCGTCAAGCACAACATTTTGAGACTGTTCATCGACCGGGGCTGCTCGGTCACGGTAGTGCCGGCTACCTGGACTGCGGCGCAGATTCGCGAGCTGAACCCGGATGGTCTCTTCCTGTCCAACGGACCCGGCGATCCGGAGCCGTGCGATTACGCGATCAACACGATCAGAGAACTGCTGGCGGACAAGCTGCCGACCTTCGGCATCTGCCTGGGTCACCAGTTACTGGCTCTGGCATCGGGCGCGCGTTCGATCAAGATGAAATTCGGCCACCACGGTGCCAACCATCCGGTGCTCGACAAGGCCAGTGGTCGCGTCATGATCAGCAGCCAGAACCATGGCTTTGCCGTCGATGCAGATTCACTCAACAACACGCTGGCCGTTACACACGTCTCGCTGTTCGACAACTCGCTGCAGGGTATTCGTCGGCTCGATGTGCCTGCACTGAGCTTTCAGGGTCATCCTGAAGCGAGCCCCGGACCACACGATGTGGTCGAGCTTTTCGACGAATTCCTGAAGCTGCTACCTGCCGCGTAATGCGGTTCTTCGACTAACGGTCTCTACCATGCCAAAACGCACGGACATCAAAAGCGTCCTGATCATCGGCGCAGGTCCCATTGTCATCGGACAGGCCTGCGAATTCGACTATTCCGGAGCACAGGCCTGCAAGGCCCTGCGCGAGGAGGGATATCGGGTCATCCTGGTCAACTCCAATCCGGCCACCATCATGACGGATCCGTCGATGGCCGATGCCATCTACATCGAGCCGATCGACTGGCGTGTCGTTCGTACCATCATCGAGCGCGAAAAGCCGGATGCGCTGCTGCCGACCATGGGTGGGCAGACGGCTCTGAACTGCGCGCTCGATCTGGCTCGAGAAGGTGTGCTGGAGGAATTCGGCGTCGAGATGATCGGTGCACGTCCCGAAGCCATCGACATGGCCGAGGATCGCGACAAGTTCCGCCAGGCGATGACGGAAATCGGTTTGAGCACGCCCAAGGCGGCCATTGCCCATACCCTGGAAGAAGCCTGGGAAGGCCAGGCGGAGATCGGCTTCCCCTGCATCATACGGCCGTCATTCACCATGGGTGGCAGCGGCGGTGGCATTGCCTACAACCGTGAAGAATTCGAAGCCATCATCACCCGCGGTCTGGATCTGTCCCGTACCACCGAAGTACTGCTGGAAGAGTCGGTACTGGGCTGGAAGGAATACGAGATGGAAGTGGTGCGTGACAATGCCGACAACGTCATCATTGTCTGCTCCATCGAGAATCTGGACCCCATGGGCATCCACACCGGCGACTCGATCACGGTGGCGCCGGCACAGACGTTGACGGACAAGGAATACCAGATCATGCGTGACGCGTCCTGTGCAGTGCTGCGCAAGATCGGCGTGGACACGGGTGGGTCCAATGTACAGTTCGCGATCAATCCCGATACAGGGGCGATGATCATCATCGAGATGAATCCGCGTGTGTCACGCTCCTCGGCGCTGGCCTCCAAGGCGACCGGTTTTCCGATTGCCAGAGTCGCTGCCAAGCTGGCCGTGGGATTCACCCTGAACGAGCTGCGCAATGAAATCACCGGTGGGGCCACGCCTGCATCGTTTGAGCCCAGCATCGATTACGTTGTCACCAAGATTCCTCGGTTCACCTTCGAGAAATTCCCGACGGCCGACAATCGTCTGACCACACAGATGAAATCGGTCGGTGAGGTCATGGCCATCGGTCGAACTTTCAAGGAGTCCTTCCAGAAAGCGCTGCGTGGTCTGGAAATCGATGTCAACGGGCTTGATGAAATTCTTCCGGCGGACCTGTCCGCCGACGAGCGCGCCGCCACCATCGATGGCGAAATGCGCCAGACTCGTGAGCATCGTCTGTGGTTTGTCGGGGAAGCCTTTCGTCATGGACAGAGCATCGATGATGTCTTCAATGCCACGGCCATTGATCGCTGGTTCCTGTGTCAGATCAAGGAAATCATCGATGCCGAGCTGGCCCTGCAAGGCAGCGATCTGCAAAGTCTGGACGCTGGCGATGTGCGTCAGCTCAAGCGTGACGGATTCAGTGATGCCAGACTGGCGAAGCTGCTGAATGTCACTGAGCAGGCGTTTCGCGAGCATCGCAAGTCGCTGAACATCAACCCGGTCTACAAGCGGGTGGATTCCTGTGCAGCGGAGTTTGCCAGCAATACCGCCTACATGTATTCCACCTACGAGCAATTCTGCGAATCCGAGCCTTCGGACAAGAAGAAGATCATGGTGCTTGGTGGTGGGCCGAACCGGATCGGGCAGGGCATCGAATTCGATTACTGCTGTGTACATGCCGCTCTGGCCTTGCGAGACGATGGGTTCGAGACCATCATGGTCAACTGCAACCCGGAGACGGTGTCGACCGATTTCGATACATCCGACCGCTTGTACTTCGAGCCGTTGACACTGGAAGACGTACTGGCTGTCATCGACGTCGAGAAGCCGTTGGGTGTCATCGTTCAGTATGGTGGTCAGACTCCCTTGAAGCTGGCACGTGATCTGTTGGCGGCGGGCGCGCCAATCATCGGCACGTCACCCGATTCCATCGATCTGGCCGAAGATCGGGAGCGTTTCCAGCAATTGATCGAGAACCTGGGGCTCAAGCAGCCTCCCAATCGCACGGCGCGAACGCAGGAAGATGCGCTGCGACTGGCCGATGAAATCGGATACCCTCTGGTGGTCAGGCCCAGCTACGTTCTGGGCGGACGTGCCATGGAAATCGTGCGCGAATCGGCCGAGCTGTCACGCTACATGACCGAGGCGGTCAATGTCTCCAACGATTCGCCCGTGCTGCTGGATCGCTTCCTCAATGATGCCGTCGAAGTGGATGTCGATGCGATCTGCGATGGCGAGAACGTGGTTATCGGTGGAATCATGGAGCACATCGAAGAGGCAGGCATCCATTCCGGGGATTCGGCCTGTTCCCTGCCACCGTTCACACTCTCGGAAGAGCGTTGCGCCGAATTGTCCGAACAGGTCAGTCAGATGGCCAAGGCACTGGGTGTTGTCGGCCTGATGAATACTCAGTTCGCGATACAGGGCGATACGGTCTATGTGCTGGAGGTCAATCCACGGGCTTCGCGGACCGTGCCGTTCGTCTCGAAGGCAACCGGAGTGCCCCTGGCGAAGGTGGCTGCTCGTTGCATGGCTGGCATGAGTCTGGCGTCACAGGGCATGCTCGAGCTGCCGGTACCCAGCCATTTCAGTGTGAAGGAATCGGTGTTTCCGTTTGCCAAGTTTCCTGGCGTGGACACCTTGCTCGGACCGGAAATGAAGTCTACCGGTGAAGTCATGGGGACGGGACGTACGTTTGGCGAGGCTTTCTTCAAGGCATCTCTGGGCGCTTCGTCCGAACTGCCGCAGTCAGGTCTGGCCTTCATCAGTGTACGCGATCAGGACAAGCAGAGAGTGATCGAGGTTGCTCGCAGCCTGACGGATGCCGGTTTCACACTGATGGCCACCGATGGTACCCAGAAGGTGATCAGCGAAGCGGGTATCGACTGCGTGCGCATCAACAAGCTGCAGCAGGGGCAACCGCACATTCTCGACGAGATCAAGAATGATGCCGTCAGCCTGATCATCAACACCACTGATGGTCGTCAGGCCATCACCGATTCCTACTACATTCGCCAACAGGCCCTGGCACGCAAGATCCCGTATACGACTACATTGTCCGGCGCCATTGCCATTTGCGCGGCTCTGTCGCACAGCGCCAGCGGTCCTGTCTACCGGCTCAGCGACATTCATTCGGAGCAAGCATGAACAAGGTACCCATGACCAAGCGCGGCGAAACGCTGCTGCGCGAAGAACTGGCTGATTTGAAAGGTGTGCAACGACCTCGCGTCATTCAGGCCATTGCCGATGCACGTGAACACGGTGACCTGAAGGAGAACGCCGAGTACCACGCGGCACGCGAACAGCAGAGCTTCATCGAAGGCCGGGTGAAGGAAATCGAAGCCAAGCTGTCCACTGCCCAAGTCATCGATGTCACGACATTGCCCAAGTCCGGCAAGGTGGTGTTCGGTACCACCGTGAAATTGCTGGACCTGGATACGGATGAGGAAATCACCTATCAGATCGTGGGTGATGATGAAGCCGATCTGAAGGCACGTCGCATCAGCGTGGCTTCGCCGGTTGCCAAGGCACTGATCGGCAAGGAAGAGGGCGACGAGGTTGCAGTGACAACTCCGAAGGGGATCCGGGAATACGAGATTCTCGAAGTCAGCTACATCTGATTGCTGACCCGGAAGTGCGGCCCTGTCGACACGTGAGCGTTTGTTCATGAGTAACAGGTCGCGCTGTTGTCCGAATTATCTATGTCACAATACAGCGTGTATTTGACAATCTGCGCCATTGCAGATCGGTCGAAGTCGTTCCCTGTAGTAGGCAGTGAAGTGTGTTGAGCCCTATGATGCCTGATAAAAAGAACCAGTTTGCCTCTCCCAGACGATCCTTCCTCAAGAGCGTGAGTGCGATGGGGCTGGCAGCTGGCTCAAGTGCCCTGACAGGGACGATCGTGAGCACGGCATTGACGGGACAGGCATTTGCCGCGCCGTTAGCCGAGCTTGACCCCATGGCATCCCGTCGCATCCGTTTGGTCAATGCACATACCTGGGAAAAGCTCAATGTCGTGTACTTCACGCATGGCATCTATATCGATGAGAACATCCAGCAGCTCAATCATCTGATGCGTGACCGTCGCGCCAATGCCTCGATCGACATGGATACGGCTCTGTTCGATCAGCTGCTGCGTGTGCAGATGGCCCTGGGCACCGAGGAGCCTGTCCACGTCCTGTCCGGCTACCGTACCCCGGAAACCAATGCCAAGCTGCGTCGCCGTTCCCCCGGTGTGGCAAAGTTCAGTCTGCATATGGAAGGACGAGCAGCAGATATCTACATTCCCGGTGTGCCCATCGAGAAGCTGCATCAGGCTGCAATGGACATGCAGGCCGGCGGTGTCGGTCTATACAGCAATTCCAACTTCGTTCATGTGGACACCGGAAGCGTCCGCCACTGGGGCAGCTGAGCGCGCGCGCCAATCCAGTGTGTAGCAGCCGACATTTCCATTCTGTCGACTGTGATTTGCCACGCAGCTACAGTCAAATCAGATGCCGGTAGCTCCCCGACTGTCATAGTATTGGCAGCATGTCGTGAAAGGTCAGTACTCTGACGCTTCACGTTGACTGCCTCAAGTTGGGAGACTGCCGTGAAAAACAACAAGAAAATCCTGAACCGGTCGGTTCGCAAGCAGCTGACTGGCTGTGTCCTTTCCGTATTGACCCTGGCGGGTCTGGCCGGGTCGCTGTCGGTACAGGCGAGTCAGTTCGGACTACGCGTTCTGGATCAGTCCGGTATGGCGGTATCAGGCGCATCGGTCTGTGTCGGTCTGCCCGGCAATTACAAGCAGTTCGGTTCCAGCTTCACTGACAGCGAAGGCCTTGCCATCATCGACGTGCCGAATGTGCCTCTGGTGGTAACGGTGTCGAAGACCCGTTTCAGCGGCTTGCGCATGAGTGAACCGGCGCGTGGCTTCACCATGATCAAGGAAGTGGTTTTGAGTGAAGGTGTGCCGGGGCCTCGCTGTCGCGCGGGCAGTACCTTTGCCGATGCACCTTCCAGCATCAAGGTGGATCGAGTCGATGTGATCGAAACCGCCGGTGCTACACAGTTGCAACTGGATGTGTCGGGTCGTCCGAGTCATTACCGGGTGAGTGATCAGTCCGGTTTCCACGATGCCAGCTGGCAGCCCTATGACAGCCGTATCGTGCTACCGCTGTCGCTGGCACGTCAGGGGCAGATCTTCCTGCAGATGAGGCGCTATGAAGGCAGCTCCGATTCCTGGCTGGAAGCACGCTCGTCAGTCGTTGAAGTTCTGCTGCCGTTGAGTGCGCATTGAGCGTAGATGGCAGAAGGACGACTCAGCGAACGTCCTTGTTGACCGATTCGATCTCTTCCTGACTCAAGGTACGGGCTTCCTCTTCGAGCATGACGGGAATACCGTCACGAATGGGGAAGGCCAGCGCAGCCTGACGTGACCACAGTTCGTCATCACGCTTGATGAGTTTGCCCTTGGTGACCGGGCAAACCAGTATATCCAGCAGTCTCTTGTCCATGGCGCGAGTCTAGCGCACTCTGTGACATGTTGGCGCATGAGCCGACAAGATCACAGGCATTGTCCGCTCAGCCGGCGACCGGCAATGTGTAGCTGGGCTGATAGTTGACCTGAAAGCGTGAAAGGATCTGCCTGATCTGCTTCTCGTCAGGTGTGTCGCTGAATTCGAAGGCATCGATGCCGGCACGTGCCATGAACAGCAGCTGGTCAGGTCGAACATCCCCACTGGCGCGCAACTCACCCGCGAAATGGAACTGCTCCCGCAGCATGCGCGCCTGGCTGTAACCTCGTCCATCGGTGTATTTCGGGAAATCGATGACGATCAACTGAATCCGGTGCAGGTGCTCGGCCAACAGTTGTACATCATCTTCCGGACTCAGGAACACGCCTGATACTCGACTGTTGGCATGTGCCTGCAACTCCAGAAAGCGTGACAGGCTGACCAGCACCGGTGCATCGATCTGCTCGGCATTCAGGGCCTGCGTCGTCTGAGGCGCGTCATCGTCAAGACGAATCCAGGGATTGTCGGTCATCAGGTGACCGTTACGCAGCAGAGGCATAGACCTTCTCCTTGAAAGGGGATACTCCAAGACGCCTGACCGCGTCATGGAAGGATTCTTCGGGTTGTCGTTCAGCGACGTAGGCTTCCAGCAGATGGCCGATGGCATCGGCAACCTCGGACTTGGCTATGGCCTTGCCAAGGCGTTGGCCCAATGCCGCCTGGTTGCCGGCGTGGCCACCGATGGTCAGCTGGTACCATTCCACGCCACCCTTGTCGACGCCGAGAATGCCGATATCGCCGACATGATGATGTCCACAGGCATTCATGCAGCCCGAAATCTTGATGCTGATATCACCCAGTTCGTGCAGATAGTCCAGATCATCGAAACGCTGATAGATCTGATCGTGAATCTCCAGGGTGCCGGCATTGGCCAGTGAGCAGTAGTCCAGGCCGGGGCAGACGATCATGTCCGTCAGCTTGCCCAGATTGGGCGTAGCCAGACGTACGGCCTTGAGCTCCGACCATAGCTCGAACAGATCATCGACCGGCACATGTGCCAATACCAGGTTCTGCTCGTGGGTGCTGCGGATCTCGCTTTCGCTGAATCGCTCGGCAAGTTCTGCCACCTTGTCCATCTGGTCAGCCGTGATGTCGCCGGCAGGCGTACCCGGCGCTTTCAGTGAGAGATAGACAATACGACGCCCGCTGTCACGATGTGGCCGAGTATTGGCCTGGTACCACTGATTGAACAGCGGATTGCTTGATGTCTGTTCCGGCCCCTTGTGACTGGTGTCGTCCGTTCCGATCGTGGTCCGCACGGTGCCCAGCACCGGTGCGGCCGGGAACTGTGCTCTGAGGGCAGCGAACTGCTCTGCGGTAAAGCTGTCATCGCTGTCCTTCGAGCGGGACCACTGTTGTTCAACCTTGTCTCTGAAAGTGTCGATGCCCAGGGCATTGACCAGGATCTTGATGCGCGCCTTGTACAGATTGTCGCGCCGACCTTCGAGGTTGTACACGCGCAGAATGGCGGCCAGATACGTCAGCAGGTGTCGTGTCGGCAGAAACTCGCGGATCACCTGACCGATATGAGGGGTGCGACCCAGGCCGCCGCCCACCAGCACTTCGAAACCGCTCTCGCCGGCGTCGTTGCGCAGTAGCCGCAGACCGATATCGTGCACCTGGATTGCCGCACGATCACTCAAGGCTCCGGTAACCGCTATCTTGAACTTGCGAGGAAGCCAGTTGAATTCCGGGTGCAGTGTGGACCACTGGCGAATCAGCTCGCACCAGGGGCGCGGATCATCGACCTCGTCTCCGATGGCACCGGCTAGTGGGTCGGTAGTTGTATTGCGAATGCAGTTGCCGCTGGTCTGGATCGCGTGCATGTCGACCTCTGCAAGCTCGGCCAGAATGTCGGGAACCTGCTCGAGCTCGGGCCAGTTGAACTGGATGTTCTGGCGGGTGGTGATGTGACCATACCCCTTGTCGTACACGCGGGCCACATGGGCCAGCGTCTTCATCTGGACACTGGACAGCATGCCGTAGGGAATGGCAACACGGAGCATATAGGCATGACGTTGCAGATACAGGCCATTGCGAAGCCGCAGTTGCTTGTATTCCTCTTCGTCCAGTGCTCCGCTGAGTCGTCGCTCTGTCTGGTCGCGGAATTCAGCGACTCGCGACTTCAGGAAATCCCGATCGAATTCGGTATAATTGTACATGGCTCAGGCGACCTCGTTGGCGCAGGGGCCATCGACATGCAGTCGCTGGAGCTTGAATACCGGAAACAGGCCGCAGGGCCCGGTGCCTGGAATGGCCAACTCGGTACCAATCGTCATGCCCTGCCTGTATGCCCTGTGGTTCATGAGGCTATTTGAGCAGGACTGACGCCGAATGTTTAAGGCTTTTTCGCTATGTTCTTATGCTCTTTTCGAATAAGCCGCCGGAAGGGGAGCATCCGGCGGCAGATCAGTCTTTCATCAGGCGTTTACAGGGTCAGCTTCCATCCGCTTCTGCGGTTATTTCATCCGGTGTGGCACTACCGCGGCCGTTGTCCTGCCAGTAGGTGCGTTGGGTGAGGTCATCGAAGTCGATATCCAGTTTCTCGGTGCTGATCAGGACGGTTGTGGCGATGTTGCCGTCGGTTTCGGTAATCAAGGCCGTCGGGGCGGGGGGGATTCCATCCTGCTGCAGAGTCTTCTTGCGATCCGATTTGGTCAGACTGCTGTTGCGATAGGTAACCTGATTTTCATTGTCGTTCGAATTCTCGTCGGTGCCCGATTCATCGTCGGGATCGGAAGAATCACTGTCATCCAGATCGACCGTGGGGGCTCCCGTGAAGATATCCAGCACATAGGCGGCACCTCCGCCAATGGCCGGTGAACAGCTGTCACCACTGGCGGCCGGTTCGTAGCTGGTGAAGATGACCTGATTGTTGATGGTCACGCTCTGGCTCATGACCTTCTCCCCGCTGGATTCCAGCTCGAGCATCCAGCCGTAATCATTCAGGACGGGGTTCAGGTCGTCAGTCACATTGACCAGGTCCGATTCGGTGATCGGCGAATAGGAAGCTGATGTCGCCGAGCCGGTATTCTTGCCGTAACCTTCCGGCCGGGAATACACACTGTTGGATCGAATCATGTAGAACCGGTCCTTGACCCGCTCGTTGAGTGGGTGTGCCCGCCAGCCGGATCCGATACTGACAGACAGGAAGCGCTTGCCACCGCTGGCCACCAATGCGACATCGGGCTCGTTGTAGAAGCGACGCGCATCGGTCGCATTGTTGCCGTTCAGTTTGGCAATGACGCCGCCGTACACCAGCTGACCGCTCTGGTGAAAGGGCTGAAAATCGAAGCGCCACAACTGACCGCCCATGTCACCAACATACATCTGGTCCGACAGCCCGTCGCCGTTGACGTCAATCACGCGAATGTCCGACGGAATGCTGTAGTCCATGTCGGCGAAGCGCTCATCACCACCATTGTTGCCTTGTCCGGCCCAGAGTCGGGTGCCAGTATCGGCATCCACGATATAGATGGCATTACCCGTTGTATCCGGAGTCTGCGAGGCTGTCAGATTGGCCGTATTCGGGTCCTGATTGGTGTCATAGCCACCGGCAAAGATCACGACGTCCCGAGCCTCACCTCGATAGAAGATGGTTGTCGGAATGGGTTTGGACCATGTTTGCCCCAGGTGTTCGAAATCATCACTGCCGCCACGGATCTGCCACAGCAGTTTGGGTTGCGTCCGGTCGGAGACATCCAAGGCATAGTAGTTGTTGCCTCCACGTCGCATCCCGACATACAGAATGGCTTTTTCTCCCGGATCCACGACGACGTTGTCATTGATATCGATGTGTCGGATGGATAGATCACCATCCAGGCCGTAGGGATGCTTGGTCGACTGCTGGTTTTCATAGAACTCGTTGATATTGGGCAGCAGCTCCTTGGGCATGAAGGCGTACAGTTCGGTACCATTCTCATGCTCGATGGCGTGCAGCAGGCCTTCATTGGTCGCCACGAAAATGGTGCTGTAGTTCTGACTGTTGCTCTTGTAGTTGAGCAGGATAGGCTGGGAATGCATGGGGTCACCGATGTGTCGACGCACATCGGTTTCCTGGCCGTCCAGGTCCTCATCCTTCACGTCGACACCACGTGCCCACTTCAGAATCTCGGTTCTTCGGGCAATGTTGTCGGCATTGTTACTGCCGAGTCCGAGGTCGTCCACGGTGATGGCAGCATTCTGTTCGTGCAGTTTCTGGGCATTGGCAGTGAGATCGACACCGTTGGCGGGAATCGTGTCTTCCAGGTAGGTGTAGACACGCCTGTCACCGACACCGTCGGGCCCATCCAGACTGACCTGGCTGGCAGCACCACCCATCTCGACCGAACCGCCGTCCACCGTATCGCTCCACCAGCTCTTGGCGGTATCCACGAAGTAGCCGGATGCTTCGTCCACGGCAGCCGTCTTGTTGACGTCCTGGATCAGGACGTTGCCCTTGCTGTCTGCACCCACGTAGTAGCGCTTGAGGTTGCCTGCCCAGTGCGGTCGTTCATCAGGCTTGAACAGGGCAAAGTAGATGTCGTTGCGATGGGTCAGGCGATTGAACTGACTGACTGTGCTGCCGGGCGCCACGAAACTGGTATCCACGGCCAGCACGTCTCCCAGAATGTTCTGGAAAACGGCAACCAGTTCTTCCGCAGAGGCCGCATCGTAATACGTACCGCCACCCGCGGTTGCAATATCGGACAGAAAATCGCTGTTGATGTTGAACCCGATCGTATATGTGCTGATGTTCTGCTTGCGCGACATGTTTTCGTTGTGATCGGTTTCATCCAGCCAGGTGGCCAGTTCCACGCCACAGGCCTCATGGCCCGATCCGGGATCACAGGATGTCGCACCAATGAGGTTCTTGACCTTGCTGATGGCGGTATTGCTGGTTGCGTCTCCATCGGACAGAAACACGATATGGTTGGTTTGACAGCTGTCGGCCAGAGGAGAAATGTACTGCGGATTTCCGGTGATTTCCTCGAAAGTGCAATTGCTGCTTTGCGGATTGGACGCCGTGCAGTTTGCATTGACAGAGACCGAACCACCGGTATAGCTGTCCGGGTGGGAGACCCGGTGATAGGGATGCCGATAATAGCCACGCTGTGTACCGTAATCCACCGGACCTCCCAGCATGTATTGAACCGCCTCGTAGTAGGCGGCCACGATCGGCGTGCCGCCGGTAGCGGTCAACCCGTTGACGATGCTCTTCATGTCGTCCCGTGCGGTCTTGTAGGCGATACCTTGCGTACTGGCAGCGCCGATATTGGCCTTGTACTCGACACGAAGCTTGGGCGCTGCCGGTACCTCGCTGTCGTAGGACTCGAACTGGCGCCTGTTGGTGCCTGACCCGTTGTAGGACACCACGAAGGCGATATCGTTTTCAGACTGCCAACCCGATCGATTGACAACAGCCTGCACGTGATTGCTGAGATCGGGCGAACTGACCTTGGTATTGCTTGACCAGTCGTCGGAATTGGCAATGTTCCAGATCACCGGGTTGGCAACCAGGGGGCGACCAGTGATCCAGCCATTGGTAGCGCTCAGCTCGGGAGCGCTGTCTGCATCTTCAGCCTGCAAGGACAGGGACAGGCTGCCACTTCTCTGACTATCCACCTCGAATTCGATTGATGCGCTCTCGATGGTGGCCCCTGTGGGGATGGCCAGGTCGCGAAAGCGCAGGCGTGTAACCACCTTGTTGCCCAGATTGCCATAGGTCAGTGGCATCTTGAGCTTGTCGTTGGTGACGATCTGGCTGTCGCTGACCTTCTCATAGGCGTCGTCAGCGGAGCTGTTGATCTGTGCGAGAGCCGATTTGCGTGTGCAACCCTTGTCGGCAGGGATGCTGTCCGAGTCATAGCTGACTCTCAGTACGGGGGCTCGACTGGCATTATTGGTGGTATAGGCGTAGGCAGCACGTTCACCGATACCTTCGACAATGAAGGCCATCGACTGCTGTCCACACCAGTCACCACGATCGATGATCTCCTGGACCACTGTCTTGATGTCCGGCGACTGATAGGTATTGCCGCTACTCCAGCCGGTAGGCCACCAGTCGACCTTGGCAGAGGTACGTGGCTGGTCACTCAGGTAGTTGTTGTTGGTACCGATCGTGGGAGCATCGCCCACATCATGCCCGTAGATGCTCAGGAAGGCTGTTGAATAACGATTGACATCGGCCGTGAACTCGAGCTCGGCGCTGGTGATGGTTGCGCCGGAAGGAATGTCCAGGTCCTGAAACCGGAAGCTGACCAATTGGGGTGTCGAGCCATTGGACGCCCCCATGCTCAGCCGGGTGCCGCTGGGGGTCATCTGGCCATTGTGGATGTACTGTTCCATATCATCATTGAGCGCCTGCACCTGCGATGAAATGACGATGGTTCCGCAGTCATTGTTGGCACAGATTTCCTGATCGATGCCTTTCACCGGGTAAAGTACCGCGCCACCACCGTCATAGCCATTGAATCGCATCAGGCCGACGTTCACATTGGCGGAGCTGTCCAGAATGGTGTTGAGCGCTGATTTCATGCGCTCGAGTCGCGTGCCGGAATAGCCGTAATCGCTTGAATTCATGGAGCCGGACGTATCCAGCACGAACATGACATTCGGAAACACATTGGTGTCCGGATCCACCTGTCCGAAGAACACTTCCGTGTCATCGGCAGTGGCCGTCGAGAACGCAATGATCGACGAGATCAGCGAACTTGCGAGCAGGGCTGTCGTGGGGCGCTTGCGCTGCTGCCGACGGGCTTCAGGGCTGGCCTGCACACTATTCATAGGTTTACCTCGACGAGCAAGAGAATCAAGAGCCAATGCAATGGAAGGGCAGAGACGGTTCGCTGATGCATGGCGACGCATCAACGGGCAGGAACGATTCGATAGGCGCCTTGTTCCACGGTCGCCTGTGAGCGTACGGCTTCGATCGCGCTGACGCCGGTAGAGACGTAATACAGCCCTTCAAAACCGGATGTGCCTTCACCCAGGGAGTAGCCGGGCGCTGCACCTGTACCGACCCACTCCAGCACGGATCGGGACTCGAGCCCGATATCATCCCGCACTTCATCGATAGGCAGGACCACGGACTTCTGGTACCCGGCCGAGTAGGTTCTTGTCAGGTTGGCTGGATCATTCAATGCAAGGTTGGAGGCGGACTCGGCGGCCTGGAAGGTGGCCGAGGTCTGTATGGCGTTGGTTGCCATGCGTTTTTCGAGCGTCGAGCTGCGCATGACGGATGCTCCCATGATGGAGAGCATGAAGATCATGACCATGGCCACCAGCAAGGCGCCACCTTGCTGCCTGGGTTTGCTGGCATGCACATCGGCCATCCGGTCGAGATTGCATCGTGAGTCGTGTTTCATGGTCGTGTTCGCCGATTTCTGACCTTGACGGTAGTGTTGAAGGCAAGGCGATAGCGTTTGTCGCTCTTGTGGGTTCCCGCAGCCTGGGTGCTGGCAGCGGTATCGGGTTCGATCATCTGTCCAGCCAGAAAATAGGTGTTGGTATCATCGTCCTGAGCAATGCGGTTACGCGAGTTGAGCAGCAGCCCGATACGAATGCTTTCTATGCGGCGAGGGTCGTAGAGCGGGTCGGACGCCAGTACATAGGTCAGGCTCTCGTCACCGGTTCTGATGCCAAATGCAATGCGCATGTCCTCCACGCCGCTGACCAGTTCCGTGGGTGGGTTCAGGGCCATGTCTCCGTAAGGGAGGGACTGTCGGTACAGTGAGGTGATGGCATCACCGTTGTCATTGGTCTGACCGGTGTCTCCCACGTAGTAGACACTGGACACAAAGCGCATGAACTTCGTTGCGGCTCCAGCTCCACCGGCATAGATGCGAGTGAACGAACCGCTGGAGTTGGCGCTGGCCGAATGACCGATGGTTGCCGTATTGGCTCCGGTACTGATCGAGCTGATGCGAAAGATATCGGCGCCGTTGCAATCGGCAATGATGCCAAGATCACCGGCTGACAGATTGAAGTCTTCGCGACTGATACCCGGCGTGGTATCGACCACGACCGGACCGATCGTATCGGGTACGCTGCCCGTACCAACCGACTGCACCAGCGGGTAAGTGGCCGGTGAGCCGAACTGCAGAGTCAGGGCATGCGTGCCGGGGATGGCATTGTGATTGGCGGCGAGAAATCCGGGTGGTGGAGCCGGTGACCAGAGGTTTCCGGCACCGATGATGGATCCCATGGCGGCTGTCGCCTGCAGGTCAGCAGTCGGCATGTCATTGCCCAACAGATTCGGCGACACGAAGTTGAGATCCAGGCATCCCTGGAATCCGGACATGCGGATCTCGCTGGCCATATTGTCAAGTGCAAATCTGGCACTTTCCTGTATGTCCGCCATGGCCGAGTTCAGCTCGGAGCTCTGTTTGTTGCCGGCGAATACCGCAATCATGCCCGAGATGAGCAACAGGCCCAGTGTCATGGCGATCAGCAGTTCGATCAGGGACAGGCCCCGTTGCTGTGTGCTCGGTCGCGCTTCACGCACGCATGGGCATTCGTGGCTGTTGTGGAGCAGGCTCCCTGCACATGGCAATCTCATCAGCGGTCTTCCAGGGCAAACTGGACTCGCAGGGTCTGCAGGTCATTCTCGCCGTTGATGACTTCACTCCATTGCATGACAACGGCAAACACGCCGTCGCCGATGTCCAGAATTTCACCCTTGGCAGGCGTGGTGTCCGAGCCGGGCAGGGCAGGGGTGAAGCCACTACCGCCCTGCATGGCATGCAGGCTGCTGCTCCAGTCAAAGAGATCCTGACGTGCGATACCCAGCGGATTGCACTCGATGACCGTGCAATTGGGGTTGCTGGCACTGGCGCTGGTACTCTGGCCGGAGTAATGTCCATCCTGCACGCCGGCTATATTGCTGCGCATGCGGTCAATCATGTCGCTGGCCAGAAAATACGCCTGTGATTGATAGTAGGCACTCTGACTGAAGCGCATGCCTTCCACCTGCATGCGTGCAGCGGCCAGAAAGCCCAGGGACATGATGATGACGGCTACCAGTATTTCGATCAGCCCGACGCCACGTTGCCCGCCGGGTCCGCGCACTGTTGTCCCGGGTGATACGCCCGGCAGCCTGTTCAGTGGAGTCAGTGGCATGACTCTGCGCGCTGCGTTCATGATGGTTCGCTGCAGTATTTGCTGATGGGCTGGTTGAAAACGTCTCTTGGGACATCTTCATCGCCCTGCGGCAGCCCACGACGGATATCACCGGTCAATACGACATTGATGGCCCGGGAGTGACTGGCTCCTCGATGCGTGTCGCAGACAATGATGGAACCCGAGGACCACTGGGCTCCTCCACTCTGGGTGTAGCGCACGAAACCGACTTCGCTGGAGCCGGCTGCCGAGTTGGTGGGAGAGCCGATGGCCGTGATGGTATTGTCGCCCTTCGGTTCCGGTTCGACAGCGATGATTTCGTCGTCAGCATCCACGCTGGCCGTGGCTTCACCCTGAACGGTTGAGCGATCGATGAACACCAGCCAGCCGTTGTTCCAGTCCTGTTTGCCTCCGCATTGTGAAGAACCGGCGGCATCTCTTGGGCATACCGTCACTTCGGCGGAGCCCTTGACAGCTTCGGAGCGGGCGAGGTAGAGGGAACCCACGAGTGAGTTGTACTGTGAGCTGATGCGGCTTTCCTTGATGGCTTCCGCAAAACTGGGAACCCCGATACCCAGCAGGATGCCTGCTACGGCAACGGCGATCAGCAGTTCGATCAGCGTGAATCCCTGATTGAGTTTTCTCTCCATGAGCTCAGTAGCGGCCAGGTTACTTGCAGGTTGAGGCCCCGGGCCGAGACGGATCCCGGATCGAGACCTGACCGGCAAAATGCGATCCGCAGACCGCAGACCGCAGACCGCAGACCGCAGACCTGCAGACCGCGGACCGCGGGCCTAAAACCGCAAACAACGATCAGCCAGGCCAGCAATCCGTGGTATCAGGATCGGGTGTGCGAGCGCCCAGCTGATTGATGGTCATGATCTTGCAGTCCGTATCGTTCAGCTGACTGCCCTGACCGGTGGCCGTTATCGTGAAGGCGCTGGCCGATCTGGTCAGGGTCAGGGCGTAGTTGCTCTCCGGCGAAGTGCTTCTGGACAGAGTGCAATTGGCGTAGGAATAGCGGGTGGACTTGCACCGCTCCAGTGTCTGTACTTCTGCCATCAATGCCAGGTGACCATCGGCCCGGCGGGTTTTCTGCACATAGCTGCCATACTGCGGATAGGCAATGCTGGCGAGTATGCCGATGATGGCTACCGTGATCATCAATTCAATCAAGGTGAAACCCCGGACGCGATGCGGACGGAATGAACGTCGGGGTGTGGTTGGACAGTACATGCAAGCTCTCCGGCTCGGGTAGTGATGTTGGACGGCGTCACAACGGGAACCCATGGAAGCAGTTATCGACCCGCAAGCCTCGTCACTTGAGCCAGGCTTTACAGGCCCGACGGCATGAGGCAAGGCTCAGCTGTCTTCCTCGATCTTTTCCTGCCAGAAAGTTCTGCGACGCAGGTCATTCAGATCAAGTTCCTGCAGGGTTTCCGTACCGACCACCACGGTTGCATTACCGACCTCCGGGAACAGCAGTGAAGTCGGTGGCGGTATGCCGGCATGATCAAGAGTACGTGCTCGATCTTCCTTGGTCAGATCGTTCTTGTTGTTCTCCTTGTCCAGATCAAGTACGGGGGCGCCATTGAAGACACTGACTGCATAGACCTTGCCCGAGCCTTCGGCAGCAGAACAGGTAGAGGATTGAGCCTCAGGCAGGTAGGTGGTGAACAGGACCTTGTGATCGGCGGTGACACTTGAGCTCAATGTCTTCTCACCATCTTCTTCCAGATCCATGAACCAGCCCTTGGCATCCAGTGGCAGGCTGGCATCGATCTTGTCGGTGACATCCACGAGTCCGCTGGACGTATGAGATACACTGGGGTAGACAGTCAGCCCGAAGCTGTCTATCGGCTTGCCATATACATGCGGCAGGCGCAGGCTGTAGAAGCGATCCTGTACGACATCATCGAGTGGATGGGCTCGCCAGCCGGAACCGATGGATATGGCAAGCTGTTGCTGACCGTCGATGGACATGATCGAGACATCCGGTGGGTAGTAGAAGCGTCGTGCATCCTCGGGGTCATCGCCGGCCAGCTCGGCGATACGGCCACCATCGATGCGTTGTTCCAGCGAATCGGTCAGGCTGACGTCAT
Organism: Granulosicoccus sp. 3-233; assembly: GCF_052681095.1. Classification (NCBI taxonomy): domain Bacteria; kingdom Pseudomonadati; phylum Pseudomonadota; class Gammaproteobacteria; order Chromatiales; family Granulosicoccaceae; genus Granulosicoccus; species Granulosicoccus sp. 3-233. The sequence goes on from NZ_JBQYLE010000002.1 coordinate 355,116, forward strand.
TGTTGATATCGATTCGCCAGATCTGACCGCCCATGTCTCCTGCATAGAGCTGATCGGCCAGTCCGTCAAAGTCGATATCGATGACACGGATATCCGATGGAATACTGTAATCCATACCGGAAAACGTACCGGCGCGGTTGGTTTGCCACAGTTTGGTGCCGGTCTTCGCATCGACGATGAAGACCGCTCGCCCGACGCCATCGGTAGTACGCTTCTCGGTGAAGTCCTCGTCTCCGGAGCTGGCAGTGGGGTCCTGATTGGGGTCATAGCCTCCGCCGAAGACCAGAACATCAACCACGGAAGAGCCGTCGCGTACTCTGGTGCGAACAGGCCTCGACCAGGTATCTCCCAATTCGACGAAATCGCCGTCGGCCGTGGTGAGATCCGTGTCCAGGGTATTGGTTCGTCCCTGTATGCTCCACAGAAACTTCGGGTTGTTGATATCCGAAACATCCAGTGCGTAGTACTGGCTTCCCCCTCGGCGCATGGCGATGTACAGATAGGCCTTCTCACCTGAATCGATGATGCCGTTGTCATTGCTGTCATCAATCCAGCTTGTCATGCCACCATCAAGCCCATAGGGACGTCGCAATGTCGGTTCATTGGCCAGCAGCTTGTACATGTTCTTCAACAGTTCACGAGGAATGAACGCGTATCTCTCGTCACCGGTATCGGTGTCAAGGGCGTGCAGGAAGCCTTCGTTGGTGGCGACAAAGACAACACTGTCCACATCACTGCCACTGGCATAGTTGAGCAGAATCGGTTGAGAGTGCAGCGGGTCGCCCATCTGGCCACGCGCCTCGTCGGTATTGCCATCGCCGTCGATATCCCTGATGTCCTTGCCGTGCGTCCAGTTGACCAGGTCCTGATGGAAATCTGCATCCGAAGCCAGGTTCGGGGGCAGGGCGAACCATTCAGGGTCAAGCTTGCTGTTGGTCGGCAATACGGCATTGTCGGCATGAGTGAGGTCACTGGTAGTGCCCGTGTAGGTGAACACTCGACGACTCAGGTGAGACTCCTCGCTGACTTTCATTCTCGAGGTGGCACCACCGAGCAGGACACTGCCACCATCCGTCGCATTCGACCAGAAGCTTCTGGCACCTGCCTTGAAGTTGCCGGAGATCTCGTCAACCGCGGGCAGCAGATCCTGGTCGACGATAGTCGCCTCGTTGTCTTCGTTGCCCTGCAGCAGAAACTTCTTGATATTGCCATCCCAGCGTGCGGTGGACTCGGGTTTGAACATCGCAAAATACAGATCTTCACGGTTCTTCAAGCGGTTCTGTTGAGCCAGTGTCACGCTGGGAGCCACGAAGCTTGTGTCGGTTTTGCTGACGTTCAGGAAAATGCTCTGGAAGGCCGTCAGCAAGGATGAGGCGGAATCCGCCGAATAGGCACCACCACCGCCGGCCGCTGCAAGATCTGCCAGATAGCCTCGATCCTGTTCTGCCAGGTTGAAGGCGATGGTATGGGTGGTGACATTCTGCATGCCGGACAGTGAGTCGGACAGGTCACTGTCATGCAGCCACTGCACGAGCTCACGGCCGCATTCTTCGGTCTGGTCGGTACTGGCATCACAGTCCAGGCCAGTCAGATTCCTGATGCGCTCAGCGGCCGTATTGGATGTTGCCACACCGTCAGAGAGCAGAACGATATGGTTGGTCTGGCATTGGCTCTCCATGGGGGAGATGTAGGTTGGTGTGGAACTGTGGTTGTTGATGGTTTCCATGATGCAGTTCTCGGAGTCCAGATAGGCATCCGAGCACCCTGCCGGTCGCGACAGTTCACCGCCTTCATAGGAGAAGGGGTGGCTGACTCGGTGATAGCGATCTTGCCAGGCCTGCGCACCGCGATGAGTGCCGTAGTCGACCGCCTCGCTGCGGAAATACAAGGCTGCTTCATACAGGGAGGAGGTGATGGGAGTACCGCCCATGGCGACCAGTTCGTCCACATGGCGCTTCAGATTGTCACGAAAACGCGTTCCCGGGCTTTCGCGTTCGGACTCGAAATAGATGATCAACTGGGCCGCCTGAGCTTCATTGGCATCGAATGAGGCGAATGAGCGATGCTGGTTGAACTCTCTTGGCGTCAGCCGAAATGCCATGGCATTGCCACGGGCCCAGCCGCTGCGACTCACGGTCTGCTCTATCAGGGTTTTCAGGTCCGCCGAGTAGGTGGCTTCGCCGGCCCCGATGTGGGCAGGGCTGGTCCAGCTGATTTCACTGGACCAGTTCCGTCCACTGACATCATTGTCGAGCGGCGAGAAGTCCCGGGCGCTGTCCGCCTGCTCGACACTGATGCCGATTTCCGAATTCGACAGCGTTTCCTCGTTGCTGGTCAGTTTCAGTGTCGCACTGACAATTCTGGCGTTGCTCGGCACATTGACATCCTTGAAGCGCAAGCCGATCAGCTGGCCCTGGCCGGTGCCATCCGCCGAGCTGTCGGTATCAAGAGACTGCCCGTCCAGAACGACCATGCCGCTGCTGATATTCTGCACGGCGTCATTGCGACTGTCTCCGGTCTGTGCGGAAATCGAGCTGTTGGAACAATAGGAACCGGTGGGTACGGAATCCGGGGCATAACTGATTTCGAGTGTCGGTGCCTTGATCGGATTGGCGTCGGCGCTGACCGCGACACGCTTGCCGGTTCCGGCAATGAAGAATGACATGTTGTTGCCACCACACCAGTCAGGTTGATCGGTGATCTCCTGCACGATGCGCGACAGGTCCGGAGTGTCGTAGGTCGTACCGACGGTCAGCCATGGATCGGCAATCCATGTTTCCTGGGCTGTGGTCCGGTCCCTGTCTCCCAGGTCATTGAGTGCGGTCGTCAGGGGCGCGGAGTTGGCACTTTTCTCTCCGGCGATGTCCAGACTGGTTTCCTCGTCAGTGGCTTCGGCCGAATGAAACACGATTCTGGCACTCTTGATCTGAGCGCCCGGGGGAATGTGTACATGGGAGAAGCGGATGGCCGTGGTCTGCGTGGTCTGCGTATCGGCATCGTCCTCTGCGGCCGGTTCCCAGGTGATCAGAAGGCCGGGTTTGTGGCTTGCACTGGAGGTCAGGATATCGCGCAGGTTAGACGACGAATTGTAGTGGTCCTCCGGTGCCGTCAGGCGCAGGGAAATGGCGTTTCCCGAGGTCCAGTCGTCCAGTGACGTGACCTCGGAGATAAGGGCGGTCAGATTCGGTGATACGAGTTCCGTGTCGGGATCACTGGCGACATCGGCCCAGTTGACGAAGGTTGACGAATACGTGCGCTCTCCCAGCGTACTGTTCGAGTAGTCCTCGGGCGTGTTCTCGAGTTCGGCGCTGATATTGATCGAGAAGCCGATGTCATCCGGGACGGGAGAAGCGCTGTCATCACCGCTGTCTGTCGTTTCATCCGTCTCGCTTTCCAGGCCATTGCCGGTGCCTTCCACGGCTTGCCACTCGTTGTCGGGTGAAGCGCTTGCCGCTGCCTCGGCGGTCATCAATGTCAGATAGGCGTTCTTGATGGTGGCACCGGCAGGTATGTCCAGATTGTCGAAACGCAGGGCCAGCTCTCGAGCATTGTTCTGCACTCCGGCATGAAACAGCTGTGACACCGGGTTGGCGGTATGGCGATAAACCACTTCCGTGTTCTGGTCTGAAAATTCATCGACATGGGCACTGGCCTCAGCTTCGGTGGTCGTCAGATCGGGATCGTCAGCTTCGGTATAGGTGTAGTTCAGCACCGGCAGCTTGCTGGCAACCGCCGCACTGCCGTGGAATTCTCGTGTATCGGATGCCGTGGCGATATAGGAGTCGAACGGGGCGAGCAGAAAGGACATTCTGTTGCCTTGTGTCCAGCCTGGCTGGCTGACGAGCTCGGATACGATGCTGCTCAGATCCGGCGTCTCCACGTCTGTTTCCGGGCTTGCGGATTCCGCTTCCGCCGAGGCTGAATTGTCCGGTGGAACGGGGTCCCAGGGAACCAGTGCACTGGTTCGCCTTGACGGGTCGCTGCGTTCTGCCAGTGACAGCGTTGCATTGCTGCCGTTCGGATATTCCTGCGGATCCGGTGTCGCTTCGGCACTGATATAGGCAGAGACTTCACCGTGCTGATTGGCTGCGTCGGTCTTGACAAAGGTTATGCTGGCATGGGTGATCGTGGCGCCTCGCGGTATTTCGATGTTGTCGAATCGATACGCGAAATAACCGGCACCATGGCTATCTGTACCATCGTGAAACCAGCGATTGATCGCCTGATTGTTACTGTGGATCAGCGTACTGCCGTCATCTTCGGTGAATTCGGACACATCCGCCACGGCAACGGCCGAGTTCGTGATGACCGTATCGGTGCTGGTCTCCTCGCTGGTATTGGCGGCGACGATTTCGGCCATCACCAGCGAATCCTCGGCGAGATTCACCAGCTTGCTTGTGTCATGTTGCGTGCCATCGTTGTTGCCACCATCCGGGCGCACCACGACCTTTTCATCCGGGCAGGCGCCGTCACACAGCTCCGTACTTTCCGATTCGAGGTAGCCGACGGGGTAGCGGATGGCGCCACCCTGACCGTAGCCCTGAAAGGCCATGAGCCCGACGTTGTAGCTGCTGGACTGATCGAGCAGCAGTCCCATGGCGGTTTTCAGCCTGTCCATGCGGCTGACACCGTCAAAGCCGGGATCCTGTGTGGACATCGACCCCGAACTGTCCAGCACGAACAGGATGTTGGGATTGTTGTTGAATGCATCGTCGCTCTGCCCGAAGAAGATTTCGGTGTCGTCCGCATGCAATGGGGAGAGCACACATACAGACAGCAACAGGCCGCGCAGCAAGCCGATGCGCAGGGAGGTAGCGGACTTGCTCATCAACAATCTCCGGAATCGTCGGCAGCGCCGATCAGCAGCATGCCCTGGGCTATGGTCGTCGATGTGTGTACATCAGGCAGAGAGGAGGTGCCGGTGACCACGAAGCGTCTGGCACTCACCGGTCCCCCCAGTGAGTAGCCCATGGCAGCAGCTCGTCCGCCATACTCCAGCACTGCCTCCGTGACCTGCTGTGCGGACTGACCCAGGTTGTTCTGCGACAGGGTCTCGTCGGTATCGTTGCAGATGATGGATTCGAGTTTGCCGTTGATGGCCAGCACGGCGTCGGAGGCGGATTCGGCTGCCTGGAAGGTGACCTCCTTGTGGATGGCATTGCTGGCCAATTGACCTTCAAGCGATGCGCCGCGCATGGCCGACACCCCGAGAATGGAAAGCATGAAGATCATGATCATGGTGACCATGAGCACAGAGCCCTGTTGCCGCGCAGCGCGATGATTCATCGTCGGTTCCTGATACTGACCGTGGAGCCGAACGCGAGGCGCAGGCGTCGATCAGCCACATAGCTTGTTGCGTGTTCGTTGAGTTCGGACGCTGGCTGGACAGGATTGCCGGCCAGCAGATAGGTGCTGCCGTCAGGGTTGCTGGCAACCTGCTCGAACGATTGCATCAACAGTCCGATCTCGACACTTTCGATGCGGCCGCTGGCCGGACTGCCGTCCTGCGGATCGACATACTCGATGTCGCTGTTGCTCAGTTCATCACGGTATCCCAGTCGGACCTTCAGGTTGGATATGCCCTCGACCACTTCCACGGGAGGGCGATCATAGGGCCAGCTCTGTCGATACAGGGCGTAGACGGGATCTCCTTCGGAACTGGTTCGCTGCGTATCACCCACGTAGTAGATATTGGCTTCGAAGCGCATCACGCGCGCACGATCATTCGCTGCTCGACCGTAAGGTGCAGACAGGCGGTTGTCGCCGCTGTTGCCGATGGCTGCGTGCTGCAGTACGCCATTGGCTGCCTGTGTCACCTTGAAGATGTCAGCGACCTGGCAGTTGGAAATCAGTGCCAGATCGCCGCTGGTCACGATCGATGGCAGGTCGCCGGCAATCACGACATCGCTCGATACGCTGGCCATCGGCAGAATTTCACGAGTCTCCGGACTACCGAACTGGACAGACAGGGCATGGGTGCCTGCCAGTGGTTTGCCAACGTCATCCGGTGGTGTGAAGTTCAGCGGCGCGGCAGGTTTCCACTTGCCGTCTTTCTCGATCAGGGAGCTGGAAACCGTGCTCAGAGAATAGTCTGCCGTTGGTGCGTCCGTCGCCCGTATTCTTGCCTTGATCTGGCTGTCCACACAGCCCTGGAACCCTGCCATGCGAACATCACTGACCATGGAGTTCAGGGCGAATCGGCCGTTCTCCTGCAACATGGCCATATTGGAATTCAGCTGGGAACTGCGTTTGGTTCCGGCAAACACGGTGATCATGCCGCTGATCAGGAGCAGGCCGACTACCATGGCGATCATCAGTTCCACCAGCGACAGGCCGGATTGCCGTCGAGAAATGGCGCGCCTCGCCGGTGTCCGTGCTGGTGGTAGCGCGGGTAATGTTGCCGGTCGAACACGAAGAGCCATTACGGGAAGACCTTGACTGACAGGGTTCTCGGTGTGTCGACGCCGTCGACATTCTCACTCCACTGAACGCCGACGCTATAGGCACCTGCTGCCGCATCGAAGGTGATCGTTCCCCTGGCAGGGACGGTTGCCGAACCGGGCAGTAGTGGCGTGAAATCCGAAATATCATCAGGTGCGTGCAGGTTCTGACTCCAGGCGTGCAGGTCCGCGGTTGCGATATCAGCCGGTGTGCAGGGAGTTTCGTTGGTGATGCAAGCCGGGTTGGATGTACCCGAGTGGGTCGTCATGGACTTGTAGGCATCTCCCTTGAGAGCCTCACGGTTGACCCGCATGCGCTCCGTCATGTCCAGAATCATGAATTTCGCCTGTGAAAGCGTATAGGCGTCCTGGCTGTAGCGCATGCCCTGAACCTGCATTCGAGCGGCTGCCAGGAAGCCGACGGATAGCAGAATCACGGCCACCAGAACCTCGAGCAATCCGATGCCGGATTGCCGGCGAAGGTGTGGCGCCGTCGCTGGAGTCGATTGCCGTCGGTTTGCGTGTACAGGTATTGCCTCGCTGACGTTCGATCGCTTGTTCATCGCATGTCTGATCTATGCATTTTCCTTGCTGATACCTATGGGCTGTCATCGCAAGTGATCGCCTGCCCGAAGGTGTCGTACAGTGTGCCGTCACCGGTGCTGCGCGCCTGTCGCACATCACCACTCATGGACACATTGACCGCGCGCGCCGCACGACTGCCTCTGTCATCACAGAAAGTGAATGTGCCAGAACCGCGCCAGTTGCTCAGTCCACGAGGGCCGAACCTTACATACGAGCGTTGAGTGGCGTCCGCCACGCCCTGGGTAATGGCACTGTTCGCCAGGGTAAAACCCGTGGGTAGAGGGCTGGCGACCTTCAGGACGGTTTCGCTTGCATCGATGATGCCGGCGGTTGCAGCATTGTCCACGAAGACAATCCAGCCCTGGTTCCAGTTGGTACCGCAACTCGTATCACTGTTACGTGCGCATACGCTGACGCGGGACGACTGCTTGATGGCTTCCGAACGGGCGAAAGTCAGTGCTCCGGTGAGGTCCATGACGCGACTGTCCTGGCGGGACTGCTGCAGGGTCTCCTTGAAGCTTGGCACGGCTATACCCAGCAGAATGCCGGCCACCGCCAGAGTGATCAGCAACTCCATCAAGGTAAACCCCCGAACCGAGTGACTGTCGGGACTCTGTTTCATCAATTGTTTCTTCTTCGACACCCAGATGTGTACTGCTAGCGGCAACATTCCGGTTTTTTGCAGTGTGAGTGGTTTACAAGCGACAGGCCTTGATTGATAGTCGGGACAACGTTGAGTGGAAGGCAGGTAACGTGGGATTTCAACTGGGACTGGATACGGGTGGTACCTACACGGACGCGGTTCTGGTCGACGATGAGCAACGAGTGGTATCCAGTGCCAAATCGCTGACAACCCATGCGAATCTGGTAGAGGGCTTGCAATCGGCTGTCGACAGGATCGTCGATGCCGATGTCGCATCCGGGATCGAACTGGTCTCCTTGTCCACGACACTGGCGACCAACGCTCTGGTGGAGGGGCGTGGTCGGCCCGTGGCACTGATTCTGGTCGGATTCACACCCGGGCAGATGCAGCGTGCCAATCTGCAGCAGGCCCTGGCGGGCGACCCGGTGATCTTTCTGCAGGGAGGGCACGATGCGAGCGGGCATGCCGTGGCCGCACTGGATACCACCAGCTTGCGCAGTTTCGTGGAAGAGATCGATGATCGGGTGGAAGCCTATGCTGTGTCCTCCATGTTTGCCGTGCGAAATCCGTCTCACGAGAATGAGGTGCAGACGCTGATAGCCTCGATGACGGGCAAGCCGCTGAGTTGTGGTCACCAGTTGACTTCCGGGCTCGATGCGCCCCGTCGTGCATTGACGGCCTTGCTCAATGCCCGGCTGATTCCCATGATCGAGGCGCTGCTGCAGGCGACTCGGGCAATGCTGCAGCAACGTGGCATCCGGGCACCGTTGATGGTGGTAAAGGGTGACGGGTCCCTGATCAGTGATGCAATGGCATTGAGCCGACCGGTGGAAACGATTCTCAGCGGGCCTGCTGCCAGTGTGGTAGGTGCTCGCTTTCTTTGCCGTGAAGAGAATCTTCTGGTATCGGACATGGGGGGGACCACAACCGATATCGCGCTGATCCGCGATGGGCGACCGCGATTGAACCCCGAGGGAGCCATCGTGGGGGGCTGGCGAACCATGGTTCAGGCCATCGATGTGCAGACCCATGGTCTGGGAGGGGACAGTGGCATATGGTACAACCGTGAACAACGGCAGTTCGACCTACAGACGCAACGCGTCCTGCCGCTGAGCCTGCTGGTCCATCAGCGGCCCGAGCTGGAAGAAGTGCTTGAAGCACAGCTGCGATTGCCTTTCAGTACAACGCACAGCGCGCAGTTTGTTCTTGCCCATGGACCGCAGGTCAATCTGACCGGGCTGTCCGCGCAGCAACGGGAGTTGCATGAGCGGATCGTCGAGAAACCGATTGCCGTACAGAGCCTTTTCAGTGATCAGACAATGGAACGTGCCTTGAGCAGACTGGAGCAGCGTGGCCTGGTGCTGCGCGCCGGTTTCACGCCCAGCGACGCTGCGCATGTGCTGGGTCGCCAGACAGATTGGAACCGCCATGCTGCCTGTCTGGGTGCGCAATTGCTGATGCGCTATGCCAAAGACAATCATGGCCCCATCTACGGTGATGAGGACGCATTCTGCACGGCTCTGGCCGGCAAGGTGTCGAGTGCCACGGCATTGATGCTGCTGGATGCTGCGGCAGCGAGCCAGAAGGGTGGCAGGGCTCTGTCGGAATCACAGAAGACATTGCTGCAGGCAGGTTTCGCGGAATCCGATGGACAACTGCTGCGTGTTCGTGCCAGCGTGAATCTACCTGTGGTTGCGTTGGGTGCGCCGGCCCGCAGTTACTACCCGGCGACAGCGGAGTTACTGGATACTCGGCTTGTAGTGTGCGAGCACGCTCAGGTGGCCAATGCGCTGGGGGCGGTGGTTGGCTCGGTTCGTCAGGAGCAGCATATTCTCTTGACACCGGCTGGCGGTGAACGTGTCCAGATACTCCTGTCTTCGGGGCCGGAAGTGCATGAAACGCTGGAAGAGGCTGCGGTGGCGGCGGCGCGGATCTGCAGTCAGCTGGCCGCCGAGAAACTGCAGCAGGCTGGTGGAGCCGAGTTCATCATCACGGTAGAGCGCCATGACAACATGGTTACCAGGGATGGTCAGCGTACCTTCCTGGAAAGTCGTATCAGCGCCGTGGCCGTGGGTCGTCCGGCAGGACTGGCATGAAAGGTGATTGCCGTTGCGGTTGCCGCCGGTACCGATAATGCTTGCGGCAAGTCATTGCGTCACACAGGTGTCAGGACTTGTTCCCTTGAAAGATGTTGTAGGGTAGGGGTCTGCAACCATATTCGCGCCATGCAACGCCAACAGGCGCCGTTACTGCAGCATCTTGCAAACTACGTACCACGGAGATCTTAATGTCAGAAAATGCCAGTTATCCGACTCTTGCCGAAATGGGCATTGTTCGATTCCATGAAATTTCACACTACAGCCTGCGTCAGGATGGCCTGGACAAGGACGTACTGCGAATCATCTACAAGCGGGCCAAGGGGTCGTTTCTGCCTTACAGCCGAAAGTACAAGTTTGGTCGTTCTCTGAAAACGGTTGTCGCCGATGGCGGAACTGCACGCATGGAGCACAGCTACGAGATATCCCCTTTCCTGCTCAAGGCTGTGGCTGAACTCGACAAGCTGGTTGATATCAACAAGCATGATTCTTCCAAGTCGAGCAATACGGAACTGGCAGCCGATGTACTGACCGAGCTCAACGAGCTGGAGAGCATGGTCAAGGCGTCGGATGCAGAAGCTGCGGCCATCGCTGCCAAGTTCGAAAGCATTCGCAAGCACATCGACGCTCTGTAGTACGCCGCATGCAACAGAGGGCGGATACTCGCTGAGAACATTCGCCTCGATGATGACTGTCTGGTCCAGAGCCGGCCGGAGTCTGCTGCTGCATCGGCTTGCGGCAGCTGCCTGTCAGACAGGCAGCTGCCGGCTCGGATCCATCAGCGCTTCGGCACGTAGATATCGGTGACGGTGCCTTCAGCAACTTCAGCTGCAAAATTGAAGGTTTCCGACAGGGTCGGGTGAGGGTGTACGGTGAGTGCGATATCCTCGATGTCCGCGCCCATCTCCAAGGCCAGCACGGCCTCGGCGATCAGTTCGCCCGCATTGGGTCCCACCATGCCGGCACCCAGAATGCGCTTGCTCTCCGGATCGTAAAGAACCTTTGTCAGACCTTCACTGCGTGCCATGCTCAGTGCACGACCACTGGCGGCCCAGGGGAAGACACCTTTTTCGAAGGCGATTCCCTGCTCCTTGGCCGTCGTCTCGGTCAATCCCATCCAGGAGACTTCCGGGTCGGTATAGGCGACTGAAGGTATGGTCCTGGCATCGAAATGACTCTTCTGACCTGCGGCCACTTCGGCGGCGACCTTGCCTTCGTGGGTGGCCTTGTGCGCCAGCATCGGTTGCCCGACGAGGTCGCCGATGGCAAAGATGTGATCGACGTTGGTTCTCTGCTGGGAGTCCACCTTGATGAAACCACGATCATCCACCTTGACTCCGGCCTTGTCGGCATCCACAGCATGGCCATTGGGACTGCGTCCGACTGCCAGCAGGACGCGGTCGAAGGTATCGCTGGCCGGAGCCTTGCCGCCTTCGAAGCTCACCGTCAGACCTGCCTCGCCGGATTCCATGCCGGTGACCCGGGATCCGACCAGGATATTCTCGAAGTCCTTTTTCAGCCGCTTTTCCAATGGTCGTACCAGATCTCGATCGCAACCGGGCATCAGACCGTCCGAGAGTTCCACCACGGTCACCTGGCTGCCCAGACCGGCGTACACACAACCCATTTCCAGGCCGATGATGCCGCCGCCGATGACCAGCAGACGCTTGGGAATATCGGCCAGCTGCAGTGCGCCGGTGGAGTCCATCAGGCGCTCGTCGTCATACGGAAAGTCGGGGATACGGATACTGCGCGAACCGGCGGCGATGATGGCCTTGTCGAAACTGACGAGGCGCGGTGACTCGTCGTTCTCATTGTCCGGCATCGAGGCGCTGACGGCCATCACGTGACTGCTCTGGAAGCGACCGAAGCCCTGCATGACGCTGACCTTGCGCTGTTTGGCCAACCCTGCGAGCCCGCCCGTCAACTTGCCGATGACATCCTCCTTGAACGCCCGCAGCTTGTCGATGTCGATCTCCGGTTCGGCAAAAGTGACCCCATGAGCGGCCATGCCACGGGTTTCCTGGATGATCGCGGCAGTGTGCAGCAGTGCCTTGGAAGGAATGCAGCCTACGTTCAGGCACACGCCGCCCAGGTCCGGATAACGCTCTATCAACAGTACCTTGAGGCCGAGATCGGCAGCCCGGAAGGCGGCTGTATAGCCACCGGGGCCCGCTCCCAGCACGACCAGTTCGTAGTGTTCTTCAGCCGCCTGCCTGTCCTGCTCGGAAGCCACGCTGTTGCTGTCTGCCGAGCCGGGAGAGGGGCGCTGGCTGTCGGTCGGTGTGTCCCGTGTTTCTGTTTCTCCGGAAGCCTTGTCAGCATCCGGGGAGGGTGATGTATCGTTCTCTGTGCCGCCGTCGTTCGGGGTGGCTGTCTTGTCCGATTCGGTCGCGTTGTCGCTGTTCCCTGAACCTCCGGCGGCAGCAACATCCATCACCAGGATATCGCTGCCTTCCGAGACTCTGTCACCGGTATTGACCAGCAGCGATGTGATGACGCCGGCCGCCGGCGATGGTATTTCCATACTCGCCTTGTCGCTCTCGACGGTAATCAGCGAGTCCTCCTTCGCAATGGTATCGCCGACGGATACCAGGACTTCGATGACTTCGACATCGCTTGCGTCACCGATGTCGGGAATCTTGACTGTTTCCAGCTCACTCATTGGATCTTGTTCTCCGGGGCCGGCAGCTGCACTGTGCAGAGTGCTTTCGGGTGCAGCTGCCTGTGAAGGGTTTTCCGATACGGCATCAATCTGCGAGCCCGGTTTGTTGGTGACAATCCGGACTAGAGCGTGAGTCTGCGTATATCGCTGATCTGGCGGACATAGTGCGCCATGAAGCGAGCCGCATCCGCACCATCGACGACTCGGTGATCATAGGTAAGATCCAGCGGACACATGAGACGAGGCACGAATTCACTGCCATTCCAGACCGGTTGCATGGTGGCCCGGGTTATACCCAGAATGGCAACCTCGGGCGGGTTGACGATGGGGGTGAAAGAGGTACCGCCAATCCCTCCAAGACTGGAGATGGTCATGCTGGCACCCTGCATTTCGTCCGGTTTGAGCTTCTTGTTGCGGGCCCTGGAACTGACGTCGGACATCTCTTCGGCAAGCTGGTTGATGCTCTTCTTGTCGACATCCCGGAACACCGGCACTACCAGGCCGTTGGGTGTATCGACGGCGATGCCGATGTGGTAATAGTTCTTGTAGAACAGGGCTTCGCCATCGGCCGACAGGGAGCTGTTCAGGCGGGGAAAGGCCTGCAGGGTTTTCACCAGTGCCTTCATGTGAAAGGCCAGACCGGTCACCTTGGGATCGCCTTCACGGGCCTCGTTCTTCAATTGCTTTCTGAACGACTCCATTTCCGTGACGTCGGCCAGCTCGTGATGCGTCACCATGGGCAGATTGAGCCAGGCCCGGTGCAGGTTGGCAGCACTGAGCTTGTTGATACGGCCCAATGGGACGCGCTCGACATCGCCGAATTTGGTGAAGTCGACTTCCGGTATGGCAGGAATGCCGGCGCCACTGCCAGCCACACCGCCGGCATGGCTGCCGTAGTTGGCACTGACGCCTTCCATCGCCTGTTTGATGAAGGCGCGCACATCATCCTTGCTGATTCGGCCCTTGGGGCCGGTGCCGCTGATCAGCGACAGATCTGCTCCATGCTCTCGTGCATAACGGCGGACGCCGGGGCTTGCATGGGCCTTGCGTATCCTGTCATCACTGATGTGTGCCGTCGGAGAGCTGGAGGTACTGCTGCTCTTGTCGGCAGCCTTGCTTGCCGCCGCCTTCGACTCCTCGGCAGCGGATGCAGAGGAGTCGCTCTCTCGAGGCGCGTCGTCTGCCGCCGTGGGTGCGGCGTCATCTTCCGACGATTCCCTTGACGAGTCTGTCGAGCCTTCCGACGATGAGTCTTTCGATGAGTCTTTGGATGAGGACGCTTTTTCGTCGGCGCTGCCGCCATCCATCGTGCTCATCGTGCCGATCACATCACCGGCGTTGACCGTATCTCCGACCGAGATGCTCAGTGACTCGATGACACCTGCCTCCGTGGCAGGCACTTCCATGCTCGCCTTGTCGCTCTCCAGAGTCAGCAGAGAATCATCCACACTGATCTGGTCGCCAGGCGACACCAGGATCTCGATGATCTCGACGTTTTCCGAATCACCGATATCGGGGATGACGATGTCTTTCACGTTGTCTGATTCACTCATGATCGCCTCCCTCAAGCAGTTGCCGGATTGGGTTTGTCAGGATCGATACCGTACTGTTGTACCGCCTTGGCAACGGTGACCTTGTCCAGCTTGCCATCCATTGCCAGTGAGTGCAGTGCCGCTATCGTCACATAGCGCTTGTCGACCTCGAAGAATTCACGCAACTTCTCGCGTGTATCGGAACGGCCGAAACCATCGGTGCCCAATGTCGTGAAGGTGGCGGGTACGAACTCACGCACCTGATCGGAGTGTGTCTTCATGTAGTCGGTGGAACTCACCACGGGTGCATCACCCGTGCCCAGTATCTGGGTGATGTAGGGGACACGTGGGTCGTCGTTCGGATGCAGCATGTTCCAGCGTTCCACCTCCAGACCGTCGCGAGCCAGCTCGTTGAAACTGGTGACGCTGTAGACTTCGGCACCGATATTCCATTCGTTTTCCAGCATGTCGGCGGCGGCCATGACCTCGCGCAGAATGGTGCCGCTTCCCAGCAATCGCACGTGAGTGTCGAACTTCGCGGCCTTCTTCTCGTCACCATCAGCAATTGCGCGTAGCTGATAGATGCCCTTGATGATGCCTTCTTCGGCACCTTCGGGCATGGCAGGGTGCAGGTAGTTCTCGTTCATCGCCGTGATGTAGAAGTACACGCTTTCCCGATTGGTCAGCATGCGGGTCATGCCGTGATGAATGATCACGGACATCTCGTAGCTGAAGCAGGGGTCGTAGCTGATGCAGTTGGGGATGGTGTTGGCCAGTACCAGTGAATGGCCGTCCTCATGCTGCAGACCTTCGCCATTGAGTGTGGTGCGACCTGCCGTACCACCGATCATGAAACCGCAGGCACGCATGTCACCGGCCAGCCAGGCCAGATCACCAATGCGCTGAAAGCCGAACATCGAATAGTAGATGTAGAACGGCAGCATGTTCACGCCATGCGTGGAGTAGGACGTGGCGGCAGCCAGCCAGCTGGCCATGGCACCGGCCTCGGTGATGCCTTCTTCGAGTATCTGGCCGGTCTTGTCCTCCTTGTAGTACATGATCTGGTCCCGATCCTGCGGCTCGTACAGCTGGCCGACGGATGAATAGATACCCAGTTGCCGGAACATGCCGTCCATGCCGAAGGTGCGAGCCTCATCCGGTACGATGGGCACGATATTCTTGCCGATCTTCTTGTCTCGGGTGAGGATGGTCAACAATCGCACGAAAGCCATGGTGGTGGAGATTTCGCGATCGCCGGAACCTTCCAGCAGTGGTTTGAAGGCTTCCAGAGGCGGCACTTCCAGCGGTTCGGCAAACTTCTTGCGCTGGGGCAGGTAGCCGCCAAGCGCCTTGCGTCGCTCCTGCAGATACTTGATTTCGGCACTCTCCGGATCCGGCAGAATGTACTCGTAGTTCTTGACCTGTTCGTCGGTGAGTGTCAGGCCGAACCGATCACGCATCTTCAGCAGCGATTCCAGATCCATTTTCTTCTGCTGGTGAGTGGCATTGGTACCTTCGCCGGATTCACCGAGACCGTAACCCTTGACCGTCTTGGCCAGAATGACAGTCGGTTGCCCCTTGTGATCAACCGCCTGCTTGTAGGCGGCAAACAGCTTGTGCGGATCGTGGCCCCCTCGATTGAGCCGCCAGATGTCTTCATCGGTGAGGTTGGCGACCAGGGCTCGTGTCTCGGGATACTTGCCGAAGAAATGTTCTCGGGTGTAGGCACCGCCCTTGGCCTTGCAATTCTGATACTCGCCATCGACGGTTTCCATCATCAGTTGCATCAGCTTGCCGGACTTGTCCTTGGCAAACAGGGGATCCCAGTACGAGCCCCAGATCACCTTGATGACATTCCAGCCGGCGCCTCGGAAGACACCTTCCAGCTCCTGAATGATCTTGCTGTTGCCACGTACCGGTCCATCGAGCCGTTGCAGATTGCAGTTGATGACGAAGTTCAGGTTGTCGAGCTTTTCACGACCGGCCAGCGAGATGGCACCCAGTGATTCCGGTTCGTCCATTTCACCATCGCCCAGGAATGCCCAGATCTGCCGATTGTCGGTGCGTGCCAGGCTGCGGTCGTGCAGGTATTTCATGAAACGCGCCTGGTAGATCGACGTCAGCGAACACCAGCCCATCGACACGGTCGGGAATTGCCAGTATTCGGGCATCAGCCAGGGATGGGGGTAGGATGACAGGCCATTGCCATCGACCTCTCGGCGAAAATTGTCCAGTTCCTCGACCGTCAGGCGGCCCTCCAGAAACGAGCGAGCATAGATGCCGGGTGCCGAATGCCCCTGCATCATCACGACGTCTCCGCCGTGTTCAGGGGTGGGTGCATGAAAGAAGTGGTTGAAGCCCACGTCATACAAGGTGGCAGCGGAGGCAAAGCTGGACAAGTGTCCGCCGAGGCCGGAATCGTTTCTCTGGGCGCGCAGTACCATGACCGTGGCATTCCAGCGAATCATGGAGCGCAGGCGATGTTCCAGTTCATGATCACCGGGACTCTTCTGTTCCAGGTGAACCGGGATGGTATTGACGTAGGCCGTACTGGCATCGTAGGGAAGATTGGCACCCGAGCGTCGAGCCTTGTCGATGAGCCTTTCCAGCAGATAGTGGGCGCGCTCGGGTCCTTCGTGTTCAATGACGGCGTCGAGCGCATCCAGCCATTCCTGCGTTTCGATTTCGTCAGCGTCAAGCATCGGGTTGGTGGTCATGTATGCGTCTGGTGTCCCGTGGTTGTCTTCGCAGTGGCTTATAGTACGCGTTTCAATCCACGGCTGGCAGGCGCTCGAACCGGCACAACGCTGATGCTGCGCCATTTGCCAGCGCTTTCTCCCTCGTCTCGAATTGCCCTGCACGGCCAGTCCCGATCGTGGCGCAGTGCGGCATTACCCAGCCGGCGTGAAGCGGTATCAGCGCGGCTTACGCTGGCAGAGGCATAGGCCACCACGCCAGCAGTAGCACGCGGACTTGACCATGGGCATTCTTGCGTCGCAGCAGGCGAGTGCTCTGCAGACGACTATTGCGATGGCATTTTCGCTGCCGGTCTGCAGCAGAAAGATGCGCTTTCGGCGGGAAAAAAATTTTCGGGAATCGGTTACGTGTTCTTCATCCGACAGCGATAGCCGGGGATTCCTGCAGGGTACCGATCAGTTTGCCGTTTTCCACGCCGGTCAGTTGTACCGGTAATATGCAGTTGGCGAGATTCTCCGCACTGCTGACTCTGACCCGCTGATAGTTGGGTGTATAGCCCTGATGGGTCCAGAGCGTCTGGCCGTGCTCATCGACAGATTCCCGACCGCGCTCCCAGAGTACCTCGGCAACCGTACCGACCGAACGTTGCAGCTGCTCGCTCTTCAGGCGTTCGCCCAGCTCGTGCAACTGACGGCTGCGGTGCTGACGAATCTCCATGGGGACCGAGTCGGGTAATCCGGCAGCCCGAGTACCGTCACGCTCGGAATAGGTAAAGGCATGGATATGTCCGAAGCCCTGAGTGGCAATGAAGTCGAGTGAGTCCTGCCACTCCTGCTCGGTCTCACCCGGAAATCCGGCGATGATATCCGTCGTGATGTTGAAGTTGGGCACAGCCTTGCGCAATTCACTGGTCAGCGCATTGAAGTCTGCAGTCTTGCAGCGCCTTGCCATGCGTCGCAGCACGGTATCGGATCCGCTTTGCAGGGGCAGGTGCATATGGGGTTGCACACGGGCATTGTCGAACAGTGTCAGGAATCCCGGTGAGAGATCCCATGGTTCTACCGACGCGAAGCGAATGCGGGGAATATCGGTATCGTCGAGCAGAGCCTGAACAAGGTGTTCCAGATCGGTATCAAGATCGGAGCCGTAACCGCCGACATGAACCCCGGTGAGTACGACTTCTCTGACGTCTTCCTGCTGCAGTTGTCGAACCTCTTCGACGATATCGTCGATGGTACGGCTGCGTTCGGCACCGCGCGCCACGGTCACGATGCAGAAGGTACAACGATACCGGCAACCATCCTGGATCTTGATGAAGGCCCGATGACGATTGCGAGTGAACAAGGCAGCATTGGCAGGCAGCGTGGCGGCTTGCGGCATCGCCACTTCGGTGAAGGCGCGACGGGTCAGCGGCACCAGTTCGTCCTTGCGGGTGTTGGGGATGATCAGGTCGACCCCCAGTTCGGCCAGTGCACTGTCCGGCTCCAGTTCGCTGTAGCAGCCGCTGACCACCAGCTTCGCACGCGGATTGGCACGTTGCAGTCGCTGCAGCTTCTGCCGCGACTTGCGCACGGCCTCACGTGTCACCGCGCAGGTGTTGAGCACCATGACATCGGCTTCGGAAGGATCATTGGCGATCTGATCGCCGGCACCGGTGAAGGCCGTGGCCCATTGTTCCAGCTCCGCTTCGTTCAGGCGGCAGCCGAGAGCACTGAGATGAATACGCACGTATGAGGGCCTCGATTCGTTCGGCAGTGATGAGGATCGAGGATTACGGTGATTGCCTCTGGCGCTCACTGTAATGCTTTGCAATCACTGTCTGTGGTGGAATGTATAGTTTACTTAAAGACATATCGAAATACGTGATTTACTGCGTGACAAGATTGTGGCGACAACCTGTTTTCGCTAGGATGTCTGCTGCGCTTGGCACATATGCTGTTTGACCCCTGTCACCGGAAACGACTTCATGTTCAGAGAGTTTGAGAAAGCCCCCAGCAGGTCTTCATATCAATTGAAATTCGTCTTGGCAGCCCTGGCGTTGATCGCGTTGGTGGCAGCATGGGTGTCGCGCTCCAATACGGTGCATGATCTCAAGAGCACGCAATTGGAACGCGACCAGGTCACTGCGCTGCTCGACGAGCGTGGTGCGGAGCTGGAAAGCGCCGAGCAGACCATTGCGGATCTGGAAAACGAACAGAGCGCCCTGAAGGAGGCCATTGCCAGTGGAGAGAGCGAACTGGCCGGTTTGCGCGAGCAGTTGCAGACATTGGGAGCCGAACGCGATGAAACACAGGGATTGCTGGCTGATGCCGGGCAGTCGAAGAGCGAGCTGGAAGAGCAGGTCGCCGCGCTGACCGCTGAGCTGGAGACCGCCCAGGCGCGCATGAGCGAGCTCGATGCCGAGCGTCAGGCGGCCGCCATCCAGTTGGAAAGCGTTGTCGCCGCCATCGATCTCGAAGCCGACTCACGAATCGTCGATCTGCGCAGCGAGCTGGCAGCCTCGAGCGATGCTCTGGACGGTCGTGACAGGCAGATCAGTGAGCTGAATGACGAAGTTGCCCGTCTCCAGACTCTGATCGAGGAATCGGGGCAGCAGGTCGAAGTCCGTGACGCGCAGGTAGCAGAACTGAACGAACGCATCGCAAGCCTGCAGACTCAGCTCGAGGCGTCCGGTCAGGATGCGTCCGACAGTGACGCCAGACTGGTCGAACTCAACGAGGAAATCGCCTCGCTGCACCAGAAGATAGCCGAGCGCGAAGGGCAGATCGAAGAACAGGTGGCGTTGATCCGCGACCAGGAAGTCCGGATCCTGCAGCAGCAGGCATCCGTGGGTGAGCAGGAAGCCATTCTCGGCTTTGCCCAGTCAGAGCTGCAATCCCTGCAATCCGCGGCCAGCTTTTCCGGCAACGAATTGCGCAATGCCGAGGCCAGCTACAACTCGCTGCTGTCTGTCTACGATACCGACGTTGCAGAGCTGAACGCGGAAATCGGTGATCTCGAGGCCCGCAAGGCTGCTCTCGAGGTCGACATGCAAAACCTGCAGGGTCATCTCGCCGGTGTCGAGGGTGAACTGAGTGTGACGCAGGACCGCCTTGCGCAGACCGAATCCACGCTGAGCGAAACGCAGACGGCATTGTCGGATACGGAAACACAATTGGCCGATGCGCGTGAATCATTGAGCGCGGCAGAGCAGGAACTGGGTGCACGTACCGAGGAGTTGTCGGTTGTTCAGGCGAACCTGGCTGCCAGCGAAAGTGATCTGCAGGCCGAGATCGATCACAAGGTGGCGCAGTTGAGTGATCTGCAAGAGGAGTACGCCGCGCTGGAGCAACGTTTTCAAACGGCACAAGCTGCCATCGCCGAGCGTGAGTCCAATGTGGGCGAACTCAATTACCGGGTGCAGTCGCTGCTCTCGTCATCCGGTAATCTGGACGCCGAGCTGGAAGCCTCACAGGAGAGCTATCAGGTACTGCAGGGACAGTTCGATTCCGAGGTCGTGGCACTCAATGTCGAAATCGGTGAGCTGGAAGCACAGAAACAGGCCTTGCAGCTTGAAGTCGAGGATCTGACTGCCCAGGGGCAGGCCCTGCGCAGCGAGAAGGGAGAGCTTCAGGTCGCTCTGGGTGGTTTGCAGAACGAGCTGGAGCAGGTCCGCACGCAAAGTCAGTCGGAAATCGAAACCCGAACCGCAGAAATCCAGAGTTTGCAGGCCACTGTCAGTGAACAGGAGCAGAGCCTGGAAAATCAGGTCGCAGAGCTTCAATCGAGTGTCGATGCACTTCGTGGCGAGCGTGACTCCCTGGCCAGCGAGCGTGACAGCATGCAGGCTGCGATGACGGCGCTGCAAGCGGACAAGGAGGCACTGGTCACCGCGCAGGCCAGCCTGGAAGCCGAACAGACAACAGCCGCCGAATCCTTGATTGCGCTGGAAGCCGAAGTGGGCGAATTGCAGGCGACCGTCGATGTACAGAAGCCGGTGATTGCCGAATTGCGCGAGCGCAACAGTGCACTGGAGGAAGAGCTCGCCGCAGCCAGAGCTGTCGCCGAGGAAGAGCAGATTGCCTACGAGGCACAACTGGCCGAACTGCAGGCCACCATCGATTTGCAGAAGCCGGCACTGGCTGAATTGCGCTCTCGCAGTTCTGCCCTGGACGAGCAGCGTGCCCAGATGGCCATGAACGTCAATTCCCTGCAGGCTCAACTCGAGGATGTCAGCGGAGAGCAGAACGAAGAATTGGTGGCTGCCCAGGCGGCTGCAGAGGAACTGCAGGCCACGATCGATCTTCAGGTACCGGTTATCGCGGAGCTGCGTCAGCGTAGTGCCTCCCTGGAAGACGAACTGGCCGCACGCCAGTCCGAGATCGGCGAATTGCAGTCCACCATCGACCTGCAGGTTCCTGCCATCGCGGAATTGCGCAGTCGCAGTGAGGCTCTGGAGAACGAGCTGGCTGCGCGACGCTCTGAAGCCGAAGAGCTGCAGTCCACCATCGACTTGCAGGTCCCTGTGATCAGCGAGTTGCGGAGTCGAAGCAGTTCACTGGAAGAAGAGTTGGCCGCCCGCCAGGGGCGGATCGATGAACTGCAGGCAACGGTTGCCGAGCAGGAAGCTGCATTGACCGAATTGCGTACCCGCAGCGCATCACTCGAAGAGGCCATTGCCGGCAAGGATGCAGAGATTGCCGAGCTGCATTCGACCATCGACCTGCAAAAGCCGGCGATTGCCGAATTGCGAGCTCGTGCCAGTGATCTGGATGTCGAACGGGCAAGAATGGCCACCCAGGTGACGATACTGGAAAGTCAGCTGATGGATGCCAGCACTGCCAACGTCGACAGTGCTGCCCTGTCAGAACTGCAATCCGAGAAAGCGGCACTGGAAGCTCGCGTCAGCGAGATCCAGGGCCTGTTCGATGCCAGTGCTGGCCAGACCAGCGAAGAGGTGGAGTCGCTGACAGCCGCGCGCGAGGAACTCGAGACTGCCAATGCAGAACTCACGGCGAAGAACGAAGAGTTGCTGGCAAGCTATGAAAACCTGCAGGATGCCAACGGTCTGGTCAAGGACCGGGTAGATACGCTGCGGGCAGAGCGTGATGCTGCGATGGAGCAACTCAACATCCTGGAAACCGAACAGGCAGCCCTCAACCAGCAGCTTGTCGATCTGGAAAACGGCAATGCGGTACTGACCGAGAAAGTTCTCTCGCTCGAGGAAGACAAGGCAGAGATGGACGGACAGCTGGCTTCCCTGAGTACGGAAAGAACCGTTCTGCAGGCGCAACT
The DNA here is from genome assembly GCF_052681095.1 of Granulosicoccus sp. 3-233. Lineage (NCBI taxonomy): Bacteria > Pseudomonadati > Pseudomonadota > Gammaproteobacteria > Chromatiales > Granulosicoccaceae > Granulosicoccus > Granulosicoccus sp. 3-233. Next base: position 377,048 of record NZ_JBQYLE010000002.1, read on the forward strand.
GGAGAGTGCAACGTCCGAAGCGAGCGAGGCGGCTGACGCCAGCGGCGCCGTTCAGGCAGAAGTCGAGGGGCTGCAGGCACAACTGGCAGAACTCACCAGCAATCGTGATGGACTGGAGAGCGAAGTTGTCGAACTGGGTGCACTGGTGGGAGATCTGGAAGCGCAGTTGTCTGTTGCCAACGAAACGCGAGACAGCGATGCCGGCACCATCGAGAGTCTGCAGAGCGAGCTGACTTCGGTACAGGCGCAAGTGGAAAGCCTGGAAGCAGAACTGGCTGCGGCCAATGAAGCCTCAGCTGCCACATCCACTGCCATGGCAGAGGTACAGCAATCACTGGATAGTGCAACCGAAGAGAAGGCGGCACTGGAGCAGCAGTTGACTGACGCCGAAGCTCGGATCAATGATCTGCAGGCGCAGCTGGATACTGCCAGCGCACAGATCAGTGATCTCGAGACGCAACTGGCCGAGGCCAATGCTCAACGTGAAAACCTTGAAACTCAGTTGAGCGAGGCAGGTACCCAACGTGAAGGTCTGGAGTCACAGCTGGCCGAGGCAAATGCGCAACGAGAAGGGCTCGAGTCGCAATTGGCCGAGGCCAATGCTCAACGCGAAGGCCTGGAAACGCAGTTGGGTGAGGCAGGTACCCAACGAGAAGGTCTGGAGTCGCAGCTGGCAGAAGCAAACGCACAACGAGAGGGGCTCGAGTCACAGCTGGCCGAAGCCAGTGCTCAGCGTGAGAGTCTCGAAACAGAGTTGGCCAATGCTCAGTCAGAGCTGGGTGATACCGGTTTGCAGGTTCAGACTCTGCGCTCCACACTCGAGTCGGACACCGGCGCCCTGAGCCAGCAGATTGCGACGCTGGAAGTCGAAAAGGCCGATCTCGAGGGCCAGTTGCAGGCAGCGCTTGAGGCACGAGCATCTCTGGAGTCTGATGTCAGTGGACTGCAGGCCAGAGTGTCCGAGCTGGAAACGCAACAGGGCAGTCTCAGCGAAGAGAAGGCAGGAATCGAGGCGACGCTGGCCGATCTGCAGACAACCAGAGAAGGGCTGGATACCCAGTTGAGCGAGTTGAGTGCTGCCAAGGAAGATCTGGAAGCACGATTGGCCGATGCGGAAACAGCCTCTGCCGACCTGCGTGAGCAACTGGCGGAGAGCAATCGCGGCGCGGCAGAGCAATTGTCTCTGGCTGAAAACCTGGCTGCGAAACTGGCCGACCTGCAAGGCGTGACACAGAGCGAGCAGCAGAGCGCCCAATCATTGCGTGACACCATCGAGGCGAGACTGACTGCCAATGAGGTGGAAGGCGTCACGGTCAGAGTACGAGATGACAATGGCATTGAAGTCAATCTGCCCAGCGGTGCCCTGTTTCTGTCCGGCAGAGCTCGCCTGAGTGCCGCGGGTCGTACCCTGATGACCAAGGTAGCCGCAGCGCTGGAAGATCTCGACAACGATATCGTCGTGGAAGGTCACACCGATAGCATTCCGGTTACCGGTGAGCTGTTGGCCTACTTCCCGAGCAACTGGGAACTGTCAGTTGCACGGGCTGCCAATACCGTGAACTTTCTGGAGTCACAAGCCGGGGTCGAGGCCGAGCGGCTGTCAGCCACCGGCTATGGTTCACAGCGACCTGTCGCGCCCAACAACACCCGGGAAGGTCGAGCGCTGAATCGTCGAGTGGAGCTGGTTGTTCAACCTTGAGTACCGACACGGATACCGATAACGTCATCGATATCGATACGGGGCAGGTATCCGAACCGGCAACCGACGTCGCCTTCGACAAGACCATCTGTGTCGCGATGACGGGGGCATCAGGCATTCAGTACGCCCTGCGGCTGATTGAATGCCTGGTGCAGGCCAATTGCGAGGTATATGTTCTGATGTCCAAGCCGGCAAGAATCGTCATGGGCATGGATACAGAGATACCGGTGCCCGCGCGAACGGCACAGGTGCAGTCACAATTCTCGCAGATGTTCGGGGCACGAGAAGGGCAGCTGAAAGCCTTTGGTCAGGAAGAATGGACCGCGCCGGTGGCCAGCGGCTCCGGGGTTCCCGATGCGATGGTCATCTGCCCGTGTACCACAGGGACACTGGCATCCGTGGCCGCGGGTACCTGCAACAATCTGCTGGAGCGGGCTGCGGATGTCGTGCTGAAGGAAGGCCGACAGCTGATCGTCATGCCTCGAGAAATGCCGTTTTCCCTGATACATCTGGAAAACATGTCGCGACTTGCCCGTGCGGGCGCGGTGATCATGCCGCCCAATCCCGCTTTCTACAATCTGCCGAAAAGTGTCGACGAGCTGATAGATTTCGTTGTGGCTCGCATCATGGACCAGCTCGGAGTCAAACAGACCCTGATGCCACGCTGGGGAATTGATGAAGGCTGAGGTGTCCATTCGCTAATCCGAACAGTTCGCACTGGTTCATCACTTATGCAACTACCTCTGTTTCCGCTGTCCAGCATCGTCCTGCCCGATGGGCTCATGCCGCTGCGTCTGTTCGAACGACGTTACATCGACATGATCAAGGATTGCTTTCGCAACGATTCCGGTTTTGGCGTCTGTCTGATCAAGTCCGGAAGAGAAGCCGGCGGGGTGGCGGAACCCTATCCTCTGGGCACCCGGGTATCCATTGTCGATTTCGATCAGGGGTCGGATGGTCTGCTGCATATCACCGTCAAGGGAGAGGAGGAATTCCGCTTGCTGACGTATGTCACCGCGGATTCAGGCTTGCTGGTCGGTGAAGTGGAAGTCTTTGCTGCGCGGCCACCCACACCCATGTTGCCGGAATTCGAGTTATTGGCCAAGAAGCTGGATCTGATTCTGAGCTATCTGGAAACAGATATTCACTTCGAGCAGATGAGGCTGGATGATGCCGACTGGGTCAGTCACCGGTTGCTGGAAGTGTTGCCGCTGGCAAGTGAGGCCAAGTACGAATTGCTGCAGATGGAAAGCAATCACGAACGGCTGAATGCCCTCAGAGCTCTGCAGATCGAAATTGCCGAACGCCCGACCTGATCATCAGACAGGCTTGCTGCCCGGTATGTAACGCAAGGACGTGCCTACGGTGAGGTCAGACCACACCGACGCAACTGACAGGGGTTGCCGATCGTTTCCGATACTGCGCGCCTTACAGGGATTTTTGATAGATCTTGGAATTGCGCGCCTGGTTGTAGCTGGCACGGCGACTGGCGGGCAGATCGTCGAGCGACATTTCGCTGTAGCCTCGCGCAATGAACCAGTGCCCGGTATGCGTGCTCAGAATTCTGGCGTAGCGGAATGCACGTCGCCGTGCCTCCTGTTCCAGATGGGTCAGCAACTGATCGGCACGGCCCTGTCCCCGGTAGTCCGGGTGTGTGGCAATGCAGGCAATCTCCGCCGTGGAGGAATCATCTTCCAGGTACAGTGCGGCACAGGCGACGATGGTGCCATCGCGTTCGCTGACTACGAAGCGATCGATATCCAGTTCCAGCGCTTCTCGGGAACGGCTCACCAGCGTGCCACTGGCCTGCAGTGGGGTGATCAGTTCGATGATTCCGCCGACGTCCGAGATGGTGGCCGGTCTGATGTGTTCCCAGCGTTCGGCCGTGATCAGTGTGCCACTGCCATCACGAGTGAACAGTTCCCGCAACAGCGCATTGGGATCATCATTCTGCAGCAGGTGTACGCGCTCCACACCGTTGCGGCAGGCTGTTACGGCATTGGGCAGAATCTGTTCGAGGCTCAGATCGGGTGTGGCATCATCCTTGGCCATGTGAAATTCACCGGCAGCACCATAAAGTCTCTCGATCCGGTTGGCACTGGCCTGACGCAGCACGGAGTCGTCCTCGTCGCGCGGTAGTGCATCGACCAGGAAAGCCAGTTTGTCGGCTTTCAGGGCTATGGCGGCAGCGGTTGCGACCTCGGTGACCGTGACATTGAACACCTCACCCGTGAGCGAATAGCCCAGCGGCGGCAGGAGAACCAGATGGCCGGCATCCAGCAGACTCTGAATGGCTTGATGGTGAACTTCGCGTACCGAGCCGGTGTGCTGGAAGTCGATACCCTCATGAATTCCGAAGGGCTGAGCCGTTACGAAATTGCCCGACGTCACGGCGAGTCTGGCGCCGGCCATTGGCGTGTTCGGCAATCCCATGGACAGGCGCGCTTCCAGGTCATTGCGTGCCAGGCCGGTGGCCGCAATGATCGTGGACAGGGCAAGCGAATCGGTGACACGGCGCCCATCCACGATATGGCTGGGGGTTCTGGTCTGTGCCAGCTCATGATCTACCTGATCACGAATACCGAAACAGAGCACAAGTCGTAAACCAATATGGCTCAACAGTGTCAGATCGTGAGTCAGCGTTGGCAGGAGATCGCTTTTCAGGGTGCTGCCCGGCAGCGCCAGTACCAGTGTCTTGCCTCGGTGAGCATTGATATAGGGTGAAGCGGCCCGAAACCAGTTGATGGCCTCATCGGTGCCGTAGGTCTGATTGCTCATTGAATACAGTAATAACCGTTGCCTGAATGCGAACAGAATGCGAATTCGCGTATTGCACACTATAGTAAACCGCCTGTGCATTGCGCGGTGGCCGTTATGGAACACTTGTTGCGCAGCATTGCGTACACGACTGGAGATAGAAGCAGTGTCAGATCGCCCGAGTCCCTGTAGTGCCCGTAGACAGAATCGCCGCCTGTTCGGCTACCAACGGCTGCTGGTCGGTATGCTGCTGGGGCTCTGTGCCGGTTGGCAGCCGATGCTGGCCAGCGCCGCCCCCGAGGAAGACAGCTGGGCCAGAACCGTGTCTCGGGCAGCCGATTCGGTGGTATCGCTGCAGCTGTCTCAATTGCGCAATTTCGATGACTCGGAGCAGGGCGGCAGTACCGCCACCGGATTCGTGGTCGATGCCCAGCGAGGCATCATCCTGACCAACCGGCATGTGGTGGGTTCCGGTCCCATTCGCATCTCGGCCACTTTCCAGAATCAGGAGCAGGTGGATGCGGTTCCCCTGTACCGCGATCCCATCCATGACTTCGGCTTCATCCGCTACGATCCGCAGGACCTCCGCTATTCCCGGCCTCGGTCCCTGAATCTGCGTCCCGACAAGGTCAGTACCGGCATGAACATCCGTGTCATCGGCAGCGATGGTGGAGAGCAGCTGTCCATCCTGCCCGGTACCATCGCCCGGCTCGACCGTGAAGTCCCGACGTATGGGCGTTATGGCTACAACGATTTCAATACCTTTTATCTGCAGGCCGCATCAGGAACCTCGGGTGGGAGTTCCGGTTCTCCCGTGATCGATTTCGATGGGGACGTGGTTGCATTGAATGCGGCGGCCAACACCAGAACGGCCAGCAGCTTCTTTCTGCCTCTGCCCCGGATCCTGCATGCACTGCAGAAACTGCAGGCTGACGAAGCGATTGACAGAGGGGGCTTCCAGACCTTGTTCGATCACCAGCCCTTCAGGGAGTTGCGCCGCCTGGGCCTGGATGCACAGACCGAGGCAACGGTGCGCGAGAGTCAAGAGGGGATTACCGGCATGATGACCGTCGGACAGGTGATTCCCGGAGGCGTCGCTGACGGTGTGTTGCAGCCGGGTGACATCCTGGTATCCATAGCAGACCGGCTGATGACGGACTACATTACCCTTGAAGCGACGCTGGATGCAGCCATTGGTCAGACCTTGCCGGTGGTGTTGATCAGGCAGGGGACTCAAGTGCTTATCGATATCGGGGTTGCCGATCTCAACGCACTGGCTCCTGACAGGTTTCTGGAGTTGGGCGATTCGATCTTGCAGGATATGTCCATTCAGCATGCACGGGCCATGAACCGTCAGCAAGAGGGCGTGGTCGTCATGCATCCCGGTTTCGTGTTTTCGGCAGCCAATGTGCCTCAGAGTGCGCTGATCACCGAAGTCGATGGCAAGGCGGTACGCGATATCGATGATTTCATCGGCATACTGCAAACGTCGGCCGGCAGCACCAAACGGAGCATGCGTTTCATTGTGCCGGGTCGAGAGTTCAATTCCGTGCTGACGCAGTTCGAGGTGGATGATCGCTGGTTCGGTAATCGTGTCTGTCGCCGAGTTGACGATGCCCGATTCTGGGGTTGCCAGAAGGTTGTCCTGCCAGAGCCTGACAGTGATGCCGCTGAGACTCTGGTCAATGTGCCGCGCTACGACGACGCATTGTTGAGCAAGGTGGCGCCGGCCATGGTGCTGGTCGACTTTGCCATCCCTTACTCATCGGACAATGTGTATGCCCGACACTACAAGGGTGTCGGTATCGTGATAGACAAGGTGGAAGGTCTGGTAGCCGTCGACAGGAACACCGTACCGGTCGCACTGGGAGATGTGGATCTGACCTTCTTCGGTTCACTGGAAATGCCCGGCAAGGTCGTGTTCCTGCATCCTCGGCACAACGTGGCATTGCTGCAGTACGATGCCAGCCAGCTGACCACTGCCGATTTCGAAGCGCTGCGACTCGTGGATGCCGACACCACATTGCCATCTGAATTGACGATGATCGGCTACCGGGCAGACGGTACGTTCCGGCGTCATGAAGTGAATGATGCCAGTCACTTGACCATCGGCTTCGGACCACCGGGCTTGCCACGATTCCAGCAGGCGGCCATGGATGTTTATGGTGTGCCGAATGTACCGCCGTCACTGGGCGGTCCCCTGGTGGATGAAAAGGGCGACGTGCATGCGGTGTACATGAGCTTCGCCTACGAAGAGGATCGCGAGATACGTCAGCGAGAATGGGGCATGCCCGCTGCGGTCATTCTGGAAGCACTGCGACTGTATCGCTCCAGTGAGCCCTACCATTCCCTGGATATCAGCCTGTCCTACAAACCTCTTGCACTGGCGCGTCGCTATGGACTTCCGGATGACTGGTTGCTGAGGTTCAATCGCCTGCCTGCCGATAAACGACGCGTATTGCATGTCGACCAGGTGGTTCCCGGCACCGATGCCGAGGAGAAACTGGCCTCGGGTGATGTCATCCTGGCGATCGACCAGATGCTGGTGTCCGATCTGCTGAGTGCAGAGACCCTGTCGCAGAAAGAAGAAATGGTGCTGACCGTGCTGCGGGCAGGGCAGCTTGTCGATGTGGCATTGCGGCCGTCGAAACTGGATGCTCAGGGTACCCGCAGGATTGTCAGCTGGGCCGGTGCTACCTTCGAGAATCCTTTCTCGGACATCGCCTACCAGAAGGCAGTCGACTTTCCCGGGGTGTATATCGCTGATACCGAGGACGGTTCGCCAGCCTTGTGGGATGGGCTGTACCGTAACCGCTTCGTGGTAGCCATTGATGGCGAACCGGTGGAAGATCTGGATGATCTGCTGGCGCAGGTGACGCAGCGACAACAGGATCAGGTGACACGGCTGACCGTGATCACCATGAGTGGTCGCAAGCAGATCGTGACCGTGCAGCCGGAATACCATTTCTGGCCGACCTTCGAGGTGCGACGTCTGGAAGAGGGCTGGAAGCGGATCGAATACACGCATTGAGCCGACCGTCGATGGCTGTACGGATTGTCCGGACAGGCACTGTCAGACAGCTGCCTGCCGAGGATCGATGCACTGTGCCTCGCGGTCGTTGAAAAATTCGGGTTGATCATCGATACGTTGGCCCGGACTGCGCGGGATTCCGTATCATGACGAGACGGGCGAATGCTGTCAGTTCGCAAGTTCACCGATCGTCGAGACCACACCGCATGAATGCGCACTCAGATACTTCAGCAGACGCCAGTGTCGACTACGATGTGATCATCGTCGGTGGTGGCATGGTCGGCAGTCTGTTGGCTGCAGCACTTGCCTTGGACGGCGTGTTGAAGATTGCGGTTCTCGAGCAGCGGGAGCCAGAGCCTTTTGTCCCCGGTACCCAACCCCCCTATGATGTTCGAGTCTCTGCCCTGAGTATCGCCACGCAGCGCATGCTGAACAATGTGGGAGCCTGGCAAGGCATTCTCGACAGGCGTGCCTGTCCTTTCAGGCAGATGAAGGTCTGGGACGGTGAGGCGGATGGCAGTACACATTTCCGGGCTGATGATATCGGTGCACCGGAGCTGGGGCATATCGTGGAAAACCGGGTGCTGCAGCTGGCCTTGCTGGATACCATCAAGGCAGCACGGACGGTCGACTATCTCTGTCCGGCCAGCCTTGTCGGGTATCGACAGGGCAAGGACAGGGTAATCTGTGAATTGAGCGACGGGCGCTCCACGGTGACGGCACGTTTGCTGGTTGGCGCTGATGGGGCTCGCTCTACGGTCCGTGAGCTGGCGGGTATCGAACTCGAGCATTCCAGCTATCCGCATCATGCCCTTGTGGCAACCGTCGACACCGAACTGGGGCAGCAGGACATCACCTGGCAGCGATTTCAGCCCACAGGACCGGAGGCCATGCTGCCCTTGTGTGGTCATCGCGCATCACTGGTCTGGTACCACGATGAGGAGCATGTCAGGCAACTCAAGGCGCTGAGCGATGAGGCGTTCATCGAGGCCCTGCAGGCGAGCTTTCCTGCCGAACTGGGCGGCATCCGAGGCGTGCTGGAACGTGGCAGTTTTCCGATCGTGAAGGCCCATGCTCGACAGTATGTCGCTGAGCGTGTGGCGCTGGTCGGCGATGCGGCTCATACGGTACATCCGCTTGCCGGCCAGGGTGTCAATCTGGGCATGCTCGACGCAGCCGCCCTGGCAGAAGTCATTCTCGATGGTGGCGCCGGTACGCGGGATGCCGGACAACGGCGCCGCTTGCGTCGTTATGAACGCTGGCGACGAGGCGAGAATGCAATGATGATTTCCATTCTCGATGGCTTTTACCATGCGTTCAAGCCACAGCCCGGTGGAGTTCGCAGTCTGCGTTCAGCCGCCCTGAACATGGCCGATCGTGCCGGGCCATTGAAGTCTCTGGTCATGCGCTACGCGATGGGAACCGCCGGCGACCTGCCGGCTCTGGCACGCCAGCTGCGTTGAACGGGGGCAACCCCCGGCCAGCGGTAAACGGCAGCGGCAATCGGGTCAATCGATTTCTCCGGCCAGCTCTCAGTTGTCCGGAATCAGTCGTTTGCCCAGGCTGGTACAGTGATCGTCACTGAAGCCGATGGCTTCGTAGAACGCGATCACCGCATCGTTGCCCTGGCGAACCTGCAGGTTGATCTTCGGACAGCCCAGTGCCAGCAAGCGGCGCTCCACTTCCTCCATGAGCCGCCGCCCCAGGCCGCTGTTGCGGAGGCCTGGCGCTACGGCGAGATAATTGATCCAGCCTCGGTGGCCTTCGTAGCCAGCCATGACAGAGCCCGTGATCTGCCCATCCTCCTCGCAGACCAGAAAGAGATCATCCCCGACAGCGCATTTGCGCTGGATGTCCAGAGCAGGATTGTTCCATGGGCGGGTAAGATCGCAAGCCTGCCACAGGGCAATGACGGCGTCGGTATCGCGAGATTCGAAAGATCGTATGTTCATGGGCAGTGGTTTATCATAGATTCGGATCCATTTCACCTGACCGACGCGGAATATCAATCATGAGCGACGAACAGATTGCGGCCGATGCGCTGGCCGAACTGCAGGCCAGCATGCAGAGCGTACAGCTGGCCACCGTGGGTGAAGATGGCGAACCCCATATGGGCTATACACCCTTTCTGATGGAGAATCATCAACTCATCGTGTTTGTCAGTCAGCTGGCTTTGCACACGCGCGATCTGCTGGCCGATCCACGGGTATCGGTCATGATCATCAGTGATGAATCCAGTTCCTCGCAGATCTTTGCACGCAGCCGTGTCAGCTATCAGTGTCTGGCGGAAGTCGTGCCCAGAGATTCGGAAGACTACGATATTCTGCTGGACAGGTATGAACAGCGCCATGGCAAGATGGTCGGTCTGCTGCGGCAGCTTCCCGATTTCGTGCTGTTCCGGCTGATACCACAGCGTGGCCAACTGGTGGTAGGGTTTGGCAAGGCCTATCGATTGAGCGGCGAAAATCTCGATCAGTTCGAACTGGCACGCTCCGCCTGAGGATTTGATAAAGACGTGATGGGCATTGCCGATATCTCCAGCAGGGATACCGGAGATCTTTCAGATAATGAGTACGCTCAGTCTGGCCATTGCGGTCATCGTCATTGTTGCAGCCATCTACTTCTACAACCGCCTGGTTACGCTGAAAAACCGATTTCTCAACGGATTCTCGCAGATCGATGTGCAATTGCAACGCCGCTATGAACTGATTCCGAACCTGGTGGAGACAGCCAGGGCTTATCTGAAACACGAAAGCGATACGTTGACTGCTGTTACCGAGGCCCGCAACACCGCCTCGAGGACTTGTGAGGCGGCGTCTGCCGATCCTGCCGATGCGGGGCTGGTGGGAGCTCTGGCAGCTGCAGAAGGCAGGCTCAGCAATGCCATGGGGCGGTTGAACCTGGTAATGGAAAACTATCCGGAGCTCAAGGCTGACACGCAGATGCTCGCTCTGCAGGAAGAGCTGACATCCACCGAGAATCGCGTGGCCTTTGCCAGGCAGGCCTATAGTGATGCTGTCATGCAATACAACACCGCGCGCGAACAATTTCCGGCTGTGCTTGTGGCTGCCGCATTTTCCTTCAAGGAGGCCGATCTGTTCGAGATAGCAGAACCTGCCATGCAGCAGGCCGTCAAGGTGTCATTTGCCTGATCGGTCCAGTCGTATCGTACGGACCTGAGCAAGGGGTGTCATGAACTTTCTGGATCAGCAGTCCGCCAGGCGGCGGCAGTCGCTCATTCTGCTCGCCTGCTTCGTGCTGGCGCTGTTGTTGATGGGTGGCCTGATACATGTCGTGGTCGTCGGCTTGTCCATGCTGCTGGGCGAGGACAGCAGCCTGTTGCAGCCCTCGCGGCCGGCGTTGGGATTGATTGCGCTCGTGTGGCTCACCATGCTGGCCGGTGGCTTCTTTCGTTTTCTCGATGTACGGGGTGGCGGTGCCGTTCTGGCGCGACGTTTCGGGGCGGTCAGGGCATCGGACAGATCGCGATTTCACCATGAGCAACGCCTCCTGAACGTGGTGGCGGAAATCGCCATCGCCTCAAGTACTCCTCAGCCCGATGTTTTCGTACTGCGCACCGAGAGCAGCATCAACGCCATGGTTTTCGGTGCGGAAGAGGGACGGCATGTACTGGTCATGACACAGGGTGCACTGGATGCGTTTGATCGAGCAGAACTGCAAGCCGTGATTGCGCATGAGTTCGGTCATATCGCCAATGGTGACCTGCCGTTGAACATGCGCCTGCTCATCGCCCTGGGTGGACTGATGGCGATCGATGAGGTGGGCCGACTACTGATCGGTGACGCCTCCGTCTCACGGGATGAGCCAATCTCGTTTCACCCGGGGGTCATTGTGGGGTACATCCTGCGAGGTCTGGGCTGTGTCGGAGTCCTTGCCGGACAATTGCTCCGCTCAGCGTTCTCGAGGCAACGAGAATATCTGGCCGATGCCAGTGCCGTACAGTTCACCCGTAATCCGCTTGCCATGGCATCGGCGCTGGATATCATTCGACAACATGACGATGAACCGTTGTTGCATGGACTGCATGCGCAGGAATTGGCGCATCTGTGTTTCCAGTCAGGTCGCAAGCCCCCCTGGTACAAGCGACTGTTTTCCAGTCATCCCGATATCCAGCTGCGTATCGATGCCATCGAGCCGCACTTCGATGTGAAGCGGCGCAAGTCGAAGACGCTGGCGGAAGGGCAGAATTCCGGCGCGCCAGACGGTTCGCAGGCCGTTGTGGGCTCCTTCGGTGCGGTGGCACATATCGTTGGCTCAAGCATTGGCAGTACCGTCGGCAAGGGATCGTCTGACAGGTCCTCGACAGGCAGGAAAGTCATCGCCCGTGATGTCGGCCATGGTGCACTATCCGATCGCATACTGCTGTTGCTGCCGGATGAAAGCAGTTGTCTGGCAGCCCTGTTCGCGCTGTTCGCGCACACGGATCCAGTCAGGCGACAGATCTACTTCGATGCACTGGCCAAAGCCTTCAACGAGAAGTTCAGGATGCGGGTGAAAGCCGTGGCAGAGTTGATTCCCGATGAGCTGCGAAACGATCAGTTGGGACTCGTCGAGCATGCAACAAGCGTTCTCGGACGCAGCATCATGCGGAAAAATCGTCAGCGAATCCTGCTGAAACTGGAAAAGGTGCTGAACGATACCGGTGAATGCACGCTGATGAATTACGCCACACTGCAGTTGATCAGGCGCAGGCTGGACGTGGACTTTCCGGTACTGGAGAACATCGCCGGCCAACACGCGCCATTGGCCGATGCGCGACGTGTCAAGTCGTTCGACGCCATGGGCAGCGAATTTGCCTTGTTGTTGTCGCTGATGGTGGAGACATCCGGTGCGCCACCGTCAGTACTCGATGCAGAATTCGAGCGCGTGCTCAAATGCTATACGCAAACACGCTATCCGCGTCGGACCGCTCGTGAAGGCGGTATCATCAAGGAACTCGAAGCGGCGTTTCAGACACTGTACGTGCAACCCAAGCCCATTCGACAGGCTTTCGTGCAGCATTGTCTGGAGATCGTGCAGCATGACGGCTATGTGGCAAGGGCCGAACGGGCATTGCTGGATCTGTTTGCGGCCAGCCTGGGATGCGAGGATCAGGAAGCGGCCTGATTCGATCGCCTGTTCAGCGCGCACCCGCGGAGGTCTGTCCAGCCAGCAAGGCACCGTGACTGCCTTGCAGCTGGGTTTCAGGTCGGATTGTCCAGCTTCGATTTTCCCAGAAGGCTGCAGGCCAGATCAACCCGGTCGGTGACAATGCCATGCGCACCTCGCTCCACCAGGTGTGCCATGGTTGCGGTGTCATTGATGGTCCAGTAAACGAGGTTGATGTTGCGTTGGCGTGCTCGCTGCATGAAACCGGGAGCAGCAAGTGGTATGCCGTAGTAGCTGGTTGGAATCTGCAGATACTGGTAGGCCAGTGGATGAGCCCGCCTTTTTCCGAAGAAATACAACTGTGCAACCTCCTGCTGGCTGGCTGCGGTGCTCACCTCGGGAGCCTGCCTTCGGAAATGCCGGAGAGCCGGTGCGTGAAAGCTGCCGACATTGACCCGGTCCCGTGCGCTGGCCCTGTCGATACTGTTGGCAACTGCCTGAGCCGCCTGTGGGGCATTGTCCTTGATGTCGATATTGATGCGGGTACCGGGAAAGCGTTCGAACAACTCATCGAGCGTGATCAGGCCGACACCCTGACCTCGATGGGCTCGACCCTGCAGATCACAGAAGTGATAGGCCGCATCCAGTCGTTTCAGCTGTCCGAGTGTCATGTCAGCCACGGCGCCACTGTGGTTGCAGGTCCGATCCACCCGTGCGTCATGGGTGACGATGACCTGGGCATCACGACTCAGGCGAACATCGATTTCCAGCACATCAGCGCCCAGGCCCAGGGCAAGTTCGAAAGCCCTCATCGTGTTCTCCGGTGCAAGCACCGTGCTCCCACGATGGGCGTAGACATCTATTGACAGAGTGGTATCGGGTAGTTGACCATCGTTCATTGCAATTGATCACTCATGACTGGTGGAATCTGAATCTGTCACGATAAGGGCTGGCCGGCTTGCCGGCGGTTCCGGTACTACTGTGGGGAGCCGCACTTGACATGAAAGAGCAACAAGCAGGAAATCTGCTGCCCAATGTGGTGATATCGCTCGTTGCAGGCGCCTTGAGCTGCATTGTGATACTCATGTTAACGCATGGCCCGAGCCTGCGGGACATGCCACCGGCTGATTCTGGCAAGGCGGATCTGGCGGGCGGCTCGGTAACCGACTCCGGTCGGTCACCGCCTGACCCTGGCTTGTCTGTTCCGGCTCCATCGGCAGATGTCGCTACGGTTGCCGAACTGCGGGAAGCGCTGCAAACCGCGGTGGAAGAGCGAGCGCAGTTGTCGGCAACGGTGGTGAGACTCAATCGGCAATTGCTGGAACTGGAAGAGCGTGTCACGAGCCTGAGTGAACAGGGCGTATCTTTCGAGGATGTGAGCGGCGGTGTCGTGCATGCCGATGCGGCTGTCATGCCGACGGAGGATAGCGCGTCGCAGGCCGGTTTTCGCAATGATCCCTCCGAGAGGCAATTCGAGGACCTGCTGGCGGCAGGTCTTGACGAGCAGAGCGCCAGAGACCTGCAGCGCCGCAATGATCAATATCAGCTGTCGAGGCTGGAGCTGTTGGACCAGGCTGCGCGCGAAGGCTGGGATGGCAGCGATCGATTGAGAGACAGTCTCGATGATCTTCAGCAAAGCCGGCCGGACTTGCGAGAGGAGCTGGGTGACAGTCTCTATGATCAATACCTGTACGAGACCGGTGATGCGAATCGAATCGCCATCGATTCCGTCATTTCAGGTTCTGCCGCTGCGCAGGCGGGTTTGCAGGCGGGCGATCTGATCATCAGCTACTCCGGAGAACGAACCTTTGCAGTGAGAGATCTGCAACAGGCCACCCGCTCGGGCTCACGCAGTGAGAGTGTTCAACTGGTCTTCGAACGAGATGGCCAGACGCTGACTACCGACATGCTGCGTGGTCCGCTGGGTGTCACACTGCGTCCGACACGTCAGCAACCCTGACAGCGGGCTCTCCTGTCTCGGCAAAGGAACCGCAGGCAGGACGCGTCAGGCATCGGCATCCACGGTCACGACTGTGTTCAGCTCGTCTCGAGTCTCAATGACATGGTGGCTTCGAGTGACTCTCCGGGGCTGAGTACCTGCATGCCCGAATCGATTCCCTGGTGTGACAGATTGAATGCATCATTGGCATTGGTGACCGGTTCGACGGCAAAGTGTGGCATGTCGGGGTTGTACAGGATCAGATATCGGCAGATCTCGTCGGCCGTCATGTGCAATCGGATGCCTGCCTCCTGCCAGTCGATGACGCAGTTGCCATTCAATCCGGCCATGCAGCAGTCGATTCGCTGGTCAGGGTCCAGCGCACGTGCTTGCCTGAAATCCAGCTCGACAGGCAAGGGCACGGCAGGGCCATCTGGCAGGCAGTCCCCGTTTTCATCCGGGAACACTGTCTCCACCGGCAGGGTCAGTATCGGTTGTGCGCCGGCTACCTGTCGCACGAAATACGGGTGCCAGCCAAATCCAGCAGGCATGTTGCGAGTGTCACGATTGCTCATCACCAGGGTGCTGGACAGGGTGTCGCCCTCGATTCTGTGGGTGATTTCGGCATCGAAGGCCCAGGGCCAGTTCAGCCCATCGTGGTCCGTTGAGCTGATGGCACATCGCAAGGAGCTGGCATCGCTTGACAGCACACGCCACGGCAGTTTGCGCAGTGCTCCGTGAATGGCGTGTACATCGCCATGTGCCAGTTGTATCGTTTCCTGCTCGAACTGGAATCGTCCGTCCCGAATGCGATTGCTGTAGGGCAGCATGTGAAAGCTGGCCGCCGGCAGCGGCGCATCGAGTGCCTGGCCGGCAGGCAGGCCATTCACCAGTGATTCGGCAGGAACCGTCTCACGACAGTCCGGCACAACAGCCTGCCATTGCTGCTGTCGTTGCACTTCGGCTGCCAGCCACTCGACGCCCCTGTCAGGATTACACCACAGGCGCCAATGGTCGGATTCGATACGTATCATGTCGGGGAGCTTTTCCATGGGTTCTGTTGCCGCGCGTGGGAACGCGGAGCTGAATGCAGGTAGTTTACGGTGTGGGCATGATCCTGCCAACGATGTGAGTGGCCGCGCGCAGCACTTTTCTGCAGCGAGCACAGCACATGGGCGTCAGTCCGGCTTGTCATGTTGTTACATCTTGCGACTGGACCTTTCGATACCTACACTTGTCGGATTGATCAATGCATCTTTCAACGAATCTACAGGGAATCAATGTGATTGAACGATTGGCCACACTGCTGATGGCAGCAGCGCTGACCCTCACCATGTCCGTCAGTTCCGCCTGGGCGCAGTCAGGCGGGCTCAAGTTGGGGGCACCGGATGAGTCTTCGGAAAAACTGGATCTCGGTGCCGCACCACCTGTGGAACGGGAAGCTCCACCGCCTCAGCCCAATCGTTCGGCGGACACGCCCAATATCAGCGGAAATGCGGTACGACACGGTGACTGGGATGTTGCCTGCAATGCCGAGGGCAATCAGTGCGCCATGGTACAGATCGGTAACGACAGCGAGGGTACACCCGTACTCGAAATGGTGATCCGACAGCTGGATGAACCTCTGGAAGTGGGTGAAAGAACGGCGATTGCCGTACTGGACGTCATCACACCTCTGGGTGTGGTTCTGCCTGAGGGATTGTCACTGAAGATCGATGACGGCCGGCAGGAATCTGCGCCCTTTCAGGTCTGCACGGAGCAGGGTTGTCTGGTGCGTGAGCCCATTGACGGAGATCTGGTGGCCAGACTCAAGCGTGGCAGTCAGGCACAGGTTTCCGTGATCGCGATCAATCAGGGCGAAGTCATTGCAACGATCTCCCTGACGGGTTTCACCAAGGCCTTCGGCAGTCTGAAGTAGTGCAGCGCAAGCGCCAGGGCTGCGCTGCCGGCTGGCTATGGCCATGAAGTCGGTGGCCATCATGGGAGGCAGTGGCGGCATCGGTGCCGCCCTGATCGAGCAGTTGCTCGCCCGTGATGATATCGCGCTGATCCATGCCAGTGCTCGCCGCCGTGTTCCCGACAGCGCCGGTATTGCCGCGGCAGACGAGAAGAATACCGGCAGGCTACGCTGGACACTGTTTGACGCGACCGATGAATCGGCAGTCGAGTCCTGGGTGAAGGGCCTGGGTTCTGTCGATTGGCTGATCAATTGTGTGGGATTGCTGCACGATGACAATGCCAGGCCCGAGAAGTCCATTGGCCAGCTCGATCCGCAACACTTCCTGCGCAGCATGCAGGTCAATACGTTGCCGACACTCTTGCTGGGCAAGCATGCGCTGCCAGCCTTGCGCCAGTCACCGGCGGCGGTATTCGCGAGTATTTCTGCGCGAGTTGGCAGCATCGAGGATAACGCTTTGGGCGGCTGGTACAGCTATCGCAGCTCCAAGGCTGCGCTGAACATGTCATTGAAGTGTCTGGCTATCGAATGGGCACGCTCGGCCAGTAATGTGCGTGTTGCGGCCTTGCACCCGGGCACGACCGACACGGCTCTGTCCATGCCTTTTCAGCGCAATGTGCCCGCAGGAAAACTGTTTTCACCTGCGAAGACAGCCCGCTTGCTGATCGAGCAGATCGAGTGTCTGCATGATCGGCCAAGCGGCCGCTTCATTGCATACGACGGAGAGGAAATTCCGTGGTAGTGAGCAAGGGATAGCTCGATACGCGCTCGTTGCCGTCAAAGTCGTACAGCGTTCTGTCCAGCAGATGTGACGGGGTCACGTTGCCCAGTGCTGTCAGCATGGAGGCGATTCGTTCCGGGTTTTCGGCCTCCCAGGCTGACAGAAGCTGCTTCATGTTCTGGCGCTGCAGGTTCGGTTGCGATCCACACAGATTGCACGGGATGATGGGGTATTGCTGTATCGCGCTGAATGCCTCGAGATCCTTTTCGCGACAGTAGGCCAGTGGTCTGATGACGATGTTGTTGCCATTGTCCGCATGCAGTTTGGGAGGCATGGTCTTTATCGCCCCACCGTGAAACAGGTTCAGCAACAGGGTTTCCAGTAGATCATCAGCATGGTGGCCCAGTGCGATCTTGGTGGCACCCAGCTCGTCAGCCACACGGTAGAGTATTCCGCGACGCAGCCGAGAGCATAGTCCGCAGGTCGTCTTGCCTTCAGGGATCTTGTCCTTGACGATGCTGTAGGTGTCTTCCTCGATGATGCGATACTCCACCCCCAGAGACGTCAGGTAATCGGGCAATACGTGCTGGGGAAAGCCGGGCTGCTTCTGATCCAGGTTGACGGCAATCAGGGAAAAGTCGACGGGCGCAACCCGTTGCAGATGTCGCAGCAGGTCCAGCATGGCATAGCTGTCCTTGCCGCCCGAGAGGCACACCATGATGCGATCTTCGGCCTCGATGAGGTTGAAGTCTGTGACTGCCCGGGCGCATTGGCGTTGCAGGCGTTTGGTCAATGGAGGCTGTCTGGACAATGCGGTCAATCTTGTGATCAGTGGGGCAGCCTGCCATTGTAGAGCAGTTCGGCGACCTGACATAGTCTGGTTTGACAACGCGACCGTAATGGAGACACACTTGACTTTTTCTAGGTAATCGGCCGGCGATATCGTTGTCGTGACGGCGAGGTGCGCATGAAATGAAGATCCTGATTGTGGATGACCACACGCTCTTTCGGAGCGGAATGGTGCATTTGCTGCAAAGCCTCTCACCAACGCCGGTGGTGGTCGAATCCGAAGATCTGCATCGCGCCCGAGAACTGCTTGCCGAGCACTCCGACATCGATCTGGTTCTGCTGGATCTGAAACTCAGCGATGCAGTCGGAGTCGATTCCCTGCTTGTGCTTCGCAAGGAGGCTCCCGATACGACCATTGTGGTGCTCTCGGGTGAACAGGATCCCAGCGTCATCCATCGCTGCATCGATAATGGTGCCATGGGCTTCATCACGAAGTCGACGACCCATGATGAGCTGCTCAATGCCATCCGGTTGATCGTATCGGGTGGTGTGTACCTGCCTCGGGATGCCATGATCAACGGCCTGCATGTCAATCAGCACGGTGAACGTAGCGACGTGGCGTTGCTGGCATCGCTGTCAGATCGTCAGCGGGAAGTGCTGACCTATCTGCTGCAGGGCAAGCCGAACAAGACGATCTCGAACAACATGGATATTTCACAGAACACGGTCAAGGCTCATCTGTCGGCAATCTTTCGAACCCTGGGCGCACGCAACCGCACCGAAGCGGTGTATTTCGCCGCCAGAGCCGGAGTACCGCTGGAATAGCCTGTCAGTCGGCTGCCAGACTTCCCAGGTTGACGCTCCAGTGAGGCATGGCGACGCCTGTGAATTCGGTGTCGAACCACGGCAGTGAATCTCCCAGAAGGTTGCCGACATACATGCGCTGTCTGTCGGGTCCGCCAAAGGCCAGATTCGACAGGTTTCTCATCACCTCACCGCCAGCATTGTCGAGATGTTCTCTGCCCAGTGAATCATTGCGGTAGGCTGCCTCTGTCCAGGCAAGGTGTGCTTCTTCGGCGTCCTCGAACATGAGCTGAATTGTCCCTGTCGGGGAAACGCGGATGATCCGGTTGCTGACAATGCTGGTTATCCAGACGTGACCGTCTTCATCAAGCGCCAGGCCATCGGGGTAGGTGGCTGCATCGAACTGACACACCACTTCTGCGCCATCGAGCCTGAGCTGTCCGGTATCGTGCAGCTTGAATCTGGTCAGCCTTCTGCCAAAGGTTTCGTTCACCCATACCTGCCCTCTGACTTCATCAATCACGCATTCGTTGGTATAGCCAAGTCCATCCGCGACAATACGAGCATTACTCTCTCCGGGTTCTGCCATCGCGATGAAGCCGGTATTGGCCGAAGCGCGATAGTCTGCGGCCCGAGGCGTCAACCGTGTGCTGACGGTGATCCAGATGCGATCGTGATGGTCCTTGACCACGAAATTGGTGGGAGGCATGGGATCTCCCGCCACCGTCATGACAACGGGATCGACGTCGCCGTCGGCGTGCAGGCGATAGATGCCGCCCTCCGTGTCACCCATGTGAGCCAGCAGGACAGTACCCCCGCTTTCAAGTGCAATGCCATTCGGACGAAGCGGAAAAGGGTGGCGAGATGAAACGTGACGCGTGCCGGTCCGGTCGATCAAGCTGATGCCGCCATTTTCCGACCAGTTGGGCACCAACAGCAACCCGGACTCATGTGCCAGAACACACTCCGGCCGATTGAGTTGTTGACCAATCCAGCCGTCAGGCTGGCCCAATGGAAGATTATCTGGTATCACGTTAGTCTTTTTGCTGGTTCTGTTTGCAAGGGAACAGCTGTTCCATAGTTTGCCATTAAATCACTCACTCCGAGGAGTCGACACCGACGGGTGCCACGTTCGATCGGACAGCCTCGGTTGGGGTTGCCGCTTTCATGAGTACATTCGCCAGATGGCACGCAAGCGTTGCCAGGGCAATTGCAGGAGTCATATCCATGAACAAACCGACTGAAAACGTCAATATGAAAGATCTGGTCGAAATGGACCGGGCCCATGTCTGGCACCACCTTACTCAGCACAAGCCGCTGGAGACAAAGGATCCCATGATCATCGTCAAGGGCGATGGCATGCGTATCTGGGATCAGCATGGCAAGGAGCATCTCGATGCGGTATCGGGCGCGGTATGGACAGTCAACCTCGGTTATGGGCGAGAGAGTATCGCCAATGCAGTGCGAGACCAGTTGGTCGAGATGTGCTACTTCGCTGGCTCCGCGGGCAATCTGCCAGCCATCCAGTATGCCGAGCGTCTGATTTCGAAAATGCCGGGCATGAGCCGGGTGTACTTTTCCAATTCAGGTACGGAAGCGAATGAAAAAGGCTACAAGATGGTACGCCAGATTTCTGCCATGAAGCATGATGGCAAGAAACACAAGATTCTCTACCGCGACCGTGATTACCATGGCACATCCATCACGGCACTGTCATCGTGTGGACAGAATGAACGCAAGGATCAGTATGGTCCGTTCACTCCCGGTTTCGTCGAGGTGCCTCACTGTTGCGAGTATCGAAGCCAGTTTCCGGATGAGTCGGAGTACGGTGTCCGAATCGCACGTGAAATCGAGGCGATCATCCAGAAGGAAGATCCGGATACGGTGGGTTCCATTGTGCTGGAGCCAGTGACGGCAGGGGGCGGGGTGATTACACCGCCCGAAGGCTATTGGGAAACCGTGCAGGAGATCTGCACTCGGTACGGCATATTGCTGCACATCGATGAGGTGGTCTGCGGTCTGGGTCGGACGGGCAAGTGGTTCGGTTACCAGCATTACGGCATCAAGCCGGATATCGTCACCATGGCCAAGGGCGTTGCCAGTGGTTATGCTGCCATCGCCTGCACGGTAACCACGGAAGAGGTCTTCAATCAGTTCAAGGACAGTGATGACACGATGGACTATTTTCGTGACATCAGTACGTTTGGTGGTTGCGCGGCAGGTCCCGCGGCAGCTCTGGAAACCATGCGAATCATCGAGGATGAAAACCTGCTGGAGAACACGACTCGCATGGGGGAATACCTCATGGAGAAAATGCGTGGTCTACAGAACAAGTACAAGGTGGTCGGTGATGTTCGAGGCAAGGGGTTGTTCTGCGGCATGGAGCTGGTGAAGGACAGACAGACAAAGGAGCCGGTGGAAGAGCAGATGCTGATGGCTATCGCTGCGGATTGTATGGAGCAAGGAGTCGTGATCGGGCGTACCAATCGTAGTCTGACAGGGTTCAACAACACGATCTGTCTGAGTCCGGCATTGATCTGCAATGAAGCCGATATCGATCAGATCATCACGGCCATTGACAATGCCATGGGACGCCACGCCGTTCTGTAATCATGTAGTGGCACTCTTGCCGAACCGAGTCTGTCAGGTGAGACCGGGCAGACCGATCAGGGAGTCGCGGATGGCTCCATGAAAAAAGGCGCCTCAAGGGCGCCTTTTTCTGGTCTACGGTTGCCGAACAGTCAGTCGGCAACCGTTGTATCACGACTTGCTCAGTCGATCATGCCTTGCAGCGTGTCGAGCATGGGAGCAATGACCGGGGTCAGTACCGAGCCCACGCCTTCCTTGGTCAAGGTAGTGTCGGCCATCGGCTTCAGGCGTGCCAGACCCCTGGAGATGACCTTGCCCAGTGGCACCTTTGCCGCTTCAGGAACGTTGGCATAGGTTTCTGCCACTTCCGTCAGAGTCGCACTGGCACTCTCGAGACGTGGCAGAGCTTTCTGCGCTGACTCTTCGTCTTCCACGTTGCCAAGTACGGTCGTTGCCGTTCCGATAACGCCGCCCAGTTTCCGACTGATTCCGGCCAGGCTGAACGAGCCACGCTCGGCAGTTGTCATCGCGGCCGGAGCTTCGTCGGCTGTTTCAGCTACTGCATCAGTTGCCTCTTCGGCAGTCTCGGCAGCTGCGTCGGTGGCTTCGGCAGCGGCATCAGTCGCTTCCTCAGCAGTTTCAGCTACTGCGTCGGTTGCTTCTTCAGCAGTCTCGGCAGCGGCGTCAGTCGCATCAGCTGCAGCGTCAGTTGCTTCGTCAGCAGTTTCAGCTACCGCGTCAGTTGCTTCTTCAGCTGAGTCGGCTACTGCATCAGTGGCTTCGTCAGCAGAGTCGGCAGCGGCGTCGGTCGCATCAACTGCGGCGTCAGTGGCTTCGTCAGCAGAGTCGGCAGCGGCGTCGGTCGCATCAACTGCGGCGTCAGTGGCTTCGTCAGCGGTTTCAGCTACCGCGTCGGTTGCTTCTCCAGCAGTCTCGGCAGCGGCGTCAGTTGCATCGGCTGCAGCGTCAGTGGCTTCGTCAACGTTTTCAGCTACCGCGTCGGTTGCTTCTTCAGCAGTCTCGGCAGCGGTGTCAGTTGCTTCATCGGCAGTCTCGGCAGCGGCGTCAGTCGCATCAGCTGCAGCGTCAGTGGCTTCATCAGCAGTTTCAGCTACCTCGTCAGTTGCTTCTTCAGCAGAGTCGGCAACGGAATCAGTTGCTTCATCGGCAGTCTCGGCAGCGGCGTCAGTCGCATCAGCTGCAGCGTCAGTGGCTTCATCAGCAGTTTCAGCTACCGCGTCAGTTGCTTCTTCAGCTGAGTCGGCTACTGCATCAGTGGCTTCGTCAGCAGTTTCAGCTACCGCGTCAGTTGCTGCTTCAGCTGAGTCGGCTACCGCGTCAGTGGCTTCGTCAGCAGTTTCAGCTACAGCATCAGTGGCTTCATCAGCAGAGTCGGCAGCAGCGTCGGTCGCATCAACTGCGGCGTCAGTGGCTTCGTCAGCGGTTTCAGCTACCGCGTCGGTTGCTTCTTCAGCAGTCTCGGCTGCTGCATCCGTAGCATCGGCTGCGGTGTCAGTGGCTTCGTCAGCAGTTTCAGCTACCGCGTCGGTTGCTTCTTCAGCAGTCTCGGCAGCGGCGTCAGTCGCATCAGCTGCGGCGTCTGTAGCTTCATCAGCGGTTTCAGCTACTGCGTCGGTTGCTTCTTCGGCAGTCTCGGCAGCGGCGTCAGTGGCATCAGCTGCAGTATCAGTGGCTTCCTCAGCAGAGTCTGCTACCGCGTCAGTCGCTTCGTCAGCAGTTTCAGCTACTGCGTCGGTTGCTTCTTCGGCAGTCTCGGCAGCGGCGTCAGTGGCATCAGCTGCAGTATCAGTGGCTTCCTCAGCAGAGTCTGCTACCGCGTCAGTCGCTTCGTCAGCAGTTTCAGCTACTGCGTCGGTTGCTTCTTCGGCAGTTTCGGCAGCTGCATCTGTAGCATCAGCGTCAGTGGCTTCGTCAGTGGCTTCGTCAGCGGTTTCGGCTACCGCGTCGGTTGCTTCTTCGGCAGTCTCGGCAGCGGCGTCAGTCGCATCAGCTGCAGCGTCAGTGGCTTCGTCAGCAGTTTCAGCTACCTCGTCGGTTGCTTCTTCGGCAGTCTCGGCAGCGGCGTCAGCCGCAGCGTCAGTGGCTTCGTCAGCAGTTTCAGCTACCGCATCGGTTGCTTCTTCAGCAGTCTCGGCTGCTGCGTCAGTGGCATCAGCTGCTGCATCAGTGGCTTCATCAGCAGAGTCAGCTACTGCATCACCGGCTTCTTCGGCAGTTTCAGCGGCCGCGTCTGTAGCATCGGCTGCTGCATCAGCGACTTCATCAGCCATTTCGCTTGCATCGGCAGCGGTCTCTTCGGACGCATCGGTCACCGCATCGACGGCATCCGAGGCCACATCTGCGACAGCATCAGTCGCTGTGGCAGCTGCACCGGCAACGGCGGCCGCAGCCGCGGAAGCAGTCTCGGTGACGGCGTCGGTGGCGTCGCTCAAGGCATCGCCGGCCGCGTCTGTAGCATCGGCAGCTGTTTCGCTGGCATCAGACGCGAGTTCCGACGCTGAATCCGAGGCATCACTGAGCGCCTCATCAGTAGCAGCCGCTGCGTCACTCGCGGTCTCCGCTACCGCATCAACCGCATCGCTGGCGGCTTCTTCGGTAGACGATGCCGCGTCATTCACGGCCTCTGCGGTGCTATCAACTGCATCGCTGGCAGTATCAGTTGCGGATTCGGCCGCAGTTTCAACGTCATCCGCCGCAGCGGTAGCCGTATCACTGGCGGAATCGGTCGCCTCGGCAACAGAATCCACAGCAACATCTGTGGCCTCGGAAACTTCGGCTGGAGCTGTTTCTGCTACATCAGCTACCGGTTCTTCAGCGTCCTTGCCGCCGAAAAGATTTAACCCGATCCAGCCTATGATCAATACAGCTGCAATCGGGACTACTTTTTTCCACATTGGGGACTGACCTCCATTGTTACCAGAGTTACCACCAGAGCCGCCAAAATTGCCGACAGCCTGAGTGGTGTTAGTTGCAGTGACAGAGTTTTCCGTCACTGTATTACCTACTTCGGACGACTTGTGTGCTCCTGACTTCGGAGACGAATTCGATTCATTCTTGTTAGTCATGGCAATCCGCTTGGTTTTACCGGCACTACGCTGACGCATTGTGCCCTGTTCGGCCTGTGCCGATCAGGCCTATGAAATAACGTTGGTTTGTACTATCTAACCATGTTCGAGGTCGTTTGGTTCGATGTACATAAACTTTCACATTGAAAACTCGGTTTCGACTCGTTTTTCCACATCAGCACCACAGGCGGTTCAAGTGGAACAAAGCCTCAATGCCGGTTTCGTGTGTCATCCCGACACAGGGCATGCAGGAGGATTCAATTTCCTGTTTGATGGCGCAGCATTCTAGCGAATAGCTCACTGGCTGTGTCGATGGCTGCCATCCTGGCTGATCCTGGTGCGAACGGAGCGATGACGGCATGGCAGCTCAGGAGCTTGATGTTGTGGTCATGTGCGCAGTCTATCGAGGTAGAGAAGCGGAATCCGGCAAGGACATGAGCTCACTGCTATCATTGGTGGCAAGTGTCAATATATTGTGTGTTACTTCACGTTATACGGCAAAATATTGACGTCCGACGTGCTGCTGAGTACTCTTCTCGGCAACACATTAACAACAGTGTGGCGGCGAAATCTTGGACGATCTCATTTACAGCTTTCTACTGCAATCGGACTTCCCGAGAGCCTCCATAGTGCTTGACCTGGACTTGCTGGGTTCGGCTGGCAAGGCGAGCGAGCACATGCGTGCTCCATCGTTCGTCATCGTCGATCCGGATACCGCAGAACTGCTTGCCGTCATCGATGTCGTGGATGCCATTGACGGTGATGCCCTGCGAGAGGTCGCCATCGAGACAGGGGCATATGCGTCCAGACTGGCCGGCCGTACCATTCAGGGTTTTGTCATCCGGGTCGATGTCAGGGGACACACGGAAGAAGAACAGGTGCAGTTCTACCGAATCTGGCCCAACAGTACCCTGCAGCAGCTGTCCAGCAAGTCGTTCCCAGACCTGGAAACCCTGCGCGTAGCCAGAAAGCTGGTGATCAGCGGCTCTGCGCCGAGTCCCGCGCAATCGTCTGCTGTTCTGGATCCGGAAGAAGAGGATAGGGCGTTCGATGAGCCGCGTCCGGGTCCCGGCATGTACTTTCCGGCATTGGTTCTACTGTTGCTTGTCCTGATTGACAGCTACATGAATGCCAGTCGAGGCTCATCCCTGCTGAGTCTGTCGCAGAGCGTGATGGCCTTCGGCGCTGCGTTGTTGTTTACCGTGCCCTCCGCCATTCGTTATCTGCGCCGGTGGAATCGGATAGATTGACCCCGTAACGGTCACGCTGGTGCATACTGCCGGTCATATCCACATATGTTTATACGTGTATGGAAGTGTTACTGGCCGGATTGCGCGCGGCAGGTGAGCCCACGCGCCTGAGACTTCTGGCGTTGTGTGCGCATGGGGAGCTCAGTGTGACGGAACTGACCCTGATACTGGGCCAGAGCCAGCCCCGAGTCTCCAGACATCTGAAGCTGCTGGTTGAAGCCGGATTGCTGACCCGCTTCAGGGAAGGTTCGCTGGTGTTCTACAGGATTGCCGAAAATGGCGAATCTGCCTATCTGGCGAGAACGCTGGTCGATCTGCTGCCTGATGACGACACCGAGCTCAGCCGTGATCTGGTGCGTCTGGACAAGATTCGGGAAAAGCGGGCGGAGCTTGCCGAGAACTATTTTCAGGAAAACGCCGGGCAATGGAACAAGATACGAGCCTTGCACGTGCCCGAGGCTGATGTCGAAGCTCGTCTGCAAGAGTTGGTCGGGCCTGAGCCAGTCGGCAATTTTCTGGACATCGGCACTGGAACCGGGCGCATACTGGAACTGTTCGCCAGGCAGATCGAAAGGGGCGTGGGCATCGACCTGAGCAGTGAGATGCTGGCGATAGCGAGAACGCAGCTGGAACGCGATGAATTCAGGCATCTGCAGGTCCGCAAAGGCGATATGTACAACATGCCCATCGATGATCGATCGATCGATCTCGCTACTCTGCACCTGGTGCTGCACTACAGTCTCGAGCCCGGGTTGGTAATCGCCGAGGCTGCGCGTACGCTGGCGCCTGGGGGGCGCTTGATCATCGTGGACTTCGCCTCACATCAAGAGGAGCGGTTGCGAACCGAGCACAAGCACCAGCGGTTGGGGTTCAGTGATCGTGAAATTCATCAGGCGATGATTCAGGCATCGCTGGAGCCGGGACCGGTAGACTCATTGATCGGTGATCCCTTGACCGTCAAGTTCTGGCAGGCTCATTGCCGCTGACCTCAAGACCTCAATTCTCCTGATGTCCCGGTGCTCGTCTCAGACGGTGGCAGAGGTGGGTGTCTTCTTGAGTGTGCGTGATACCAGCGACGCGACCAGGGCTCCGGACAATGCCCCGATCAGGTGGCCTTCCCAGGAAACTCCCGGCTGAAACGGGACAACACCCTGTACCAGGGTAGATGCGTAGAGTAGCCCGACCACAACGGATATCAGTACAGACTGCAGCCGCTTCTCGAATATTCCAGCGAACACGTGAAAGGTGATCAGGCCGAATACGACGCCGCTTGCACCGATATGCAGAGCGGTTCGACCAAAGAGCCACAGTCCAATACCACACAACAACGCAATGATCGCCACGATTGCACCGCTATTGGCTCTCGAACCGGCCATCAGCAACATGGTCACCGCCAATGGAATGGTATTGCCCAGCAGATGTTTGAAATCGCCATGCAGAAAGGGCATTGCCACGATCCCCGTGAGTCCACGAAAGGTTCGCGGAATCAGACCCAGATTTTCCAATGGCAGAAAGCGGTCGAGAAAAAAGACGACCCAGATGATCGCAATGAAAATACAAACCCCTGCCAGATCACGTTTGATGGAGTGTATGTTTCGCGAGTCAATCAGGCCGTTCATGGATTCAATTCAACATTCGTCGTAGTCGCTCTGCAATATCTGCCTGAGTAGTGGCGTCCGGCAGCGGGAGGGTTGATGTATCAGCATTCTCGCGATTTCTGAGAGCATTGAATTCTTCACTGCTGATTCCCAGTCGGGCGGAGTCACTGTCCGTCAGGTTGAGAGTCTTGATCATTTCCCGAATGTCATTGAGTGTAGTCGAAGAATCGGGCTGGTCGATTACCTGTTCGCTGGACGCCGTGTTCGTCGCAGTCGTTGTCGAGACATTTTCCGGAATGTCGTCGGCTGCTGGAGGTGACTGTCTGGTCTGATCGGCGTTCTCGGTTCGTCTCAACGAGCCGTGCAGCCCGGACGTGGGCTCCTGATCAGCAGCGCTGCTGGATTGCCTCTCGGAATGTGCCTTGACCGCTTTGACGATCAGTACGGCTGCAACGGCCAGTACAAGCAAGGTAATGAACCACATGTCTTGATCTCCTTTTGTGTGAATGCATAACGTTCAATACACATATAAACATAGGTCATAGGCCGTACAAGTGGTTGCGACTGATAGAATTGATGCAATGTTCAGCCGCTTCTGTTGCTGCCGAGTCGCCAGAACGCGGCAGATGCGTCTGGATCCCCTGTTGAACAGCTATCACTTGCTCATATGCTGTTTCCAATGATATTTCATGTTCCGGAGCCCTGAAACCTGATGGTCCGACCCGACAAATCAATTGTCAAACGTTTCGACAGCCTGAAAACCCATCTTGAGCGTGAGAACCCGGTATTGATTGATGCCATTGCAGGTTTTCGCAAACTCGATGCAATCGGTTACAAGACTGGCCTGATCGACACGGATGATTCCTATGCCATGCAGATCTCCTGGTGGCCACTGGTGTCCATTCTGGGAGTGTTTTCTGCCGGAAAGTCCTCGTTCATCAACAGTTATCTGGGGCAGAAGCTGCAGAAGACCGGCAATCAGGCGGTCGACGACAAGTTCACGGTCGTGTGCTATGGCGAGGAGAATGCCGGTCGTGTCCTGCCAGGGCTGGCGCTGGATGCCGACATGAGATTCCCGTTCTACCGGATCAGTGACGAGATCGAGAAAGTCACCGAAGGAGAGGGGCGCCGGATCGATGCCTATCTGCAGCTCAAGGTCACGGATTCCGAAGTCGTGCGAGGCAAGATCCTGATCGATTCCCCCGGGTTTGATGCCGATGCTCAACGCACCTCGACATTGAAACTGACCAATCACATCATGGAGATCTCGGATCTGGTACTGGTGTTCTTCGATGCTCGTCATCCAGAACCCGGTGCCATGCAGGATACGCTGACCCATCTGGTCGAGAACACCATCGCCCGCAATGACAGCAGCAAGTTTCTG
Source organism: Granulosicoccus sp. 3-233 (assembly GCF_052681095.1). Classification (NCBI taxonomy): domain Bacteria; kingdom Pseudomonadati; phylum Pseudomonadota; class Gammaproteobacteria; order Chromatiales; family Granulosicoccaceae; genus Granulosicoccus; species Granulosicoccus sp. 3-233. Next base: position 405,761 of record NZ_JBQYLE010000002.1, read on the forward strand.
TTCATTCTCAATCAGATTGATACCGCAGCCAGAGAGGACAACACCGAAGAGATTGTTGGTGCCTGGCAGCGCGCACTATCGCAGAAAGGGCTGACGGCAGGCAGGTTCTTCACCATCTACAACAAGGAAGTGTCGATTCCCATCGATGATGAATCTCGCCGGCGCCGGTTCGAGGAAAAGCGCGATGCAGACATGACGGAAATCGAGGATCGTATCCGGCAGGTTGAAGTCGAGCGAGCCTATCGCATAGTCGGCTCCATGGAAAAACAGGCTTACACCATTCGTGATCAGGCAATTCCGGCCATTGCTCGATTGAAGGCGACCTGGTCGCGCAGAGTCTTGCGACTTGATGCGCTGGTGTTCGGGCTTGCGGCTCTGGGTCTGTTCGGTAGTGCGATCATGATGGGTACCATGGGGTCATTGATGGGCTTCATACTGAGCCTGTTTGCTGATCCGGTGGCGATGTTGAGTACCCTGCTTGGCATTCTTCTGGTTTTTCTCATCGTGCACTTCTTCATACGCAAACTGGTGACGCAGTTCATGGCTTCCCGTTTGAAGAACACCCCGGATGAACCCTATACGAAGGCATTCAAGTTCAATACGCGCTTCTTTCGTTCCGTATTCAGCAAGGATCCGGTGGGCTGGAACAGTCGATCCAGAAAAACGACTGATGAGGTCATCGAACACGCCTCCGAATTCGTGCAGAAGCTCAATGATCAATTCACCAATCCGTCGGGCAAGCTTCCCGACAGAGTGGATGGCTGACACGGGTAGTGGCTGCTACCGTGCAGCCATTGTCTCCAGCCGTTAGACCCGTTGAAGATCCGAAAAAACCGGTCGATGACCGGTTTTTTCTTGCCATTCCGAAGCTACATGAGCGTCGTCCTGTCCTGATACGAATCCCTCCACGCGGGGGCGTGGAAGGGTGACTGCAAGACTGCCCGCATCTGTCGCAGGCAGTCAGTAGCTGACCATCACTGATCAGCCGGCTTTTCGGTCATTTCAGTTTCAGGCTTTGCCACGCCGGTATCCCGAGGCTCGTCCCGTTCCGGCGATTTCTCTTCTGACTGATTGCTGCCTGGCAGGCTGTCAGCCTGTACGCCAACGACCGTTTCAGGGGTGACGTCGGGTACCTTCCGGGAAGCCAGTGACATGCCGCCTGACGCTCCTTCGTCCTTGTTGGCCAACGAGCGTACGGTGCTCTTCAGCTGACTGGGCTGTCGTTGGGATACCCTGGCCTCGCTGGACTGTCCGCTCCCGTTGATTCCGGTTTCCTGCTTGTTGTCAGAGGCCTGACTGGCAGCGACCTCTGTTGGCGACGACTCACGCACGGTAGGCAGCGGTTCGGGCGTCTTGTCAGCGGTATCTGCAATCTCCGATGCAGCGGGTTTCTCGGCAGCCTGTTCTCGGGCCACCGACACCGTGGTGTCCGCACTGGCGGTCGCCGTTTCAGCGAGTGCGTCGCTTGAATCGACCGTCGTGTCTACCGGGCTCGCCTTGGCAGCGGCCGCTTTCTTGCTGTTCACGCGTTCACGTCGACGGCTTCCACCTCGTCTGCGAGGTTTGTCGGAATCATCCGAGCTCTCCTCGTTCGACGGCACATCCGCCGTGGCAACTTCACCTGCCGTTTCATCAGCATTGGTCGGCTGGCTGGCGGCTGCTGTGGTGTTGTCCGAAACGGTATCAGCTGTCTTCTTCTCTGCTGGCGCGTCTGGAACCGCCTGCTGCGTAGCTTCCTCGGGTTGCGGCTCAGAGGCTGGCGTCTCGGCAGCTTTCGCCTCTGCCGAAGCATTTACAGCTGAGCGGTCACCGGATGCTGCGGCGAAAGGCACGTCATCGTCGGGTGCGCTTGCCGTGTCGACCGATTGCCCGGTCGGGACGGGCGCAGGCTCAGGTGTGGCCAATCCGGCGGGTTCTTCAGTGGTATCGGTGGCTACTGACGTCTTGTTGCTGCCGGATTCTTGCCGAACTGTGGCTGGCTCATCGAGTTTTGCAGGCGCTTCTGCACTGGTCGTATCGAGATTCTCCGTGCGGGACTGGGAAGGTTGTGCGTCATCCGAGTGTTGCTGACGGGTTTCCCGACCTTGCGAGGCATCCTGTTCGACACCTGTGGCAGGTTTGTCCGTGGCGACATTGTCTGCAGGTTCTGATGCCTGCTGCAACTCATTGGTAGCGGCTACGTTTCGGGTCGGCTTGTCCTTGTTGTCGTCATCCGTTGACTTTCCTGCCGGTGCGTCTGTCCGGGTCTCTGTCGGCGAGCTGTTTTCGGCGGCGTCGGCATTGGCGACTGTCTGGTCGGACTCGGTGCTGTCCGCTGTCTTCTCGTTGCGTTCGCTGTTGCGTCCACGTCCGCGGCCACCACGGCGTCGACCACCACGTCGGCCCCGGCTGCGGCCGCCTTCCTCAGTCTTGCGCGCTTCTCCGTTATCCGTTCCTGTGGACTCGCCAGAAGAGCTCTCCGCGTCGACAATGACTGCCTCTGTTGGAGTCTCAGCCTTGTTGTCGACAGATTCCTTCGTTCGCTTCGGATTGCGGGGCTTTTTCGCCGTCGTTTCCGCTGCCTCCGCGGTTGCAGTCTCCTGCTCGGTCCTGTTGTTTCCGCTGCTACCGTCGTTGGTGGCATCGGTGGATTGCTTGCGACCTCTGCCACGTCCTCGGCCGTTCTTGCGCTCGCTACCTTCAGCGCCGTCCTCATTGTTCTTGCTGCGACGCTGGTTGTTGCGATTGCCGCGGTTTTCCGACGCCGCCTCGCTCTTGTCGCCATCGTTGCGGTTGCGGCCCCGACCATTGCGATTTCCGGAGCGCTTGTTGCCTCGCTTCTGACCCCGGGATTCCTCCTCCTGAGCATCGCTGCGGGCAGATCGTCTGTTCGAATCGGTGTCAGCCTTGGACTCGGCTGCGGTATCGGCAACGGCAGGTGCGGCAGGGGCACCGAAGAGGGACGTGACGGCACCGAAGATGCGTCGGAACCCGCCGGGTCCCTGCACTACAGGGGGGGCAACCGTCTGTGGTTCGGGCTGCGGCATGCGATGAGCCGGAGTTGGAGCCGGTGCCAGAGGGGTAACGGTGCTGACGGCTGCCGTTTCGGGAATCTTTTCATCCCGAGCGCTCTGCGGGGAGAAGCTCTCGCTGTTGTCGGAGGCGAGCTCGTAGCTCTTTTTCTGCATCATCTCGTGTTCCGCCTCTGTCATGCGGATACGTTCGATGTGATAGTTGGGCGTTTCCAACGTGGGGTTGGCAACGATCAGCAGTACAACCTTGTTGCGCGCTTCGATTTCGGTGATGCTCTGGCGCTTTTCGTTCAGCAGGTAGGTCGCGACCTCCACGGGAACATCGGCCATGACGCGACCGGTATTGTCCTTCATGGCTTCCTCTTCCATGAGGCGGAGGATGGACAGAGCTGTGGATTCCACGCCGCGAATGGTGCCGTGACCCTGACAGCGAGGGCAGACATTCTCCGAGGATTCGCCCAGTGAAGGGCGTAGCCGTTGTCTGGACATCTCCAGCAGGCCGAATTTGGATATGCGGCCAATCTGTACCCGTGCACGATCCTGCTTGAGGGCGTCTCGCAGGCGGTTTTCCACGGCGCGCTGGTGCTTGGAGGCCATCATGTCGATGAAGTCGATGACAACCAGGCCGCCGAGGTCCCGCAGCCGCAACTGACGAGCCACCTCGTCTGCAGCCTCCAGGTTGGTATTGGTTGCCGTTTCCTCGATGTCCGAACCCTTGGTGGCACGGGCGGAGTTGATATCGATGGATATCAGCGCTTCGGTGTGGTCGATGACCAGCGCACCACCGGATGGGAGGCGTACCTCGCGGCGAAAGGCAGATTCGATCTGCGACTCCACCTGGTAGCGGTTGAACAAGGGAACATCGTCCTGGTACAGCTTCAGTTTGCGTTCGTTCTGAGGCATGTACAGCTTGATGAAGTCGGCGGCCTGCTGATGCGTGGCTGGTTCATCGGCAATGATTTCGCCGATGTCACCGCGGAAGTAGTCACGCAGTCCGCGAACGATGATGTTGCTTTCCTGGTAGACGAGAAAGGGGGCTTTCTTCTCTCCGGCTGCTTCCTGGATGGCTTTCCAGATTGCCGCCTGATAGTCCAGGTCCCACTGCAATTCCTCGGTGGTGCGACCGATGCCTGCCGTGCGTACGATGGTGCCCATACCTTCCGGGACTTCGACCTCGGACATGGCCGCTTTCAGCTCTGAACGGTCATCGCCTTCGATTCGTCGGGAAACGCCACCGGCACGTGGGTTGTTGGGCATCAGAACCAGAAATCGACCGGCAAGGCTGATGAAGGTTGTCAGTGCAGCGCCCTTGTTGCTGCGTTCTTCCTTTTCGATCTGAACGACGATTTCCTGGCCTTCCTTGATGCAATCGCGGATGTTGGGTCGGCCGTTTTCGGACTTCTTGCCGTTGCCGTTCAGAAACTCCTTGGCAATTTCCTTGAACGGCAGGAAGCCGTGGCGATCAGCGCCATAATCAACGAAAACCGCTTCGAGGCTGGGTTCGACACGGGTAATTCTGGCTTTGTAGATGTTGGATTTTCGTTGTTCGCGTGACTTGTGTTCTATATCCAGATCAACCAGTTTCTGCCCATCGACGATGGCAACACGCAACTCCTCTGGGTGAGTCGCGTTGATCAACATTCTCTTCATTATTGTTTTGGTCCATGACGGACCCTGCCTTGGCCGGAACATCCGGCGAATGCGCGCACGCCTCGTCCTTGCTGGTGCAATACCAGAAAAGGAGGGACAGGCAATATTTGATATATGCGCTCAGCATTTCGTTGGCCGAACAGGCGGAATCCGTGCTAGTTATTTATCTGATGAAGCACGCTGGTTTTGCGTACTTCGCAATTCTGCGATCATGGCGGGCCTCCGGCCTCAGATGATCGAGCGAGTAAGTCTGTCTAGTTTTCCGTATCTGTCCAGTCGGGCATCCGCACATCGGTTCGGTCCGTTGTACAGTCCTGGCCGAGAAGGCGGTTTCTGCCTGTCGTGAAAGTGGCAACTACCCGTGTAATGAACGATACTGTCAGAATAGTCAGCGTAAGGAATCCATTCGTGCGCCGACTCTTCAATATAGCAGTGCCTGAGAGATTCGGCAATCCTCGTCGCGGTCGCTGTCGTGCCATCTAACCTTTTCGGCACTTCGTCAGCAGGGCGACTATACATGAACACTAGCAAAAAGCATGTCAATTCAATCGCATAGCACTCAGGTTTGGCGCAAGGGCGGATCTTGCTGATGGCCAGCGGTCGGCAACCGTCCGATGAGGCGGTACCCATGGAAGCGTCAAGACCACGTCATGAGCGTGTCACGGCTGATGAAGACGGGCAGCGCATCGACAACTTTCTGATCAAGCGGTGCACCGGGGTGCCGCGTAGCCATGTCTATCGTCTGATCAGAAAGGGTGAGGTGCGGGTAGATGGCAGGCGGGTCAAGCAGACACGCAAGCTGGTAGCCGGGGAGCAGGTACGCATCCCCGCAATACAGTTGCAGCCACAGCAGGATGTGACGGTCCCCGACAAGCTGGCGGCAGCGGCCGGTAAGGCGATCATCGTCGAGCACCCGGATTTCCTGTTGGTCAACAAGCCCGCCGGTATTGCCGTGCATGGTGGCAGTGGGCTGGCATTCGGCTTCATCGACGCCATCAGGCAGCATCTGAAAGAGCCGAAACTGGAGCTGGCACATCGCCTGGACAGGGCGACCAGTGGTTGCCTGCTGATAGGCAGAAGCCTGAAGGCCAATCGACAGCTGCAGGATCTGTTTCGTCAGAGAACGGTGATCAAGCGTTATATTGCACTGGTCGACGGTTGCTGGCCGGATGACATCCGCCTGGTTGATGCTCCCCTCAAGAAGAATGTCGAGAAGGCCGGTGAGCGGCGGGTCACTGTCGATTCCCAGGGGCAGGAAGCGCGCACCCGGTTCTTCATTCGTCAGCGCTTCGAGCAGGCCACGCTGATGGAAGTCGAACTGGATACGGGACGTACTCATCAGATTCGCGTTCATGCCAGGCACAGTGGTCACCCGATTGTGGGTGACACGCGTTATGGGGACAACAGCAGTAACACCCGATTCAGACAGGCGGGGCTGTCACGCCTCTTTCTGCATTCCTCGGAACTCGCCTTCGACTGGCAGGGCGAGCGCATCACCGTGCAGGCACCAGTGGATTCTGCCTGGGAGGAATCCTTGCGAGCCTTGCGCGAGCAGTGACAGTCTGGACGGCACAAGCGGGACTGGCGAGTTCAGCCGTGATCTGATGCTGTCATATGTTTCATCCGGGTGTCGCGGAGCCGATCATTGCGGGCGGACAGTATCTGCTCTGTGCGCATCTGCGCAGAGTGGACAGATTACGCAGCCATCGAATCTGATAAAAAATATCATCCAATTCGACAATTATATATAGTTTTTCTTATTGAATGGGCGTCTCCATACTGTTGGCAGCTGGTTGATACAAGCCGGCATCAGCAGAGGAAACTTCCATCATGACTTTCAAGACATTTGCAACGACAGCCTTGTTCTCATTGCCTTTGAGCGTCCAGGCGATCGAGCTCACGGATTTCACCGATCCGGATACCGCATTCGATGAGGCATACGTCGATTTCAATGCCAATGCCAATTCCGGTAATCAGGATCAGACAAGCTACGATGCCCTGCTCACTGGCTTCTATAACAAGAGGGACAGTTCCGCAGCACGCGTCATCGGGTTGCGGGTCGATGGCAATCTGGATGCGTCCAGGGGGCCGAATGCCACTGATGAGTCAGTCGATGACTTCGGGTTTTCTGTAGCAGCAAGTCGTGATGCCTACTTCAGCGAAACCAATGATGCACTTTTCTACTTCGTCAGTGGAGATTTCGCCCATCAGGACAGCGCAGTCGATGACAATCTCGGAGTGACCACCGGTGTCGGCTATGGCCGCGTGTGGAATGCCACCCCACTGGCCAAGGCGCTGCGTATTCAGGAAGCTCTCGAATCAAGGTCGCTACTGCGATCCGAATTGAGCGATGACTCATTGATGCAACTGGCTGCCATCATCGGTCGGGAGTCCGAGTATCGATCAAGGGAAGGGGCGAGCGAATACCGTGGTGTCTGGTACTCGGACATGGAGTCGGTGCTGGTGGAATCCGGTGCGCTGGTCAATGAACAGTTGTCTGCGCTTGCCGTTGTCGAGCTGGACGATGTCCTGTTCGATGAGCCGATCAGCGCGCGACGTCATGGTTGGCTGGTGCGTGCGGGTGCCGGATTTCAGTCGAGCGACTTTTCCGGGCTGACAGACAACGATCCCAAGTTGACCTTTCAGCTTGAATACGCAAAACCCTATGGTTTGAAAGGGCAGCTGATCAATGTCGCCAGTTACGAGCCGATCTTCGGAGACAATACCGTGCAGAATCTGAACAATCGACTCAGCTACTCCCATGAGGTGTCAGACAGGATCGACTGGATCAATGCCTGGGATCTCTCGGTTCAGCGCGCCGATGATGCGGACGATAGTGGTTTTACCACCAACCTGCTGACGTCCACGTTTCTGTATCACCTGACCAACCAACTCGACCTCGGCTTGACGTTGGCAGCAATCGATACGGATGAGAAGCCCAATACGAATACAGGCAATGACGATGTAGCGACCTCGGCCAATCTTGCGGTCCGTTACCGCGTCAAATAGGTTACATCCCGACATCTGGATCCCGTCACGTGGATCGGCTCGGGCCGGTCCACATCACCCTTTGGCAAGCGCAATTCGTTTGCTTACTCGGTTTTTCCAATCATCATGAAGACACAAATACACAACTCGAATTCACACCGTTTCCTTTCTCCATCGGTGCTCATGCCACTTGCGCTTTCCCTGTCGTTGGTGGTTTCCGGCTGTGCGACCCGTTCCCCGGATTTTGCCGATTCGGTAGCCAGTGAAGGGGATCAGTACAGTGCCATCAGCGACAAGTGGGCGGATGGTCAGAAGCTGGTATCCAAAGGCGAGAAAAGGATCCGAAAAGGGCGGGAGCAAATCAAGGATGGTAACGAAAATATCAGTGAAGGCGAAGCCATGATGCGCCGTGGTAAACGCCTGATGACGGAGAGTGAAGAAGAGTACAGGCTGAAGAAGGAATTCTGAGGAATTCCGATTCGGTCTTGAGAGGTGCCTGTGCAAGGCACCTCGATCGGCACTTTTTTCGAGCGGCAGAGGCTTTCGGGCAATCGATCCTCATTGTCTCGCCGCCTTGCTGCTTTACTGTCTCGTGTCTCGTGTCTCGTGTCTCGTGTCTCGTGTCTCGTGTCTCGTGTCTCGTGTCTCACTGCCTCACTGCCTCACTGCCTCGATGCATTGTATCGGTATTGCAGTGTTGTGCCTTTCGTATGAGGCTGAGCCAGAGGAGGAGAGGGGCCAAAATTGCAATAGCATGAGTGTTACCACCCTTGGTTTGTCATACTGTTGTCATGATTCCTGTGGTAATTTGGGGTCAAGATTGTACTGTTGCTGGTTTTGAAAGGTGCGTAAGCTGTAGTGCTCGTGCTCGTGCTCGTGCTCGTGCTCGTGCTCGTGCTCGTGCTCGTGCTCGTGCTCGTGCTCGTGCTCGTGCTTGTGCGCTCGTGCCCGTGCCCGTGGACAGGGTGCGAGATCTGCGCTCGGGGTGCGGGTGCGAGATCTGTTGCGAGGTCTGGGGCGATAACTGCCCCGCGGCGTACGGGCAGGTTGCGGTGCCGATGAGTCGCGCCACTGAACTGCCTTGACCTCATTGAGGTTAACTGTCTCGCTCACATCGTTCTGGCGGAATGTTCAAGCCGCCCGCGATTTGCACGATGGCATCGTTCGAAACATCCTGCTTGATTTTCTCTATCCTCGGCAGGAATGATCACAGCAGGGTTACCCAACACCGGTGCGCAGCGGTCATTTCCCGTTCAGCGCGCTATCGGTTCGCATCAGACTGTTTGATCGAGGCTGAGCGGCTCAAGCTGTTCGGGCCCATGCTTGCAGGCTGGCAGCTTGAAGCTGCCCACTCGCCCGACAGTTCGGGCTGGTGATTACATCCATCCCGGTCTTCTCACTCGTTGTTCATCGATAGCCGAACCAGGTCTGGCAGTGTCGTGGCGGCCAGGTTGAGCCGAGAGGCGTCGGGGCATCGGGCAAGGTGATCCGCCATTCGCTCGAACGTCTGTCAGGTGCTCTGCTGGCAAGCTGAACAGTCCATCCTTCATCTTCGATGCGATGGATTGGCCGGGGCCATTGCTCTACCGGTCGGAAGGTTGGCAGCTTGATTTCGACCCACTCATCAATCGATGCCCATCGCCTGTCGCAGCGAATGACAGCCGCGTTTCCGGTGTTGCCATGATCTCCATTTCAACTGCTTGTATCTTCCTTCCATGATTGGATACCATTCATGAATCGGTGCTGTTATGGTTCGTCATGACGTTGATGGTTAAACTATACGCTCATTAATGATGAAGCAATTTGCGCAGCATCCGGTGGTCAATCTGCAGGAGTCACTCCTTGCAATAAGGAGTTCATGTCAGTCGCAAAGCTTCATGTCGGTCCTACTACTCCTGCAAGTTATCCGTCTTCCATTTGTTGCACTTGCAGCATTGGAAAATCGACTTGATAAGCAGCAGTCAACTTGAGTCATAATGACAAAAATCGTAAAGAGGTACGTTGAATGAATGGTCCGATTCACGACATCGATCCGATCGAAACTGCTGAATGGCGAGACGCGGTAGCGGATGTCATTGAGCGCGACGGAACGGAGCGGGCGCACTTTCTACTGGACAAGACGGTACAAGAGGCTCGAGAGCAAGGTAGCAATCTGCCATTCTCTGCAACAACGAGTTACCAGAACTCGATACCCGCGGATATGCAGGAGCCCTACCCGGGCGACCTCGAAATGGAATGGCGTATACGGACCATCAACCGCTGGAATGCGATGGCGACCGTTGTGCGCCGCAATAAAATCAGTTCCGAATACGGTGGCCATATCGCCTCGTTCGCGTCATCTGCGGTCATGTATGACATCGGCCTGAATCACTTCTGGCGTTCGCAGGGTGAGTCCCACGGTGGCGACCTTGTCTTCTTTCAGGGACATGTCATACCCGGCATCTACGCTCGCAGCTTCATGGAAGGACGGCTGACCGAAGAGCAACTTCTCAACTTCCGATCCGAAGTCGATGGCAAGGGTCTGTCTTCATACCCACATCCCTGGCTGATGCCGGACTACTGGCAATTCCCGACGGTATCGATGGGGCTGGGGCCATTGTGTGCCATCTACCAGGCGCGCTTCATGAAGTACATGCACAACCGTGGTCATATCGATATGGCCGATCGCAAGGTGTGGTGTTTTCTTGGTGATGGCGAGATGGATGAGCCCGAATCACTGGGCGCGATATCTCTTGCAGCGCGAGAGGATCTGGACAATCTGATATTCGTCATCAACTGCAACCTGCAGAGGCTCGACGGCCCGGTGCGAGGTAACGGAAAAATCGTGCAGGAACTGGAAGGCGAATTCAGGGGTTCCGGCTGGAATGTCATCAAGCTTCTCTGGGGCCAGGGTTGGGACGAACTGCTGGAGAATGACACCAGCGGCATGTTGCGGCGCTTGATGGAAGAGACTGTTGATGGGGATTACCAGACTTTCAAGTCGAAGGATGGTGCCTATGTACGCGAGCACTTCTTCGGCAAATACCCGGAAACGGCAGCACTGGTCAAGGACTGGACCGATGAGCAGATATTCGGTCTGCGGCGCGGTGGACACGATCCGGAAAAGGTCTACACGGCGTTCAAGAATGCATCGGAGACCAAGGGACAGCCGACCTGCCTGCTGATCAAGACCGTCAAGGGGTACGGCATGGGTAACGCCGGTGAGGGGCAGAACATCACTCACCAGCAGAAGAAGATGGCGGAAGATCAACTGCATGCCTTCCGTGATCGATTCAAGATTCCGGTCAGCGATGCCGACTTGCGCTCGGCACCATTCGTCAAGCTGGACGATGAGCAGAAGGCTTATCTTGCAGCGCGTAGAAAAGAGCTCGGTGGTGCATTCCCGGCACGCAAATGGAAAGACTCGCCGAAACTCGAAATTCCGGATCTGTCGGTATTCGGGGCGCAACTGAAGAGTACCGGTCAACGCGAAATCTCCACGACCATGGCCTTCGTGCGAGTACTGACCACCTTGTTGCGAGACAAGAAGATCGGCAAGCAGATCGTACCCATCGTGCCTGATGAGTCGCGCACCTTCGGGATGGAAGGGCTGTTTCGTTCGGTCGGTATCTACAATCCGAAAGGGCAGATGTACACGCCGGAAGATGCCGAGCAGATGATGTTCTATAAAGAGAGCAAAACTGGTCAGATATTGCAGGAAGGCATCAACGAAGCGGGAGGCATGGCCGACTGGATTGCCGCGGCGACCTCCTACAGCGTTCACGGTGTGCCGATGATCCCGTTCTATATCTACTATTCCATGTTCGGGTTTCAACGTATCGGGGATCTGGCCTGGGCTGCCGGTGACAGTCGTGCTCGAGGCTTCATGCTGGGCGGCACCGCTGGTCGGACGACACTCAACGGTGAAGGGTTGCAGCACGAGGACGGCCATTCTCATGTTCTTGCCAGCACCATCCCGAACTGCATCAGTTACGACCCGACCTTCAGCCACGAGGTGGCGGTCATTGTTCATCATGGACTGCAGCGGATGTACGTCGACCAGGAAGATGTATTCTTCTATCTCACGCTGATGAACGAGAACTACATTCATCCGGACATGCCCGAAGGTTCCGAAGAAGGAATCATCAAGGGACTCTACAAGTTGTCGGCAGAGACACCTGCTGCGCGTCATCTCAATCTCATGGGGTCGGGAACGATTCTGAAGCAGGTCATGGACGCGGCCGAGATGCTCAAGCGGGATTTCGACGTCAGCTCCGATATCTGGTCTGCCACCTCGTTCAATGAACTGGCGCGAGATGGTCAGGACGCCGAGCGCTGGAATCGCCTGAATCCGCTGGAAACCCCACGCGTGCCTTACGTTACCGACATATTGTCCAAGGCTAGCGGTCCCGTCATCGCCGCAACGGACTACATGAAGAATTACGCCGAGCAGATTCGTGCCTACGTGCCCCAGTCCTACGCGGTGCTGGGTACCGATGGCTTTGGTCGATCGGACAGCCGAGTCAACCTGCGGCGATTCTTCGAAGTCGATGCCAACCACATCGCTGCCGCAGCGATGGTAGAACTGTACAAGCAGGATGCCGTAAGCCGCAGTGATCTCGAAGCGGCCATGGCCAAGTATTCCATTGACGGCAACAAACCCAATCCGAGGCTGGTGTGATCGTGCCTGATCATCGCCCATACACAAGACATTCAGGAGAAAGACATGTCAGCGCTTGACGTAACCGTTCCAGATATCGGGGATTTCACGGATATCCCTGTCATCAGCATTCTGGTGGGAGTAGGGGATTCGGTTGATGCGGAAGACCCCTTGATCGAGCTTGAAAGCGACAAGGCCACGATGGAAGTGCCCAGCCCGGTGGCTGGTGTCGTCAAGGAAATCAAGGTCAGTGAAGGTGATACGGTTTCCATGGGGTCTCTGGTACTGATCCTCGAAACCGAAGGCGCTGGAGATGCCGCACCTGCTGCACAGGCTCCTGCCGAATCACCGGCACCAGCTGTCGTCGACAAGGCTCCTGTCGGTATGGCACCGCCTGCCGAGACACAGGCCAGTAAATCGGGTGTGGCCAACGTCAACGAGTCCGGCTTCAAGAAGGCGCATGCGTCACCCTCCATACGTGCCTTTGCCCGCCAACTGGGCGCTGATCTTTCCCAGATCAAGGGCAGTGGGCGCGGTGGTCGCATTCTGCGTGAAGATGTTACCGAGTGGTTCAAGGGCACGGCTCCTGCTGCTGCTGCCTCGGGCGCGCCTGCCGGTGCATCCGGCGGCATGGGCATTCCACCCATTCCCGTGGTCGATTTCTCCAAGTTCGGGCCCACCGAAGATGTGGAGATGTCCCGTATCAAGAAGCTGTCGGGTCCGGCTCTGCACCGCTCCTGGCTGAACATCCCTCATGTCACGCATCAGGAAGAAGCCGATATCACGGATCTGGACAAGTACCGCAAGGAGATGGACAACCAGGCCAAGACCGAAGGATATCGAGTGACCTTGCTGAGCTTCATCGTCAAGGCCAGCGTGTCTGCTCTGAAAGCACATTGGGAATTCAACTCGTCGATCCACCCTGATGGCGACAAGCTGATTCGCAAGGGGTATTACAATATCGGGTTTGCCGCAGACACCCCGAATGGCCTGATGGTTCCGGTCATCAAGGATGCTGATCGCAAGGGCATCATCGAAATTTCCAGGGAACTCGCGGATCTGTCGGCTCAGGCTCGCGAAGGCAAGCTCAAGGCCCCTGACATGCAGGGTGCCACCTTCACCATCTCTTCACTCGGTGGCATTGGTGGAACAAGTTTCACACCTATCGTCAACGCACCTGAGGTTGCCATCCTGGGTCTGACTCGCTCGAAAATGGCTCCTGTCTGGGACGGTGAACAGTTCGTTCCGCGCAACATGTTGCCCATGTCGCTCAGTTACGATCACCGAGCCATTGACGGAGCACTCGCAGCGCGCTTTGCAGCCACTCTAAAACACTTGCTGGGCGACGTGCGTCGTCTGATGCACTAAGAGGTAGACTACATGGATATCAAGGTCCCTGATATTGGAGACTTCACGGATGTACCTGTCGTCTCGGTACTGGTTTCAGTGGGTGATGAGGTCAGCGCGGAAGATCCGTTGATCGAGCTGGAAAGCGACAAGGCCACGATGGAAGTACCCTCGCCGGTGGCAGGCAAGATCACCCGGATCGATGTTGCCGAAGGCGATTTGTGTTCGGAAGGATCGGTGATCATGGCCATCGAAACGGCGGAAGCCGCAGCGGAGCCGGCTTCAGCCTCTGCGGCGGCACCGGCTGCAGGCTCGGCAGCGCCGTCAGCTGCACCGGCCGCAGCGGGTAGCCCGACAGCGCCGCTGAATGGTGACATTCACGCCGAGGTGCTGGTACTGGGATCCGGTCCCGGGGGTTACACGGCTGCCTTTCGCGCGGCAGATCTCGGTCTGCGAACGGTACTGGTAGAGAAGGACAGCCAGCTGGGTGGTGTCTGCCTGAACGTTGGCTGTATTCCGTCAAAGGCCTTGCTACACGCGGCAAAAGTCATCACCGAGTACGAGGAGATGGGGGAGCACGGGTTCACCTTCGTCCGACCCGATGTCAACATCGCTGAATTGAAAGACTGGAAACAAGGGGTGGTCAACAAGCTGACCGGTGGACTCCAGGGGCTGGCCAAGGCGCGCAAGGTTCAGGTGGTCAATGGTGTGGGAGAGTTTGACGGCCCGAAATCGATGCGGGTCACGGACGGCGACAAGTCGACCCTGATCACCTTCGATCAATGCATCGTTGCTGCCGGTTCAGAACCTGTCAAATTGCCATTCGTGCCGCATGATGATCCGCGTGTCATCGATTCCACGGGGGCGCTCGAACTGGAAGATATCCCGAAACGCCTGTTGATTCTGGGTGGTGGCATCATCGGTCTGGAAATGGGTACGGTCTATGATGCCCTGGGCTCGAAGGTCACGGTGGTCGAACTCATGGATCAGATCATTCCAGGAGCAGACAAGGATATCGTCAAGCCGCTGCACAATCGCATCAAGGGGCGTTACGAGAACATCCATCTGAAAACCAAGGTGACCGGGGTCACGGCTGAGGCGGATGGCCTCAAGGTGGTATTCAGTGGCCCTGATGGTGAACATGTCGACACGTTCGACAAGGTGCTGGTGGCTGTCGGGCGTCGTCCCAATGGTGCCACGCTGGGTCTGGACAAGGCTGGTGTCGCCGTGGATGAGCGTGGTTTCATCGCGGTGGACAATCAGCAGAGAACCAACGTTCCGCATATCTTCGCCATTGGCGATGTCGTGGGTCAGCCCATGTTGGCGCACAAGGCGGTACATGAAGGCAAGGTGGCGGCTGAAGTCTGCTCCGGCATGAAACGAGTGTTTGACGCGCGGGTCATTCCATCGGTAGCCTATACCGATCCGGAAGTCGCCTGGGTTGGCATGACTGAATTGGAAGCGAAGGCACAGGGCATCAAGGTCGGCAAGGGCGTCTTTCCCTGGGCGGCTTCAGGTCGTTCGCTGAGCCTCGGTCGTTCCGAAGGTGTCACCAAGCTGTTGTTCGATCCGACGGATGATCGCGTCATCGGAGCTGGCATTGTCGGACCCAACGCGGGCGACCTCGTCGCTGAGGTGGCGCTGGCCATCGAGATGGGAGCTGATGCCACCGACATCGGTCACACCATTCATCCGCACCCCACTCTGTCCGAGACAGTCAACTTCGCAGCAGAGATGTTCGAAGGGACCATCACGGATCTCATTCCACCCAAAAAGAAGCATTAATTCCCAGCAGAGGTAATCTCGCATCATGAACGACATAGTCATTACTGGCGCAGCCAGGACTCCCATCGGCTCCTTTCTCGGAGCTCTGTCCAGCGTGTCGGCGGTTGATCTGGGAGCGACCGCCATTGAAGAAGCACTGAAGCGCAGTGGCGTCGAAGCGAAAGACGTCTCCGAAGTCATCTTCGGACAGGTGCTCACTGCGGGAAGTGGTCAGAATCCGGCCAGGCAATCTGCCATGAAAGCCGGCATTCCTGCCGAGCGTACCGCGGTCACGGTGAATCAGGTCTGCGGTTCCGGCCTGCGTACGGTGGCCATGGCCTTCCAGGCAATCAAGGCGGGCGACAGCAAGATTGTCGTGGCTGGTGGTCAGGAGAGCATGAGCCTGTCAACCCATTGTGCCCCGCTTCGCAGTGGCTACAAGATGGGCAGTGCAGAGTTCATCGACACCATGATCAAGGACGGTCTGTGGGATGCCTTTCATGGATATCACATGGGAACCACTGCTGAAAATGTTGCCGAGAAATGGACCATTTCTCGTGAAACACAGGATGCATTTGCCGCTGCTTCGCAACAGAAGGCAGAAGCAGCACAGGCAGCGGGCAAGTTCGAAGAGGAAATCGTACCTGTCACGGTCAAGAATCGTCGTGGCGACATTGTTGTCGACAAGGATGAATACATCAAGCCCGGTACAACTGCCGAAACTCTGGCAAAACTGCGTCCAGCATTCTCGAAGGAAGGGTCTGTCACGGCCGGTAATGCCTCAGGTCTGAACGATGGTGCCGCCGCACTGGTCCTCATGAGTTCGGATGAAGCGGCCAGTCGAGGGGCAAAGCCTCTGGCACGCGTCGTCAGTTGGGCAACTTCAGGTGTAGAGCCTGAAATCATGGGTTCAGGTCCCATTCCTGCAAGCCGGGCGGCTCTGGAAAAAGCGGGCTGGTCTGTCGAAGACCTCGACCTGGTGGAAGCAAACGAAGCGTTTGCTGCACAGGCCTGTGCCGTCAACAATGACATGGGCTGGGATACCGACAAGGTCAATGTCAATGGTGGCGCCATTGCACTGGGCCATCCCATCGGGGCATCCGGTGCTCGCGTACTCATCACGCTGCTGCATGAGATGCAGAGACGTGATGCAAAGAAAGGCCTGGCCACTTTGTGTATTGGCGGTGGTATGGGTATCGCAATGTGCGTAGAGCGTGATTGACAGCAGGATGATAGATCGATGCGCCCGAGTGGGCGCGTCGGATTCAAGCAGAAAACTCAACAACCAGCAGGAGAAGGATTGATCATGGCAAAGATTGCAATAGTGACTGGCGGAACTCGCGGGATTGGTGCAGCCATCTCCGAGGGCCTGAAAGAGGCGGGCTACAATGTTGCAGCGAATTACGCTGGAAATGACGAGCGAGCGCGAGATTTTTCAGAATCCACGGGTATCGCTGTATACAAATTCGATGTCTCGGACTATGCCGCCTGTCAGGCAGGCGTAAAGAAAATCGAAGAGGACCTGGGTGGGTCCGTGGATGTGCTGGTCAACAACGCCGGCATCACACGTGATGGCACATTGCATCGCATGGATCAGGAAGCCTGGCAAGCCGTCATCGATACCAATCTCGGATCCTGCTTCAACATGTGTCGCTGTGTCATCGACGGAATGCGCGAGAAGAGCTTTGGGCGTATCGTCAATATCGGTTCCATCAATGGTCAGGCTGGCCAGTATGGTCAGGTCAACTATGCCGCTGCCAAATCCGGTATTCATGGATTTACCAAGGCGTTGGCACAGGAAGGTGCTGGCAAGAACGTTACGGTCAATGCCATTGCTCCCGGTTATGTAGACACCGACATGGTTCGAGCTGTACCGGAAGCGGTTCTGGAGAAGATCATTGCCAAGATCCCGGTTGGCCGTCTGGGCAAGGCTGAAGATATTGCCAGAACAGTGAAGTTTCTCGTTGCCGATGATGCCGGGTTCATTACCGGTTCAACGGTATCTGTCAACGGTGGCCAACACATGTATTGATCGCCATCTGTCTCTCCTGAACGGGAGGCAGTGTTCGCGTATTTGTCCAAGGGCGGCCGCTATCACCAGGTGACAGTGGCCGTTTCGGTTTCTGGGGCCATGCTCTCGGTCCACGCCAGTTGCCTGTCTGCCGAGTGTTGCAATCATGTGTGCAATTCGTGAAGACCACTTTCGCGTGGCAATCATTGGCGGCGGTCCCCGAGGTCTTGCCGCGCTGGAAAGTCTGTGCTCTGCTCTGACTGATTCGGCATTGGCGGCCAGGATGCAGGTGATCCTGTTCGAAGCCAGTACTTATCGCGGCAGTGGTCCGAACTATGCGCCAGACCAGTTTTCCGGAAGTCTGCTGAACTTGCCGGAAAGAGAGCTGGATATTCCCCCAAGAGCTGACATGCGCATTGCTCGACAGGTAGTTGCCGGTTTTCCATCCTACAAGAAGTGGGCCGACGCTGATCATGCAGAAGGTGGCAATCAGCGAGTGGATCGTTATCCTGCACGTGCCAGACTGGGACACTATCTACAGTCTCGCTTCAACAGCATGGCCTTGCCATTGGAAAGCGCGGGCTGGCTGACAATCGTGGAATCCGAAGTTCTGCAGGTACGATGGGACGCGACGGTTGAATGTCATGTCATCGAGCATGCTGCAGGTGCCGTCGCGCGAGTCGACGAAGTGGTACTGGCCATTGGACATCAACCGACAGCACCGGGCAAGGACATGAGAGCCTGGATGCAACATGCAGATCAGCATCCCGATTGCCGTCTTGTCACAGAGCCTTATCCACTGGAAAGCCATATGCGGGATGAGTCCATCGCCCCGGGATGCACGGTGGCGCTGCGTGGGTTCGGTTTGTCGATGATAGATGTTGTCAAAGGGCTGACCGAGGGGCGAGGCGGTCGCTTTGTGGTGGCGGATGACGATAGACGCACGATGATCTATGAGCCATCGGGTCGGGAACCGGGGAGAATTGCGCCATTTTCACTGGATGGACTGCCCATGGCGCCCAAACCCCTGAATCGTCACCTGGATGATTGTTTCAGGCCCGGTTCCCTGCAGGAGCAGTTTTTCGAGAAGCAATGTTCGATACTGGCCGAGCATGGTGAGGGCAAGAGAGCCTGCAGACAGCTGATCAATCTGATTTCACATATACAGGTAGCCGTCTTTCTCCGGGTTCGTCCGGATGTCGTCGATCACTACTCACCATCCCGGCTCTTCGACATCGCAGTCAGCTGGCTGCGAGATGAAGACTATCGCCATGAACTCATCGTCGATCGCGACCTGCCTGCAGAGCATGGCATGCAGTTGTTTATCGACATGGCTTGCGGCCTCGAACCACCCGGTTTCGACTACTGCCTGGGGCAGGTGTGGCGACATCTGCAGAAGATCATGTTTCGAGCGTTTTCCCATTCCAGTTTGTCGGTAGAGGCAATCAGCGATCTGGTCGAGTTGCATGAGCGCATGAAGAGATACACCTATGGCCCTCCCGTCGACAATGCACAGTGCCTGCTGGCATTGCTGCGTTCAAGACACCTCACTTTCGCCTTCGTAGACGACCCGGAGACAAGACTGGTGGAAGAGGGGTGGGAGCTGGTGAAGGGAGCTGACCGGATGCTCGCTACTGTCATGATTGATACCGTGTTGTCGTCGCCAATTCTGAGCAAGGTCGGCACACCATTGATCCGGCAGTTGCTGGACGAAGCACGGCTCATTCCCTTGAGTGAGAGCCTGGGAGCGTCGACGCGAGAAGGGTCTGTGGCCGTACAGGGCGAGGCTCTATCGGCTTCACCTCCTGTCGCACTATTGGGGAGACTGGCTACAGGATCGATACTCGGAGCAGACAGTATCACCGAGAGCTTTGGCCACGAGCAGCGGGAGTGGGCCGGGCAGCTGATCAAAAGGGTTCTGGAGAGTCGGTGTCCTGATTGACCCCGGCCTATGGACCCAGCCGTGGGCACAATACTGATGCCTGGCCCTGGCCCAAGCCCAAGCCCAAGCCCAAGCCCAAGCCCAAGCCCAAGCCCAAGCCCAAGCCCAAGCCCAAGCCCAAGCCCAAGCCCAAG
>NZ_JBQYLE010000002.1:425342-616758 GCF_052681095.1 Granulosicoccus sp. 3-233
CAAGCCCGATTTTTGCATATGGTCGCAAAAAAGTCGGGAGTCGGGCAACGTGCTTTAAGAAACGCTAGCTGGGCTGGTCGCCCTGGCTACGGTGAAGGAGTCTTCAGCTGCCAGAGCCTCTCGCAATCGTGGCATCTCTGCTCTCGATCTGTTCGATCAGATCTTCCCGGCTACTGGATTCGTCGGCTTGGAGGCCGAGGGTTCTGGCATGCGTCACGAGCTCTTCACGGGTCCATTCGTCGAACAGTTGCTTGCTGTAACCACGCCTTCCCGCACCCTGGCCGGCTGGGGTTTCTCTCGGTGTCTTGTCGCTGTCCAGACGAGAACCTTTCAGTTTCTGGTACTCGTTATTGGTATGTACGAGATCATTGGCGAGTTGCTTGTCGGTTGGCATGCTGAATCTCCATGGCTTGAGCAAGGGGACATTTCGGTGCATCCCTCGTCAAACAGATTTTCGGGAAGGCCTTGTCCTAAGCGGGACAGGGAATGAACATGTACCCGGATGGTAACCGTGGAAATTCACACCGATCGGACCATGTAGTTTTTGCCCGATAACGGTTCAAGTCGATGCCTGGAGGGTGAACGAGCGGTCGTGTAACATTTGCAGCGAGACTACGTTACCGATCTGCGCTGATACCGTGTGAATATTGCAACCATGGAGGTCCATGAATGAGCAAGACCGTTATCAGTTACACCACCTCTCTGCTGTTGGCAGCGTCCCTGACAGCTGTCACGGCGGTAGCGCAGGCTCAGGAATCCGATGCTGTCGACGAGGACAAGGTCGAGGAGGTTGTGCAGGAGTCTCAGGAAAGTGGTGATGCGGAAGAGGGTGATGCACTGCAAGCTGAGGATGGCGCTGAGCCCGGCGAGGCGTCCTACAATGTGGCAGACTGTGAGGCCTTGATTGACGACGCCGAGGAATCCGATGAAGAAGAATCGGCTGATGCCGGCGCTGAGCAGCTGGACCTTGACAAATGTCGACAGTTGATCAAATAGTCACGCCAAAATTGCCGCATCGTTGACGAATGCGGCTCGGGAAGGCAGCTTGCCGCTGCAAGGCTGGTACTTCATGACAGCGCCCTGCAGCGGGTTTCGGTGGGTACGTCTATTGCGCACTGGCTGCCCAGCCCTCCACACCTTGCATGTCCGGCAGCTGATGGGCAATCCCCTTGTGACAATCGATACAGGTCTTGTCCCCGCTGGCCAACAGGGTGGAGTGTGCCTGCTCTGCTCTGGCACTTTGCACCGTGAAATCCATGTACTCCAGATCATGGCAGTTACGGCACTCCAGAGAGTCGTTGGCCTTCAACCGTGACCATTCATGCTGTGCCAGCTCAAGCCGTTTGTCCAGAAACTTTTCTCGCGTGCTGATGGTGCCGAAGACCTTTCCCCAGACCTCCTTGGAGGCCTGCATCTTTCGTGCGATCTTGTTGGTCCATTCGTGAGGAACATGACAGTCAGGGCAGGTGGCTCTGACTCCGGAACGGTTGGTGTAGTGGATTGTCGTTTTCAGCTCCTGGTAGACATTGTTTTCCATCTCGTGGCAGCCGGTACAGAAGGCCTCCGTGTTGGTTGCCTCCAATGCCGTGTTGAATCCGCCCCAGAAGATGACGCCTGCGATGAATCCGCCGAGTGTCAGGAAGCCGAGGCTGTAGTGTACGCTGGGGCGAGCGGCGACCTTCCAGATTTTCCTTACCCATGTGATCATGACTGAGCCCGCCTCATTCGGGTTTTGACAGCAGGCTGTCGACATCCTGAAAGTCGTTGCCGACCAGTGGCTGAGCTTCAACCTGGGGCACATGGCACTGATTGCAGAAGTAGCGTCTGGGCGATACCTGTGCGAGGAAATTGCCGTCTCTGTTCATGAAGTGGGTAACGCTGACCATGGGAGCCTGGGATTGCTCGGTCAACGTACGATCATGGCAACTCAGACACTTGTTGGCATTGAGATTGACCGTGTAGTTGTCGATCTTGTGCGGGATGGTGGGAGGCTGCATGGGGTAGTTGCGAGCCCTCTTGATGTCCTTGTTCTCGATTTCAGGCATGCGCTGAGGCTCGGTGTCGGCAGCGATGTCCGCTTTGCGCAAGGTGGCCAGCTCATCCGGACTTGCGGCCCACAGGGCGGTGACCAGTAATACGGGCAGCAACAGAAGGCTGCGTCGCACTAGCTTGCGAATGGCAGAGAAGTTCATGGTCAGGCCCTCACGATTCGAACAGCGCATTTCTTGAAGTCCGTCTGCTTGGAGATCGGGTCTGTTGCATCCAGCGTTACCTTGTTGATCAGCTGACTGGCGTCGAACCAGGGGACGAACACAAGGCCACGAGGTGGCTTGTTGCGTCCGCGGGTTTCAACGCGGGTGATTATCTGCCCTCGCCGGGACTGAACGGCTACCTGGGTGCCTCGGCGCAACTCGAGATCTCTGGCATCATCGGGATGCATGAAGACAACCGCATCCGGAAATGCCTTGTACAACTCCGGCACTCGCTGCGTCATCGAACCGGAATGCCAGTGTTCGAGTACACGTCCTGTGCTCAACCAGAATGGGAAATCATCATCGGGGGATTCGGCGGCTGGCTCGTAGGGCAGGGCAAATATGATGGCCTTGCCATCCTTGTGGCCATAGAAGTCGTAGCCACTGCCAGGTTTGACATAAGGGTCGCTGCCTTCCCGGTAACGCCACCTGGTCTCCTTGCCATCGACGACCGGCCAGCGCAGACCATGTGCTTCATGGTAGGCATCGAAGTCGGCCAGGTCGTGACCGTGACCCCGGCCAAAGCTGGCATATTCCTCGAACAGGCCTTTCTGCAGGTAAAAGCCGAATTCGTTCGATTCCTGATTGGCATACTCGCTGTCGGCGTCGGACACAGGGAATCTGTCCACGGTTCCATTCGCGAAGAGGATGTCGTAAAGGGTCTTGTCCTTGTATTCCGGATTGGCCTCCAGAATGTCGGCGGGCCAGACATCCTCGGTGGTGAACCGTCTGGAGAATTCAACAAGCTGCCAAAGATCCGACCGTGCTTCGCCGGGTGCATCCACCATCTGGTGCCAGAACTGCGTGCGTCTCTCGGCATTGCCGTAGGCGCCTTCCTTCTCAACCCACATAGCTGTTGGCAGGACGAGATCGGCAGCCTGGGCTGTCACGGTGGGATAGGCGTCGGAGACGACGATGAAATTCTCCGGATTGCGATAACCGGGCAGACCTTCTTCATTGATGTTGGGGCCTGCCTGCATATTGTTGTTCACCTGAACCCAATAGGCGTTGAGCTTGCCATCGCGCAGCATTCTGTTCTGCTGGACAGCGTGATAGCCCGGCTTGTCCGGAATCGTGCCGCTGGGAATGTTCCAGATGGATTCTGCGATGTCACGGTGATCCTTGTTGGTCACGACAAGATCGGCGGGCAGACGATGCGAGAACGTACCGACTTCGCGAGCGGTTCCACAGGCTGATGGCTGGCCTGTCAGGGAAAAAGGCGAATTGCCGGGGGTGGCGATCTTGCCGGTCAGTAGATGAATGTTGTAGATCAGGTTGTTGCACCAGACTCCACGCGTATGCTGATTGAATCCCATGGTCCAGAATGAGGTGACCTTGATGTCCGGGTCTGCGTACAGTCTGGCCAATTCCTCGAGCTTCTCGACAGAAACGCCCGACAGCCTGGAGACGTATTGCGCATCGTAGTCCTTGACGAATTCGGCAAACTCCTCGAAGTCGCTGTCTCTGGCACCATTTGCATCATCGGCATTGCTGGCTGCCTGTTCCAGTGGATGCTCGGGACGCAGGCCATAGCCGATATCGGCATTGCCGACCTTGAAGCGAGTGTGCTTGTTGACAAAGTCCCGATTGACCATGTCATTCTGGATGATGTAATTGGCGATGTAATTGAGCATGGCCAGGTCGGTCTGGGGGTTGAACACGACGGGAACATCGGCCAATTCGAAACTGCGGTGTTCGAATGTGGAGAGTACTGCAACCTTGACATGGGGGGCGCTCAAGCGACGATCGGTTACTCGTGTCCACAGAATGGGATGCATCTCTGCCATGTTGGAACCCCAAAGCACGAACGCATCTGCGGCTTCGATGTCGTCATAGCAACCCATGGGTTCGTCCATGCCGAACGTGCGCATGAAACCACCGACTGCCGAGGCCATGCAGTGGCGAGCATTGGGGTCGATGTTGTTGGAGCGGAAACCGGCCTTGAACAGTTTCGACGCAGCATAACCTTCCCAGACGGTCCATTGTCCGGAACCGAACATGCCCACCGCGGTGGGCCCTTTTTCCTTCAGGGCCTTCTTGAATTTCTCTTCCATGATGTCGAAGGCAGCGTCCCAGCTGACTGGTGTGAATTCACCGTTCTTGTCATATTTTCCATCAGTCATGCGTAGCAGTGGTTGAGTCAAGCGGTCCGAACCGTACATGATCTTGGACAGAAAATAGCCCTTGACGCAATTCAGGCCCTTGTTGACCTCCGACTTGATGTCACCATGCGTGGCAACCACTCGTCCATCCTTGACGCCGACATTGACACTGCAGCCGGTACCGCAGAATCGGCAAGCGGCCTTGGACCATTTCAGCTGTGTATGCTGCGCATCCGTCACCAGGTTGGTGGCGTTGACAGGAATGGAAATTCCGGCAACTGCCGCTGCAGTTGTCGCCGCAGACATATGGACAAATTCGCGCCGAGTTATTTTCATGGATTCATTTCCTGTTTCATGGAATGCTCAGAATCAACGTGGTGATAGACAAGGTTGACGGACAGGATGCCGGTCCGGGCATTGAGCTCGTCCATGAGCGAATTGATCTGTTGCTGGTGATCGACTTCCACTACCACGACGAGGGCAGCTCTGGACTCTTCGGTGTAGAGGGTGCACGCGGGAATGTTGTTCAGATAATCGATGGTGTCATTGCGACAATCCGGGCGAGCGAATATCACCAGGCTTGCGATATGCAATTCGGCCGAGGGGCGCTGTTTGCCGGGTTCCGAGTCGGCATGGATATTCATCACGACTCAGGCCGTCGGTGGGCCGGCGAACATCTGGTAAATCCAGATGATGAAGCCGTAGCCACCGACAATGGCTACCGCCAGTACGGGAGCGAGCACAACCGTAAGCAACAGGAACACATTGCGCTCCGTCTTGCGCTGATTCGGGTGGTTGTCGTCTGACGTCGTTTCCATGATATTCGCAAGAGCATGATGCCAAGTCTGATCATAATCATTGCGTTGCAGGCTGCATTGACCTGGATCAAGTGGCGGGGCATTAATATGCGTTTCGTTTACATGTTTACCTTGTCAAGCTCGAGAGGCGGACAGGGCAACAGGTGCAGCCGGTATCTGTTGCCCGAAGTGGAACGAACTGCCTGTCGACCCGGTCTCCATGCTAATCTTGCCTCGCATGAATACGGCAACGAAATCCAGTCAATTGGCGAGCTTGATCGCAGCCCCTGTTCGTCACCTGGACGATGAGGCTGCCATGCAGTCGTTGGGTCGTGAACTGGCGGAACTGCTGCCGTCAGGTTCGCTGGTGAGCCTGTCGGGAGAATTGGGGGCGGGCAAGAGTGTACTGGTGCGCTCCATCATTCACAGCCTGGGCTATACGGGTCGAGTGAAGAGTCCGACTTACACCTTGATCGAAACCTATGACGTCCCCATGCCGAAGCGCGGCATTGCACGTATCGCGCATCTGGATCTATACCGACTGGAAGATCCGTCGGAACTCGACTATCTGGGATTCGATGATGTTCTGAGCGATCATCAGCTGGTACTGATCGAGTGGCCGGCAAAGGGAGGCGACAGAGTGCCGCAGGCAGATCTGCAGGTGCAAATCAGCTATACCGAGGGTAGTGGGCGAAAGCTCGTGTTCAGTACCTGAGGCCTGTGGTGTGGATTACCTGATCGTCAAGTCCGTGCATCAGCTGGCCGTCACCCTGTCAGTCAGCCTGTTCACGCTACGCGCTCTCGGCAGCCTGGCAGGAGCACGTTGGCCGAAGCGACCGGCACTTCGCATCAGTCAGCATGTCAATGACAGCTGTCTGCTTCTATCCGCATTGAGTCTGGCGGTACTGTCGGGTCTTGCACCCTGGAACACACCCTGGCTGGCGGTCAAGATCCTGGGGCTGCTGATCTATATTGTTCTGGGCACCCAGGTCATGCGTGAGCAGAACACCTTGTTCTTCCGCGGCCTGTCTCTGGTTTCCGCCTTGCTGGTATTCGGCTTCATCGTGTCGGTTGCCGTCAACCGCTCCGTTGCGGGGTTTTTCGCTTTCGTCTGAAGGCGCTGTTGATTCCAGTACACTGCAGACAGGCTTTCCAACTCGAGTTCAAGCATGTCACTTGCAGGAAAAACAGTCTTCATGTCCGGCGGCAGCCGGGGAATCGGTCTTGCCATCGCCAAGGCCGCAGCTGCCCATGGGGCGAATGTTGCCATCGCGGCAAAAACGGCCGAGCCGCATCCCAGATTGGCCGGTACGGTATTCACCGCAGCCGATGAAATCAGCGCCACTGGCGTTGGCAAGGCCATCGGTCTGGTGTGTGACATTCGAGAAGAGAGCCAGGTGGAGGAGGCCATCGGCAAGACCGTCGAGGCTTTCGGTGGTATCGACATCTGTATCAACAATGCCAGCGCGGTATCTCTGACAGGCACCGCCGACACGACCATGAAGCGCTATGACCTGATGAACGAGGTCAATACCCGAGGCACCTATCTGGTGTCACGGACAGCCTTGCCATATCTGCAGGCATCGACCCATGCCCATATCCTGAACCTGTCGCCCCCGCTGGACATGAATCCCAAGTGGTTCAAGAACCATGTGGCCTACACGATTGCCAAATACGGCATGTCCCTGTGTGTGCTGGGCATGTCGGAGGAATTTCGTGACCAGCGCATTGCAGTCAATGCACTCTGGCCCTTGACAGCAATCGACACGGCAGCGGTACGCAATGTCATCGGTGATGATCAGATGGCCTTGATGTGTCGCAAGCCGGAGATCATGGCGGATGCGGCAATGGCCATTCTGGGTCGCGACCCGGCCAGTTGTACCGGTAATTTCTTCATTGACGAAGAGGTGCTGCGTCAGGAAGGGGTGAGTGATTTTTCGGCATATCAACTGGAGGGGGCGACGCGCCTGATGGCCGATTTCTTTGTGCCGGACGAGGTGTTCGAACGCTCACCGACGCCGGTCGTGCACGGTATCGGTTGATCATCGCCGCAGCTGGGCGGATTACACCCCGACTCTCGACCATGGATCGGTGTCGTGGCCAGCAAGCCATGGCACGCGGGTCTGTCCACTGGACATTCCCGATCGCTCTTCTATGCTTATGTCGGCGGAGCCTGTTCGCTGATATGACATCCGATCCGTGTACATTCAATCCGAACAACAGGCAGATACACGCATCAAAGGACAGGTGACTGGTCAAGAATCGCCGATGTGAGGGTGTGATGCTGAAAGGCACGATAGCAATGTTTTCTCGAATGGTCTGGCGGCTGCCACGTTCACTGCTGGTGTGTTGCGTAGGTCTTGCCTTGCTTGGCAACAGCGCGATACTGCATGCGGGTGGGAAGCTCAATGGCTTTCGCATGGTGCAGCAGGAAAACGTGATGCTGCATTTCGATCTTGATTCGGTCGATGCCTCGGCGGACATGTTCAGTCTGAGCAAACCGGATCGTCTGGTCATCGATCTCCCGGGGACCATTCTGGCAACGCAGATGCCGGACAAGAACTTTCCGGAAGGGGTGGTGAAGGCCATTCGTTATGCACAGCATGGTGAGGATTACCTGCGAGTCGTGCTGGATCTTCGTGGCAAGGTCAGTCCGGTATACAGGTTCGTCCCGCGTCAGGGGGGACAACGACTGATAGTCGATCTGGGTGTGAAGAGTCACGAGCAGGCGATGCCACCGGTCTATCGCACCGCGCCCGCAGCCGCCGCGGCACAGTTACGCGATGCCGTTGTTGCGATTGATGCGGGGCACGGAGGTCGTGACCCAGGGGCGATCGGGCAGCGCAAGACACTGGAGAAGGACATCACCCTGGCGGTCGCCCTGAAGCTTCACGATCGCTTGAAAGCTCGCCCGGGCATCACCCCGGTGCTGATTCGTGACAGCGATGTCTATGTGGATTTGCGCAAGCGCATGGATATAGCGCGGGAAAGTGGGGCGGACCTGTTTCTGTCGATACACGCCGATGCCATCAACCACAATGATGCCATGGGCAGCTCGGTCTATGCGCTGTCACTGGACGGAGCCAGTTCCGAGGCAGCCGCCTGGCTTGCCAAGAGTGAAAACGAGGCAGCAGCCCTGTACGGGAATGTGGATCTGGGCGATCTGGAGAACAGGCTGCGGCAAACGATTCTGTCTCTGACCCAGAGTGCGACGATGGAACAGAGCATGGAAGCCGGAGCTGACGTGCTGAGCGAGCTGGAAAAGATTGGAAACGTGCACAAGCCAACGGTCGAGCAGGCAGCCTTTGCGGTGCTGAAGGCCCCCGATATTCCTTCGATTCTGATTGAAACCGCATTCATTTCCAATCTGAAGGAAGAGGAAAACCTGAAGAACCCTCGATACCAGGACCAGTTGGCAAAAGCCATCGAGAATGGTGTCGCCCGGTATCTGAGCAAGCGCGCGCCGGCGGGCACGATTCTGGCGGCAGAGCGGCGACGGCAGGGGTCCTGAAAGCGGACTCGCTCGGTGAGAGTTCACACTCCCGGACAGTGAGTGTGCGCTTGAGCGGTGCAGGGTGTTGATTGCCGTCCGGCAGCTGTACAGGGTCGCCCCAACAGGCGCATAATAACGGGTTGTTCGTTTCGCGATCATCCAGCTTCCAACGACCCCGTAACGGTTCTCCATGCCCAGTATCCAGCAGCTTCCGGATCACCTGATCAATCAGATCGCCGCTGGTGAAGTGGTCGAGCGCCCGGCTTCCATCGTCAAGGAGCTGGTAGAGAACTCACTGGACGCCGGCGCGACACGGATCGTGATCGATCTCGATCAGGGAGGTCTTGATCGCATACGCATCCGGGACAATGGTTGCGGCATTGATGCCGATGACCTGCCCAAGGCCTTGAGTCGGCACGCGACGAGCAAGATTCTGTCGATGGACGACCTGCAGAAGGTGGCAACACTGGGATTTCGTGGTGAAGCCTTGCCCAGTATCGCTTCGGTCTCTCGTCTGACGCTGACGTCCCGTACTGCGCAGTGCGAGCATGGTGCGCGAATCGACTATCAACCGAATACCCCCATGCAGCAGGAACCGGCGGCGCACCCGGTGGGCACCACTGTGGATGTCAACAGTCTTTTCTACAATGTACCTGCGCGTCGCAAATTCATGCGGACGCCGCGCACGGAATTCTCGCGCTGCGAAACCGTTGTCAAGACTCTGGCCATGGCCGAGCCGGAGTGTGCATTCACCCTGAACCACAATGGCAAGACGAGTTTCGAATGCAAGGTGGCGCAGGACGCAGAGTCACGCAATGCGCGTATTACCCGTATTCTGGGCAAGGGGTTCGGGGAAGCTGCCAGAGCCGTGAGTCTGGAGGGTGCCGGCCTGCATTTGAGCGGATGGGTCGCTGACCCGTCGTTCTCACGCTCTCAGGCAGATATGCAGTATTTCTACGTCAACCAGCGCATGGTGCGGGACAAGGTCATTTCACATGCGGTCAAGCAGGCTTACAGTGATCTGATCTATCACCAGCGTCACCCAGCCTTCGTGTTGTTCCTGCGGATGGATCCGACGAGTGTCGATGTCAATGTGCACCCGGGCAAGCAGGAAGTGCGATTTCGCGAAAGCCAGCTGGTGCACGGATTCGTGCGTCGTTCCATCAAGGAATTTCTGGCTGCTGTGACGCCGGCTGATTCCCTGACCGATGGCGAGGCGGCTGGTGTCCTCGATAATGGGCTATCGTTTCCGGGCAATGGCGGTCGATCTGCCGAACAGGAAATGACTGGCGGCGGGAAGGGGGCGGCCGGCGCGTATTCGCGAACGCCTTTTCAGCGGCCGATGCCCCTGCAGGTGCAGGAACAGCTCGATGCCATGAACCGACTCGGTGCGCCGAGCACTCATTCGGGCGCTGCCAGCGGGTCGGGTGCCGGTGCGAGAGCGCCCGAGCCCATCAGCCCCTATGCCCGTAGTGGAGACGGCTTGCGCGAACGAATGAATGAGTCGGACGACACCGAAGTCATTCCTCCTCTGGGGTTTGCACGAGCCCATTTGCACGGGGTCTACATACTGGCTGAAAACCGGGATGGTCTGATCATTGTCGATGCGCATGCCGCGCATGAGCGCATTACCTACGAGCGTCTCAAGGCGCTCTATCACGATGGCGCGCTGAAACGACAGGCCCTGTTGGTGCCCGTGACCCTGGATGTCAGTGAAGCGGAGGCGGATCGCTGCGAGGCCGAGCGTGACTGGCTGCAGGGTATCGGGTTGTTGGTGGACCGCATGGCGCCGGAACAGTTGTGTATTCGCGAAGTTCCCGCCATTCTCGGGCAGGCCGATGTCAGTGCCTTGCTGCGAGATGTCCTGTCGGATCTGATGAATCACGACAGCAGCGAGCGCCTGCGTGCAGCAGTGGATGAAGTGCTATCGTCAATGGCCTGCCACGGTTCGGTCAGGGCCAATCGCGGGCTGAGTCCGTCCGAGATGAACGCCTTGCTGCGCCAGATCGAATCGACCCCCAACAGTGGTCAATGCAATCATGGTCGACCGACCTGGACGGCGCTGGATATGGCGGCGCTGGACAAGTTGTTCCTGCGTGGTCGTTGAGGTCACCTTGTGCATGAGAGGGCTAGTTGCAGTGACCGGCGCATTCCATGAGTGACGAACTGCCAATCATCTTTCTGATGGGAGCCACGGCCTGTGGCAAGACCGATCTGTCCCTGTCCATCGCGGCGAAGCTGGATGCCGAGATCATCAGTGTTGATTCGGCGCTGGTCTATCGCGGTCTGGATATCGGTACGGCAAAACCGTCCAGAGAAGAACGTGCTCTGGTACCACACCATCTGATCGACATCTGCGAGCCCTGGGAGGTCTATTCGGCGGCACGCTTCTGCGATGACGCCCTGCAGGCGATTGCTGACATTCGTTCACGCGGCAAACAGGTGTTGATGGTCGGCGGCACGATGCTGTATTTCAAGGCACTGGAAGAAGGCCTTGCCAGGTTGCCGGATGCAGATGCCACCGTTCGCCGGGCCCTGCTGGAGGAGGCCGCTCGAATCGGTTGGGACGGCCTGCACGAACAGTTGCGGGAAATCGATCCACAGGCCGCAGCACGTATTCATCCGAATGATCCACAACGGTTGCAGAGAGCGTTGGAGGTGTACCGCTTGACAGGGGTTCCAATGAGCCGCCTTCAGGCAGATACTGTGTCTCCGCTTGACCAGCCGCCATTGAAGTTCGCTCTGGTTCCGGATGACAGAGCCTGGTTGCACCAACGCATAGCGCAGCGATTCAGTCAGATGGTGAAAGGCGGTTTTCTCGAGGAGATGCAGCATTTGCGGGAAAACCCTGCCATTCATGCAGAATTGCCTGCCATGCGCAGCGTCGGGTATCGTCAGGCCTGGGAACACCTGGATGAATTGCGTGTCCACACGGCAGTTGCCGGTACCATTGACGAATCCGCCTGGGTGGAACGGGCAGTGGCAGCAACGCGACAACTGGCCAAGCGGCAACTGACCTGGCTGCGCGGCATGGAAAATGTGAACCTCATCGCCTGTGATGCCCTGTCCGTTGCACAGCAGGAGCAGGTCATGCAATCAGTCATCAATGAGGCAGCCTGATGGCCGCCAGCAAACAGCGTAACCGGAAATAACATGAGTCAGTCAGCAATGGGCCCCGAGATTCCATCACTTGTCGATCAGATTGGCAATACGCGCCTGGTGCCCATTCAGCGCATTGCCGCCAACGATCGCGGCAGTCGGATATTCGGCAAGCTCGAAGGCGATAATCCGGCGGGTTCGGTCAAGGACCGACCTGCAGCCAACATGATCGTTCAGGCACAGGCCCGGGGCACCATCAAACCCGGGGATACACTGCTGGAGGCGACCAGCGGCAATACCGGAATTGCGCTGGCGATGGTCGCGGCAACCATGGGTTACAAGCTGAAATTGCTGATGCCGGACAACATGACGGACGAACGGAAGTCTCTGATGACGGCCTATGGCGCTGAACTTGTGCTGGTCACCGAAGAGCAGGGCATGGAATATGCGCGCGATCAGGCGGCTGCCATGGCGGAACGCGGTGAGGGGATTGTCCTTGACCAGTTTGCCAACCCCGACAACTGGGGGGCTCACTATCGCACCACGGGACCGGAGATCTGGGAGGCGACCGAAGGCAGGATCACGCATTTCGTCAGTTCGATGGGAACCACGGGCACTATCATGGGCGTGTCACGCTATCTGAAGGAGAAGAATCCGGATATCTGCATCGTCGGTGTTCAACCTGAGGACGGCTCCAGCATTCCGGGAATCCGTCGCTGGCCTGAAGCCTATCTGCCGGCCATCTATGAGCCGGAGCGTGTTGATCGGATCGTCGATGTGAACCAGGCAGATGCCGAAGACATGGCCCGTCGCATGGCCCGTGAAGAAGGCATATTGAGCGGCGTGTCCTCAGGTGGTGCCTTGCAGGCTGCTGTTCGTCTGTTGCCCGACACGCAGGACGCCGTGATCGTCACCATCGTGTGTGATCGCGGGGACCGCTATCTGTCCAGCGGTCTGTTCCCGGCGGAGTAGTCCTGTTCAGGACAGCATGAATTCCACATCGATGCCGGCGACGTTCAGTTCGTCGCCGCTGTGCAGCAGCACGGGTTCGTCGCCAATGGCATCGCGATTCAGCGTGGGGCGCTCGACGCTGTCGTCACTTTCGATGTGCATCAGAAAATAGCCATCGGGCTTGCGCATGATGGCGGCTATCTGGATACCGGGTCTGCCCAGGGTGGTTACGGGTTTGTCGATGGGCAGAATCTGACCTGATTTCGCCCCATTCTTGATCTCTATCACCGCGCCTCTGGATGTGTTGGCAGGGGCAGATTCGAGCTCGAGCATGGGGGCCTGTGTCGTGTCTGCCGTCGCAGCCGAAGCGGAAGAAGATGGGCCCGGGGTTGCAGTGGTGGATGCCGCAGCGGGGTTGTCGACACCTTCCATCGGATGAGCAGGCTGGCTGGAAACGTCTTGCCGATCGGCCGGTCCTGCTGACATTCGATGATCCTCGATACCCTCACTGGCTTCATTCATTGCCAGTGCATCGATTTCGTCGATGGATTCCACATGTCCGTCGCCGAAATCGCTGCTGACCGGCGCACTTGCCGCATGAGCGTCAGTGGTTGCGACATTTGCGGCAAGACTGTCCGATCCGTGAAAGGTGATACGAATCTTGCCGATGATGATCTCGTCGTTGTTCCTTATGGTCTGGCGCTGCACCACTTGTCCGTTGATGTAAGTGCCGTTGGTGCTGTTGAGATCCTCCAGCCAGAATTCGCCACCTTCCAGCGTGATGAGGGCGTGGTTGCCACTGACGGACAGGTCCGGGATGCACACGTCGTTGCTGGAACGTCGACCGATAGAGATGGTGTCCTGACCGTCGTTGAAATCGAACTCGTCAACCTCGTTGTCTTCGTGAGTCACGATGATGGTGGTCATTGAATATCCCTGATGCGTTCTATGGGCCGCAAGCCGGCTAAGGTACGGTGGTTGGATTGATGAAAACCAATGATTATTCTCAATCGAACTGGTCACGTCAACTAGCAGTAATTATGATACTTTCTGCTCGTCAAGTGTGGCTCCGTGTCATTGTTGGAGGGTACGGACCACCTGCCCGCACGCTCAGCCGGTCTTGTCTCGAGACTGCACGATCGACAGTTTTTCTCCAGGGTGAATCACGTCTCCCTGAAGGCTCTGGCCGTGCTCATCCCGGATATGATCGAGTCCGACGGAGAATTGCTGGGCAATGTCGGACAAGGTGTCGCCGATGGTCACCACGTATTCGATACTGCTATCCGTATCATCTCCGCTGAACCTGACAGCAAGCTTCTGACCGACCCTGATCATGGAGCCTTCCAGCTCGTTGATTGCCATCAGGTCGGATTGTTGCAGCCCGTAAGTGGCAGCGATAGCACTGATGCTGTCGCCAGCGACCACGGTATGGGTGGCAGGCAGCGTATAAAGCTCGCTCGGTGTACGGTTCGATACGGCCTCGACGACTCGAGCCGATTCGGATTTGAGAACGTAGACATGATGCGGACCATCCGGTGGTGTGACGCCATGCACCAGAGCGGCATTGAGACCTTTCAGCGTGGTTTCGGATATCGCGCTGACAGCGGCCACCTTGTCCAGGCTGGTACGGTGTGCAAATTCGAGCACTTCGAAGGCGTTGCCACGCGGAATCAGGGGAATATCCAGATCGGGAGGAGAATCGTGGCGCATCATGGCAACCAGAGCCAGAAACTTGGGGACGTATTCGCGCGTTTCCCGAGGTAGTGGCAATGACCAGAAGTCCTGTGACAGACCCCTGGCGCGATTACGCCTGATGGCACTGCGTACGCGACCCGGACCGGCATTGTAGGCGGCCAGTGTCAGCAGCCAGTCGCCATGAAACTCCGCATTCAGATAGCTCAGGTATTCCAGCGCAGCATTGGTTGATTCGACCAGGTCGGACCGTCCGTCGTACCAGGAATTGTGAATCACGCCCATTTCCCGGGCGGTTGCAGGCACGATCTGCCAGATACCGACGGCATGCTCGGCACTGTGAACACTGGGTTGATAGCCACTTTCGATGGCGGGTAGCAGAGCCAGTTCGACAGGCATGTAGCGCGCATCCAGCAATTCGACGATATGACCGGCGAACGGTGTTGCCCGGTGCAGAATCTTGCTGATCCACAACGCTTCTCGCTGATACTGTTGACGGTAGTTCGCAATCGCCTCGTTGTCGGGAATCGGCAAGCGTCGGGATTGCTGCACGAACTGCCACACGGTGCCGGCAGGAGCTCGCCCGGGAGTGGCGTCGGAGCTGCTGGCGCCGCCTTGCTGGCAGCAGCCTTGCGTTGCCGGTTCGCTCAGACTGCTGGCGTCGAAGATATGGGTATCGCCGATTTCACGCAGCAACAGTCGATCCATTGCCGCCGTATTGGCCAGTGAAGGCAACTGCATGGCAGGGGTGTCATCGGTACTGCTGCTGGATTGGCCCCAGGCGACGGTCGATAACAGGATGGTGAGCAGGAAAGCCACGACGGTCGGGAGTTGCAAGGCTATACTGGAGTCGTGAACAGCGGATACAGGCAATTGCTTGCGGTATCCAGTTTGGTCTGAGGCCATCGGAAGTACGATTAAACGGTTTGCATATGAAAGGTACACGAACGGTACGTCAAGGCCCCGTCTGGCTGGACGCACAGGCGCCGCTTGCGCAATGGTACGCAAGCAGCCTTGGTCAGTCCATCGCCGCGCGCCTTGAAAGTGAACTGAGCACGCGACTGGGCGATGTCTTCGGTTATCAGGGGCTGCAAATCGGTAATCTGGTACCCGGATTGCACCTGCTGGCTGGTGCCGGGCTGCAGCGTCACCTGATGCTGGACGCTCCGGGAAACCAGGCCGACATACATGCGGACGTTCTGTCACTGCCGGTAGCGTCTGATACCATGAAAGCCGTTGCGTTCTTTCATACGCTGGATTTCTGTGACAACCCTCATCAGGCACTGCGTGAGGCCGACCGAGTACTCACCGAAGACGGTCAACTGATCATCATCGGATTCAATCCCTACAGTACATTCGGTGCACGGCACATGCTGACGCGATGGCGACGACGGGAACCCTGGAATGGCCGCTTCTATGCACGGCACCGGGTGTCGGACTGGCTTTCGGTACTCGATTACCGGGTTCTTGACAGTTCGGCGATGTTCATCAGACCGCCTGTCAACAGTGAGCGCGTGCTACGCAGGCTGGGCCGAATGGATGCACTGGAGCGCTGGATAGGTGGTCTCGGCGGGCTGTACATCATGCAGGCTCGCAAGCAGACTCTGCCCATGACGATGATGAGGCAATGGCGTCGTGGCAGAACCGGCATGGCGGCTGCCAGCTTTGCCCGTACGGGTGAAAAGACTGCTGCCCGACCGCGAGCCACCGTCGCGCGAATCGATAACCGGCCGCGCTGATCATTGCAGGCAGGGGCAGGACAGCAACGCTTTCCATTCGTCGATATCGGTCGTGACGCGGTACAATACACGGCTGTCT
Organism: Granulosicoccus sp. 3-233; assembly: GCF_052681095.1. Lineage (NCBI taxonomy): Bacteria > Pseudomonadati > Pseudomonadota > Gammaproteobacteria > Chromatiales > Granulosicoccaceae > Granulosicoccus > Granulosicoccus sp. 3-233. The sequence continues at coordinate 441,547 of NZ_JBQYLE010000002.1, forward strand.
GCCGGCGTTTGACAATTCGGGCTTCATGCACTGGCTGGTTCATCGCAACAACCGAGTGATCCATGATCGAAATCTATACTGACGGCGCCTGCCGAGGTAATCCGGGGCCGGGCGGCTGGGGGGCGTTGCTACGCTCGGGAAAGCACGAAAAGGAACTGTGGGGCGGTGAGGCAGACACCACCAACAATCGCATGGAGATGACTGCCGTCATCGAATCGCTCAAGGCACTGAAACGCCCGAGCGAGGTGATCCTGACCACGGATTCGCAGTACGTGCGCAAGGGCATCACTGAATGGATTGCCGGGTGGAAACGCAAGAACTGGAAAACCTCGGCAGGCAAACCGGTCAAGAATGCCGACTTGTGGCGTGAAATCGACAAGCTTGCGGCTGGGCACAAGATCGATTGGCGCTGGGTGAAAGGCCACAGTGGGCACGCCGAGAACGAGAGGGTGGATGAACTGGCCAACCGTGGTATTGATGAGTTGCAAGCCGGCTGACTTCGCCGTGTGCGAAAGAGCAGGTATTCTGTAAAAATTCTTGAGTCAACGGTTTGCAGGGGTGTGAACCTCGAATGATCCGGGCTGCTGCATCAGCGATACAGAGCCGGGACAATATGGCAACTGGTATGGTCGCTCACCGCTCACCGCTCACCGCTCACCGCCCGTAGCCCGTAGCCCGTAGCCCGTAGCCCGTAGCCCGTAGCCCGTAGCCCGTAGCCCGTAGCCCGTAGCCCGTAGCCCGGTGTGGCTGCAAGGTCTGTGGCAGCCTCTGCTGTGTCAACACCAAGCTTGTGGGGCCGGAGCGCCCGCTGGGCCCGGGTGGCGAAGTGCGGCCGGTTGATCGGCAGGTCGCTGGCGGGGCGGGAAGCTGTTCGAGTCCGGGTGGCCGGAACGACTCGACGCATGTTGCGAGTCCGATACTTGTTGGCATTCTCTTTAATCCCGCGATTGGAAGCTGTTGTGGTGAACAATATCTTTATTGCATTTTTATGTGAATATGTGCAATAAATGGATATCTCCGGCATTTCCTCGAAACTGAACCGAAGCACCTGTTCCCCTTGAATGTGACGACATTCGGTATACCCGGTCAACAGGCGTCTGACTACCGTCGTCAGTCGAGGGTATGCGACGGGGTTGAGGCCCTCAGGCCATTGCCGGGGATGGCTCATACACACTCAGGAATTCATCATGTCCCGCAAAGTTGCCTTGATACATGCTACCCAGGTTGCCATCGACCCCATTCACCATGCCATGCGGACACTCTGGCCTGACTGTCAGGCGGTCAATCTGCTCGACGACAGTCTGTCCGCGGATCGCGCCGTACAGAAGGGGGCCTTGTCCGACTCATTGACGGATCGCATCGTTGCCATTGCCGATTATGCCGCGGGTCTGGGGTCAGACGGTGTTCTCTATACCTGCTCGGCGTTCGGTTCTGCCATCGACAAGGCAGCATCGCGGCTGAGCATTCCGGTGCTCAAACCCAATGAAGCGATGTTTGAACAGGCGCTGGACAGCGGCGACAGAATTGCCATGTTGTACACATTCGAACCTGCCAGAGCCGGCATGGAGCAGGAGTTCAGGGAGATGGTTCCATCCAATCGACCGCATGTGTCGTTCAGCAGTCATTACGTGCCGGGTGCCATGGATGCACTACGCAGTGCTGACCCTGGTACGCACAATCGTCTGGTCGCCACGCAGGCTGCTCGGCTTGAGGATGTGGACGTCATCATGCTGGCTCACTTCTCCACCACTCGAGCGGCAGAGGCAGTCAGGCAACAGACCCGCATTCCGGTACTGACCAGCCCGGATTGCGCGATCAACAAGCTCAAGGACCTGATCGGCAACTGAATGCCATGTGGAACGTCGCGCCCGCGTTTCCTGAGGGTATCGCTCCAACGGTATGGAAATGAGGATTCGCCGAACGGGATCGTGGCGTGAGATTGCGTTGCGAGATTGCGTTGCGAGATTGCGTTGCGAGATTGCAGTGCGTGATCGCAGTGCTTCGGGTTGTGGTGTGTGATTGCGACGCAGGGGTTGCGATGCAGGAATGCGGCTCGGTGTTGCCCAACGAGAGGAGATTTTGGCGATTCAGGAACAACTATATTGTATTTATAGATTACAAAAGCCAATATTTCTGGTACAACTGTTGTCACAGTGATTTCTCAACCAGGCATCGCGGCATATCGCACAAGCTGCGTGGGTGACCTGTCAGGTCAATGCCGAGAGAAATTGCGTTCAACCCTTTCGGTACTGGAGAAATGCATGTCTGTTTCCAATTTTCCCCGCATCAGGTCACTCAAGCGCTGTAGTGCGCTTGTCATCCTGAGTCATCTTCTTTCGCAGCCGGTTGCTGCCCAGGCGAACGGGCAGGCTCCGGAGCTGGCCGATCTTGTGGCCAAAGGAGAGCTGCCACCGGTTTCAGAGCGTGTGTCTCTGGAGCCAGAGGTCATCAACTACGGTGACATCGGTCGTTATGGGGGAGTCATCCGGTTCGGCATGGGAGGCAGTTCGGATGAGGGGACCTTGCGCCAGGCCGTCGGAACCAACGGCCTGGTTCGCTGGCATCACAATCTGTCCGAGCTGACACCGAATGTGGCAAGGAAGGTCGAGGTGTCCGACGATGCGCGCGAATTCGTTTTTCATCTGCGCAAGGGCATGAAGTGGTCTGACGGCGACTCGTTCGATACAGAAGACATTGCCTTCAGCATCGAAGACATCCTGTTGAACCCCGATTTCGGAGAGTTGTCGACACGCTTCCAGTCTCGTGGTGAGCCGATGCAGTTCGAGGTCATCGACCAGCATACCTTCAGAATCTTTTTCGAGCACCCCAACGGCGAGTTTCTCGGACAGATGGCCAGAGAAGAGGGGGCTGCCCTCAACTTCTACGCGGCACATTATTGCAAGCCTTTTCATCCGGATTACAACCCTGATATCGAAGACCTGGTGAAGCAGGAGGGAGCTCCCGATTGGCGAACACTGCTGATCACGAAGTGTGGTGAAGTGCGGGATGCCCTTCGATGGATCAACCCGGAAAGGCCGGTACTGGATCCCTGGGTGCTGGACGAGCCACTCAGTGGCGGGGCGACCAGGGTCACCTTCCGGCGCAACCCGTACTTCTGGCAAGTGGACGAACAGGGGAATCAACTGCCTTATATCGGAACATTGCAAGCCAGGGTATTTCAGGATGCCGAGGCCATGACACTGGCGGCCATAGCCGGTCAGTTCGATTTTCAGTATCGACGAATCGATGCACCGGGCAATCGCCCTGTGTTGGCACAGAACCGGGAGAAAGGTGGCTATGAATTGTATGAAGTCACTGCTGCCGGTGGAAACTACGGCTGGATTCAGCCCAACCTGAACCACAAGGATCCGGTCATCAACCGCTTGTTCAATGAGCGTGACTTCCGTGTGGCCTTGTCCATCGGCACTGACAGGCAGGAAATCATCGATACCGCATTGCTGGGAGAGGGTACGCCCTGGCAGACCGGGCCGTTCGAGGACTCACCACTCCATCACCGGAAAGTGGCGACTCAATACCTGGAATATGACCTGGAGGAGGCCAATCGTCTGCTTGATGGTCTCGGTCTGACCGAGCGCAATGAGGAGGGGGTACGTCTCCTGTCCGACGGAAGACCGGCCAGGTTTCTGATGGATGTCCGCAATTCCTTTCCGCACATCATCGACATGATGCAGGTACTGGGCCCACAGTGGCGCAAGCTCGGTATTCAGATCGACGTCAATGTCGTGGACCGCTCGCTGCACCGTTTGCGATCCCGCGAAGGGGATCATGACATGACCACCGATAGTGGCAATGCGACATGGATGCCCGGACAGCTGCCTTCGGCACTGCTGCCAATCGACAGCAGCTCCCGCCATGCGCCATTGTGGACGGTCTGGTATGAAACCGGAGGAAAGGATGGCGTGGAGCCTCCCGACCATGTCAAGGAACGCTATCGAATCTGGGAGTCCATCTTTGCTACGGCAGATCCGGCTGAGAGAATTCGGCGCTACCACGCTCTGGCCGATGTTGCCGCCGAACAATTCGAGGCCTTCGGTATCTCGAAGAATGCGTCAACCTATGGTGTGCGCAAAGAAGGTCTGATGAACGTGATGGAAGGCATGAAGAGCACCGGACAGTTTCCGAGTCCTGCCAATGTGTTCATGCCTCAAGCCTGGTACTGGCGGAAATGACCAAGTCGAGCTGTTGAGCACTGCTGGTCATCTGTAACGACCAGCAGTTTCCGTGAAAACCCACTATCAGGAGATTCTCAGTGCTGGAGTATATTGCAAGGCGTGTACTTTGGGCGATCCCATTCATGCTGGCAGCTTCTCTGCTGGCATTTGCGATCATTCAGGCACCGCCGGGAGATTTCGTAACGACCTATGCGGCCAAGCTGGAAGCTGATGGGCAACAGGTGGATCCGGCGAGACTGGCCAGCCTGCGTGAACGTTTCGGGCTTGATGAATCGTTTCTACATCAGTACGTGAAATGGATCAGCGCCATCTTTCGCGGTGACTTCGGTGTCTCCTTCCAGTGGCAGCAACCGGTTGCAGATCTGATTGGCGAACGAATGGCCTTGTCAGTGACACTGGCCTTTGCAACGATGCTGTTTACCTGGGCGGTGGCATTACCGATCGGCATCTACTCGGCGGTGCGCAAGTACACCGTGGGTGACTATGTTGTCAGTGTGCTGGGTTTCATCGGTCTGGCGACCCCCAATTTTCTGGTGGCCATCGCGCTGATGTATTTCGGAGTCGTGCATCTGGGGGCTGACGTGACCGGCCTTTTCTCACCTGAGTACGAAGCGGCTCCCTGGTCCTGGGAAAAGTTCGTCGACCTGGTCAAGCACTTGATCATTCCCGTGTTGATCATCGGTACGGCATCCACCGCCAGCCTCATTCGGATCATGCGGGCAAATCTGCTGGATGAACTCTACCGACCCTATGTCACCACCGCTCGCGCCAAGGGGCTGAGCGAGTTTCGTCTGTTGCTCAAGTATCCGGTCCGACTGGCCTTGAACCCTTTCGTATCAACCATTGGTTGGGCCTTTCCACAGATCATCTCCGGTTCGACGATTGTTGCTGTGGTGCTGTCACTGCCAACAGCTGATCCGCTGATGCTGGATGCGCTGCTATCCCAGGACATGTACCTGGCCGGGGCCTTCATTCTCCTGCTCAGTATTCTCTCGATCAGCGGCATGCTCGTTTCAGATGTGTTGCTGGCTCTCATTGACCCAAGAATAAGGTATCGATAATCATGTCGGATTCTTCTGTCACGACCGATCCGCGACTGGATCCCGATTTTGCCGAAGCCTCGCAATGGAAGCTGGTCTATCGACGATTCCGCAAACACAAGGTTGCTGTGCTGGGCTTGTATATCGTGGTCCTTCTCTACATTCTCGCGCTGTTCGCCGAGTTTTTCCAACCGTTTGATCCGAACGAGACGTCGGTGAATGACGTGTTCCATCCGCCACAGAAGATTCACTGGTTCGACACGGATTCGGTGGGAGATCGCGTTTTCCGACCGCATGTGCTGGGCCAGAAGCTCACGCGAGACAGGCTGACGCTGGCAACGCATTACGAAGATGATCCGGAAGAGAAGATATTCCTGGCATTGCTGCCAGAGGTGGAGACCTATCATCTGGCAGGATTGATTCCGATGAGTCGCACCTTGATCGGACCTGCGGTGAGTACCGAACGATTCTATCTGTTCGGTGCAGATCGACTGGGTCGGGACATGTTCAGTCGTGTGATGGCCGGTACCCGCATATCCATGTCTATCGGTCTGATCGGTGTGGGACTCAGTCTGTTTCTGGGCATGCTGATCGGCGGTGTTGCCGGCTATCTGGGAGGCTGGTTCGACACGATTTCGACGCGCATCATCGAACTGATCATGGCGATGCCCACGATTCCGGTCTGGTTGGGTCTGAGCGCAGCGATTCCTCAGAGCCTGGATCCGATGACCCGCTACTTTGCCATTACGGTGATATTGTCGCTGATAGGCTGGACGGAACTGGCAAGGGTGGTGCGAGGGCGTTTCCTGGCCTTGCGAACCGAAGACTTTGTCATTGCGGCAAGACTGGATGGGGCCAGACCCCCACGGATCATCTTTCGTCACATGATGCCGTCGCTGGCGAGCCATATCATCGCATCGGTGTCATTGGCGATTCCCGCCATGATTCTGGCCGAGACTTCGCTGTCATTTCTCGGGCTTGGCCTCATGCCGCCATCAATCTCCTGGGGGGTGTTGCTCAAGGAGGCTCAGAACATTCGTTCTATCGCCCAGGCGCCCTGGTTGTTCATTCCCGGTCTGTTTGTGGTGCTGGCTGTTCTTGCACTGAATTTTCTCGGCGATGGGCTGCGGGATGCGGCAGACCCCTACGCACAGGATGCACACTCATGAATTCGACGAAAAATGACAAGTCAGACCCTGCCATGCGGCCAATCCTGGACATCCGTAACCTGGTTACCGAGTTCAGAACCGACAAGGGGGTCTTCACGGCTGTCGATGATGTTTCCCTGAAACTCTATCCCGGCCGCACTCTATGTCTCGTAGGTGAGAGCGGTAGTGGCAAGAGTGTCTTGTCACGCTCGATCCTGCAGATCGTGGATCGACCGGGCAAGATCAAGTCGGGCCAGATTCTGATGCGACGCGGTGAAAGCAATCAGATGGCAGAGGGGGATGTCATCGATCTTGCCGCTCTGGCCCCTCGCGGAAACGTCATGCGAGGCATTCGTGGCAGTGATATCGCAATGATCTTTCAGGAACCGATGAGCTCACTCTCGCCGGTACATGCAATCGGTGATCAGATCGGTGAGTCGATCAGACTGCATGAAGGAATCGGCAAGAAGGAGGCGAAAGCACGGGCAATCGAGATGCTGCGTAAGGTGGAGATACCTCGCCCGGAGCTGGCGGTGGATCGCTACCCTTTCGAGTTCTCCGGAGGCATGCGCCAGCGGGCAATGATTGCCATGGCTCTGGCTTGCAATCCGAAGGTACTGATTGCCGACGAACCGACCACCGCGCTTGATGTGACCATTCAGGCGGAGATCCTCGAATTGATCGGCACACTGAAGGAAACCCGACAGATGGCTGTGCTCTTCATCACCCATGATATGGGGGTGGTGGCGCAGGTGGCCGACGAGGTGGCAGTCATGCGTTTTGGCAAGTTGCTGGAGACAGGTGATGTCTACGATATCTTCTCCAGACCCGAACATGACTATACCCGATCATTGCTGGAGGCCGCCAGAGACACCGAGTCTCCTTCTCCCAGACGTCTTCAGATGCGCCAGGAAAACCCGGTGGGTCGTCCGATACTGGTCACCGAGAACCTCTGCAAGGAATTTGTGCTCAGTTCAGGGTTTCTGGGAAGAAACCGCCAGTCGCTGCTTGCCGTCAACAACGCGAATATCGAATTGTACGAGGGTGAAAATCTGGGAATCGTTGGTGAAAGCGGTTCGGGCAAGACAACCCTGGCGCGCTGCATCCAGCGCATACACTCGGTGGACAGCGGCAAGATCCTCTATCGTGACAAGTCCGGACAATCGCTCGATCTGGCTCAAATGAGCAATACGGAACTGGCGCCAGCCTGGCGCGACATACGCGTCGTGTTCCAGGACCCATTCGGATCCCTGAACCCGCGCATGACCGTCGAGCAGATCATCGGCGAGCCATTGCTGCTGAGTGGCATGAAGGATGGCAGGCAGCGTCGGGATCGTATTCGCGAATTGCTCGGACTCGTGGGTTTGCCTGCCGAATCCATGCAACGGTATCCCCATGCGTTTTCCGGCGGACAGCGACAACGCATCAGCATCGCCAGGGCAATCGCTCCGAAACCGAGAATCATCATTGCCGACGAGGCCACCTCGGCGCTCGATGTCAGTATTCGAACGCATATCATGGATCTGTTGCTGGACCTGCAGGTTCGCCTCAATCTCAGTTATATCTTCATCAGCCATGACGTCGGTCTGGTGCGATATTTCTGTGACAGAGTCGTGGTCATGTACGGGGGGAAGGTCGTGGAGACCGGTGAGACCGAGGCAGTCTGTACACAGCCGCAGCACCCTTACACTCGCTCCTTGCTGTCCGCCGTACCGGTGGCAGACCCATGCCAGCGTACTCTGCACTCGCACGAACGTTACGTCGAGCAGGCGGCCCGGGCTGGCTGAGCCATGGAATATGTTGCTCGTGTACTGGTAGAGCCAATGGCCTGGTTGGCGCGTCCAGCACGGGCGGTGAAATTGGCGATGGGCGGTGGGAGAGAGTGCAGCTCCAATCCTTGCATGCGTGCATGGTCGATTCCCGAAACATCAACGGCATCGCGACGTGGCGAATGGTTTTCTGGTGTGGTCCCGCGAAGATTCTCCCACATGGTAGAGTCGCGAGAGACCTTCTGTATCATGGCGTGGTGAACAAGCGGTGTTACCTTTGCCCGATGAAGGACATGATCCTGCAGGGCAGGGTGACATCAGGGTTCGGTATGGGACCGGCGCTGACATTTCACCCGCCGGATCGTCACGTCGCATGATGTTCCATCTCTACAGATGGAGAAGAAACCAGGATATGACCTCTGATTGACATGAGTGGACGAAACAGCAGTAACCGTATGATAGTGCTTGATACGGAGACAACGGGTCTGGACCCGAAGACCGGTCACCGCATCATCGAGATCGGTTGCGTCGAGATGCGGGAGCGCCGTCTGACGGGCAACAATCTGCATCTCTATCTGCAGCCGGATCGCGAGATAGATCCCGGTGCCATGGCAGTACACGGCATCAGTAATGAATTCCTGATCGACAAACCCCGGTTTGCCGACATCTCGGCACAGCTCAGGGATTATCTGGCCGGCGCAGAGCTCATCATTCACAATGCCGACTTCGATGTCGGCTTTCTGGAGCACGAATTTCGTTTGTGTAACGAGCCTCTGGTGTTGTCGGAGGTCTGTCGGGTGACCGATTCCCTGGCAATGGCGCGCAAGCAGTTTCCCGGTCAGCGCAATTCTCTGGATGCACTCTGCAAGCGGCTGGGAGTCAACAACAGCCACCGGACTCTGCACGGAGCCTTGCTCGACTCCGAGATTCTGGCAGATGTCTATCTGGTCATGACTGGCGGGCAGACCGCCCTGTCACTGGACCAGGAAGTCTCCGGTACCGATGTGAAGGTGGACCTGGCAGCCAGTCTTGACCTCAGTCAGCTGCGTGTGGTCGATGCCAGTGGCGAAGAGCTGGCGGCACACGAGCAATGGCTGGAGAAGTTGCGCAAGTCCGAAGACGGCTGTGCCTGGGACAAGGTGGTGGTGCATTGAGACGTCTGACCGCCCTGTACCCGGCAGGCGCAGGGCGGCAGAGCCTCAGTGCGTTCGAACTACCCGCGCCTTGTCACGTTGCCAGTCCCGGTCCTTGATGGAAGCACGCTTGTCAAACTCCTTCTTGCCCTTGCCTATGCCGATTTCCAGCTTTACCTTGCCGTTTTTCCAGTACATGGACATGGCGACAATGGTGTATCCCTTGCGTTCCACGGCACCGATCAGTCGAGAGAGTTCCCGGCGGTTGAGCAGTAGTTTGCGTCGTCGCTGGTTTTCTGCCACATAATGGGTGGAGGCAGAATTCAGGGGATTGATATTGCAACCATACAGCCAGGCTTCACCACGAAACAGCTGGACGTATCCGTCCACCAGCTGCACTCGGCCCTCGCGCAGGCTCTTGACCTCCCATCCTTGCAGAACCAGACCAGCCTCGAATTTTTCATCGATCTTGTAGTCGTAGGTCGCACGCTTGTTCCTGGCAATGAGTGCATCACCTGAAATCCTGTTGCCTTTTTTCTTTTTCGCCATGGGCCCATTATACGGCTCGAATGCGCTCCGGCGCTGCAGAACATAAACGACATAGTCATGCCAATCATTGCTCGTTCAGCACTCGTTTCCCATTCAGCCTCCGAGATGTACCAACTGGTACTCGATATCGAATCCTATCCGGCCTTTCTTCCCTGGTGTCAGGCGGCCTCCGTGGCAGAACAGGATGACATGCAACAGCTGGCGTCATTGACGATGGATCAGCGGATGCGTGGCACCCGATTCACCACCCGCAATCGACTGGAAGAGAACCAGACCATCAGCATGCAGTTGGTTGAGGGTCCGTTCAAGCGTCTCAGTGGAGTCTGGCGTTTCAAGGCCATCGAGGATGCGGCCTGTCGGGTGGAGCTGGAAATGAACTTCGAATTCAAGAGCCGTCTGTTCGCCGCACTGATGGGGCCTGCCTTTTCGAAGATCTGCGACACGATGGTAGCGGCTTTCGTGAAACGGGCCGATATCGTCTATCCGGCCTGATCAGCGCCCGGGAGCGCGGCAATGAGCATGACGCACACACCCGGCGATCTGCTGAGAATCGAAGTGATTCTGGCGATGCCGCTTGTTCAGTATCGACAGGTTCTGGATGTCCCGCGGGGAACGCGTGCTCGCGAAGCCGTGAGGCTGGCACTGGAAGCCGGTTTGCTGCCACCGGGAGCTGAACCGGACATCAGTCCGATGCACGCACCGCTGGGTGTCTTTGCCGAAAAGGTCGATGATGACTATTGCTGTCAGCAGGGCGACAGAATCGAGATCTACCGACCCCTGCTGCAAGATCCGAAGGAGCTGCGCCGGCAGCGCGCGCGTCAGTCGATTTCCTGATAGGGAACATCCTCTGAGGTCTTGTCCACTTTCTTCTCCCAGAAATAGCGCCTTTCGGGTAATTCACCGGACACTTTCATGTCAGTGGTGTCGATCCGGATCACGACGTCGTTTTCAAAGATGATCGAGGCGCGGCGTGCCTTGACAGCAGAACCTGCGGGTGCACGTGTATACACGTAATTCCACTGATCGCCTCTGAAGGGACTCTTCTCTACCGGAGATCCAATCAGATTGCTGACCTCTTGCCGATTCATTCCCGGCGTTATCTGCGCAAGCTGTTGCTCATTGAGCAGATTGCCTTGCTGAATGCTGATCTTGTGAGCTCTGGGCAACCAGAAGGGGTCTCCGCCACAGGCTGACAAGAGAAACATCATGACGGCCAGGCAGGCTGCACTACGCATAGGTAAAGTCCATGAGAACAAAGGGGAGATTGTCGTATACTTTCACAGTTAATTCCAACAGCTCCATCAACTGCAGTGGCCATAAAATGACTCACAATCAGACCATTTCACATGACCTGCGAAAAGCCGGTCTGAAGGTGACCCTGCCGAGACTGAATATACTTGAAATTCTCGAAGGTGCCGAACAACATCATATGAGCGCCGAGGACGTCTACAAGGCCTTGCTGAAGCAGGGGAGTGATGTCGGCCTGGCGACGGTGTATCGGGTATTGACGCAGTTCGAGGCAGCCGGGCTCGTCACGCGACATCATTTCGATGGTGGACAGGCAATTTTCGAACTCGATACCGGCGATAATCATGATCACATCGTCTGCGTCAAGTCAGGCAAGGTGTCCGAATTCAAGGATGAGCTGATCGAGAAGCGTCTGCATGAAATAGCCCGGGAGTTGGGCTACTCACTGACGGATCACAAGATCATCCTGTACGGCGTTCATCACGGAGACGACGAGGCGGAGTCCAGCATCTCCTGAGCGTGCTGACGGCTCTTGGTCGTCATCTTTTCACCACCCAGCATTCGTGCAATCTCATCCCTGACGGCCTTGCCGTGCAATGCTTCGAGGCGAGTGCGCGTCTTGCCTTTGGCGACATCCTTGGCCACCAGCAGGTGATGGTGTGCCTGTGAGGCAACCTGGGGCAGATGTGTAACACAGAGCACCTGGGATTGGCTTCCCACCTGCCTGAGCATCTGTCCGACCTTGATGGCCACTGCGCCCCCCACGCCGGAATCGACTTCGTCGAACACCAGTGTCGGTACCGCGTGAGAGTCCAGGGCTGCCAGTGTCATGCACAGACTGATGCGTGAGAGTTCGCCGCCGGAGGCGATACGGGACAATGGCCCCGGATCGACACCCGGGTTGGGACTGACGAGAAAATGGACGGTGTCGTTGCCCAGACGGTGAGGCTGGGTGTCGTCAGTGTCTATCTGAATGTCGAAGATACCACCGGCCATGCTGAGGTCCTGCATGGTTGCGGAAATGGTCTTGGCCAGTTTCCCGGCATGGCGTCGTCTGTGGCGAGTCAGCTTTGCGGCCTCTTCGTCGTATACCGTGCGCAGGGCATCGCGCTCGCGAACAAGTTCATCACCGGCCTTGCCGGGATCGGTCAGGGTTTCGTACTCCTCACGCAGCGCCTGTTCCACTTCAGGCAGGCTATCCATGTCGCACTGGTGCTTGCGTGCCAGGGAGTGCAGGGCAGCGAGTTTCTGATCCAGCCACGCCAGGCGTGCATCATCATGATCCAGCTTGCCCAGCGTGCTGCGGATGAGGTGTGCGGATTCGGCTATCTGAATGGTGGCAGATTCCACCAGGTCGAGCGCTTCGCGTAGTTGTTCATCGATCTGTACCAACTCGCCCAGTGGGGGCGTTGCCTTGTTGAGTGCCGGGTAGGCCGTGTCATCGATGGCGCTCAGTGTCTGCTCGCCCAGTGCCAGTATCCTGTCGCTGTTGGCCAGCCAGCGATGTTCCGACTCGATGTCTGCCACCGTAGCGCTGCCGATATCCAGTTCATCGAATTCCTGTAGCTGGAAGCTCAGCAGGTCGATACGTTGCAGGCGCTCATGAGCAAATCGCTGCTGATGTTCGACCGCTTCGTGGGCAGCATGCCAGGCATCGTAGGCTCTGGCGACGCGCTGATACTGCGCGCCGCCGGCGTACCGATCCAGTAGATCTCGCTGCTGCGAGGATTTTCCCAGGGTCTGGTGGGCATGCTGTCCGTGGATCGTGACCAGTTGCTCACCGAGGGCCTTGAGGGTCTGTACGGACACGGGCACATCGTTGATGGTGGCCCGGGATTTTCCGTTACTGGAGAGTGTTCTGCGAATCAGGCATTCATTGTCCGCGTCCAGCTCATGCCTTGCCAACCACTGACTGACGGCTGGCAGCTTGTCGAGATTGAAGGTTGCCGTGATATCCGCTCGGTCTGCCCCCTGCTGAATCGTGTCGGCACTGGCCCTGGCCCCGAGAATCAGGCTCAGTGCGTCCAGCAGAATGGATTTCCCGGCCCCTGTCTCCCCCGTCAGAGCGGTCATGCCGGCATCGAGTTCGAGTTCGGAGGAGTCGATGATGGCAAAATGGCGAATATGAAGATGGGTAAGCACTGATCAGATTCCGAAGGTCAGCCCCAGTTCAACTTCTCACGCAGTATGCGGTGATAGTCGTAATTTTCAGGATGCAGCAGCCTGACACGATTGGCATTGCGCTTGACTTCGATCATGTCGCCCAGCATGGCATCCATGTAGACCTGGCCATCACAGATGATCTGTGCACTGGCAACATCGTCGTCCCACAGGTGCACCCGGATGGTGGAGTCTGCATCGACCATCAGAGAACGACTGGTCAATGTGTGAGGGCAAATGGGCTGTACGACCAGAGCGTCGATGGTAGGACCCACTATCGGACCGCCGTTGGACAGGGAATAGGCCGTACTGCCTGAAGGGGTGGCGATAATCAGCCCATCTGCTCTCTGGTGAGTCACCAGGACATCGTCGATGATGACGTCGAAGTCCATGATCTGCAGCACATCCTTGACGCGGATGATGGTGTCGTTGAAGGCATAGGAGCTGGCCACGCATTCGCCGTCGCGCAGGATGCGGGTCTGCAACATGGCGCGGTTTTCCTGGATATTCTGCCCCTTGATGATCTGGGTGAGTTCATCCAGACCGCCATCCGGAGAGACATCGACCAGAAAACCCAGACGTCCGCGGTTGATTCCCACGATGGGGATGTGATGATCCACCAGAGAGCGCGCCGCGCTGAGCAGGGTGCCATCGCCACCGATGACCACTGCCAGGTCGCAGTTCTGCGCGATTTCGCTGGTATCGACGGTCTGGCCACCGTCCATCAGTCCACGCGTGCTGTTATCCAGCACCACTTCCACGTCGAGCGCCTCGAGGCACGCAACGACATCAGCAAGAGTATTGGCGACGCTCTCATCGTTGAACTTGACGATGAGGCCTGCCCGTGTGAATTTTGTCATCGCTGTAAAGTAGCATGCCAAGTTGATAGGTGCCATGGAATGGCGCTAATTACTGTCAGGATTTCCAGTTGCCCAGCTCACTCATTGCATAGAGGTGCTCGATGGCCTGGCGTGGCGACAGACTGTCGATATCCAGTCCCGACAGGTATTCCTGTAATGCATGACCCGGTGCGAACAGATCCAGTTGAGGGCTTGGCCGATTTTTCTGCAGGGTTACCTTCTCGTTGAGGTCGGTGTTCGGTGTGGCGGCCTCCGGCTGGTCTGGCGTGCTCTCATCCGCATTGCCGGCTCGCTGCTCCAGGGACGCCAGCCGCTGGCGAGCATACCCCAGTGCAGCTTCGGGCAGGCCGGCCAGTTCTGCTACCTGCAGGCCGTAGCTTCGATCGGTTGCACCCTGCTTGATGCTGTGCATGAAAATGATCCTGCCTTCGTGTTCAACCGCGTCGAGGTGCACGTTTTCGATATGGGGGTGCATCTCAGCCATGGCTGTCAACTCGAAATAGTGCGTGGCAAACAGGCACAGTGCCTGATTCTTCTCCGCCAGATGTTCTGCACAGGCCCAGGCCAGCGACAAGCCATCATAGGTGCTGGTACCGCGCCCGACTTCGTCCATCAACACCAGACTGTTGGCGGTGGCGTTACGCAGTATATGTGCGGCTTCGGTCATTTCCACCATGAACGTGGATTGACCACGAGCCAGATCATCGGATGCGCCAATACGGGTGAAGATACGGTCGATCGGACCGATGACCGCCCTGGATGCCGGTACTTGGCTACCGGTATGGGCAAGCAGGGCTATCAGTGCGGTCTGGCGCATGAAGGTCGATTTACCCCCCATGTTGGGCCCGGTAATGAGCAGCATGCGGCAGTGTTCATCCAGATGCGTCGGGTTGGCTACGAAGGGGTCGTCGATCAAGGCCTCGATGACCGGGTGTCGACCCGCATCGATGCGAATGCCCGTCTCTTCGGTCAGCTCGGGACGGCACCAGTCATGCTCCACGGCGATACGGGCAAAGCTGTTGAGCACGTCCAGCTCGGCGACTGTCCGCGCCATGCCGCGTAGTGTGTCGAGTTCCTGTTTCACTGTGTCCAGGATCCCCGAGTACAATTCCCTTTCCCTGGCCAGCGCCTTTTCCCGGGCGCCGAGCACCTTGTCCTCATGTTCCTTGAGTTCGGGGGTGATGTAGCGCTCGGTGCTTTTCAGCGTCTGGCGGCGTATGTAATGAGGCGGGGGTTCGCTCTGGCGATTGGTTTCTATATAGAATCCATGGACACGGTTGTATCCGACTTTCAGCGAGCTGATGCCTGTTGCCTGCCGTTCACGTTGTTCCATCTGCGTCAGGTAATCGCTGGCATCGCCACTGAGTGAGCGCAATTCGTCCAGCTGGGCATCAAAGCCATCGGCAATGACTCCGCCGTCGCGCAGCACAACGGGTGGGTTCTCGTTCACGGCGCGTTTGAGAAACTCATCTGTGGTGACAGGTTGCTGCAGGGTTTCCAGTGTCGCAGTCAGTGCTGACCCGGCCGTACCGACATTGGCGTTTTCCAGCAAGGTGACGAGCTCAGGCAGATATTCCAGGCTCAATCGCAGTCGTTCCAGTTCTCTGGGCTGCGCGCTGCCCAGTAATACACGAGTCAGGATGCGCTCCATATCATGCATGCCGGACAGTATGGAGGCGATGTCGTTGCAGATCTCATCCTGCATCAGTGCCGCTACCCGATCCTGCCGATCGGCTATTCTTGCCCGGTCTCTGACCGGTTGTTGCAGCCAGGCACGCAGCTTTCGCGTTCCCATCGGGTTGGCGGTTCGATCGATGACGCTGAACAGTGTGTTGGATTCTTCCTGACGCGAATTTTCGACCAGTTCCAGATGGCGTCTGGTACCCGGGTCGAGAATGACCGTCTCCGAGGCGTTTTCCACGCGCAGATTGCTGACCTGCTCCAGGCTGTTGAGCTGTGTTTCCCGGGCGTAGCCCAGTGCCACGGCCGCTGCCCGGATGGCCAGCTCCAGATCATCGCAGCCGAAGGCTTCCAGGTTGCGCACCTTGAAGTGTCCGGTCAGCATTTTTCGTGATGCGCTGAGATCGAACAGCCAGGGCGCACGGCTTCGGCAGGTCAGCGCGGCAAATTCGCTCTGCAGTCGACTGTCTTCCGACAGCAACAGTTCGGCGGGGTCCAGTCGCGAGATTTCCGCTTGCAGACCGGTCAGGTCAGGTACCTGCATGACCGCCAGGTCGCCGGCTGCGACATCCAGCGCTGCAATGCCGTATCCATCCTTTGCAGAGCCTTCACAGACGCATACCAGCATGGCAACCGAACGGGCTGCCAGCAGCGATTCCTCGGTCAGTGTGCCGGGCGTGACCACGCGAACCACTTCGCGCGTGACCGGTCCCTTGTTGGTGACGGATCCGGTCTGCTCGCAGATGGCGACCGACAGGCCCATGCGAACCAGTCTGCCCAGGTAGTTGTCGGCAGCGTGATAGGGGATGCCTGCCATGGGGATGGGTTCGCCGCCACTCTTGCCGCGAGCTGTCAGGGTGATGTCCAGTAATTCGGCAGCGCGTCGCGCATCATCATAGAATAGTTCGTAGAAATCACCCATTCGATAGAAGAGGAGAGATTCGGGGTGTTTTGCCTTGATGCCCAGATACTGCTGCATCATGGGGGTATGTGTGCTCTGCGTCATGGTGCGTAGTGTACTCAGTGATTGCGCTGCTGACAGAGACACCGGAACGAGACAATGAAAGAAATTTCAACACAGGGCGATCAGCCTGCCGTTTTTGGCACACACACAGAGAAAAGTCGGCTGGTCGCCGAGTTGGCCGGGTTGCTGATGGAGTATGAGGCCACGATGACAACGGCGGAATCCTGTACAGGCGGACTGATCGCGGGGGCCCTGACCGACATGCCGGGCAGCTCCGCCTGGTTCGAACAGTCGGTTGTCACGTATTCGAATCATGCCAAGCAGCAGTTGCTTGGTGTGCCCGAGCTCATCTTCGAGCAGGACGGTGCTGTCAGCGAAGCCTGCGTATTGGCAATGGCGCAGGGGGCGCAACAGCGCAGTGGCGCTTTCGTGGCCGTGGCGGCCAGCGGGATTGCCGGTCCGGACGGGGCGGTACCGGGCAAGCCCGTGGGTACCGTATGGCTGGGTTGGGCGGTCGGAGAACAGTTATCGGCAGAGTTGTTGCATCTGCAGGGTGACCGTCTGGCTGTGCGCGAACAGGCGGTTCTGCACGCCTTGCGTGGTACCATCGCGCGAATCCGGAATCGGGAGTGACGTGAATAGCATGAAAATACTGGAAAGACGTTCCGGCTCGCTGGTGTCGGCCATGCTGCTGGCACTATCGCTGTGTCTGTCCGGTGCGGCCTGGGCACAACCGGAAGAACTGTCGGTGGACGAGCTGGAGAAGTACATCGCCGAACAGAAGGAGCTGCTTGAAGAGGTGCTTGCCAATCGCGACGCAACGGCCGAAAAGGCCGAGCAGGTGCGTCAGGCACTGGCAGAGCAGGAAGCTCGCAAGACTCTGGTCGAAGAGGAGCTGGAGACCCTGTGCCAGGAGCAGGAAGAGTTGCAGGCGGGCAGCTACGAAGAATGCAGACGGCAGCACGGTAACTGAAAATATTTACAGTCTTTTAACGGTCTGAAGGCCCAATACGCTTCCCAGTTGTGAAATAATCCGTTCATCGGACAGGTGCCATGGAGTGGCAGTTCCGCAATCGTATCGAACGGAGAACAAACCAGTGGACGACAACAAGAAAAAGGCGCTGTCTGCGGCGCTTGGCCAGATTGAAAAGCAGTTTGGCAAAGGCACCATCATGCGCATGGGAGACGATTCCGTCTCTCGAGATATCGATGTCATTTCCACCGGTTCGCTGGGGCTGGATCTTGCACTGGGCATAGGTGGTCTGCCACGCGGCCGCATCTGCGAAATCTACGGTCCCGAGTCCTCGGGCAAGACGACCATGACGCTGCAAGTCATCGCCGAATGCCAGAAGGCCGGCGGTACAGCGGCGTTTGTCGATGCCGAGCACGCCCTGGATCCCGTGTATGCACGCAAACTGGGTGTCGATGTCGACGAACTGCTGATCTCGCAGCCGGATACTGGCGATCAGGCGCTGGAAATCGTCGATATGCTGGTTCGTTCCAGTGCTGTCGATATCATCGTGGTCGATTCGGTTGCAGCGCTGACACCCAAGGCCGAGATCGAAGGCGACATGGGTGACTCGCACGTGGGTTTGCAGGCACGACTCATGTCGCAGGCGCTGCGCAAGCTGACGGGTAACATCAAGCGCACCAACACACTGGTCATCTTCATCAACCAGATCCGCATGAAGATCGGTGTCATGTTCGGAAGTCCGGAAACCACAACGGGCGGTAACGCGCTGAAGTTCTATTGCTCGGTTCGACTGGACATTCGCCGCATCGGTGCCATCAAGCGTGGTGACGAGATTGTCGGCAACGAAACGAGGGTCAAGGTCGTCAAGAACAAGATGGCTCCACCATTTCGTCAGACCGAGTTCGAGATTCTCTATGGGGAAGGTGTGTCCAGGGAGGGCGAACTGATCGATCTGGGAGTGCAGAACGGTCTGGTCGACAAGGCTGGGGCCTGGTACAGCTATAACGGTGATCGCATCGGGCAGGGCAAGGAAAACGTTCGCCGGCATCTGATTGAAAACCCTGATATTGCCAACGAGATTGACGAAAAATTGCGTGAAATCCTGTTACCCAAGCCGGATAGCATCAAGCGCGACAAGAGCGAGGAAGAAATCGAAGCCGAAGCGTGATCTGCAAGACACGCATCGTCATTCGAAAATCGTTTATTTTCACTAGCGACTGATGAGCCAATCGGAAACGCCTGAGGAGTTGGCACGGAAGGCTGCTCATCAGGCGTATGTAGCGGCCATTCGTCTGCTGGCAAAGCGCGATCACTCGACGGCAGAACTGACTCGCAAGTTGCAGCAGCGTGAGCATGATGAGCAGGCCATCGAGGAGGCACTGGCTGATCTGGTCAGTGCAAACTATCTGAATGATGCACGCTACGCGGAGTTGTATGCCGAGCAGCGCATGAATCATGGTTATGGGCCTTTGTCCATACGGTCAAAACTGGCGGAACGCGGGATCGACTCACATCTGGTGCAGCGAGCACTTCGATCATTGCAGGTGGATTGGAGCGAGCAGGCGGAAATGGCCATCGCCAGGCGCTTTTCGCCTCAGGACATTGCCGATACGGATCAGCAGGCTGTATCGCGAATCGCGCGTTTCCTGCAACGACGCGGCTATTCCTCCAGCGACGCTCTGCAAGGGCTCAGAAAACTGCGCAAAGAGCAGGCAAGATCGTCTGCAGGTTGATCGCATGCCCGGTTTTGCATGACCGATGACACCGCGCGGTACACGAGAGGCCGCGCTCCGGCTACACTATCGATCCTTTTGATTGTCCGTGGCCCGTCATGCCAGCTTCATTACCCGTTACTACCTCCCAGATTCGAGAACAATTTCTGCAGTTCTTTGCCAGTCAAGGGCATGAAATTGTGGCATCCGGCTCTCTGGTGCCGGGTAATGACAAGACATTGCTGTTCACCAATGCCGGCATGGTGCAGTTCAAGGATGTCTTTACCGGGGAGGAGGTCAGAGATTACAGTCGCGCGACGACGTCGCAGCGCTGTGTGCGTGCTGGCGGCAAGCACAACGATCTGGACAATGTCGGTTATACGGCCCGGCATCACACGTTTTTCGAAATGCTGGGCAATTTCAGCTTCGGAGACTACTTCAAGCATGACGCCATCGGTTTTGCCTGGTCATTCCTGACCGGAACGCTGGGGTTGCCTGCCGAAAAACTCTGGGTCACGGTTTTCGAAGAAGATGATGAAGCCGAGAGCATCTGGATCAACGATATCGGTGTGCCGGCCGAGCGGGTCATACGCATCGGGGCGAAAGACAATTTCTGGATGATGGGTGATACCGGTCCTTGTGGTCCCTGTTCGGAAATTTTCTACGATCACGGCGAAGACGTCTGGGGCGGTCCGCCGGGCTCACCGGAAGAGGATGGCGATCGATACATCGAGATCTGGAACCTGGTTTTCATGCAATTCGACCGTTCGGCCGATGGCACTCTGACGCCGCTGCCAAAACCCTGCGTGGATACAGGGATGGGCCTGGAGCGCATAGCCGCCGTCCTGCAGCATGTGCACAGCAACTACGAAATAGACCTGTTTGCGAACCTGATCAAGGATACCGCTCGCCTGCTGAATTGTCGGGACCTGGCAAATCCTTCGCTGCGAGTCATAACCGACCATCTTCGATCCTGTTCATTCCTGATTGTCGATGGCGTGCTGCCCAGCAATGAAGGCCGCGGCTACGTACTGCGCAGAATCATTCGCAGGGCGGCACGTCACGGCAACAAGCTTGGTGCTTCAGAGCCGTTTTTCCACAAACTGGTGTCATCACTGGTCCGGGAAATGGGGCAGGCCTATCCGGAACTGGCTGCCATGCATGCGGAAGTCGAACAGCAATTGCTGCGCGAGGAAGAGAGATTTGCAAAGACTCTGTCGGATGGGCTTGTCATTCTGGATGACGAGATTGCCGGCCTGCCCGACAAGACCATTCCGGGCAAGGTCATCTTCAAACTCTATGACACCTATGGTTTTCCTGCCGATCTGACCGGTGATATCGCTCGGGAGCGCGAGCTGGATGTCGATATGGAAGGCTTCGAGTCCTGCATGGAGGCGCAGCGGGCCAAGGCAAGAGCCGCGAGCAAGTTCGCCTCTCAGGGGCTTGATTTCCAGACCACGACAGCAAGCGAGTTTGTCGGATACAGCGAGAACGAATGCGAAGCACGCATTACCGAGATTTTCGTGGATGGTCAGTCCGTACAACGTATCGAACCGGGTCAGGACGGCTGGATAGTTCTGGACAGAACACCTTTCTACGGTGAGTCCGGTGGTCAGGTCGGTGATGTCGGAACGCTGAAGTCCAGTAGTGCAAGTGGTGAGCAGGCAGTGTTCGATGTCATCGACACACAAAAACAGCGTCAGGCTCATGCACACGCGGGCACCTTGTCAGGGGCAGCTGTTGCAGTGGGCGACAAGGTACACGCCTGCATCGACTCGACTCGCCGGCACAGCATCAGACAGAACCACTCGGCAACCCATTTGCTGCACGGTGCCTTGCGATCGGTACTGGGTACTCACGTCGAGCAGAAAGGCTCGCTGGTGAATGAAAAGCATCTGCGCTTCGACTTTTCCCACGACGAGCCTGTGACGGATGCACAGCGCGTCAGTATCGAAAAGTGGATAGACCGGGAAATCCGCGCCAACAGTCCTTGCGACACCCGTGAGATGTCGATGGAGGATGCCGTTGCCGAGGGGGCCATGGCCCTGTTTGGGGAAAAATACGGTGATGTGGTACGGGTGGTCAGACTTGGCGATCGCTCGGTTGAATTGTGCGGTGGAACCCATGTGCAGGCAACCGGCGAACTGGGCGGCGTCAAGGTGCTGACCGAAGGGGGAATTTCCACGGGTGTTCGCCGTATCCTGGCCGTCAGTGGCGAGGCCGCGCTGGAGTACTCGCAATCGCTGGAACATCAGCTCGAGGAAGTCGCCGGTGTTCTGAAGTCGCCCAAGAGCGATGTGCTGCCCAAACTCAAGCAGCTTCAGACCCGCAATCGTGAATTGTCTCGCCAGGTCGAGCAGTTGCAGGCGAGGCTGGCTGCCAGTGCCGGAAGTGATCTGGCAGCCGAGGCCGAATCCATCGGACAGTCCAGTGTGTTGCTGAAAGTGGTGGACGATGCAGATGCCAAGGCCCTGCGAACCCTGATGGACCAGTTGCGGCAGAAGCTCAGTGACAGCATTGTCGTGCTGGCGAGTGAAAAGGATGGCAAGGTAGCCCTGATTGCCACGGTTGCCGAATCCCGACATGACTCGATCAAGGCTGGTGAGTTGCTCAAGGAAGTGGCTGCCGTGATGGGCGGTCGTGGGGGCGGCCGGGCGGATATGGCGCAAGGTGGCGCAGACTCCCTGCAGAAGATCGATGAAGCCTTTGCTGCAGCGCGAGTAATGATCGAGTCTCGTCTCTCGGCCTGACGGCCAGAGGCGGAGAGTTTTTCAAACGGATTGGCTGCTTGTCTGCCAGTCGATCGAAACGAAGCAATCTGCTCGGGCAGGACGCCGGAGCATGCCGACAGGCCAGCTTCAACCGTTCACAGTTAGAGGTGTGCATTTTTCAATATGGCTTTTCTAGTCAAGAAATACGGCGGCACATCCGTCGGTAGTGTTGAACGCATTCAGCATGTGGCTCAGAGTCTGAAACAGGCTCGTGACGCCGGGGATGATGTGGTCGTGGTGGTCTCGGCAATGTCCGGTGAAACCAATCGTCTGGTCGGACTGGCACGCGAGGTCATGCCTGCCGTGGTCGATGTGCGAGAACTGGATGTACTGCTGGCCACGGGTGAACAGGTCACCATCGCACTGTTGTGCATGGCCCTGAAGGAGCTGGGTGTCGATGCCCGTTCCTACACGGGGGCTCAGGTCCGCATTTTGACAGACAAGAGTCACAGCAAGGCCCGTATCCTGGATATCGATACTGACCGCATCATGGGGGACATCGAGGCTGGGCGAGTGGTGGTCGTGGCCGGCTTTCAGGGTGTTGATGAGGATGGTGACATCACGACCCTGGGTCGAGGTGGATCGGATACCTCGGCCGTTGCCCTGGCTGCCGCTCTCAAATGCGATGAATGCCAGATC
Source organism: Granulosicoccus sp. 3-233 (assembly GCF_052681095.1). Classification (NCBI taxonomy): domain Bacteria; kingdom Pseudomonadati; phylum Pseudomonadota; class Gammaproteobacteria; order Chromatiales; family Granulosicoccaceae; genus Granulosicoccus; species Granulosicoccus sp. 3-233. The sequence continues at coordinate 464,386 of NZ_JBQYLE010000002.1, forward strand.
TTCACCGATGTGGACGGTGTGTATACAACCGACCCTCGGGTCGAGAGTCGCGCCCGTCGACTGGACAGGATCACGTTCGAGGAAATGCTGGAAATGGCCAGTCTCGGATCCAAGGTGTTGCAGATTCGAGCCGTGGAGTTCGCCGGCAAATACAATGTACCGTTGCGCGTGCTCTCGAGCTTCAAGCCGGGTGACGGCACCCTGATAACTTACGATGATGAGGAAAACACGATGGAACAGGCGCTAGTGTCCGGTATAGCGTTCGCACGGGATGAAGCGCAGATCACGGTAACCGGAGTGGCCGATTGCCCGGGGACAGCCTACGCAATCCTTGGACCGATATCCGATCTGAATATCGAAGTGGACATGATCATTCAGAATGTTGGTGCTGACGGTATGACCGACTTCACCTTTACCGTGCATCGCGACGAATACCAGCGGGTCATTGATTACCTGAAGAGCAACAACGAGGTGTTGGGTGCGGCCACGATTTCCGGTGATGATCGGATCGCGAAGTTATCGATAGTGGGGGTTGGCATGCGTTCTCACGCCGGTATTGCAAGTCGCATGTTCAAGAGTCTGGCAGATGCCGGTATCAATCTGCGTCTGATCACGACGTCCGAAATCAAGATCAGTGTGGTGATCGACGAAAAGTACATCGAACTCGGGGTGCGTGCCTTGCATGAGGAGTTCGGTCTGGCAGGTGAAGACGTGGTGGAGTCCTGATTCACGTTTCTCGATGCCGAAGGGTGTTGCAAGGTTTTACATGGTGACGTGTGTGTGACTCGATTCGAGCGCTGTTTTGACGCGCTGATATTCATGTTCACGTGCGTTCGTTGCGCAACTGTTAAATGTGAGGAGGTATCGGGGCCACCACGTAGAAACCACTCTATGAGCTGAGATAATTCCGATGAACCGAAAGGCAATTGCATTGTCTCTTTGGCGCAAGGAAAACGTAAACAGCGCGCTGGCATCTCGTCAGATCCGCTGCTGCACAGGAGCTTGTAGTATGTTGATTTTGACACGTAGAGTGGGTGAAACATTGATGATCGGTGATGAAGTGTCAGTCACCGTTCTGGGGGTGAAGGGCAACCAGGTACGCATTGGTGTCAATGCGCCCAAAGAGGTTGCCGTCCATCGGGAAGAGATCTACGCCCGTATCAAGAAAGAGCAGGAAGGATCAGCGGCGTCGGGAGACGTGAGCACTGATGCCAAGTCCTTTGCCGTGGAAGGTTGAATCACGATCACGTAATTGTGATAGTGATTGGCAGTCTGCAGCTCATTCGGAAATTGTTGAAGAAAAAGTTGAAAATAGTTGTCGCGATAGGTTGACGAGGGATCATTCTCCAACCATAATTCGCAGGTCGCAAAAACAACGCGCCCGTAGCTCAGTTGGATAGAGTACCTGGCTACGAACCAGGCGGTCGGAGGTTCGAATCCTTCCGGGCGCGCCAGTTTTTGAGTCATTGCAGTTTGTTCGTCAAGTTCGAAGGTTTGCTGCAATCATTGCTGTTCCGGGTTTACCGTTGCCCAGATTTTCAAGAGATTTATTTGTCATGCCAAGCTGCGTTTCGCAGCTTTTGCGTCTGGCAGACATCGATTCGGAGAGGTGGCCGAGTGGCTGAAGGCGCTCCCCTGCTAAGGGAGTATACGTTTTAAAGCGTATCGAGGGTTCGAATCCCTCTCTCTCCGCCATTAGATACCCGGTACGTAAAGCCATGAGCGGCACTCGATTAGTCGGCGATGTGGGTGGAACCAATGCACGGTTCGCACTCCTGAATGATGATAATCAACCGGTATCCTCCAGTACCTTGAGCACCGGTGATTTTCCCAGTCTCGGCGCTGCTGTAACTACCTATCTGGCAGATCATGACATCGATCGGATCACGGCCGCTGCCGTGGCCGTGGCAACGCCGGTCACTGGCGATGCTGTCAAGCTGACCAACAACCACTGGTCTTTCTCCATCGAAGAGACGCGCAGGCAGCTGGGTATCGACACACTGCATGTCATCAACGATTTCACCGCTCTGGCCTTGTCCGTACCGCATTTGCCGGAAACGGAGTTGCTCAGGATTGGTGGTGGCAATGAAGTTCCCGATCACGCGAAAGCCATCATCGGTCCCGGAACGGGTCTGGGTGTCTCCGGTCTGATACCTTGTGGACAGCACTGGACGGCCCTGCAAGGCGAGGGTGGCCACGTATCCCTGAGTGTTCGTACCGCACGTGAACAGGCGGTGTACCAGGTGCTGGCCAAGCGTTTCAGGCATGTGTCGGCAGAACGGTTTCTGTCAGGTCCGGGCCTGGTGAACATCGTTGCAGCGTTACGCGACATCGATGGTTTACCGGAGCGCGATTATTCACCGGCAGACATCACGACGAATGGCATGGCAGCCGGCGCGGATTCGGAGCATGCGGCCTGCGCCGAGGCGCTCGCGATCTTCTGTCAGCTACTGGGCTCCTGTGCCGGCAATCTCGTCCTGACACTTGGCGCCGAGGGTGGTGTCTATGTCGGCGGCGGTATCGTGCCGCGACTGGGTGAGTTCTTTGTCCGATCAGGCTTCCGTGAACAGTTCGAAGCCAAGGGCCGAATGCAGGGTTATCTCGAGAGAGTTCCCAGTTTTGTCATCCAGTCACCTTACCCTGCACTGGTTGGAGCGGCTCAACTGATCTAGACATCGAGCAGTGAGCTGCCCATCTCGATCATGACCCACGTTGTTGAGATGTGCACACCCTATGATGTCTGGCCTGCTATCTGTCCATTGTCTTTCCGCCTCTCCCTTCGAGAGTCCGCGCAAGAATCGGACGCCCATCATGATATCGGCGAAAACCGAAGGCTCGTGTCGCTGATCGGACACGCGAGTTCGACACCGGGTTCTCCCATTTCCGGTTTTCAGGCTGATCCGCCTCGCTGCGTTTCACGAATCAGGCAATGGATGGCAGTCACGATGTGTCCAGCGGTTGGTGACAGGCTAGAATAATGCAGGCAATCCGAGGTGGGTGTTGGCAAACCTGAAGGGGCCTTTCACAACAGACACTCACTGTCTCTTCAACCGGGAATCCTCTGTCAGATGCTGATCAGATTGAAAGCTGTAACCCATGTCCTGCTGCTTTTGTTTCTGACGCCAGCGCAGGCCATCGAATTACCGGATGGCTTCGTTGATGAGTCCTTTCTGTCTGGTCTGGACGGGCAGATTACCGGGTTTGATGCTTCGGCGGTCGGGCGCATCTACATCAGCGAAAAGGCCGGTGTCGTACGCGTTGTGCGCAACGGGCAGTTGCTCGCCGAGCCGTTTCTGGATATCAATGAGATCGTGAACGACCGGGTCGATCGCGGCATGCTGTCAGTTGCCGTCCATCCGGATTTTCCGATGACTCCGTATGTGTACGTGTTGTATACCTACGATCCACCGGAACTGGTCAGCGAAGGGCTGACCGGGCCGGGAGTGCAGGATGGTAATGGCAATCGCGTCTCGCGACTGGTCAGATATACGGCCGATGCCGACAGTGACTACAATGTTGCATTGCCGGGTAGTGAGAAGATCATTCTGGGTCAGAACAGTACGTTCGAAAACATCGGTAATGCGGAAGATCGTTTCGACACGCTGACACCCTCCTGTGGAGACATAGGCAATCCGGTGCAGGATTGCCTGCCCGTGGACGAGGACTCGCATACCATTGGTGCGCTGCGTTTTGCTGCAGATGGTTCCCTGTATGTCAGCAACGGTGATGGGGCGAGTTACCGCACCTACGAACCATTCACGCAGATGACCTTCGATCTGGACAGCCTGCGTGGCAAGATCCTGCGGGTGGATCCGGATACGGGCGAAGGTTTGCCGGATAACCCCTATTACGATGGCAACCCTGCCAGTAACCGTTCGCGCGTACTCGCGTATGGCTTGCGCAACCCTTACAGCATGACCATTCACCCCTTGACCGGTGAGCCTTACGTGGGTGAGGTGGGCGAGGAGGCCTGGGAGGAGATCAATGGTGGAGCAGCTCGCAATTTCGGATGGCCCTGTTTCGAGGGTGGGCGTGATGGTAACGAGCGCCAATCGGGGTTCGAGCCACTGGACTTCTGCCAGGATCTCTATCAGTCCAGTGAGATCATTGAGGCGCCTCTGTTGAGTTGGGAACATGCAGAGACCGGCAACAGTGCCATGGTGGGTGATTTCTATTTCGGCGAAGTATTTCCTGCCGAATATACCGGTCAATTGTTCTATGGCGATTTCATCCAGGGCTGGATGCGCGTGGCCGATGTGAGTGATGCAGACAACGTGAGCAGCTCCGCTTTTGCCACCGATATGCTTCCGATGACCGAAATCCGAGTGGGGGATGATGGTGCCATCTATTACGCCAGCATCACCACAGGTGAGATTCGGCGAATTCGTTATGTCGGAACCGATGATGGGGCGGACGGTGAGCAGGGTGGCTCGACGGGAGGTGATTCTGACGGCGATGCCGACAATGGCGCTGAAACTGTCAAACCGGTGGTTGTCGGGGCATTGTCGATGCTATGGGTGTTCCTGCTGGCCCTGATCCATGGCTGCCGACGATTGAGCAGGCAGGGTGCTGCCAGGGTGTGGTTCAGGTCGTGACCTCGTTCCTGTTCTGCCGATGGTCAGTGGTGGCATGCTTGCTGTTCTCACTGGTGGCGTGTAGTGACGGTGTGCGGGTGGACTCGCAGGCAAGCGGTGGAACAACCTCTGCGGATGGAGCCGATACCGGTGATTTCGATGGCGGGGATGTTGCCGGCGGTGGAGGCACGGATGGCGATGGCAGCGATGCGGATGGAGGGACAGGGGCGTTGCCGGAGCTGGCCGTTCACGACGCTGGTTTTACCGGCACCTACTATTCCGGCGCAGAGCAGTGTGCCAGCTGTCACGATGATCTGCCGGATGCAAGCGGTAACCTTGTCTCGATGGCCAGTGACTGGTCCAGCAGCATGATGGCCAACTCCGCACGTGATCCTTACTGGATGGCCAAGGTGGCAGCCGAGGCCAGGCGCAACCCGCATTTGCAGGATTCACTGGGTGACACCTGTTCGCGCTGTCACGCCCCGATGGCCAATGACACGGCGCGCAAGGATGGCCTGACTCCATCATTGGGGGATGGGGGGCTGCTGGATGAGGATAATCCCCTGTTCGATCATGCCATGGACGGGGTGAGTTGCACCTTGTGCCATCAGATCGATGACGATGCCGTTCTGGGCACACCGCAAGGGCATTCGGGTAACTTCAATGTGCTGGTGCAGGCCAACCCGGCGGAGCGTCCCGCCTACGGCCCCTACTCGGACCCGAACGGAGTACTCATGCAATCGCAGGTACGGTTCAATCCGGTATTCGGGGCCCACATGAGCGACTCCGCGGTCTGCGCATCCTGCCATGATCTGGTGACACCCGCGGGGGGCCATCAGGCGGGGGCGGCGGTTACCTTCTTCCCGGAGCAGATGGTGTTCTCCGAATGGAGAAACAGTGTGTATGCGAGCGAAGGAGACTCCGGGCGGACGTGTCAGGCCTGTCACATGCCGGTCGTACCGGGTGAGATGTTACTGGCCAATCGAGGCGGCGGTGTGCCTAGAGAAGGGGTGTCAAGGCATACGTTTCTTGGCGCGAACACGGTCATGCAGAGCATGCTCATGACCCATCGAGAGTCGTTGGGTATTGCCGTGCCCGCGGCCCGATTCGCAGAATCCATCGAGCGCAATCGCGCCTTTCTGCAGGAGGCGGGCGAGGTGGAGATCACCGATAGTTCGATAAGCGGCGGAATTCTGGAGACCCACCTTGTGATTCGCAACCAGACGGGACACAAATTGCCCAGTGGCTTTCCATCAAGGCGTGTTCATGTCCATTTCCTGGTCCTGAATGAGGCCGGTGATGCTGTATTCGAGTCCGGTGCCTTGAACGATGATGGAAGTATCGATGGCTTGGTGTCGGACGCTGACAGCAGTCAGTATGAGTTGCATCATGACCTGATCGACTCCCCCGACCAGGTCCAGGTCTATGAGGCCATCATGGGCGACTCGGCGGAGCAGGTTACTCACACCCTGATGCAGGCAACGCGGTATGTGAAGGACAATCGTCTGCTGCCCAGCGGCTTCGACAAGGCATCGGCTCCCGATGACATCATGACAGTGGGTCAGGCGAACACGGATGACAATTTCCAGGCCGGGGGCGATGAAATCGTCTATCGGGTCGTGCTACCTGCCGATGGCGAATACACGGTGATTGCCGAGCTGGTCTATCAGCCGCTGGCATTTGGCCACATTCAGGATCTGTTTGAAGATGCCGATCTCGATGCGGTTGATCGGTTCAGGACCCTGTTCGATGCAACCGAGTTGAAGGCCGAAGTCATTGACAGTGCCACGATAACGGTTCGTCAGGTACAGTGAACGTGTAGTCACTGCCTGCAAGACAAGTCCCGGTCCAACTGGCTGGACCGGGCAGTCTGGACCTCTGTCTCAGTTCTTCAGTAGTGCGTCGAGCCGATCTGCGGTTGCTGAAATGATGCTGGAGCATGACCCGCCATTCTCGGTGGAGCTTGTTGCTCCGGTTTGCAGGTCGACGCTGCAGCTGAAAAAGCCGGCAAGCGCGTTTTCGTCGTTGTCGATGTGCAACAGGGTGTCGTCAATGGCGTACTGGAGAACGGCTCCTGCGTAAACCAGAACCGGACGTCGCTCACCTTCGGGCAAGACCCATTCAGAGTTGAGCATCAGCGAGGCACTCTGTAGCAGGCAGTTGTTGCTGTTACCTGCGGACAGACTGGCGTGGCAGCTGTCCATGTCGTAAAAGGCGGCCTCGGCGAGGCGCAAGGGAATGTCGTTGATGGCCAATGGAGTTGCACAGTCGATGGCAGTCAGCTGTTCACCAAAAGCCGGATCGTAAGCGCCCAGGCAGGTTTCTTCCTGTTCAGTCAGTTCGATACCGGAGCTCAAGCGTTCGTTGAGATCGAGAAGCGTGTTTCCGACGTGCAGATGAAGATCGTTCAGTAGCCGCTCCAGATCACTGCCGGCCTCGACAATCGGCTTCAGCATGTCAGGGTCATCGGTTCCCGGATCGCCACCGGTGTCAGTGCCACTGGTATCCGAGCCGGTATCACTGCCGGTGTCAGTGCCGCTGGTATCCGAGCCGGTATCACTGCCGGTGTCAGTGCCGCTGGTATCCGAGCCGGTATCACTGCCAGTGTCGCTGCCGCTGGTATCCGAGCCGGTATCACTGCCGGTGTCGGTACCGCTGGTATCCGAGCCGGTATCACTGCCGGTGTCGTTGCCGCCGGTATCCGAGCCGGTATCACTGCCAGTGTCAGTGCCGCCGGTATCCGAGCCGGTATCCGCGCCGGTATCGCTGCCGGTGTCGGTGCCACTGGTATCCGCGCCGGTATCGCTGCCAGTGTCGGTGCCACTGGTATCCGAGCCGGTATCACTGCCAGTGTCGCTGCCGCCGGTATCCGAGCCGGTATCGCTGCCGGTGTCAGTGCCGCTGGTATCCGCGCCGGTATCGCTGCCGGTGTCGGTGCCGCCGGTATCCGAGCCGGTATCACTGCCGGTGTCGGTGCCGGTGTCGGTGCCGGATCCATCGGTACCGGACGGATCGTCCAGCAGACCACCGTCGGAGCTGGTGGAGGAGCCACCACAGCCACTGAGCAGTGCCGCCAGAAATACGGTCGACAACAGGAGTCTGGAATTCGACAGATTCATAAAAACAACCGGAACGATGTATGGTGATTGAGTAAAGATACGCCACAACGCCTTATCTGTACATGTAACGACACTCGCTATCACAATTGCTAGCATGTGCTGGCGCGTCAAAGGCTCTGATGGTCTAATGCGCAAGGCAGTTATGTGAACTTTACCGCAGGTAACACGGCTCGGGAGCAGCACTCAGATTATGGCAACAGTCATCGACGGAAAGGCATTTGCGCAGCAACTCCGCAACGACTTGAAGGATGAAGTAACAGCGCTGAAGGCCGAACACGGACTGACGCCCGGGCTGGCTGTGGTGCTGGTTGGAGAAGATCCCGCCAGTCAGGTGTATGTACGTAACAAGGCCAGGCAGACGGTGGAGGTCGGCATGCAGTCCTTCGAACACCGGTTGGATGCGGATACCGATCAGCAGACCCTGCTGGATCTGATCGAGCAACTCAATGACGACGATGCGGTACACGGTATTCTTGTTCAGCTCCCCTTGCCCGGGCACATCGATGAATCAAGGGTCATCAATGCCGTCAGTCATGACAAGGATGTTGATGGATTTCATCTGATCAACGTCGGACGTCTGAATACCGATGGCGGTGGTGTCGTGCCCTGTACACCGCTGGGTTCCCTGATGATGCTCAAGTCGCAGTTGGGTGATCTGTCCGGTCTGCATGCCGTGGTTCTGGGCAGATCCAATATCGTCGGCAAGCCGATGGCAGCCTTGCTGCTGCAAGCGAATTGCACCGTGACAGTCGCCCATTCACGAACCCGGGATCTGGAATCCCTGTGCCGAAGCGCCGACATTCTGGTGGCGGCCGTGGGGCGGCCGCGTATGGTGCCTGGTGACTGGATCAAGCCCGGTGCCACGGTCATCGATGTCGGCATCAACCGGATAGAGGAAGACGGGAAAACGCGCCTGGTGGGTGATGTCGACCATGCCTCAGCGGAACCTGTCGCGGGAGCGATCACGCCCGTGCCGGGCGGTGTGGGCCCGATGACCATTGCCTGTCTGCTTCACAATACGGTGCAGCAGGCTCGGCGCATAGCAGGAATTTCGGAAGACTGAGACAAACAGGCAGTGCCGGGCATTGCCCACGGGCCAGGCGGTGTCCGGCACACTGGCGAATGCCCGAATGCCCGAATGCCCGAATGCCCGAATGCCCGAATGCCCGAATGCCCGAATGCCCGAATGCCCGAATGCGCCGAGGCGGTTAACGCGTCAGTGATCGTATGCCATCACTAGATGCGAATACCACTCTGCGCACCGGGCCCCAGGGGAATGACGGCATCGGTCATCCACATGCCATCGAATTCCCCGCCGCGTTGCCGGCTCAACTGAAAGCCATATCCGTTTTCCCGGCCGTCGGGTGTGGATAGCCAGACTGCCTGCAAAGCCTGATCGTCCTGCACCTGCATGGGCGTATAACGGGCGCGAACGTGATTGAGCATGTCAGGAAACCCGCGTTTGATCATGTTGCTGAACCGGGCCAGGGGACCGGTACTCGCCCGATTGGCGGGGGAGGCGAAGCGGTAAACCGTGGCGATACCGGAGTCGCTGGCCGGGTCGTTCGATTGCAGCGCTCCGATGATGATACTGACCACCTGTTCAGGTGCATGCTCCCTGTCCGGTGCGGCGATGGCGGTATCGGCAGTGGCCAGCGAGGCTTGCAGAGCCATCAGAATAGTCACGCAAACAGCGATGAGAATCTGTCCTGTGGTTGTCCGAGCGCAAGGCGCGATCGTTTGCAGGGAGTATGCGGGCATCAAGACGGAACCTCCGGCGTGAATGTCAGGCGACTGGATATGTTCTCTTGTACGTGTCGAGTGGTCCGTTCGGACTTCCCGGTCATGCCATCCGGAATTGCCTGATGTAGTTGCAGATCTGGCGACCGGCTTCGACCAGTTGCTGGCCGTCGACACACAGACCGATCCGCACCAGATAGCGTCCGCCGGGGCCGAAGCCATCGCAGGGCAGCACAGACACGTTCTGCGTTGCCAGTAGTCCCATGGCGAAGTCGTGAGCCGTTGTGCCAAGGGCCTCCACGTCAAGCAGGACAAACATGCCTTGCCCTGAATCCAGCAGCGTGGCCGGTGCCGTGTCCTGAAGGTGCTCGAGCAGCAGTGTCCGTCGATGTTGCATGACCGAGCGTACCGTCTGCGGCGTACTGGCGGCGTCGCGAATGGCAACGGCTGCGGCGTCCTGGATGAACGGCGGTAGACCGTAATGCATGCACACCGACAACCTTGCCAGGTGTTCGGACAGTTCGCCGGGCCCGATGGCCCAGCCCACCCGCCAACCCGTCATGCGATGCGACTTCGACAGGCTGCCAACGGTAATCAGTATACATTCTGCCCCGCGGACATGATGTGGCAAGGCCACCGAGCCCTGAGCGACCGTGTCCAGGTAGACCGTATCGAATACCAGCCAGATATCGTCTGCCAGACAGCGTTCCACCAATTGTCGGATCAGGTCCTGCGAATAGCAACTTCCCAAGGGGTTGTTCGGTGCGTTGAGTACCACGGCACGGGTGCGCGGGCTGATGGCGTCGAGCAGTTCCTGCACCTCAAGCTCATGGGCATTGCCGGCGCTCACCTGCACGGTCACCACAGTCGCACCCGAGGCGCCGAAGGTGGCCGCATAGGTGGTGTAGTAGGGAGCAACGAGTACAACTTCATCACCGGGTTCCAGCAAGACCTGAGCGACGGAATACAACGCGTTCTGGGCACCGGTACATACCGTGACTTCATCGCTGCCAACGGCCTGACCGGTCAGTGATTCGTGATAGCCGGCGATGGCCTGGCGCAGGTGTAGTTCGCCTTTCATGTCGACGTAATGATGCCTGCCTTTTCGCAGGCTATCGATGGCCTTGTCCACCACGAGCTGGGGTGTGGTCTCATCCGTCTCCTGACCGATGCTCAGCATGGTTATCCTGTCCCCTTGCGCCACGCGTTGCATGGCGAGGCTGTGCACGGCCCAGGGATCCACCGGTGTCTCTCCGGCAGGGTTGTCATTGAGGATTCGGCGAGTCAGGGAGGAATATTTCATGTTCTCCAGTATAAGGCTGTTGCACGCTCACGGGCCATCTTTGCCAATCGAGACAGTCATGCCGGCAAGTAGGCGGCGCGTATCACCATCCGCAGTGGTCCACCGGTCTGCCCGGCGTTGAAGGGGTAGCAGGTTACAAGTACCAGGCCCGGGGATTGGCTTGCAATGCTCAGGCTTTGACGGCGTGTATCCACGATCTGGCTGTCCAGCATCCGGTAGTGGTGTGTGCCGCCGTCGAGCGTCTCCAGCAGAATCGATTCACCGGGCTCCAGGTGTTGCAGGAAGGCAAGATGCGTATCCCTGTGACCGCCGATGGCGAGCGTGGTTGAGCCTGCCCGAGCCGGATCGCCGGCGACCAGGCCGGGTCCGAAAGCCATGGCTTCCCCGGATGCGTCGCTGAGGACGATGAGTGACTCGTTCATGGCCGGAATCGTCAGGCGAGCCACCGTACTGACATCGGCCCATTGCCAGGGCTTGACGGCTCTTTCAAGGTGCCGGCTGGATTGCCATGCAATGTCCAGCAGGTGCTGGGCCAGCCTGGCCTTGCCTGCCATCCAGACAGCAGAGGCTGCACTCATCAAGGCTGCCGATAATGCAAGCCAGGATATTATCCGGAGTATTCGTCTGCTGCTCATGAGTCAGTGAATTTTCCGAGACAGTGGCAGAAGGGAACATCCCGTCAGGCACAGAAACAGACTGACCCACAAGAGCGTATCGACACCGGCAGCACCCTGTGGCAGCTTGATGCCCATCATCAGACTGCCGTGCGGAAGACGGTTGGCGACGCTCGCAGCGGCAAGCGGATCTGTCAATGGGCGGCTGGGTGTCTGTTCCACGGCTATCAGGCTGGTGTAGGGCGTGACAAGCCCGGTGTGGATCGCCAGCTGCGTGATGGCCTCTCGGTTGCTTTCCGGGTCCGCTGCATGACGTTGTTCGTCTTCCAGAGCCGCAATCTTCTGACGTGCCCAGTGCATTGCCACGGATGGCGCGCTTGTCGGGATCGAAAGCTGAGGTGCAGTGGCGGCCTGGGCCAGCGTCAATGTCTGGGTGAATGCTTCCTCCCTGCGGACACCTGTCACGACGATTTCATCAACCTCATCGCTGAGCTTTCCTACCCACATGGCGGGTCTGTCGGCATACAAGTCCGGCACCGGTTGCGGGTAGATTTCTCCCTGGCCATGCGGGAAGTGGACGGCAATGTCGGTCAGCACGGGATAACGCAGCTTGTCGAGAAGTTCACTGATGGCATCCGCCGCCTCATGCTCGTTGCGAATGCTGACGCTGGCTCCGCGACCCGCCTCGGCCGCCTTGTCGAGAAACCAGCGGTTGGGTGCCGAACCGATGCCAACGGTAAACAGTCGGCTGTTACCCAGATTGCTGCGAATGTTTCGCAGAAGCGCGTCTTCGTTGCCGACACTGCCATCGGTGATGAACACGATCTGCTTCAGCCGATCGACACCGTGCTCCGCTTCAGTCGTGTGACGGTCCGTTACCCGCAGGGCATGGTTCAATGCGGCATCCATCTCCGTGCCGCCTTCCGCCTGTAGCCTGGCGGCAAATCGCTTCGCCTGTTGTTTGACTTGCTGTGTTGCAGCCAGTGACTGCTCGAACAGCGGGTAGTGCAGATCGTCGAAAGCCACGATGTTGAGCAGATCGTCCTCTGTCAGCCTGTCGATGGCGTAGACGAGTGCGTCCATGGCGGCGCGCATGGAAACCCCAGCCATGGAACCTGACTTGTCCAGCACGATGATGAGTTCACGAGCCCGCTGATCGTCGATCTCGAGCTGCTCGGGTGGGTTCATCAGCAATTGCACATAGCGCTCTCCCTCATGAAGACTGACGAAAGCCTGTGCACGCGTCGCCGGGTCGTACTGTGTCGGCCAGTTGATGATCAGATCCTGATTCATGGGCATGTCGTCTATCCGGAATCTCTGGTCGGAAGTTGGCACAAGGCTGACAGTGCCTGTCACGCTGTCAAAGTCCTCCAGTGGGTCAATGCTCAGTGTGACATCGAGTGTCGGTCCGCTCTTCTGCTCTGGTGCAATGAAGTCCGGTTGCAGGGCCTGTGCATGGACCGTGTCGTGAGTCAGGTATCGAGGGGTCAGAGTTGTAGGGATGATCAGGGACATCCCTTGTGCGGACAGCTGGACTGGCAGCATCACATCCAGGGTTACCCTGACGTCCTGTTCGGGCGCGATATTGGCGATCTGTAGTGTGAACAGATTGGGTCGCTGCTGTTCCATCAGACTGGCTACCTGACCGGCCTGCACGGCCTGCTCGAAATCGGATCTGGCCTGGTCACGGGGGCTGATTCTACCGAGTATGGTGCGTTCCCCCACGTGGATTCGCAGTCCGCGAATGGCTGCGTCCTCGGGCAGAGGGAACAGGTAACTGCCATTCAGCCACAGCTTGCTCGTGTTTCGGAAGGTCTGCTTCAGTGTCATGTTCGCCAACAGGCCCTGTACCTGCAGGTCCATGTCCGCATTCAATAAAAGGGCATCTGCATCCCCCTCCTGGTGGTGCAGGACAAGAGCGCCGCTGCCGTGATCGGTTGCCTGGCGGGCAACTTCAGGGGCGGCCTGACCCGGCATGCTGAAAAACAGGCAGGCCCAGCCCACAAAGGCTGGCAGAAGTCTGCCCCGCGCTCTTGCACTCCTTGCAGTCGCCCTCAGTGTAGGTGTCAAACGATGGCCATCTTGCGCGATGGGCATGTCGGCGTGGTCTTGAAAAGGATGCATGTCCGGATTGGCTGCTGTAGATTGTCAGGTTCCCAGTAGACACTCCCCGGGGGACATCACAGCGATGGACTCTGGAGCAATACAGATCAATTGTGATTGAAAATGACTGAGCCGACGACACTTCGACGCATCGTGCTGGTTGAGGATGAACCGGCGCTGCGTGACAACTACACACTGGCGCTGAGCAAGGCGGGCTATGATGTGCACGGTTTTGCAGATCCGGCGTCGGCTCTGGCAGCCGTCAGACAGAAACTGCCCGACGTTGCCATCATCGATATCGGTCTGGGGCGTGACAGCGAAGCAGGCTTCGAACTGTGTCGCAACCTGCGCGTGCTGTCGGCACGATTGCCGATCCTGTTCCTCACTGCCAGAGACAGCGAACTGGATGTGATCTCCGGGTTGCGCCTGGGAGCCGATGACTATCTCACCAAGGACATCAGTCTGGCTCAACTGGTCGCACGGGTGAGCACGGTGTTACGGCGCGTCGAGGCTTTCAGTCAACCAGAGGATGAAGAACCGATACGCTCGGTTGGTCGACTGGAGCTCAATCAGTCCCGTCTGGTGGCCAAGTGGCAAGGAGACGTGGTTGATCTGACCGTCACCGAGTACTGGCTGATCGATTGCCTGGCACGCAATCCGGGTCAGGTTCGCAGCCGGCAACAGTTGATGGATGCAGCAAACCTGGTGCTGGATGATCAGACCATCACTGCTCACATCAAGCGTATTCGTGCCAAGTTCAATGGCATTGACAAGGACTTCGCCGGCATTCAGACAGTGTATGGCCTCGGGTATCGCTGGACGGACAGTCAGCTGGACTAGCCTCGATGAGACATGAATCCACGACCAGAAATCGCTGAAACCGATTCGACGGACGCCCGGGAGCGATGAAACTACGATCACAGATGCTGCTGGCAGCCGGACTGACGCTGGCGGTCCCTCTGGTGGGGTGGCAGAGTGTGCAGCAGCTGTACCGCACGCTGCAGCAGACCCGGATCGATGAGCAGACGCTCAAGGTCGCCAATATGCGTCTGGCACTGTCGGAGGTGTCCGGCGTCGATTCGGCCTTGCGCAGCGGACTGCAGACGGGACAACGGCAAGACTGGTACGCCGAGACTTCACCGTATCCGATATTCGTGGACGGTTATGAGGATGACTGGCAGACGCTGGTGAGTGATTCGATCACATTGAGTGAGGGAAACAACACCGATGCCGCCACCCTGCGGGTGGCTCGTCACGCCGACCGACTGTTTCTCTTCGTCTCGGTGCTGGATGATGTCGTGGAATATCATGTGCCGCCCACCTTGCCGGTAGATGCCGCTGAAGGCGAACAACCTGATCCGCAGGAGAGTCTGGTCAATGGGGATTCGGTGGAATTGCTGATTCAGACAGCCATGAAAGGAGAGCGGGGGCCGATCTGGCAGCACGGTTTGTTCAGAACGATCGCACCGGGCACAATCGACGCCTTGAGTGCGTCGGAAACCAGAGGAGTCAATGGCCGTCCTCAACCGGCCGGCAGCCCGATACGCTCATGGGAAAGTGCCTGGGTTCGGACACGGGATGGTTATCAGCTGGAAATCAGTCTGCCATTGCCTCCCAATGGCGCAAAGGTGGGAATTGCCGTGGTGGACGTGGACAACCGCGAGGAGGCTCGTGTGCGCTGGGCCGGCAGTCTGGACCCGGCGCAGATGCGGCGCGCCCATCTGGTACAGGCAGATCCTCGCAGGGTGCCATCGAGTCTGCTTTTCTACCAGAGCGAGATGGCTGGCGAACGCCTTGAAGGCTGGACCAGTCCCGGGGGCCGGTCTCGTTTGTACGATATCCATGGGCGGCTGCTGGCAGATGTCAACAAGCTCTATGAGCGCGGCTCGCCTGTCGATCAGGACGAGCATGCGGACTACACCAGCGAAGGCCTGTGGGATGCCATACTGCTCAGGGTGTTCGCCTTCTTCGTCGCTGGCGACCTGCCCTTGCTGCCCGAGTATTCCGGTACGGCAGCGTCATTGTTTCTCGATGAGTCCAGGCAGGCTGCCGTTTCGGGGAACGCCCCCTCCACCTCGCGTTACGTGACCGACGAGAATGACCGTGTTCTGGGCACCCTGGCACCTGTCGGATCCACGCCGAGACGTGGCTATCTACTGTATGAGAGCAATGAAGAGCATGCCTCGGCGTATGCCGGCAGTGAGCTGGCGAGGCTGTTCAGCCTGCTGTTGCTTGTCAGCCTGCTTGCGGGGTGCGGACTGCTGACCTTTGCGCTGGTCCTGTCCTCACGCATTCGACGCCTGTCGCTGGAGGCGCAACATGCGGTGGGTGTTGACGGGCGATTGAAAGGGCTCCCGGGCAGCGATGCCCGTGACGAGATTGGTGATCTCTCACGAAAGCTCTCGACGCTGCTGGCGCGTTCTGCAGACTACACCCACTATCTGGAGGCACTCTCCAGCCGACTGTCTCATGAGTTGCGTACCCCCTTGTCGGTGGTAAGAACTTCTATCGAAAATATCGAGCGTGATGGGCTGGATAGCCAGTCACTCATGTTGATTGATCGCGCCAGCGGTGGTGCTGATCATCTGGGATCGATCATCAAGGCTCTGGTGGAGTCGACCCGGCTCGAACAGACGGTGCAGATGGCGGACATGCAGCGGATCGACCTTGCGGACTGGTTGGCCGGTTCTCTGGCGCGCTATCGACAGGTGTACCCTGATATGGCGTTCGAGTCCGATCATGATGAGACGGTCAGTATCTTCGTTCAGGCCTCGCCAGAGCTGCTCAGCCAGGCTTTCGACAAGCTGGTGGACAATGCGGTGAGCTTTGGCAGTGACGCGTCGGTGGTGTTCTCCATGCAGATTGACGGCCAGTCGGCGGAGCGCGGGAATGGGGGCAGGCGAGTGGTCCTGAGTGTCTGCAACCGGGGTCTGCCACTGGACGAGGCCAAGTGCCTGCAATTGTTCGAACCCATGTACTCGGAACGAGGTGGTCATGATGCCGAGCGAGACGACGACGTGCACCTGGGTCTGGGCCTGTACGTTGTCAAGATGATTGCAGAGGTGCATGATGGTTCGGTTATCGCCGGGAATGACCATGGCTGGGTTCGTATCGGATTCAGCTTGCCTGTTTCCCGAGAATCCTGATGCAGCATTCAACGCTGCGTCCAAGGTGCAGGAAAAACTCATGACAGTACAGACCGAAGGCAGGACAGGAAGTCAGTCGATCATTTCCATTCGTGGTCTGACCAAGATCTACAAGGGTGGTCACGAAGCCTTGAAAGGCATCGACCTGGAGGTCAGGGAAGGAGAAATCCTGGCTTTGCTGGGGCCCAATGGCGCAGGCAAGACCACACTCATATCCACCATCTGTGGTCTGGTGACACCCACTGCCGGAAGCGTCACTGTGGGAGGGCATGACATCATCAGGGATTACCGAGCCACACGTTCGCTGATTGGCCTGGTGCCCCAGGAATTGACGCTCGGTGCCTTTGATGTTGTCAAGGATACCGTGCGCTTCAGCCGGGGGCTGTTCGGCATGCCACCGGACGAGAGCAAGCTCGATGCTCTGCTGAGCGATCTGTCCCTGCTCGACAAGAAGGAGGCAATGGTCAGTCGGCTTTCGGGTGGCATGAAGCGACGTGTGCTGATTGCCAAGGCCCTGTCGCATGAGCCCCGGGTTCTGTTTCTGGACGAGCCGACCGCGGGTGTCGATGTCGAACTTCGCAAGGACATGTGGAAACTGGTGGAAAAACTTCGTCAGGATGGTGTCACCATCATCCTGACGACCCACTACATCGAAGAAGCCGAAGAGATTGCTGACCGGGTTGGTGTCATCAGCAATGGTCGTTTGCTGGTGATCGATGACAAGGTCAATCTCATGAACTCGCTGGGCAAGAAGCAGCTGACGGTGGAATTGAAAGGCGCGACCAATGCACTGCCGGAATCGCTGGCGGAGTTCGATCTGGAACTCTCCGCCGATGGACAGAGGCTGACATACACCTATGACACCCGAAGTGAGCGCACCGGTATCACATCGCTGTTGCAGGCCGTCAGTGACGCGGGTCTGGTCCTGAAGGATCTGAATACCCGGCAGAGTTCGCTGGAGGACATCTTCGTCAATCTGGTACACAGTGAAGGCGGGAAGGAACCATCATGAATGTGCAAGCCATCAAAGCCATCTACTTCAACGAGATGGCGAGAACCCGCAAGACACTGATGCAGAGTATTGCCTCTCCAGTCATCTCGACGGTGCTCTACTTCATCGTTTTCGGTTCCGCGATCGGTTCGCGCATACAATCGGTGGAAGGTGTCGACTACGGCTCCTTCATCGTGCCGGGGCTGGTCATGTTGTCCCTGCTGACGCAGAGCATTTCCAATGCTTCCTTCGGCATCTTCTTTCCCAAGTTCACGGGGACCGTCTATGAGATCATGTCCGCACCGATCTCCTTCTTCGAAGTGTTGATCGGCTATGTGGGGGCTGCTGCTACCAAGTCCCTGATCATCGGTACCATCATACTGATCACTGCGTCATTCTTCGTCGATCTGCATATTGCCCATCCGGTATGGATGATTGCGTTTCTGGTATTGACCTGTATCGCCTTCAGTCTGTTCGGCTTCATCATCGGCCTGTGGGCCGATAACTTCGAAAAACTGCAACTCATTCCCCTGCTGGTGATCACACCGCTGGTGTTTCTGGGTGGAAGTTTCTATTCCGTCAGCATGTTGCCCGAGTTCTGGCAGAAGGTGACCTTGCTCAATCCGGTGCTATACCTGGTGAGTGGCTTTCGCTGGAGTTTCTTTGAAGTCTCCGACGTCAGTGTCATGCTCAGCCTGATGATGATCTCCGGATTCCTGATGGCATGCCTGATCGTGGTCTGGCTGATGTTCAAGACCGGGTACAAGCTGAAGCAGTGACACCTTTCGAGGCAGTGGTGCCGTTCCTACCCGGCCTTCAGTCGATCTATCGTATGATCGAGTTTTGACAATGACTCCGTGATCCGGAACAGACAGTGTTTCATCTCGTCTTCGAGCTGAAACTTCATTTCCTTCATCAGTTCCGGATCGGTGTCAGCGGGCAAGCGCTCCATCAGTTCCAGCACGTGCTTGCGCGCGATTTCCAATTCGCCGGTGAAGCCATTGGCGGTAACGGCAGAGCCGGAAAGGTCGTGAATGTGCTGTGACAGCGTTGATTTCACGGGAGCGTTCCCTGAGCTCTGCTCTAGTTCGGCGTCTGGATTGGCTAGAGACATTCGCAGGCCTCCATGGTGTCATGCAGCTGCAAGGCGTCGAATGGCTTCTGTAGAAAGAAGCTGCGCGGGACCTGGCTGGCCCGGTTCTCCAGCTCGGAGCGTTCACTGGCTGTAATGAAGATGATGGGGGTGGACATGGTGGCGTGGTGCCTGCGCAAGCGTTCGGCTACCATGAAGCCATCACCGCCAGGCAGATTGATGTCAAGCAGTACGACATCAGGGTTGGACTTGACCGCCTCGTCCATCGCCCTGATGGCATCGCTGACACTGTGAACCTGAAAGTTCATGTGGGCCAGACGCAGCCGCAGAGCCAGGCTGAGCTTTTCATCATCTTCGATCAGTAATACCTTTTTCATCCTATTCCTCCAATTTGAATATTCGGTGGATTCATCGTGCCAGTTCGAAACTGAAGCAGCTGCCGGTGCCGACTTCACTGGAAACCTTGAGCTGGCTGTTGTGTAGCTGCAGGAGTTCCCGACATATACTCAGTCCCAGCCCGAGTCCTGATCGCAGTATGGTTTCATCTTCGGATTCAACCTGATAGAGGCGCTCGAAGATCAGCTCGACATATTCTTCCGCGATACCACAGCCGGTATCACAGACCAGAAACTCGACGGACTCTCCCTGTGCGGGATCGGTGAAGGTCAATGTGACGGTTCCGTCGGCAGGGGTGAATTTCACGGCATTGCTCAACAGATTGGACAGCACTTGCACGATGCGATCGGCGTCACATCGTATTTTCGTGGTGGTGTCGTATTCGGTAGTGACCATTGCGACTTGCTTCTCCCTGGCGGTCTCCACGATGCTGGCAAGTGAACGATCGATCAATGTGCTGACCGGTACGACGCTGAGCCTCAGCTGTAGCTTGTTGTTGTCGATTCTGGCCAGATCCAGCAGTTCCGTGAATTGCGACCGTATCTGGTCGCAACTCTCCATCGCATGGTCCAGCAACACCAGCTGCTCGGGCGATACCTCTCCGGCTGCACCGTCCTTGATCAGGGAGATGAACTCGCGTGCGGCAGCCAGGGGGGTTTTCACCTCATGAGACACCGTATGGTAGAAGTGGAGTATCTCGCGGCGTTTTGATTCGAGCTGTCCATTGGCAGTTTCCAGCAGGGAGTAGGCCCGTTCCAGCGCCAGGTTACGCTGCACCACGGAGAGTTCGAGGCGCGATCGTTCCACCGCATTGGTGATTGCACGCCTCAGCGAATGCGGCGTTACATTGCGTTTGGCAATGAAATCGACAGCGCCTGCGCGAATGGCCTGAGTGGGAGCGTGTTGACCGCTTTCAGCGGTGACGATGATGGTTGGAGGGGGAAGCCGTGCAGAGTCATTCTGCTGCTCGTTCCATTCATTGAGGCGGTCAACGATATCGGTGCCACAACCATCAGGCAGTTGATAATCGACCAGCAGGCAGTCGTAATCGGTTGCGATACAGCGCTGGAATGCTTCATTGGTGGAAGCCGCCGTTTCAATCAGAAAGTCGATACTGGCCGATTTGCCCAGTTGGCGGCGGCACAGGTCCAGATAGCCGGGATCGTCATCCACCAGCAGCAGCTTGATGCTGGTCTTTTCCTTGCGCTCGCTTTGGGTGGATGCGAAACTCGCGGGAATCATGGCTTGCCGGAATGTTGAGTGTTGTTAACTCAGGTTATTGGCAAGTTATCGGATAGGTTGATCAGTAAACCTCGTTCAGCAACGTCCACCAGAGATCAGCGCACAATTCCACATGGATTTATACTGAAAGTGACGATCGAGCAGCACTTTGATGGTTGTTTCAGCGGGTTCATGGTCTCATCTGCCAGCTGCTCCATTGAGCCAGTGACCCATTGATGTAGACGGCCTGTTGCAGTATCAGCTCATCGTCCGTCTGCAATGCGGTCAATTCGGTCTCTCGCAGGTAGGAGCCTGTCGGGGTCTTCTGACGATGCCGCTGATGACTGTTGATCAGCAGTCCGGAAAAGGTTTCAACGGCGATGGCCGTCAGGGGCAGAACCATGGTTTCGGCTTTGACGCGTCGCTGTCTTTCATCGTATTCCCAGGCCTTGAGAACGATGGCTTCTGCCTGTGGTTGTCCGCGTTCGGAATGTGACCCGTTTTCCGTTTCTCGGCTGATGTCCTGCAATATCACAGGTCTGGATCGGGGCTGTAGAGAGTCGCCAGAGCCGAAGCAATCCGTTCGTTGTCCCATGCCGCTTGTGTATTCTCTCGACAACAGAGCGGCCTGCAATGCCTCGTGTGAAATTGCCTCGGAGACGCGGCTGTCGGGATTCTGCTGCGAAGGGGTGTCCAGTCGGTAGTAGTTGTCACCCATCGCAAGCAGGCGCGGAGACAGGGCCCCGCATTGCGGGTCGGTGGGTGGCAACGGGTATTGCGCAGTCTGCGGGAAGCTGGTGGCTGACAAGGCCGGAAAGCTGACACTGGCTGCAATCAGCAGTCCTGACAGTGCCGACCGGTATCGAGCTGGACTGAACGACATGACGGATCCTCTTTTTCCGTACTGTACTGGAGCTGGATCCGGTGCGCGGTCAGGTTTCCATCGAATTGTGCGGCAATCCTCGCTATGAACGATACGGTGAGAACTGTCTGATCAGTGCAGTCCGCCGCTCGCCTGGATGAATGTGACGACGTCGTCAACTCCTGTACCGCGTTTGAGATCGGTAAACACGGTTGGACGTTGTGCGCGAGCGCTGGCCGCGTCCCGTTGCATGGTGGGCAGATCAGCCTCGACATGCACTGCCAGATCGGTCTTGTTGATGATCAGCAGATCCGAACGCGTGATGGCAGGTCCGCCCTTGCGAGGGATATCTTCGCCCTGACACACGGAAATGACGTACAGCGTCAGATCGGCGAGCTCCGGCGAAAAGGTTGCCGCGAGGTTGTCGCCACCGGATTCGATGAAGATGATATCCAGCGCGGGGAGGCGCTGCTTCAAGGCGTCTATGGCGCGCAGGTTGATGGAGGCATCTTCCCGAATGGCGGTATGCGGACAGCCCCCGGTTTCCACCCCGAGGATGCGATCGCTGCTCAGGGCCTGCAATCTCACCAGGGCATCTGCATCTTCGCGTGTATAGATGTCATTGGTCACGACTGCAATCGAATAGCGCTCTCTGAGTGCCAGGCACAACTGTGCCACAAGGCTGGTCTTGCCGGCACCGACGGGACCTCCGATGCCGATTCGAAGTGGTTGGCGTTCTGCTGTGTCTTGCATGGTGTCGGTATTCATGTGAGGCAGACTCGACCTGCCAGTTGTTCATGTTGCAAGGAGGCCAGATCGGCAAGCAGTGTGCCGCTGCCGAGATCGTCCTGGGTAGCGAGACTGGCTTCGAGGCTGACTGATTCGATGACCGGTTCGAGCCGTGCAATCAGTTGCAGACAGCTTGTCTGTCCCAGTGGTACCAGACGAGTGGCTATCCAGGCAAGATTGCTGGACATGGATTGCAGTGTGGATGCAATCAGCAGCTGAACCGGTATGGCGTGCCGAGCCCCCAGCCAGCCACAGGCAACGGCCAATGCAACGTCCTCATCCGGTTCATGCCAATGGCTCGTCTCCGGTGCCTGCCAGGCTGCCGCCGAGGCCAGAAAGGCCGCTGCCAGTTGCGTGGTTTCTGCATGGCGTTCGGCGCCGGATTGCAGAGCCAGCGCCAGGTCATTGAGTTCGCGCAGCGCTTGCAGGGATGGTTGATCTGCTTGCGCCGACGAAAGACTGCCAGCATTGTCGAACACCAATGACTGACTCAGCCGGTGTGCCTGCGCCATGATGATGGAGTCGTTCCAGCCACTGCCTTGAGTGACGATGGCATGAATCCAGTCGTGACAACTGTCAAGATCGTGTACATTCCCGTGCTGAATGGCCGTTTCAAGACCGTGACTGCAACTGAAGGCGCCGGTGGGAAAAGCGGCGGAGGTCCAGGATTGCAGTGTCAGCAACTGTCGCAGTGAAGCCTCTTTGCTCATCAGCCGTGCTGGTGATCATGCGAGTGATCATGCGAGTGATCATGCGAGTGATCATGCGAGTGATCATGCGAGTGATCATGCGAGTGATCGTGCGAGTGACGATGCGACGATCCCTGTTCACCGTCGTAGGCGCCGCCCACCGGGTTGAATCCGGCTTCGATATCCCCAACCGTTGCCCCCAATTCCTCGAGCATGTTTCGTATCACGGGGTCGCGCCGAATGCGAATATGGTCACCCATGATCTGCGTGGCCAGATGCCGATTGCCCACATGCCAGGTCAGGTTGAGCAGATGATGGGCATCGCGTCCATGAACGGTGTACAGGGCTTCGGCTTGCGCTATCACCTTGATACCCCTGCCATCGTTCAGACGCAGAATGTCGCCTTCCCGAAGCAGGGTTGCCGCAGGCAGTTCCAGCAGGAAGGCAATGCCGTTGTCGGACTGCAAGGCAAAACGGCGGCGGTGCCGATCGGTCTCATCCAGTGTAATCGTGTCAACGACTGCCTCTGGTGGATCCTGTTCGCCATTACGCTCGACCGTGTGACAGTGCAAATTGTTCATGTAGGAAATTCGGGTCAGTGTGCGTTTGCCAGAGTTGTCGCGGCAAGTCGGCTCAGAACAGGAAATAGCGCTGTGCCATGGGCAGCTCACTGGCAGGCTCGCAGGTCAGCAACTCTCCATTGGCCCGCACATCGTAGGTCTCTGGATCGACTTCAATGGCAGGGGTTGCGTCATTGAGCAGCATGCTGGACTTGCTGATGCCATCGCGCGTGTTGCTGACGGCGAGCATGCGTTTCTCGACTTCCAGCATCTGCTGCAGACCATTGTCCAGTGCGGCCTGTGAGACGAAAGTGACTGAACTGTTGGTCAGCGACTTGCCGAAGGCTCCGAACATGGGACGGTAATGGACCGGCTGTGGTGTCGTGATGGAGGCATTGGGATCGCCCATCGGGGCAGCGACGATGGTGCCACCGAGCAGAACCATTTCAGGCTTGACACCGAAGAATGCCGGATGCCACAGACACAGATCGGCGCGTTTGCCGACCTCTATCGAACCGATGTCACTGCTGATGCCGTGGGCAATGGCCGGGTTTATCGTGTACTTGGCGATATAGCGTTTGACGCGGAAGTTGTCGTTGTCGCCACTTTCCTGTGGCAGGCGTCCACGCTGCTTCTTCATCTTGTCCGCGGTTTGCCAGGTACGAATCAGTACCTCGCCAACCCGCCCCATGGCCTGGCTGTCCGACGCAATGATGGAAAAGGCCCCCATGTCGTGCAGGATATCTTCAGCGGCAATGGTTTCCTTGCGGATGCGGCTTTCGGCAAATGCGATGTCTTCGGGAATATTGCTGTCCAGATGATGACAGACCATCAACATGTCCAGATGTTCGTCAATGGTGTTGACGGTATAGGGACGTGTCGGGTTGGTGGAGGAGGGCAGGAAGTTGGGCAGGGCGCAGACCGAGATGATATCGGGCGCGTGCCCGCCGCCGGCCCCTTCGGTGTGGAAGGCATGTATGGTGCGACCGGCCACTGCATCGATGGTGCTCTCCACGAAGCCGCTTTCATTGAGCGTATCGGTATGGATCATGACCTGCACATCCAGATTGTCGGCAACCGACAGACAGCAGTCGATGGCGGCTGGCGTCGTGCCCCAGTCTTCGTGCAGCTTCAGGGCCGCTGCGCCGGCGAGAACCATCTCCTCCAGAGCCGCAGGCTGTGACGCATTGCCCTTGCCGGCAAATGCCAGATTCATCGGCAGGGCATCGGCCGCCTGGATCATGCGCGCCAGGTGCCAGGGGCCTGGCGTACAGGTAGTGGCCAGAGTGCCGTGTGCCGGACCGGTGCCGCCGCCGAGCATGGTGGTGACGCCGGAACAGAGCGCTTCATCGATCTGCTGTGGACAGATGAAATGGATATGGCTGTCAAATCCGCCGGCGGTGAGGATACGGCCTTCGGCGGCGATGGCCTCGGTACCGGGACCGATGACAATGTCGACACCGTCCTGGGTGTCCGGATTGCCGGCCTTGCCGATGGCAGCAATCCGGCCGTCGACCAGGCCGACGTCAGCCTTGTAGATACCGGTGTAGTCCACGATCAGGGCATTGGTGATGACCGTATCGACGGCGCCCTGCGCCCGCGTCTGCTGGGACTGGCCCATGCCGTCGCGGATGACCTTGCCACCTCCGAACTTGACCTCTTCGCCGTAGCTGCAGAAGTCCCGTTCCACTTCGATGACGAGATCGGTATCCGCCAGACGAACCCGGTCACCCGTGGTGGGACCATACATGTCTGCATATGCCTGCCGGCTGATCTGCCTTGCCATTACAGATCTCCCATGATTGCCTGACGAAAACCGATGACCTTGCGATTACCACCGAAGGCGACCAGTTGCACTTCTCTTTGTTGCCCTGGTTCGAAGCGCACCGCCGTACCCGCTGCGATATCGAGCCGATAACCTCGTGCAACCTCGCGATCGAATGCGAGGGCCGGATTCGCTTCGGCAAAATGATAATGGCTGCCTACCTGGACGGGACGGTCACCGGTATTGGCAACCTGCAATGTCAGGCTGTCCTTGCCTTCATTGAGTGTCAGTTCGCCGGCAGCGGTCGTGATTTCACCTGGGATCATGGCTGGCATTACCTGATGGGCTGATGGACAGTGACAAGCTTGACGCCGTCCGGAAAGGTTGCTTCGACCTGGATTTCCGGGATCATCTCACTGATTCCCGGCATGACATCATCGCGGCCGATGACCTGAGCGCCCGTGCTCATGAGTTCGGCCACGCTCTTGCCGTCGCGAGCACCTTCGACCACGAAATCGCTGATCAGTGCGATGGACTCCGGGTGATTGAGCTTGACGCCACGGGCAAGCCGCTTGCGGGCGACTTCAGCCGCCATGGCAATCAGCAGTTTGTCTTTTTCGCGAGGGGTCAGTTGCATGAGCTTACACGTTCCATACTTGCGGTATTGACATCCGGTCGCTCAGATGTTCGATACAGGGTATCAGGAATTTTCGCAACGATTGGCTATCCGTGGCAAGTACTCTGATGACGAGGCGGTGTTTCATGACCGTTGTCGCCGCCTGCAGGGTCGACGTCGTGTCAGGCAACAGCCTGCGGACGCTTTCGCCCTTCATATGCAGGGAATCGCTGGATTCGGGCGATACCAGAACCAGCGTGGATAGCGCACTGTAATGATGCAGCATGCTCGGTCTTCGGGCATGTCGCCTGTCGTCCAGTTGCAGTCGCAGATCTTCCGCATGCAATAGTCTGCCGTCTCGACGGATTCGCCAGCAGTCGTGCAGTTGCAGTCGCTCCACGGACTCCTGCATGGCGTGGCGCCCAAGCACCAGGCTCTCCACGATCAGGGCTGTTGCGTCTCCAGCCACATCCACCTCGAGGCTGCGTTCCAGTGATGAACCATTGAAGACAATCGTTTCCTGCGGTAGCCAGTCCAGACGCGCACCATTTTCGACCGTCAATCGCGTCTGCTGGCGTGCGGCGGGTCCATGTGTTCGATAGAGTTTTTCGCAGGCTGCCGTACTGATGACCAGTCTCGAGCTTTCACCGGCGGTGGCCGACCAGCGGATGTCATCGTCACCGGTCAGGCCTCCGGCGGTGTTGATCAGTACGGCTTGCAATGGGCCCTGAAAGGAATTCGGCAGGCGAATTCGGGCGCTACCCTGCTGATCCAGTGCGGCCAGGGCAGACGGCCCGTTGGGGCGATGTCTGGATGCGACGTGCCCGGCGGCGTTGATCCGCTGCCGGGATACGTTCGGAGCAGTCAGCGGCTTCGCTGTCTCATGTCTGCTGTACACGGGTATTCATGATTCTCGCTGAGTACGTCCTTTATCATGACATCCTGACGGCCTTCTGTTGGTACGAATCGCGTTGCACCACCTGTGACCGGTGTCATGATGACGGAAGGTGCCGGGGTGTGGTGGTCTTCATCGAACCGGGCCAGACGACGGGCCTCGGCAACATTGGCATTGACCGGTACATCCTCATAGTTCCTGCCACCCGGGTCAGCGACATGGTAAGAGCATCCACCGAGGCTGCGATTTGCCCAGGTATCGACGACGTCGAACACCAAGGGCGTATCGACCGGCAAGTCCGGGTGCAGTGCGAAGGTGGGCTGCCAGGCGCGATACCGGACACCGACCACGTATTGACCGGCGGTGGCGGTCTTGCGCATGGGCAGGACACAGCCATTGCAGGTGATCTTGTAACGCTCGTCGTTGAGTCCGCTGACCGTCAGCTGCAGGCGCTCCAGGGAGGAATCGACATAGCGCGCCATGCCACTGGCTGATGCTTCCTCTCCCAGGACGTGCCAGGGTTCGATTGCGGCACGCAGTTCCAATGTGATATCGCCAACCTGGCGCACCCCGTAGATCGGAAAACGGAATTCCCAGAAGGCATCGAGCCAGTCGGCATCGAAGGCCAGTCCGTTTCGCTTGAGATCGTCAATGACATCGCAGATATCCTGCCATAGATAGTGTGGCAGCATGAAACGATCATGCAGCTCGGTGCCCCAGCGAATCAGCTTGCCCTGATAGGGTTTGTCCCAGAAGCGGCTGATCAGGCAACGAATCAGCAAGGCCTGGACGATACTCATGCGGGCATGCGGCGGCATTTCGAAGGCTCGCAACTCGACAATGCCCAGTCGTCCGGCAGGACCATCCGGCGAGTAGAGCTTGTCGATGCAGATTTCCGTGCGGTGGGTATTGCCGGTGAGATCGATCAACAGGTTTCTGAGCAGGCGGTCAACCAGCCAGGGTTTGTCACTGTCACCATCGGGTAATCTGGACAAGGCCATTTCGAGCTCATACAGTGACTCGGAGCGAGCCTCATCGATCCGCGGTGCCTGACTGGTAGGGCCGATGAACATGCCGGAAAACAGATAGGACAGACTGGGATGATGCTGCCAGTAAGTGATCAGGCTGCGTAACAGGTCCGGACGTCGCAGAAACGGGCTATCGGCCGGCGTGTGACCGCCCATGGTGACATGGTTGCCACCGCCGGTTCCGGTGTGCCGACCATCAACCATGAACTTCTCGGCGCCCAGTCGCGACTCGCGCGCCGCTTCGTAGATGGTTTCGGTTCGTTCCACCAGTTCACTGAACGTGCGCGACGGATGAATGTTGACTTCGATGACGCCCGGGTCCGGTGTGATGCGGAAGGATTGCAGACGGGCATCTCGCGGTGGCTCGTAGCCTTCGATGACCGGAAAGACGTCCGCTGCGATACAGGCTCGCTCGATGCACCCCATCAACAGTACCCAGCCGCGCGCGCTCTGCATGGGGGGCAGGAACAGATAGAGCGACCCGTCGCGCACTTCGGCGCACAGCGTCGTGCGAATGATGGATGGCGCTGTCTGTCCGGCATCATCGCCTGACGTCCTGCTACCGAAGGCGATCTCGGTAACCGGATCGGGTAACGGTGTGGCGGGATTGAAGTTGTCTTCCAGCAACGCATTGGCTTCCCTGTCTACCGAGGTGTCATCCGGTAGCGAGGCCAACGGCAAGCGCAGGCCGGCGGGAGAGTCACCCGGGATCAGGAAAACGTTCTTGCGACGCAATGGCCAGCTGCCGGAAAGCCAGTGTCCATGGTGATCGGTTGCATCGCTGATCGGTGGCGCATAGGCCAGGGGCAGCATGTAACCGATCGGATCGTCGATACCCTGAGACAATTGCTCGACCAGGCGACGACGAGAGCGGCTGTCCTTGAGTTCCAGAGAATCCAGCTCGACCCCTTCGGGCAGCAGTGCTTCCAGATGCAGGTGGTGCAGAGGGTCTTCATACAGACCGCGGATATGCTCGTCGGATACCTGCAGTTCCTCGCACAGATGCTGCATGAAACAGCTGGCATCTTCCCGAGTGGAAGGGTGGCTGCCGGGGGTGGTCAGGCGGCCGGGATCCTTCCAGATGGGCTTGCCGTCCGTGCGCCAGTGGCTGATCAGAGCCCAGCGCGGTGTGGGTTCCCCGGGGTACCACTTGCCTTGTGCATAGGCAATAATGCCATTCGGAGAGAACGCGGTTCTGAGCTTCTCCAGAAAAACACCTGCCCGCTCCAGCTTGTGCTCACCCAGAGCGGCATTGTTCCATTCCGGGCTTTCCATGTCATCGATGGACACGAACGTGGGCTCGCCACCCATGGTCAGGCGCACATCCTGTTGTTCCAGACGCTGATCAACCGTCTCGCCAAGATCCAGGACGCGCTGCCATTCACTGTCACTGTAGGGGAGGGTGACACGCGGGCGTTCATCGAACCGGGCCACACGGTTGTGGAAGTAGAAATCACTGGCCATTTCGCTGGCGACACCCGTGATGGGAGCTGCACTGACCGGTTGAGGTGTACATGCCAGGGGAATGTGCCCCTCTCCGGCAAACAGCCCGGAGGTTGGATCCAGCCCCACCCAGCCGGCTCCCGGTATGTAGACTTCAGTCCAGGCGTGCAGGTCGGTAAAGTCGGCTTCGGCTCCGGAGGGACCGTCGATGGACTTGACATCCGGCGTCAGTTGTACGAGGTAGCCCGAGACGAAGCGTGCCGCAATGCCGTAGTGACGCATGATTTCCACCAGCAACCAGCCACTGTCCCGACAGGAGCCCATGGCCAGCTGCAGTGTCTCCTCACTGCTCTGCACGCCGGGTTCCATGCGCAGCTGATAGGCCACATCACGGTGCACTGCCTGGTTGATCTCAACCAGTGCATCGATGATCCGGGTGTCAGCCGCCGGCTTGTTGTCATCGAGCCAGGCTTGCAGAAGAGGAGATGCCTGGGAGGTGGCCAGGTACGGCGCCAATTCACCCCGGTTCACCTCGCTATAGCTGAACGGAAATTTCTCCGCCGATTCCTCCACGAAGAAATCGAAGGGATTGATGACGGTCAGTTCGGCTACCAGATCGACCCGTACGGACAGGCGGTCGCTTTTCTCGGGAAAGACGATTCTTGCCAGGTAGTTGCCGAACGGGTCCTGCTGCCAATTGATGAAATGATCGGCGGGCTCTACCGTCAGGCTGTAGCTCAGAATGGGAGTCCGGCAGTGCGGGGCCGGGCGCAGTCTGATGATATGTGGATGAAGTGTGACCGGTTTGTCGTAGCTGTAGACGGTAGTGTGATCCAGCGCGACTTTTATACTCATACAGAAGTTTCCAATTCGGCGGATGCACGGTCAGCAGGCAGATCTTCTCCGGCAACCGTATCTTGTGATTTGAAGTAGTTGGTGGATAGCGCGGCACTGACATCGAGCATGCCCAGCTGCAGATCGTCGAGGAACTCGTGCAATTGATCGGGATTGTTGGCAAGCACCGGATAGACGGCGCTATCGAGTTTCTGTCGCAGAGCGGCAATGGCATCGCGTGGCGCAGAGCTTCCACCAACCTTGCGAAAGCTGTCGTCCAGATGATCCAGGCAGAATGCATAGGAGCGGGGAAGGTTCGCATCCGAGAGCAGAAACGCCAGGGTGTCCGGCCCGTTGACGGGGCGGCGCAATTGCTGGCGGTACATCTGGTGTGCGACCAGCGTACGCAGGACGGCTACCCAGCGCTGATTCTGGATGGCGATGAGTTCGCCACTGGTATGGTTGGCTGACAGTCTGGTGGATTGCACATCGATGACTCGTGATGTCATGTCGGCTCTCTCCAGGTAGCAGCCCATGCGCATGACGCGATAACCCAGATCATGGCTCATGTTGCTGTTGAGACTGCCGGAAATCGATTGCAGCCGATCTTCCACATCGCGCAGAAAGACCAGCCGGTGGGAAGGCTGTGCGTACACGCTTTCCACTTCCCGGCTGACGAGGCGGCACAGGCTGTTGATGGATTCGTAGCTGGTCTTGGGAATGATGTCCCGGCAGCTTCGCAGGTTCGCATGAATGGCCGTGAAATCGTTGACCAGCGAGCCGGGATTTTCCTTGTCGGTCAGCAGGAAGTGATTCACCGTCGATTCGGTGGCCGTGACGTGAATTTCGGCAAATTCATCATCCAGACCATTGATCGATATCAGTGGGATCCAGCTCTGGTGGTCATCAAGACCCGGCAGGTCCATCAGCAGATTGCTGTGAACCTGAATCAGGCGCACCGTGTTCTCGGCGCGCTCGAGATAACGACTCAACCAGTAGATATTTTCGGCAACTCTGGCAAGCATGGCTTATTGCTCCTGCGTTTGTCGCTGGCTGTCATTGAGGGGTGGGTTTGCAGTATTGCTGCGAACCACCCAGGTGTCCTTGCTCCCGCCGCCCTGTGAGGAATTGACGACAAGAGAGCCTTCGACCATTGCCACCCGGGTCAGGCCGCCGGTGGTTACGGTAAGTTCCTCGCCCTGCAGGACGAAGGGACGCAGATCCAGGTGGCGGGCCTTGAACTGACCCTCGCAGATGGTCGGGGCAGTGGACAGTGTCAAGGTTGGCTGGCCGATGTAATTGCGCGGATTCGTGCGAATGTTCTCGGCCATCTCGGCCTGTTCCTCGGCCGTGCTCTGGGGGCCGATAAGCATGCCGTAACCGCCGGATTCATTGGCAGGCTTGACCACCAGAGAGGCAAGATTATCGAGCACATACTGTCGTTCTTCTTCGTTTTCGCAGCGATAGGTCGGTACATTCTCGATCAGCGGTTCCTCGTTCAGATAGTAACGAACGATATCGGGGACATAGGAATAGATGACCTTGTCATCTGCCACTCCCGCACCCGGTGCATTGGCGATGGCAACCTTGCCGGAGCGCCAGGCCTTCATCAGTCCGCTGACGCCCAGGGTTGAATCGGGGTTGAAGCATTCCGGATCGATGAAGGCGTCATCTACCCGGCGGTAGATGACATCGACGCGCTTGAGTCCGCCGACGATACGCATGTACACGTATCCATCGTCCCGCACGACCAGGTCTCTGCCCTCGACCAGTTCGGCACCGATTTCCTGTGCTAGGAAGGTATGCTCGAAATAGGCCGAGTTGAAGACACCCGGAGTCAGGACAACCAGGCAGGGGTCCTTCTCCTCGCTCAGCGAAGACAGCATGTATTGCAGATTCTCGGTGTAATTGTCCACCGGGAGAATATGGCACTGGCGGAACACTTCCGGCATGGCGCGTTTCATGACCTCTCGGTTCTCGATCATGTACGACACGCCGGATGGCACCCGCAGATTGTCCTCCAGCACATAGACGGTGCCATCATCGCCTCGGACCAGGTCACTGCCACAGATGTGTGCCCAGACACCGTGAGCGGGTGTCATGCCGAGACATTCCGGACGAAAGTTGCTGGATGATTCGATCAGTTCCCGTGGAACGATGTTGTCCTTGAGTATGGCCTGATCGTTGTAGAGATCGTTGATGAACAGATTGAGTGCGCGCAGTCGTTGTTGCAAGCCTGCCTCTATCTTGCCCCATTCCAGTGCATCTATGACCCTGGGCACGATATCGAGTGGCCATTCGCGATCGATGTTGCCCTTGTCAGAGTAGACGGTGAAGGTGATGCCCATCTGTTCGATGGCCAGTTGGGCAGCACGCTGTCGGTGAGAGAGGTCTGCGTCGCTGAGCTCGTTGAGCCAGTTGATGAGATGCTGGGCTGCATTTCGGGGGGCTCCATCATCACTGATCAGTTCATCGAACCCCGGACTTTCATAGTGTTTCCAGCGATCAGGCATTGGCTTCAGATCTCCGCTAAGGTTAAAACTCTGTCTTCCATTCTCAGAACATCGACTTCCACTGTCAATGAATGCGTGCCTCCACCATATACCATTCCCTTGACCGGTGTAACATCACCGTAATCGCGGCCCCAGGCAGTTGTGATGTACTGGTTGTCAGGCCGTTTGTTATTGGTTGGATCGAAGTCGATCCAGCCATGTTGTGCATCGAATATCGCATACCAGGCATGCGAAGCGTCTGCGCCCTGTAACTTTTTCTGTCCGGGTGGCGGCAGTGTTTCCAGGTAACCACTGACATATCGCGCAGGAATTCCCTGCCGCCGCAGTGCACCGATGGCCAGA
The DNA here is from genome assembly GCF_052681095.1 of Granulosicoccus sp. 3-233. Lineage (NCBI taxonomy): Bacteria > Pseudomonadati > Pseudomonadota > Gammaproteobacteria > Chromatiales > Granulosicoccaceae > Granulosicoccus > Granulosicoccus sp. 3-233. The sequence continues at coordinate 497,022 of NZ_JBQYLE010000002.1, forward strand.
TGCGCAAAGTCCTGGCAGACCCCCTTGCGAGCTGCGTGTATCTCGCTCAGAGGGGTGACCAGGTTGGAAAAACCCGAGGTGTAGTCGAACGTCGTGAAGATGTGCTCCATCATGTTCTGACCGTATTCAACGACGTTCTGGCTGCCAAGCGGCAGCTCCTTGATGAATTCATCAAGTGTGTCGCTGGGCGGTATATAGGGCGAGGGCAGCAGGCAGTCGTGCGCCATCAGAGCGTCCTGAGTGTTGCTCGACAGCAGCAGTTGCAGATTGTCACTGACGCTGCGTGACGGTGGCAGAGGCGGAAGCACATCCCGGGTCTGGATCAGCGATGTCACCACGATGTCACAGGACTTGTGCCGTTGGCTCAGGTTGAAGCGGGCGGTGGCGTTGCCGAATACATCCGTGTCGAACTGGATGTTGCCGGGTTCAGGGCTGACATCGATGCGTGTTTCAAGGCACTGTTGTGAGGCAGTGCTGCGAGGCTGCAGGCAGATATGGTTGTGTGAAAGACTTGCCTGTTGAGTGTATTCGTAGTGCGTGCGGTGTCTGACTTGCAATTTCATGATGCACTTCCAGCATTGTTCGGCTCGGCCTTTCTGACCGAAGTTCTGTTGGCCGATACGTCAGAGAGCTGCTGACTGCTCTCTACATGTGCAAAGTAGGTGGCGCTGAGCACATCCGCCATTTCATTGGGCAGCTTCGACAGTACGCTCAGGAACTTGCCCAGGTTCTGGCGTGAGCCGCGTGCCGCATTGATCAGTGAGTCGGTATCGGCCAGTTGTATCCGGCTGAGTCCGGCGATCACCAGACGCGACAGATCATCTGCCTGAGACAGGTTGCGCCTTCCCGGTAGTCGCCTGATCGTCTTCTCGATTTCATTGAGCTGGAATGCCAGCGAGCGAGGATTGTATTCATCGAGCATCAGCAATTGCAATACCAGACTGGCATCCATCTGACTGCGATAGCGACTGCGATAGGTCATGGTGCTGTCGAACAGCTTGAGCAGGGTCTCGAGCAGCAAGGTGTCATCGCGCTCCTGACTCAACATGGTGTCGATGATGACCGAATATTGTGCAACACGATCAAGGCGACGTCCGAGCATCATGAATCGCCAGCCATCCCCATGTGTGAAATTCTCGTGAGTAAGCCCGGAAAACGCCGACAACAGCATCAATATATCGTCCAGTTGATCGCTGGTCTGTTCCAGAGCATCGGTATCTTCGGTGAACAGGGCTGTATTGACGTTCTGCACGAGTTTGGTGCGTCTGTCTTCCAGGCGGTTGAGTATCTGCAGCAATTCGTCCGATACGCGATCGCGTACCGCGGACGCGCTGTTCTGCAACGCTGACAGTGCCGAGGGCAGTGTGCCGACACGTTCCGGATCATGCAGTAACGAGAGCAGTTCCTTCTCCGGGTTTTCCAGTTTGCGGGCACCGCCACGGCCAATGAAGCCCGGTAGCGTGCCGGTGGCCTGAGTGGTTGCACGCAGAATGGCGCTCAACACCGGGCTGACGGTTGAGCTGTCGACATCATCATTCTGCAATACCTGGAATACGGAGCGCAGGAGTCGCGCCGAGTTCTCACAACGGGCAGCGTTGCGCCCCATCCAGAAGAGATTCTCCGCCACCCGGCTTGGCAGTTCCCCATTGAGCACATACTGGTTTTCCAATGAGCGTTTGCCGAGCAGCGTCACGGGCTTGACCGGTCCGTCGGCAATGACCCAGGTATCCTTGCTGCCTATCAGTGAATTGAAAGGGGGGCGGCGACCTTCGGAAACAGTGTCGAGCAGGCACAAGCCACCGGGCATGGTCTGGTAGTGACTGGTCTGACCGTCATCGTGACGCACCATGTAGAGTCTGACAGTGACCTGCCTTTGCACTCTTTCTGTGCCGCGAAAGCCGGGAGCGCAGGAGCGATCGATTCTTTCCTGTGCAACAAAGCGCTGTGGTGTGCGCCTGATGTTCATGTGCAAGCGATCCAGCTCGGCGGCTGTCATCAATCGCGGGTCATGCAACTGGCCCAGCGAGTCGATGCTCCGAAACAGCAGCTTGTCCAGTTTGCCAAGGACATGGTTGCGTTGTTTGTCATCGCCCAGCCAGTAGGTGGGTGGTCCGGGCAGGCGCAGGTCCTCTCCCAGCAATTCGCGACACAGTCTGGTCATGCAACTGTTGAGGGCTGCATTTTCCATGACACCGGCCCCCAGCGGGTTGATCACCTTCACGCCGCCTGCACGAACAGCCTGGAACAGACCGGTGATGCCCCTGACACCCGCCTGGCCGATGGCCAGCGGGTCCAGCTCGGTGTCGTTGATGAAGCGGAAGATGACCGCCACTCTTTGCAGTCCGGAGACCGTCTTTATATAGGCCCTGTTATCCCGTATGGTCAGGTCACCAACCTGGACCAGCGTATACCCGAGGTATTTGGAGAGGTAGGCGTACTCGAAATAGTGCGGGTGAGTCGGACCCGGTGCCAGCATGACGCAGCGTCCGTCGTATTCGGACAAATGGCCGATGTAGCTTTGCAGATGCTTGAAATACTCGGCAATGCGCAGGACCCGTGAATTGCGAAACAGGCGAGGCAGTGTGCGTGACAGCACCAGCCGATTCTCCAGCGAGTAGCCGATACCTTCCGGGAACTGGCAGATGTCGTCGACGACGTACCAGCGCCCTGACGGTGAGCGCGAGACATCGGCACTGAACAGTGGTAGCGACTGCGAGTCGTCGCAGTTCACGGCATCACGCAGATAGCCCTTGTGGGCAAATACCATGGCCGGAGGAATCAGGCCTTTCCTGAGAAGATTCTGATGGCCGTAGATGTCGCTCAGAATGGCCTGCTTGAGTCGAGCCCTCTGTTCCAGACCGGCACTCAGAGCGGCCCAGTCCGCGGGCTCGATGACCATGGGGTACAGGTCCAGATTCCAGGGGCGCGGCGCTGCATCCGATTCCGACAAGGGACTGTAGGCAATACCGTTGGCGCGGAGCTGCCGGGCGATATCGATCTGGCGTCTCTCCACCTGCGTGGCATCGAGTTGGTCCATGACACTGGTGATGGCTTGCCAGCTCGGCAGTACCGAGCCGTCTGCGGCCATGATTTCGTTGTGCAACTTGACGTCTGGAAAGCTCTGTATGGCGTTCGGCATGGTGGGCAATGAATGCTTTGGTTAAATCCGGTCGGCAAGACCGGTCTGTGGAAGGCATAATAGAGGGATTCCGAGTTGTATGCGTTTCTTTAACCCTTCGAGATGTCCTCAAATGAGTAATGACGTACCGGCCAGCACGGCATCCCCAATGTCCGCCTTTTTCAGTGCCGACCTGTCTCAGTGTGATCCGGCCATTCAGGCTGCGATCGACAGTGAATTGGGTCGCCAGCAACACGAAATCGAGCTGATTGCATCGGAAAACATCGTATCTGCCGCCGTCATGCAGGCGCAGGGCTCGGTCATGACGAACAAATACGCCGAAGGCTATCCGGGCAAGCGCTACTACGGTGGCTGCGAGCACGTCGATACCGCAGAGGCACTGGCCATCGAGCGGGCCTGTTCACTGTTCGATTGCACGTATGCGAATGTGCAGCCGCATTCCGGGGCACAGGCCAACCAGGCCGTGTTTCTGGCTCTGCTGAAGCCTGGCGACACCTTCATGGGCATGGATCTGGCTGCTGGAGGGCATCTGACGCATGGCTCGCCCGTGAATCAGTCCGGCAAATGGTTCAATGCCGTCACCTATGGGGTGGATGCCACGACGCACCAGATCGATTACGAAGCGCTGGAAGCACAGGCACGCGAGAGCAAGCCTGCATTGATCATCGCGGGCGGCTCAGCCTACCCACGCATCATCGATTTCGCTCGATTCAGAGCCATTGCCGATGAAGTCGGCGCCTGGTTCATGGTAGACATGGCGCATTTTGCTGGCCTGGTGGCGGCCGGGCTGCATCCGAGTCCGCTGGACCATGCCCATGTAGTCACGACCACCACTCACAAGACGTTGAGAGGCCCACGTGGCGGCATGATTCTGACGCGCGATGCAGAGCTGGGCAAGAAATTCAATTCTTCGGTCTTTCCCGGGTTGCAGGGCGGTCCCCTGATGCACGTGATCGCTGCCAAGGCAGTGGCGTTCGGCGAAGCCCTGCAGCCATCGTTCAAGCAATACCAGCAGGCGGTCAAGGACAATGCTCATGCGCTGGCGGAAACCCTTGCCGAGGGTGGGCTGGATCTGGTGTCCGGAGGCACGGATACCCATGTCATGCTGGTTGACCTGCGCCCCAAGGCCGTGACCGGCAAGGCTGCCGAGGCCGCTCTGGGCCGAGCCGGCATCACTTGCAACAAGAACGCCATTCCCTTCGATCCTGCGTCACCCTTTGTCACTTCCGGGGTCCGTCTCGGTACACCGGCTGCCACGACTCGCGGTTTCGGTGTCGAGGAATTCCGCACCGTGGGGAAGCTGATACTGCGTGTGATCGATGGTCTCGCCAGCAATGGTGAACAAGGAAATGGGGATGTCGAGAAGGCCGTGGAACAGGAAGTTCGCGCATTGACGGACCGTTTTCCCATCTATTCCTGAGACGGTATCGGCCGCGTCAGCCTTTCATGCGGCTGATGTAGGGTGGCATGGAGCCGTCTGTACGCAGAGCCCTGCCTGTCAAAGGCAGGGTTCGCCGGCTCACAGACGGTGCAATCCGGCCGTGCGGGCAGGTTGTGCAGGCAGGTCGTTCAGGCAGGTCGTTCAGGCAGGTCGTTCAGGCAGGTCGTACAGGCAGGTCGTACAGGCAGGTCGTACAGGCAGGTCGTACAGGCAGGTCGTACAGGCAGGTCGTACAGGCAGGTCATGCGGGTAGGTCATGCGGGTAGTCCGGGTAGCCAGCCTGATCGCTGATCATCGAGGCAGCGATCCCGGCATCGCTCAGCCACGGGTGTTGGTCAACACGGATTGATCCAGCAGGAAGCGCGAAAACAGCGGGAGTCGGGCGGCGCCCAGGGCGCGCGCTTCCGGACCGATGACACCGGCCCTGATGAGAGGCAGGTTGATCCCCTTGGTATCGCTTCGCTGCAGGGCATCAATGGTCTGCTCCACGATACGCTCACGAACATGGGCGGGGAAACCGCCATCGATGATGATGGCTCCGACGTCGGTGACACTGCTGACCGATGTGATGGCCGTGGCCAGTGCATTGGCTGTGCGGCGGGTCCAGGCGTCGATGACGGCAGCGCCGCTGGACCAGAAAGGCGAGTTGTAATCCAGGTAATCTCCGTCGAGCAGGTCGCTGCATTCCCGGTTGCTCTCCAGCAGGTGTACCGATGCGGCGTCGATCAGCTGTACCAGGCGTCCCGGGGCGTGCTCATCCATGACGGGCAATGAGCCGAACGCACCGGCGTTGCCGGTGTGGCCAGCGTGAACCGAGCCATTGATGACGAGTGCGCCACCGATGAAGTAGCCGATGAAGAAATAGCCGTAATGTGGGTAGAGATGACCTTCGCCAAATGTCAGCTCTGCACCACAGGCCGAGGTGACGTCGTTTTCGATGAAGATCGGCAGGTCGGTGATTTCGGCCAGGGCATCGGAAAAACTGAATTCACGCCAGGGGTCCAGAGCCGCGGCGGGTGCGTCGATGGTATCGCTCCAACTCCACAGCTGGTATGGCATGGCGATACCCAGTCCGTGCAGGCGATGGATGTCCTCGCGCGCCAGTGACTGAGTGATGTCGGGGATTTCACGCGACAGGAACTGCATGATGCAGGAAGGCGTGGGGTAGGCGTAGTATTCCAGCCGGTGTTGCAGGATCTCGCCCATGAAGTTGATCAGAATCATCTCCGTGCTGCGCCTGCCGACTTTCACCCCGAGAAAATACGCCCCGTTCGGGTTCAGTTTCAGTGGTACCGAAGGCTGACCCACCTTGCCTCTGACCGGCTCTCCGCTCTCGATCAGGCCCTCGCTGCTCAGTGAGCGGGTAATCAATGTGATGGTCTGTGGTGACAGGCCGGTTCGGCGAGCGATCTCTGCGCGCGACAAGGTCTCTGTGCGAATCAGAGAGAGTACCAGCCGTTCGTTGTGGGCTCGCACATGACTCAGATTCGATCCTCCCAGTCCGGTCCCCGGGTCGGTTGTCTGATCGGTCAGCGGATCTTTATCGTCCATCTTTCATTACCAACTCTGTGTTGGAACAGCGTTCTTTGGTCATGACTTGCGCGGGTTCGTCCGACGCTGAAGCTTGCGTCTGCCGGGTCAAGTTACCTCAGGGTGGTGTGCAGATCAATAGATACATCAAATTAATTTATTTATTGACAACGATACTTTTTTGCGTTTTCATGTACTCAGGTTGCCAGCGCGGGTTTCTCGCGACTGTCGCCAGCTAGAAAATCGACACACCATTCCACTGTAGAGGACGAAAAATGCGAATCCTGACCCCACGATCTGTCCTGGCTGTTGCCATCCTCGGTGCCGGCGCCGCCATGCCTGCCGCTGCTGCCGATATCGGTGCCTGCCTGATCACCAAGACCGATATCAATCCCTTCTTTGTGAAGATGAAGGAAGGTGCCACGGCCAAGGCGGAAGAACTCGGCATCACCTTGTCAACCTATGCCGGCAAGGTGGATGGCGATCACGAGACTCAGGTGCAGGCGGTCGAGACCTGCATTGCCTCTGGTGCCAAGGGAATTCTGATTACTGCATCGGACACCGCTGGCATCGTGCCTGTGGTGCAACAGGCCCAGGATGCCGGTCTGCTGGTCATTGCACTCGACACCCCGCTAGAACCCATCGACTCTGCCGATGCCACCTTTGCAACGGACAATTTCAAGGCGGGTGAGCTGATCGGTCAGTGGGCCGCTGCCCAACTGGGCGACGCGGCGGCTGATGCCAGGATCGCCATGCTCGATCTTGCTGCCAGCCAGCCATCGGTAGGTGTATTGCGCGATCAGGGTTTTCTGCAAGGCTTCGGTATCGAACTGAACGATCCCAAGAAGTGGGGCGATGAAACCGATCCGCGCATCGTCGGCAACGAAGTGACTGCTGGCAACGAAGAGGGTGGACGGACAGCCATGGAAAACCTGATGCAGAAGGATCCGGAAATCAATGTGGTCTATACCATCAATGAACCCGCTGCCGCTGGCGCTTACGAAGCACTGAAGGCTTTCGGCCGGGAAAATGATGTGCTGATCGTGTCCGTGGATGGAGGGTGTCCGGGGGTGAACAATGTCGCTGACGGTGTCATTGGTGCAACCTCTCAGCAGTACCCCCTGCTGATGGCGTCCAAGGGAGTCGAGGCCATCAAGGCCTGGGCAGAAGACGGTGTAAAGCCCGAGCCAACGCCGGGCCTTGATTTCTTCAATACGGGTGTTTCCCTGGTGACCGACAAGCCGGTTGATGGGGTCGAATCCATCGATACCAAGGAAGGCCTGGATCGCTGCTGGGGTTAGGCCGGTAACGGAACCATTTGTGGATTTGCTGGCATGGAACCGGGGCGCCAATTGGCGCCCCGGTTCTCGTCAGGCATCCTTCTATACACTAAACACAAGAGGTAGACACTATGGTCGATTCAACTCGGTCGGTGGATGACAGTGCCGAGTCCGGTCTGGTGGCCGCGGGGGCGGACAGCCTGGCGGCGTTCGACGAAGACCACAAGACGATTCTGCAGCGAATCCAGCACTTCCTGCACGGCAATCCGGCGATGGTGCCGGTGATCATACTCATCATCAGCGTGATCGCTTTTCGATTGGTGGCCGGCGAGCGCTTCTTCACCGCCTTCAATCTGTCACTGATCATTCAGCAAGTCACCATCATCGGCTTTCTGGCCTGTGCGCAGACTCTGATCATACTCACGGCAGGTATCGATCTGTCGATTGCCGCGATCATGGTGCTGGCCTCGGTGGTTGCCGGCAAGGCGGCCGTGATGCTGGGTGTGCCCAGCGTTCTGGCAATACCCATGGGTTTTGTGGTCGGCACCCTGTGCGGCATGGTGAATGGCTTTCTGGTGACACGCTTGCGTTTACCGCCTTTCATCGTCACCCTGGGCACCTGGAATATCTTCTTCGCTCTAGTCATCTGGTATTCCGGTTCGCAGTCCATCCGCAGCCAGGACATCGACAAGATTGCACCGTCACTGAAATTCTTCGGTGAGCGGGTGTCTCTGGGCGGTGCCGTATTCACCTATGGTTCTTTCCTGATGATCCTGGTGTTCCTGATTCTCTGGTATGTGCTCAACAATACAGCCTGGGGGCGGCATGTCTACGCCGTGGGGGATGATCGCGATGCTGCTGAACTCAGTGGTATCAACACCAACCGTTTGTTGCTGTCGGTCTATGGTGTCGCCGGTTTCATTGCCGGGGTGGCTGCCTGGGTGTCCATTGGCCGAGTGGGATCAGTCAGTCCGCAGAGCTTCTATGATGCCAATCTGGATTCCATCACGGCCGTGGTCATCGGCGGTACGTCTCTGTTCGGAGGGCGAGGTTCGATTCTGGGGGCCCTGTTCGGTGCCCTGATTGTCGGGGTTTTCAGCTCCGGTCTGAAGATTGCCGGTGTGGATGTCATCTGGCAGCGTTTTGCCATCGGTTGCCTGATCATTCTGGCGGTCGGTATCGATCAGTGGTTGAGGAGGGTTTCAGCGTGAGTTCTCAGGCAGCAGCAATGGACACCAGTCAGACAGAAACGGAACCGCGGGTGGTCATCAAGGCCACGGGATTGGTCAAGCATTTCGGCAGGGTGGTTGCCATCGACAAGGCCGATTTCGAGTTGCGGGCCGGCGAGATACTGGCTGTCATCGGTGATAATGGCGCGGGCAAATCGACCCTGATCAAGGCCTTGTCCGGGGCGGTGGTACCCGATAGTGGCACCGTGGAACTCGATGGCAAGAAGGTGGATTTTCGCTCTCCGATGGAAGCCCGCAGTGCCGGCATCGAAACGGTGTATCAGAATCTGGCCCTGTCACCAGCACTTTCCATTGGTGACAACATGTTTCTGGGACGTGAATTGCGCAAGCCGGGGTTCATGGGCAAGTGGCTGAAGGCGCTGGACCGACCTGCCATGGAGAAGATTGCCCGGGAAAAACTCAGTGAACTGGGTCTGATGACCATCCAGAATATCTCTCAGGCCGTTGAGACCCTGTCCGGAGGGCAGCGTCAGGGTGTGGCCGTGGCCAGGGCTGTGGCCTTCGGTTCAAAGGTGGTCATTCTCGATGAGCCCACTGCGGCCCTTGGAGTCAAGGAATCGCGGCGGGTGCTGGAACTGATCAAGGAAGTGCGCGATCGGGGCTTGCCCATCGTGCTGATCTCTCACAACATGCCACATGTTTTCGAGATCTCGGATCGCATTCACATCCATCGACTCGGCAAGCGTCTGTGTGTGATCAGGCCTCAGGACCACTCGATGTCGGATGCCGTGGCGATGATGACCGGAGCCATGCCGGCTCCCGATACCACAGGCTGAACCATGTGGTATTTCATCCCTCGGGGAAGCCTGCCTCCCGAGGGATGAGGCCTGCAGGGTCGCCGTTCCCGGTTGGCGTTTCAGGTCTCGTTTCAGGTCTCGTTTCAGGTCTCGTTTCAGGTCTCGTTTCAGGTCGCGGGGCGGGCAGGTCCGGCAATACCTGGAGTCGCTGTGTCTCCGGACGCATCAATGGTGGTAATTCCGGCTGCCTTGAGTTCCCGGGAGCGATCGATGGTGGTGGTGAGCAGTATGACCGGTGCCAGGCCGGTCAATACGATCAGAAGCGCGCCCAGGGAGGCTTCTCCGATCAGTTCGTCGGAGGCGAATTGATACACGTGGGTGGCCAGTGTGTCGAAATTGAAGGGCCGCAGTATGAGAGTGGCAGGCAACTCCTTCATGCAGTCCACGAAGACAACCAGGGCCGCTGTCAGTACGCCGCTCTTCATCAGAGGCAGGTGGATTCGCGTGAGAATGCTGCCGGAGGAATGCCCCAGTGATCTTGCCGCATCGTCCATGTGAGGACTGATCTTCTTCATGCTGGCGTCGACCGAGCCGTAGGCGACGGCCAGGAAGCGCACCGTGTAGGCAAATATGAGCGCGAAGACAGTGCCGCTGAGCAGCAGGCCGGTGGAAAAACCGAATTGCCGTCGCATGAAATCATCCAGCGTGTTGTCGAAGGTGGCAAACGGGATGATGACGCCGATGGCCAGGACCGCGCCGGGTACGGCATACCCCATGCTGGAGACGTTGACACTGGTCCGTAACAGGCGAGTGGGGTGCAGCCGCTGACTGTAACTGAGCAGGATACCGATGGTGACAGCCGTGCCTGCCGCGGTTGCCGACAACAGCACCGAGTTGAGTGCTATCTGGCGAAAGTCTTCGGTCCAGGATTCTGCGAAGTAGGTGATGGCATAGTTCAGCAGTACCCAGGCCGGGATCAGAAATCCCAGCAGTATGGGGGCCAGGCAGGTGGCGCTGGCTAGCCAGGCACGACGGCCGGTGAGCGGGTGACGGGTCAGTTGGCGAAAGCGGGTCGCCGTCGGCTGGAAGTTCTGCTGGTGACGGCGACTGATCTTTTCCAGGCCGATCAGCATCATGACGAACATCAGCAGCAAGGTGGCAATCTGGGCTCCGCCACCCAGATTGTTCATGCCCAGCCAGACATCGTAGAGGCCTGCCGTCAGCGTGCGCACGGCAAAGTAATCGACGGTGCCGAAATCGTTGAGTGTTTCCATCAGGGCCATGGCCAGGCCGACAGCAATGGCAGGGCGGGCCATGGGCAGTGCTACCCGGAAGAACAGGTTCTGTGAGGAGCCACCGAGCACTCTGGCCGCTTCCAGGACCGATGCCGATTGCTCGAGGAAGGCAGACCGGGCCAGCAGATACACATAGGGATACAGCACCAGTACCAGCATGAGGGTAGCGCCGGGCAGCGTGCGGATGGCGGGAAACCAGTATTCGTTGGCCAGCTTCCAGCCGAACAGGGCGCGCAATCCGGACTGGACCGGGCCTGCAAATTCCAGCAGATCGGTGTAGATGAAGGCGATGACATAAGCCGGTACTGCAAAGGGCAGCAGCAATGCCCAATTGAACAGTGCGCGTCCGGGGAATTCGTAGTGAGTGATCAGCCAGGCTGTACTGACACCGATCAGCAGTGTGCCGATGGCGACGCCAAGCATCAGGCCGAGGGTGCTCCAGATATAACTGGCCAGCACGGTGTTGACCAGATGAGGCCAGATGTTCTCTTCGGGGTTGAAGGACAGCCAGATGACCGACAGGATCGGCAGGCAGACCACAAAGGCAATCAGCAGGGCCACGGCTGACCAGCCGCTGAAGGCCGGTACTGCGGAGCGGTGACTGACCTTGCGACCACTGGCATCGGGTACCCGGCCTGCGGTAATGTCGCCGGGCCGGGTATGTCCCGGGGTGGCAGTCTGGCCCGGGACAAGTCGATGGTACTGGATTTCCGGTGCGGCACTGCCGCCCGGGCCGGGGTGTACGGCAGTGTTGCTGAGTAGAGACTGACTGTCGGCGATCTTGAGCAACTCGTCCTCAGGCCAGCTTACTCTGGTAGACATGGCCGAATGATAGGCCGCTGAGGATCCCCAGCGGGCCTTCACTCGACCGGTGACGGGTTTGTCAGCCGTCATAGTCCACTTCGTCAGCCAGACGATAGGCCAGAGCCCGGTTCTTTATGATCGCATTGAGTGACAATTCATCGTGTTTGAATTCCCCCCAGCTGGAGATAAGATCCGATGGGGCCACAGCCGGATTGATCGGGTACTCGTGGTTCAGATCGGCATAGATGGACTGTGCAACATCGTTGGACAGGAACTCCATCAGCTTCAGGGCGTTGTCGCGGTTGGGCGAGGCCTTGGTCATGATCACACCACTGATATTCATGTGAGTGCCATTGCCGTTCTGGTCGGGAAAAACGATATTGACGGACTCGGCCGTCGCTTTCGTTTCGGGATCGCTCAGCAGACCGCCCATGTAGTAGGAATTGAGAATGGCCACATCGCATTCGCCTTCGGCAATGGCGCTGACCTGGGCGCGGTCGCCGCCCTGAGGCTTGCGTGCCAGATTGTCCTTCACGCCCGCCAGCCAATTCTGCGCAGACGCCTTGCCGTCATGGGTAATCATGGCTGCAACCAGCTCTACCATGTAGGGGTGCTTGCCGCTGCGGGTACAGATACGACCCTTCAGTTCGGGTTTGGTCAGATCCGCGTAGGATTCAACCAGGCCGGGTTCCACACGGTCTTTCGAGGTGACGATGATCCGCGCGCGGGATGTCAGGCCGAACCACCGGTTGGCCTTGTCGCGAAAGTTGGCCGGAATATTGGCTTCGAGGACGTCGCTATCGACGCGCTGTGCCAGGTCGGATTCCACTGCGGCACCAAGACTGCCGACATTGGCTACCAGCATCAGGTCGGCAGGGCTGTTGCGCCCTTCATTCTCCAGTCGCTCGATCAGCCCTTCCTTGGCAAAGACGGTATTGACCTTGATACCCGTTTCCCGAGTGAATTCGTCGAATACGGGGTCCGTCAGAAACGGCTGGCGATAGGAATAGACGTTGACTTCTTCAGCGGCTGCCGCTTGGCCGGCAACGGACAAGGAGAACACGGTACTTACAGCTGCCAGTGTGCGTAACAGGGGTGATTTCATGAAAATGTTCCAGCTCTGTAGAAAATAGCATAGAGGATAATACGAATCATTCTTATTATCAATGCTTGTTTCAATCGGGATTGTACCCTACAGAGCAGGACGATTTACTGATTCAGGTCAGACTGCAGTTGCGCCCGCTGTCGAAGCAGGCCGCGCTGCGGGCCGAACAGGAACACCAGAGCAAAGGTCAGACTCAGCAACACGACGATGGTTGGTGCCGGCGCGCTGTCGATGTGATAGCTGAGAACGACGCCCGCCAGTGTGGTGCCGATGGCTATGGCAATGGACCACCAGATCATGTGTTCGAACTGGCGTGTCAGCTGGTAGCTGATGGCACCTGGCGCTATCAGGACCGAAATGACCAGAATGATTCCGACGGCCTTGATGGAGGCGACAATGATCAGCGACAGGATGGCCAGCAGTCCGTAGTGCAGCACGGTGGTATTGAGCCCGACCACGCGTGCATGCTGAGGGTCGAACGCAAAGACCAGCAGATCGCGGCGCTTGGCAATGACCAGCAGAAAAGCCGGTACCGTCAGACTGGCAGTCAGCAGGATATCTCCCCATGACACGCCCAGCATGTCGCCGAACAGAACCTGATGCAGATGCAGGCCGGTGTCGAGCTTGGTGAACATGGCTACGCCCAGTGCAAACAGGCCGCTGAAGACGATGCCCATGACGGTATCTTCCTTGAGGCGACTGTTGTCAGTCAGGTAACCCGTGGACACCGCGCACAGCATGCCGGTGACGAACGCACCGATGAGCACCGGAATGTTGAGCACATAGGCGATGACGATGCCGGGCAGTACCGCATGCGACACGGCGTCTCCCATCAGGGACCAGCCCTTGAGCACCAGCAGGCAAGACAGTACGCCGGCAGACACCGAGACCAGCAGGGCAATGATCATGGCCTGCTGCATGAAGTCCAGGGTGAAGGGTTCCAGCAACAGTGTCAGGAAATTCATGAGGTGGCCTGCTGGGCATCATGCTCGATCAGTCGTTCGGCGGCGCGTCTTCTGCTGGCCAGGATACCGTGCTTGGGGCCGAAGACGAAGGCCAGCAGAAAGATGGCTGTCTGCAGAAGAACGATGACCGCACCGGTTGCGCCGTCGAGAAAGTAGCTGATATAGGCACCGATCGAGCTGGTGAACAGGCCCACCAGGATACTGATGGTGATGAGTCTGCTGAAGCGATCTGTCAGCAGATAGGCCGTGGCGCCGGGTGTCACGACCATTGCGATGACCAGAAAGGCCCCGACAGTCTGTAGTGCGGCTACGGTTGAGGCACTGAGCAGCGTGAAGAACAGCACCTTGAGCAGTCCGGTTCTCAGGCCGATGGAGTGTGCGTGAATTTCATCGAAGAATACGACCATGAAATCCTTCCAGAAGATCAGCAGGCAGGCCAGTGTGATGACGCCGATGATGAGCAGTTGCAGCGAATCGAACGGCGTGACGGCCAGGATGTTGCCGAACACGATGGTATCGATCTTCACGGAGGTGGGCGAGAGGGAGGCCATGAACAGCCCCAGTCCGAAGAAGCCGGTGAATATCAGCCCGATGACCGAATCATTGCGCAGATCGGAGCGCTGGGAAATGAACAGCATGGTGGCAGCAGCCAGGGCTCCGGAGAAAAAGGCACCCAGTGAGTAGGGCAGGCCCAGCATGTAGGCGCCGGCCACGCCCGGTACCACCGAATGCGACAGCGCATCGCCGATCAGCGACCAGCCCTTGAGCATCAGGTAGCTGCTGAGAAACGCGCAGATGACACCTACCAGGGCGCTGCACCAGATCGCGTTGATCATGTAGTCGTAGGTAAAGGGCTCGAGCAGCGCGTCAATCACGTTTGTCGGTCTCCGGCGATGTGATGCTGTCATCCCCTTCATCGCCATACAGCACGAAGGGCCGCTCATCGTCGGAAATCACGGTGACCTGGCGCTGATCATCATCATCATGCAGTTCACTGCTGTCCAGAACATGGAACCGCAAGGTGCCACCGAAGGCTTCCTCGAGGTTCTGCTGGGTGAATACCGTCTCCGTGGGGCCCGAGTCCAGGACTCGTCGATTGACCAGAACCACCTGGTCGCAGAATTGCGGCACGCTGCCCAGGTTGTGGGTGGAGACCAGCATGACACGGCCTTCATCTCGCAGGGTCTTCAGCAATTCGATGATGGCGTCTTCAGTGGTGACATCCACCCCGGTAAAGGGTTCGTCGAGCAGGATGACCTGACCTTCCTGAGCCAGTGCACGCGCCAGAAAGACGCGCTTCTTCTGGCCGCCGGACAATTCTCCGATCTGGCGATGGCGGAAGGCGCTCATGTTGACCCGCTCCAGCGCTTCATCGACTTTCTGTCGATCCTGACGTGAGGCTCGGCGCAGAAAACCCATGTGCCCGTAACGCCCCATCATGACGACATCCTCGACCAGTACCGGAAAATTCCAGTCGACTTCCTCGTTCTGCGGTACATAGGCCACGGTATTGCGTTTCAGAGTACGACCGGCCGTCTGACCGAGGATCGACACCTCGCCTCGCGCCACGGGTACCAGGCCCATGATGGCCTTGAACAAGGTGGACTTGCCTGATCCATTGATACCGACCAGCGCGCAGATGGTGGCAGTGGGGATGGAGAAGGTGGCATCCGCCAGCGCCACATTGCCATTGCGATAGACGACACTGAGTCCGCTTGCCCGGATACCACTGCCCGGTGCTTCCCGGCTCTGGCGTTCACGCAGCAGCTTGCGCTCCTGCTTGAGACACAGGGCGGCCGTCTCCGCTGTTGCCTCGTCCATCACTGTTGCAGCTCCACGCCTGTTTCGATGCCCTGCACGATGGTTTCGATGGTAACCGTGATCAGGTCGAGATAGGTTGGCACAGGGCCGTCTTCCTGACTCAACGAGTCGACATGAAGAATACCGCCGTAGTGGGCTCCGGTTTCACGGGCCACCTGTTGGGCCGGTTTGGGAGAGACCGTGCTTTCGCTGAATATCACGGGGATGTCGTCGCTGCGGATCCTGTCGATCACGTTGCGTACCTGTTGAGGGGTGCCCTGGGAGTCGGCATTGATGGGCCAGAGAAACAGCTCCTGCAATCCGAAATCCCGTGCCAGATAGCTGAACGCACCTTCACTGCTGACCAACCAGCGCTTGTCCTCGGGCAGCTTGCTGATCTTTTCTCGCAGCGGGTCGGTCAGCGCCCTGATCTGTTCCTTGTAAGTGGTCGCGTTGCCGGCATACACCTCGGCATTGGCCGGATCGGCCTCGGACAGGGCATTGCGAATGTTGTCGACATAGATCAGGGCATCGCTCGGGCTCATCCAGGCGTGCGGATTGGGTTTGCCATCGTAGGGCCCCGTATTGATGCTCATCGGTTCAACGCCTTCGCTGAGCACCACACTGGGCACACCGTCGAGCCGGTCCAGGAACTTCTCGAACCACAGTTCCAGGTTCAGGCCATTCCACAGGATGAGATCGGCCTGGCGGGTTCTGCCGATATCCTTCGGCGTAGGTTGATAGTTGTGGATTTCAGCGCCGGGCTTGGTGACCGAAACGACATCGGCAGCGTCTCCTGCCACATTGCTGGCCATGTCGGCAAGTATGGTGAATGTGGTCACGACCTTCAGGCGATCGTCGCTCCAGAGTGTCGAGCTTGCACTGGTCGTCAGGACAAGCAGCAGAAGGGTGAGCAAACGAGATTTCATCATGTGTATTATTTGTTTAGCCTAGGCTTAGTTTATAGCACTCGAATAATAAATCAAGAACATGGCATAATCCTTTTCGAGCAGGCGACGGTCGCCTGTCAGATCAATCCGGATGCCACACCTCGACATGAGCCCACAATCCTCCCATCGCTCGCCGGAGCGACCGCTGCAGGAGCCCGATGAGCAGGCCGAGGTGTTTGCGGTGGTGCGTCAGGCACACCAGATGGAATCCACGGAAGATTATGTCGAGCTCATCGATGATCTCATCCAGTCGCAGGGTGAGGCGCGTCTGGTAGAAGTTGCCGAACGGCTCGGCATTTCCCAGCCCAGTGCCAGCAAGACGCTGGCTAGATTGCAGCGTGAAGGGTTCGTGACCAGCGAACCCTATCGCTCCATATTCCTGACAGACAAGGGCAAGGCACTGGCGGACAGCAGTCGCGAACGGCACGATCTGGTTTACCAGTTCCTGCTGTGCATCGGCGTGTCCGAGGCCACGGCCAAGATCGATTCCGAAGGGGTCGAGCATCACGTGTCGTCGGAAACGCTGGAAGCCTTCAGACAGATCATCAATGAGCGCCAATCGCTGGACTCCAGCACAGACTCCTGAAACAGCGGATATATGACCTAGGACCATGCAGATCACCCTCAGACAGCCCGACGACTGGCACCTGCACCTGCGCGATGACGCGATGCTCGAAGCGGTGGTAGCCAGTTCGGCACGCCATTTCGGTCGTGCGCTGGTCATGCCCAATCTGGTACCCCCGGTGACAACCGGAGAAGCCGCCCGGGAATACCGGAACCGCATCGAGCAGGCCGTGCAGTCCGCTTTGCCCGATTCCGGCTTCAAGCCATTGATGACCCTGTACCTGACGGATACCACCGAGGCCGCCGATGTCGTGCAGGCGGCTGCCGACGGCACCATCCTGGCCGTCAAGCTGTATCCTGCCGGGGCCACCACCAATTCGGCATCGGGTGTAACCGATCTGAGCAGAGTCATGCCGGTACTCGAGGCCATGGCGCAGCATGGCATTGTCCTGTGCGTACATGGCGAAGTGACGCACGCGGAGGTGGATATCTTCGATCGAGAGGCGCGTTTCATCGAGACCGTACTCGAGCCCTTGCGCCAAGAGCTGCCGGAACTGCGTGTGGTCATGGAACACGTGACGACGCGCGATGGTGTGGAGTACGTGGCTGCCAATGACAGGAACCTGGCCGCGACGCTGACCACCCATCACCTGATGATCAACCGCAATCATCTGCTGGTTGGCGGGATCAAGCCACACTACTACTGCCTGCCGATAGCCAAACGCGAAGAACATCGGCTGGCATTGGTCAAGGCGGCTACCAGTGGTGATGAGCGTTACTTTCTCGGTACCGACAGTGCACCCCATACGCGTTCCTCCAAGGAAAGTGACTGTGGCTGCGCCGGGGTATTCAATGCGGCCAACACCATGGTGTGCCTGGCAGCCGTTTTCGAAGAAGCCGGTGCACTGGATCAGCTGGAGGCCTTCGCATCCCTGAACGGTCCGCGCTGGTATGGCTTGGCACCGAATGATGCCAGCATGACCCTGCGCAAATCCGGCAACGCCAGTCCCTTGCCTCCACCCGTGCAGGTCGGCGACGAGTGCGTCATGCCGTTCGATCCTGCCCGTCCCATCTACTGGGAAGTGATCTGATTCCATGTTCGGAACCCGGCACAGCTGCACGACCGTGATGCCTGACACGGCAGGCTCGACCATCGTTGGCGGGCTCGGCATGGCCATTCCGAACCACCTCTTGCAACCGCAGACATCGCCCTGAACCATGTTTACAACTTCATATGCCTCGCCCGAGGAAATGGCAGCCATCACCGCTCGCATGCTGCTGGAAATCCAGGCGGTACACTTTCGCAGTGATGAGCCCTACATCTTCACGTCGGGATTGGCCAGTCCCGTCTACATCGATTGTCGCAAGCTGATTTCCTACCCCAGAATCCGCTCCACATTGATGGATTTTGCCGTGTCCACACTGGTCAGAGACGTCGGCTACGAGGCCTTCGATGCCGTGGCTGGCGGTGAGACGGCCGGTATTCCGTTTGCAGCCTGGATCGCCGAACGCATGCAATTGCCCATGCAGTATGTGCGCAAGAAGCCCAAGGGTTTCGGTCGTGATGCGCGTATCGAGGGGGATATCCGTGAGGGTCAACGGATTCTGCTGGTCGAGGACCTGACCACCGATGGTGGCTCCAAGCTGAGCTTTGCCGAAGCCATTCGCGAAGCCGGCGCCGTGGTTGACCACACACTGGTCGTTTTCTATTACGACATCTTCAAGCAGACGCCTGAAAATCTGGACAAGGCCGGTCTGCAGCTTCATTATCTGGCAACCTGGTGGGATGTGCTGGCAGCTTCGCGCAAGGCGGGTCACTTCAGCGACGAGACCCACGACGCCGTCGAGGCCTTCCTGAACGATCCCCTGGCGTGGTCCGAGGCCAACGGCGGACGTTATCAGCCCAAGTCCTGATCCGGCACGTTCCCACGCACGCGAGTATGACGATCATGAGAAGCACTGACAGACTGGACAATCTTCTTCCCGAGATCACGCAATGGCGTCGTGATATCCATCGTCATCCGGAGTTGGGTTACGAGGTGCAGCGCACGGCAGGCTTTGTCGCCGACAAGCTGCGCGACTTCGGTCTGGATGAGGTGGTTGAAGGCGTCGGACGTACCGGCGTCGTGGGCATCATCAAGGGTCGTTCGCAAGCTTCCGGCAAGATCATCGGACTACGGGCTGACATGGACGCTCTGCCCATCGTGGAAGACAGCGGTGCGCCCTGGAGCTCCGAGACGCCGGGTCACATGCATGCCTGTGGTCATGATGGGCACACGGCCATGCTGCTGGGAGCTGCGCGTTCTCTGGCCGATTCCCGTAACTTCGACGGAACCGTCATCGTGATCTTCCAGCCGGCCGAAGAAGGTGGTGGCGGTGGCCTTGCCATGGTGGAAGACGGTTTGATGAAGCGCTTCGGCATCCAGGAGGTTTATGGTCTGCACAACATGCCGAACCTGCCGGTAGGAGAGTTCGCAATTCGTCCGGGCCCTCTGATGGCCTGTGCCGATGAATTCGATATCGTGGTCAAGGGGCGGGGCGGGCATGCCGCCATGCCTCATGTCTGCATCGACCCGGTGGTGGTGGCTTCCCATATCGTGCTGGCGCTGCAGAGCATTGTGTCGCGAGGCGTCAAGCCGACCGATCCGCTGGTGGTATCCGTCACGACGCTGGAAGTGGAGGGGGCAGCCTACAATGTCATTCCGCAGACGGTGCACATGCGCGGTACCTTGCGCGCTTTCGATGAAGAGGTTCGTACGGTATCCAGGCAGCGCATCATCGATATCGCCACTCGCACGGCCCGGGCCTTCGATGCCGAGGCGGAAGTCGACTACCGGGATGGATATCCGCCGACGGTCAATCACGCCAGACAGACGGACTTCGTGGTGGAGGTGGCCGGCAAGGTGGTGGGCAGCGACAAGGTGGATCCGGACAGACCTCCGATGATGGGCGCCGAGGATTTCTCCTACATGCTCAATGAACGACCGGGAGCTTTCATTTTCATGGGCAATGGCCCTTCTGCGAACCTGCATCATCCGAAATACGATTTCAACGATGACGCCCTTCGCTATGGCTGTCAGTACTGGGTCACCCTGGTGTCAGAGTCGATGCCCATGCAGGTCTCGTGATCCGCTTCGCTCATGTCCGCGGTTGCTGCGCCGATACCGACATGACCACGGAGTAGATTGACCTCATGGAGCCACTTGTCATTGCCCTGGCCTTCTTGCTGGGACTGATTTTCCGCAAGCTTGGCTATCCCCCCTTGCTCGGTTACCTGATGGCAGGCTTTACCGGCAATGCACTGGGATATGGCTCCAGTGAGGCGCTCGCGCCGCTGGCTGATGCCGGTATTCTGTTGCTGCTGTTCACCATCGGCCTGAAGCTCAATCTGCGTGATCTGACACCCCGCTACGTGTGGGGCTCGGCGGTGCTGCACATGGTGATTGCCGTGCCGCTGACCACGGCCGTCATCTACCTGATCGGCATGGTCTATGAACCTCTGGGATTCGTGCATGCGGCGGGACCGATCACGCTGGCCTTCGCCTTGTCGTTTTCCAGTACGGTACTGGCCATCAAGCTGTTCGAGGAGCGCGGCGAAACTGCATCGTTCTACGCCTCCATCGCCATCGGTATTCTGGTGGTGCAGGATGTACTGGCTGTCGTCTATCTGGTGGCCACCTCCGGCCACTGGCCGACTCCCTGGGCACTGGCCCTGCTGTCACTGCCCTTGCTCATTCCGGTGTTCAGATACCTGATGGGCATGATCGGGCATGGTGAATTGCTGCTGCTCTCCGGGGTGGTGTTTGCCTTCGGAGCCGCCGAGATATTCCAGTGGGTAGGGCTCAAGGGTGGGCTGGGTGCTTTGATGATGGGGGTTCTGCTGGCCCGCTCGCATCAGGCCAAGTCGAAGGAACTGTATGACCAGTTGCTCGGACTGAAGAACCTGCTGTTGATTGGCTTCTTTCTGCAGATCGGCTATTACGGCATACCGCGCCTCGAGTTGCTCTACATTGCCATCGTGCTGGGCATTCTGATCACGCTGCGGCCCATCATCTATTTTGCCTTGCTGACGTTCTTCGGTTTGCGTGCTCGAACCGGATGGTTCACCAGTCTGGCATTGTTCAATTACAGCGAATTCGGTCTGATCGTGGCTGCCATCGCGCAGCAGGCGGGTGTGTTGCGGGAACAATGGCTGACCACGCTGGCATTGAGCATGGCCTTTTCCTATGTGCTGGCGATTCCGATCAACCGCAAGGCCCATGAGCTGTACATACGCTACGGTGATCGCCTGCGTCGCTTCGAGAAACCCGAGCGGCTGCCGGAAGAGATCATCGGTTCCATAGGTGATGCCAAAGTGGCAATTCTGGGAATGGGGCGCATCGGTCGCAGTGCCTTCGATGCGCTGAGGGAGGCCGGTCATCGCGATATCGTCGGCATCGAGGAAAATTACACGGCAGCGCAGGAGCTGGAAGAGGCCGGCTGGCCCTGTGTGCATGGCGATGCGTCAGACCGGGACTTCTGGGAACGTACCGGACTGACCCAGTGCGATCTGATACTGGTCTGTCTCAGCAATCATCGTGAACATCTGCGCGTGGCCAGATTGGCCCGCGAGCTGAATTTCGACAAGACCATCTCCGTGGCCACACGCTTTCGGGATGAAAGCGCGGATCTGGAAGCGTTGGGCTGCCTGACGTTCTACCGATACGAGGAAGTCGGCCGGGAGTTCGCCAAGCATACCCTGGAGGAATTCAGCCTCGGCCGATGAACGGCATGTTGGTTGCCATGATGGTCATGAACTGAACATTGGCAGACAGCGGCAGGGAGGCCATGTTCACGACGGCATCGGCGACATGTTGTGTGTCCATGGTAGGTTCCGGCTTGATGGAGCCGTCAGCCTGCGGTACCCCGGAATTCATCTGCTCGGTCATGTTGGAGGCCGTGTTGCCGATGTCGATCTGACCACAGGCAATGCCGAAGGGACGGCCGTCGAGTGACAGGGTCCGCGTCAGGCCGGTGATGGCATGTTTGGATACCGTGTAGGGTACGGAACCGGGGCGTGGAACATAAGCGGAGATCGAGCCGTTGTTGATGATGCGGCCACCCTGTGGTGATTGCTTGCGCATCAGCGTGAATGCCCCTCGTGCGGCCAGGAAGGCACCGTGCAGGTTGACATTGATGACCTGTTGCCACTGTTCGACGGACAGTTCATCGATGGTCATGGCGGACACATTGGTACCGGCATTGTTGAACAGGACATCCAGGCGTCCATGTCTGGCCTCGATGGTGGCAAACAAGGCATTCACCGAATCCTCCTGAGTGACATCACAGCTGATGACGCTCATGTTTTCCGGTTTTGTCGACAGGGACTGCGTGTCGAGCAAGGCTGACTCACGTCTGCCGGTCAGGACCACGTGAAAACCGGCAAGGGCGAGTGCTTCGGCGGACGCCCGGCCGATGCCGGAACCTGCTCCAGTAACGAGTGCGATCTGTGTCATTTTTCTTCTTCGGTGGTTGAGGCCCTGCGAAGAGCCGGGCCCTGGTGTAAGCGTCTGACCATGGGGGCGGATCCAGGGTCAGGGATGACAGGGGAGTGTGCTACTGCTGCCTACTTCTTGTCAGAGCTTCTGAGCTCTTCGAGCCTCTCCTGCAGATAGGAGCCAGCGGTATACCGGTCGGACAGGACGACGTCGGGTCGTGGGTGCAGAAACAGCGGCAGGCTGATGCGGGCACGACGGGAGTCCTGGCCATCGGGATTGATGACGCGGTGCGTGGTGGACGGGAAGTATCCGCCAGAGGCTTCCTGCAGCATGTCGCCGATGTTGATGATCAGGTTGCCGAAGTCGCAAGGCACATCCAGCCAGCTGCCGTCACGAGCCTTGACTTGCAGGCCGGGTTCGTTGGCCGCGGGCAGCAGCGTGATCAGGTTGATATCCTCATGAGCGCCGGCACGGATGGCGCCTGGCATCACTCCGTCCTCGATGGGCGGATAGTGCAGGATACGCAGCAGGGTCTGTTCGCTGCCATTGATCATGTTGGACAGGGGTTCCCGATAACCGGCTGCCACCTCGGGGGGCGTCTGGTTCTCGATCCAGCCCAGCAGCTTTGCCGCGAACTCGATGGTGGATTGATAATAGGCATCGATTTCTGCCTTCAGTGCATCCGGGCAGCGACCCCAGGGGTAGTAGTGAAAATACTCCTTGATATCGCGCACCGTGTGACCCTTGGCCGTTTCTGCCATGGCTCTGGGGAAGAACCCGTCATACTTCTGCGGATCGAACAGAAAGTTGTCCGGCTCGTCGCTGTTGAAGAAATCCGTCCAGTGGCGGTAGATATCCTGCACGGCACTCTGCTCGATCGGGTGATTGCGCAGGACACCGAATCCGGTATCTCGCAGGGACTGGACAAATTGCTGCTCGGCGTCGGCAGCGGCGTAATCTACGGCAACGAGTTCAACCATGTTGACGACCATTCGATACAGGCTGTGGGATCGTTCATGATAGCAGCTACGCCCGTTGGCGGGCCCCTTGCGCTACCATGTTCGCTGGATTCCGCATGAGCCAGAAACTCCTGATCTGAACATGAGTACCGAACCTCGTCCGCTGACCATACTGTTTGCCGATATCGGTGGCAGCGCAGCCCTTTACAAGCGTGAAGGGGATGCCCGTGCGCATCGGCTGGTGGCCGAGAGCCTGGCCTGCATGCGCAAGGCAGTGAGCGAGAATCAGGGAACCGTGCTGCGTACCGTGGGTGATTCGGTACTGGCCAGTTTCGAGACGCCCGATCAGGCCTTTCTGGGTGCCAGGGATATTCAGCGGGTGCACAGGGACATGCCTGTCTCGGTGCGTATCGGCTTTCACAGCGGTCTGGTCATTCCCGATGACGGCGATGTCTACGGCCATGCCGTGAATATTGCTGCCAGAGTCGCCGAATTCTCTCGAGTGGACGAGATCATGGCGACGGCCGATGCCGTTGAACAGCTCTCTGACTGCTACCAGCCCTTTCTGTCAGGGGCCGATTCCATCGAGGTAAAGGGAGTAGCGGAATTGCTCACGGTACACCGCCTGCATTGGCAGGATCAACCCGTTGCCGTGACCCGCCTGGCGTCAAGGCAGGAGTTCGAGAAATCGACATCACCCGAGCAACGGCTGCAGATTCGTCATGGAAACAGGATAATATATGCTGGAGCCGAGCAAGTTGAAATCAGCCTGGGACGGGCAAGCGACAATGATATTGCCGTGAGCAACGATGAGGCGAGCCGACATCATGCCCGGATCCGTTTTCGCAATGGCCAGTTCCTGATGCAGGATGAAAGTACCAACGGCACTTTTGTGCGCAAGGATTCGCTATTGCCGTTTCTGGTTCGGCGCGATTCCATCGTGCTGGATGGTCGAGGCGTCTTGTGCCTGGGTGTGTCGCCAGAGCAGACTGATGCGGAAATGATCGAATTCGAGTTGTTGCAAGCCTGAAACCCCCGGCCTTGTTCATCAGGCCTGTTGCAAGATCACTGGAGAAATACAAGTCATGTTCATCAGCTGTGGCGATATTCTGGTCGACCTGTTCAATCAAGCAACCGACAGTGCCGGCAAGGTTGCCTTGCAAGGGCATGTCGGGGGCTCGCCATTCAATGTTGCCGTGGGCCTGTCCCGTCTGGGTAACGAAGCCGGATTCCTGTGCAAGAATTCCACGGATTTCATTGGTCAGCAGATCTCGGCCTATATACGAGACAATGACATCCGACCGGACTGGGTGCTGCCTACCGAACTCAACAGTACCCTGGCCATGATCAAGACCAATGCGGACGGGTCGGCGAACTATGCCTTCTACACCGACAACACCGCAGATCTGTCCATGCAGATCGACGAGCTGCCCTCGAGCTTCCCCGAGTCGCTCGACCTGTTGCATTTTGCCTCCTACTCGACGGCTGTGGGAGACACCAGTCGCGCCCTGCAGGCGCTGGCCAGGCGGGAAGCGGGTCAGCGGATCATTTCCTATGATCCCAATCTGCGTCCCACGGTAGAGCCCGATATCGATATCTGGCGTGAAACATTTGCCGTATTCTCTTCAGTGGCCGATTTCGTCAAGGCCAGTGACGAGGATATTGCAACCCTGTTGGGTGAAGACAAATCGCTGGAATCGTTTGCAGCGGACACGATTTCGGCTGGTGCAAGCGTTGTCGTGGTGACCGAAGGCAGCAGTGGTGCGACCATCTACAGTGCTGATGGGCGACAGTGTCGGTCCCGACCTCTGAAGATCACCGTGGCCGATACCGTTGGCGCCGGTGATACCTTTCAGGCAGCCAGCCTGCATTGGCTGAAAGCCAATGGCTGCATGAACGCGGGCAAGCTGGATGTTGCAGCTGCCGATCTGCAGTCTGCCGTGGACTTCGCAGCGGTAGCGGCTGCCATCACCTGCTCGCGACACGGAGCCGATTTGCCAACACTCAAGGATGTGGAATCCGAGCTTGCTCTGCTGCCCTGAGCATCGGACTCACTCACGAACGGGGCAGGCATTTCCGGGCGCGGCTGAAACCGCGAAAGCGCCTGGAGCCCCCAACGCCGGGAAGCTGCAGGGCAGAAGCACCTTCCGCCTGACAGCTTCCCGTCACTCGTCGTGGCTGGACGGGACGGCCGATCAGAAGTCGGCCAGCAGCGCGTTGAAGGTGGCGCTGGGTCGCATCACGCTTTCGCACTTTGCAATGTCCGGCAAGTAGTAACCGCCGATATCCACGGCCTTGCCCTGAGCCGCATTGAGCTCATCGACAATGGCTGACTCGTTGTCCTGCAGCGCCTTTGCCAGCGGGCTGAACTGTGCTTTGAGTGCCGGATCTTCATCCTGCTGTGACAGAGCCTGGGCCCAGTACAGCGCCAGGTAGAAGTGGCTGCCGCGGTTATCCAGCTCATTGACTCGCCGCGAGGGGGATTTGCCTTCCAGCAGCAATTGACTGGTGGCAGTATCCAGAGTCGTTGCCAGCAGGCGGGCGCGTTCGATACCGGCGGTGTTGGCGAAATGTTCCAGTGAGACAGCCAGCGCAAGGAATTCACCCAATGAATCCCAGCGCAGGTGATTCTCTTCCACCAGTTGCTCGACATGCTTGGGAGCGGAACCGCCTGCACCGGTTTCAAACAGGCCACCGCCCTGCATCAAGGGCACGATGGACAGCATCTTGGCACTGGTGCCCAGTTCCAGGATGGGGAAGAGGTCGGTCAGATAGTCTCTCAGCACATTGCCGGTGACTGAAATGGTGTCCTTGCCGGCCTTGAGTCTGTCGAGAGTGTGACGCGTGGCCTCACCCGGCGACATGACGCTGATGTTCAGGCCCTGGGTATCGTGCTCCTGCAGATAGTGGCTGACCTTGTCGATCAGCTGGCGATCATGCGCGCGGGCATTGTCGAGCCAGAAGATGGCGGGGCTGCCGGTAGCACGAGCCCTGGATACGGCCAGCCTGACCCAGTCCCGCACCGGAGCATCCTTGACGTTGCACATGCGCCAGATATCTCCGGTCTGCACGGCATGGCTCATCACGATCGAACCGCTGCCATCCACCACCCGGACCGTGCCATCGGCAGCAATCTCGAAGGTCTTGTCGTGCGAGCCGTACTCTTCGGCCTTCTGTGCCATCAGGCCGACATTGGGTACCGTCCCCATGGTGGCAGGATCGAATGCGCCGTGCTCACGGCAGAAATCGATGGTCTCCTGATAGACAGCGGCATAGCTGTTGTCGGGAATCAGTGCTTTCGTGTCCTGCAACTGGCCGTCGCTGTTCCACATCTTCCCCGAGGTGCGAATCATGGCGGGCATGGATGCATCGACGATGACGTCGCTGGGTACGTGCAGATTGGTGATGCCCTTGTCGGAATTGACCATGGCCAGCGCCGGGCCTTGGTCGAGGCATTCGCGAACACACTGGCCGATGGCGTCCCGCTGATCGGCAGGCAGTGATTCGATGGCATCCAGTACGCTGCCGAAACCATTGCAGGCATCAGCTCCGGCCGCTTCCAGGATGTCTCCGTACTGTTCGAACAGATCGGCAAAATAGCTGCGTACCGCGTGACCGAAGATGATGGGATCGGATACCTTCATCATGGTGGCTTTCAGGTGCAAGGACAGCAGCACTCCCTGTTCCCTTGCCTGTCTGATCTGCTCGGCAAAGAAGGACTGCAGGGCGGCACGGCTCATGAAGGTGGCATCGACGATTTCACCGGCGGAGACAGCGAAATCCGGTTTCAGTACTGCGACATTGCCATCGACGTCGACGTGCTCGATACGAATCGTGCCGGCCTCGGCGATCGTGACGGACTGTTCATTGGAGAAGAAGTCGCCGCCGTCCATGTGAGATACATGTGAACGGGATTCGCTCGACCAGGCACCCATGGCATGTGGATTGGCGCGGGCATAGTTCTTGACCGCTGCCGGTGCGCGTCGGTCCGAATTGCCTTCGCGCAGCACCGGATTGACGGCACTGCCCTTGACGCGGTCGTAGCGTTGTCGAATGTCCCGCTCCTTCTCGCTCTGCGGGTCATCCGGATAGTCCGGCACCTTGTAGCCCCTTGACTGCAGTTCGGCAATCGTGGCCTTGAGCTGGGGGATGGAGGCACTGATGTTGGGTAACTTGATGATGTTGGCTTCCGCGCGGGTCGCCAACTCACCCAGCTCCGCCAGAGCGTCATGGGTCTGCTGGTCTTCGTTCAGGTGATCATTGAACTGACTGAGCAGACGCGCAGCGAGCGAGATGTCACGGGTTTCCACCGAGATGCCAGCTGCACCCGTGAAGGTCTGGATGATCGGCAGAAGCGAGTGAGTGGCGAGTGCCGGGGCTTCGTCCGTCAGTGTGTAAATCACAGTAGGCCTGTGGTCGGTCATCGGGAGTTTCACAGTCGAGGAGATAACTCCCAATGGTCGTACTTAAACTCCTCGAAATCAAGCGGTGGGGAAAAGTGTCGCGTTTCCCCACACGGGCCTGCTGCGGCAGAGTCAGTCCAGCGTGGTCAGCAGTTGCAGGCGGTGCTGCGGATCATCCGTTGTGGCGGTGACCTTGCGGGTGACGGTCTCGATTTCCACCTGGATACCCTGCTGCTCCAGCAGGATGCTCTGTGGTGCCTCCGGGTTGCCGCTGGCTTCGATGAACTGGGCGGGGCGGCGCAAGGCGGTCACGCTGCCATCGACCATGATGGCCGCCAGGTGGTCGAAGTGCAGCAGATAGGCAGCGACACTCCCGTGGGAACCGTCGGCCAGCGGGAAACTGAGGTCCAGCATGGAGACGGCCTGATCCCAGCTGGTGGACGTTCTGAATGACTGTTGTGTGCCCATGATGGCTGTTCCGACGATGTGAAGGTTCTTTCAGGTCACGAGACCTGTGACTTGCGCTCATGTAAACCTTAACGGCAGTGACTCGAAAAATGAACTAGAATTTCACTAAAGAAATTTCACATTGTCAATTTCACAAAACAGGTGAGTCCATGTCCAGCGCCTCTGCGATCCGGAATGCCCATTTTCTCGGCACCAAGATTCGCAATCTGCGCAAGCGCAACAATCTGACGATGGATGATTTGTCCGCTCGCTGTGTCAAGGTCGATGCAGAATCGGCGCCCTCGGTTTCCTATCTGTCGATGATCGAGCGTGGCAAGCGTCACCCCAGCGCGCGCATGCTGTCCGTGATTGCGGAAGTCTTCCAGAAGGATATCCGCTGGTTTCTCGATGATGTTCCCGACGAGGCGGCGATCGTTCCTGACAAGGGCAGTCGTGGCGGCATGCGGGGCATGGCACTGGAGCCGGGATTTCTTTTTTCCAGGGAGATCCTGCAGAACGCCATCCCGGAAATGCTGTCGCAGACTGGCGTATCCGGCAGACAGTTCGCTCATCTGCTGATCCGGGCGCATCAGGAGAACAACCAGAATCACTTCCCCGAGCTGGAACGTGCGGCAGAAGCGGTCGGCAAGAAGCAGATGCCATTGAGCCTGGACGCATTGACCGATATCTGCAAGGACATGGGCATGCGCATCAAGTGGTTCACCAAGGTGCCGGAGACAGCCATCGGTGCCAAGGTGCTCAGGGACAAGACCGTCGTGCGTTCCTTCTTCGAAGCACCCTCCACCATTCACGTCAACAAGCTGATGCAATCGCAGCCGGCGCGTCTCAAATACGATCTGGCGCTGTATATCGGGCACAAGGTCTTGCATGATGGTGATGGTGTCAAGAGCGTTGCCACCACCGGGCCGGGTGCCATCGATACGCGTTTCGCTACCGGTCTCGATGTCGACACATCCAGTGCGGTCAATACACAGGACATCGTGCATGCCTGGCGCGATTTCGAGTGCAGTTTCTTTGCGGGTGCCTTGCTGTGTCCCAAGGTGCCGTTTCGCCGACTGCTGGAACAGCGGGCGCACGACATCAATGTCGGGGACATGCTGGACGTCACGACAGCGGTGGTCATGCGGCGCATGACGGTCGTGTCCTCATACCCGCATTGGCACTATTTCGATGCCTATCCCCCCGGCCAGCTGCTGGCTGTCTATCGTGGCAACGGGATTCCGTTGCCCTGGGGAAACATGCGGATGGTGCAGGACCCCTGCCAGCACTGGGCCGTGTTCCGCATGATCAATGCCGATACCGACGAGGCCTCAGCGCAGATCTCGGTCATGGATGTGGGATCGGAACCGCGTATCTTCTGCTGCGAGTCGGTCAATGTCAGCGATCTGTCCGGCAACAAGCATGTGTTGTGTGCGGGCATCGATGTGAACCCGGCACTGGAGGCTCAGGGTGCCGATGCTGCATCCCTGGCTGCGAGTCTCCGGGCGGCCTGCAACGAAAATGGCGGGTCGGTGGCCATTCCGGCCGCGATCCGCAAGGAGCTGCAGCAGACGGCCAAATTGCTGAATATCGAATGGCTCAACCGGGGCATCGAGAAACAGGCACGCATGATCTGTCCCCGTATCGGCGCCTGTCCCAGAACGCCGAGTTGCCACGCAGGTTCATGAGGCGATGATGACGCCGGCGTCGCGCATGGCTGCGCGCGCGGCCTCATTCGAACCCTCGATATCGATACCTCTGCAGGCCTGTTCCAGCACGACGGCATCAAACCCTTCGCGTCGGGCATCCAGTGCCGAATAGCGGACGCAATAGTCAAGTGCCAGGCCAACGCAGAAGAGCCGCTGGATACCGCGTTGTCGCAGGTATCCGGTCAGCCCGGTGGTGGTCGTGTGATCATTTTCGTAGAAGGCCGAGTAGGAGTCGATTGCCGATCGAAAACCCTTGCGAATGATCAGCTGTGCACTGTTGCATTGCAGGTCCGGATGAAAGTCTGCCCCCCGACTACCCTGGATGCAGTGATCCGGCCAAAGCGTCTGCTCCCCGTAGGGCAGGGTGATCGTCTCGAAGGCTTGCTTGTCAGGGTGGCTGCTGGCGAAGCTTGAATGTCCGGCCGGGTGCCAGTCCTGGGTCAGGACCACGGTGGAAAACTGCGGAGCCAGTTCATTGATCAGCGGCAGAATGGCCTCGGCGTCGGGAACTGCCAGAGAGCCTGCGCTGCAGAAGTCGTTCTGTACATCGATGATCAGCAGGCAATCGTTATCCTGAATGCTCATGCTCGTCATGGGGTTCTCCGGAGACGTTCGTTGCGCGTGAGTGGCAGGCAGATGGCCGAAAAGTCCACAGCCATCGGCGAGCTGCCGGGTCTGTCCGGTTCACGCATCGACGGAACCGGCATGACGATACTGCCGCGGCTGGCTACGGCTGAGTGGCGTACAGCACCACGACTCGTTGCTGGGCGTCGTCGGCATTGTCAGGCAGCACTGCGGCTGCGGCGTCTTCTCCCAATCCGTTGAGTGCCTTGATCTTGGTGTAATCGAAGCCATTCTGGATCAGGTAGGAGCGCACATTGGTGGCACGTTGCAGAGCCAGTTGCTGGTTGTACGTGGCCGAGCCCAGTCTGTCGGTGAATCCGAATATGGAGACGCCGGTGGTGCGGTTCTTTTCCTGCGTGATGAAGGAATCCAGTACGGTGGCGGCAGCGTCAGTGATCTGCACACTGTTGCGATCGAAATAGATCTTGTACTGAACGGCCTGTGGTTCGGTCTGCTCACGCAAGTCGTCGCGTGTGACGAAGTCGCTGGAGGCGAGTTGATCGACCTTCTGTTGCACGCTTGACAGGGTATCGGCAAGATCGGGATTTGCACCGCCGATCTCCTGCAGACGCTCGTCGAGCGAGACCATCCGGGATTCCAGAGTGCTCTGCATGTCCTGGGCGTTGCCGGCTTCGGGTGATGATGCGGGCAGCTCCTGAACACGTGTACCCAGTTCCTCGATGCGTTTGCGGATGTTGTCCAGCAGGCCTTGCAAGGCCGCGGTATTACCGATGGCGCCGCTACTGTCAACCTGAGACTGTACCAATGCCAGCTGATCGCTGATCTCGGCCTGCACGGCATCGATGGACAGGGACTCGCCGGCGGTACGCAGCTGTGTCACCGACCCATCGAGGCGATTGACATTGCGTCTGTTGGACGCTGTCGATTGCTGCAGTTGACTGATCTCCTCGCGAGCCGCTGCCAGTTGTTCGCTGAGCGTGGCAATCCGGCGTGAATCCGAATTGGCTGTACTCAGACGTGACTCGAGTGCCCGGAATCTTTCATCGAGGGTGGCAGCCAGTCCGGGGCTGCCGGTGGCGTCGACATCGCCCTCTGATGTCGCGGCAATCGGGGTCGCTGCCAGTGTGTCCAGTCGCAGGTCCAGCGCCGTGATCTGCTCCTTGACTGTCGCCAGCTCGCTGCTGACGGAGGCTTCACGATCGTCCGACGATTGACGCAGGGAGGCAACATCCTCCGTCAGCGTGTCGACAGTATCCCGAATCTGTTGCAGACCTTGCTCGACAGCCTGCTCGTCAATTCGGCGAACCAGCAGCGCCAGGCGGCTGTCGATGGCATCGAGTCTGACCACATTGGCAGCGTTGCCCGCTTCGGCATCCTGTGCCACTTCGGTCAGTTCGTTCACGGCGGTTGGCAGATTGTCACTGCTGTCAGCGACAATCGATTCTTCCAGCAACGCCAGTCTCTCTTCCAGTGTCTGCTGCTGCGCTTGAGTATCTGTCTGCCCGGGCTGGAGAACGGCCTGCACGCCGGAATTCAGGCGTTCTCCCAGCGCGACGGCCTGGCTGCGGGCATCGTCGAACGTTCCGTCCGGATTCTGAACTTTCCATGCCCCAGCGCCGAGAATCAGGCCCAGCAGGGCAAGAACGAGCAATTTCTTCATGTTTGGCAGTACCGGTATCCGATGGTGCGGACACGCCCCGGGATCGCTGAACGCAACACGACTTCGCAACCGTCGAGGTTGGAAGTCGCGCTGATCCACCGACAGCCGGGCATGGCCCGCCTGTACAGGTTCGTCTCCATAGCCGCGCAGTGTATCGCAGGGCTAGCCAGTCGTGCTAGCCCGGACCGGTATGTTCGAGTATCAGCACAGCCAGGGGAGGCAAGGTGAGCTTCAGGCTGGCAGGTCGATTGTGCGCCGGTTCTTCATACGCCTGGATGGCCTGCCCCGGCTGCTGTTCGTCTGCAGATTCATCCTCGGCATCACCAGGGCTGACCACCGTCTCCGTTGCGCTCTGGTTGCTCTGGCCGCTGCCGCCGTAGATCTCCGCATCCGTATTGACCAGTTCCCGATAATGGCCGGCCTCGTTGACTCCGATGACATACTGCGTGCGTATGACCGGAGTGAAGTTGCAGATCGTGATGCAACTGCGCTTGCGATCGGCAGAGTAGCGATAGAACGAAATCACGCTCTGTTCATGATCATCGCAGTCTATCCATTCGAAGCCCTCCGAGTCACAGTCGGTCTCGTACAACGCCGGGTGCTGGCTGTACAGATGGTTGAGGTCGCGGACCAGTTTCAGGATTCCCTGGTGCTTGGCCTGATCCAGCAGATGCCACTGGATGCTGCCGCTGTGTTGCCACTCGCCATACTGGGCTATTTCACCGCCCATGAAATTGAGCTTCTTGCCCGGATAACTCCACATCATGCCGTACAGTGCCCGCAGATTGGCAAACTTCTGCCAGTCATCACCGGGCATCTTGTTGATCATCGAGCCCTTGCCGTAGACCACTTCATCATGCGAGAAGGGCAGGCAGAAATTTTCGCTGAAGGCGTAGATCATGCCGAAGGTCAGGCTGTTGTGATGATACTTGCGGTAGGCGGAATCCTTGCTCATGTAATCGAGCATGTCGTGCATCCAGCCCATGTTCCACTTGAACGTGAAGCCGAGACCGTTGTTGTATGTCGGGTGGCTGACGCCCGGAAAACTGGTGGATTCCTCCGCCAGGGTAATGCCGCCTTCGGCATGAACCAGTATGTTCATGCGCTTCAGGAACTCGATGGCTTCCAGGTTCTCACGACCACCATAACGATTGGGAATCCATTGACCCTGTTCGCGGGAATAGTCCAGGTACAGCATCGAGGCCACGGCATCGACACGCAGGCCGTCAAGGTGGAATTCACGTATCCAGTAAAGCGCATTGCTCAACAGGTAGTTGGAGACCTCGGCCCGGCCGAAGTTGTAGATCAGGGTCTGCCAGTCCTGATGCATGCCCTGTCTGGGGTCGGCATGCTCGTACAGATGAGTGCCGTCGAATTCGCCCAGACCATGGGCATCCGTCGGGAAATGTGCAGGAACCCAGTCCATGATGACGCCGATTCCCTCGGCGTGGCAGGCGTCGACGAAGTGCCGGAAATCATCCGGGCTGCCGAAGCGCGAGGTGGGAGCGAACAGGCCGATGGGCTGATAGCCCCAGGACCCGTCGAAGGGATGCTCCGTGATGGGCATGAGTTCGATGTGGGTAAACCCGTTCTCGATGACATAAGGCAGGAGTGTCTTGGCCATCTCGACGTAGGTCAGGGAGTCACCATGCAGATTCAGGCGCCAGGATCCTGCATGAACCTCATAGATGGACATGGGGCGGTGGCGCATGTCCAGCGACTTCCGGTTTTCCTGGTAGTCATCGTCACTCCAGATGAAACGGCTTTCGAAGACGATCGAGGCATTGCCTGGTGGTTGTTCGAAATACGGTGCGTAGGGATCGTGTTTCAGCGGCAGCAGACGACCATCGGCGGCCACGATCTCGAACTTGTAGAGTGCACCATTGCCAACGGCAGGAATGAAGATGTCCCAGACTCCGCTGCCGGGGTGCGATCGCATGACGTGGCGTCGCCCGTCCCAGTCGTTGAAGTCTCCCACCACGCTGACCCGGCGAGCGTTGGGTGCCCAGACGGCAAACTCGACGCCGGCCACCCCCTGAAACTGCATGGGGTTGGAACCCAGCACCTGGTAGAGCTCCTGGTGAGTACCTTCATTGAGCAGGTAGCGATCCATCTCGCCCATGGGGGATGTCATGGAGTAGGCGTCGATGATCTCCCAGTCGTTCTCTTCGCGAGACAGTTCCAGACGATAGGGACCGATGGTGTCTGCACAGACGACCTCGAACAGTCCGTGAGGATGGACCCGTTCCATGGGGATGCGTTGACCTTCATCGTCGATGACCGATACGGTATCGGCATGTGGCTGAAAGGTACGGATGACAGCCCGCCCCCCCAGACTCTCGACAGCCTCTTCGCCAATCGGGTGCTGACCGAGTACCGAAAAGGGTTCCGGGTGGCGGCCTTCGACGATGGCATTGACTTCGGCGTGACCTAGAATGCAATTCATGAGTACAGTTCCGAGAGGTAGCGGGAGGCACTGTCGTGCCATTCGAAGCGTTGCGCCCGGGCGCGCGTGGCTATATCACGGTAATCGTCAGGCTTTTTCTCTCTCAGCGCCAGTACCTTGTTCAGACGTTCCAGCATCTGAGTAGCCTGAGCCGGCATGGAATCCCCTGAAAACAGGAAACCGTCCACATCGTCGCTGATGGTGTCGCACAGTCCGCCCACCGCATGGGCGAGTACCGGTTGTCCTTGCCTCATGGCCAGCATCTGACTGATTCCGCAAGGTTCGAAGGAGCTGGGCATCAGGAAAAGATCACCATTGCTGAAAAGCAGATTGGACAGCGTTTCGGAGTACTGGTTGAGAAACAGGAAGTGCGAGTGTCGTGCCGCGATGGTTCGGCAATGCTGCTCCAGTCCCGCATCACCGGAACCCAGCAGCAGCAGCATGCCGCGGCCCTCGAGGGAGTCGAGCATGATATCCAGTGGTATCCGGCCATCGGGCAGAGGCTGCAGCAACAAGGCCATCTTCTGATCGGTCAGGCGTCCCACGCCGGTGATGATGTGTGTTGGCCTGGTCTGCTGTTGCCAGCGAAGCAGCCGCTGATGCGCCACGTAATCGAGCGACCTCAGATCCGGACGACGCGCCATGAGTCTGAGCATTTCATCTGCCGCGCTGCGCATGAAACCGGTCCAGTCAAGACGTGGCGCAGCCGGGATGTCGTAGTCGATACCGTTGATGATGCCGGTCAGTTTTCCCAGGCTGGCGGCCTGCTGCAGATCACGCTCCAGCCCTTCGCCACCATGAAAACCTCTCGCATGGTCGTTGGCCTCCACGATCTCCCTGGCGTAGGTAGGGGAGACTGTATGCACGACATCGGCTATGCGAATGGCGGTGGCTATCGGATTGACACATTGAGGCCAGCGCGGATCTGCCAGATCGACCGGGTTGTACCGCAGGTGCGGGAACCAGCCTTGCAATGATGATTCGTGTTCGGCGAACGGTCGTATACCCTGAAGGGCCAGGTTGTGGATGCTGAAGACGACCTTGAGTGGTTTGAGTGACTGGTAGTCGGGGTCATACTTGAGTAGCGCCGCCGCCAGACCGGTATGCCAGTCATGCAGGTGCAGCACATCCACTGACGCAATCAACCCTTCCTTCAGTGCCTGCAGGCTGGCCACACAGAACAGTGCGAACTTGTTGGCATCGGTGGCAAAGGGCTGGTTGGCATCGTCGTTGCAATAGACGCGACCCTTGCCTCCCGCGGCGAACAGGGGGTGGTGCGCCACCAGGTAGCGCACCCCCTTGTCTCGTCCTGCAAACAGTTCATGGATCTCGATGCGTTCGGTGCGTCCGCGAAACACGGCGGTGCACACACCCAGCAGCGTCGCGCCCGGCAGTTGGTGAAAGGCACCGTAGGCCGGGACAAGAACCGTCACACTGGCCCCCTGTCTGGCCAGTGCCTTCGGGATATCGCGTACGACATCGCCGATACCACCCACCTTGCCACCGGGGATCACGTCGTTTTCTGCCGCCAGCATGCAGATATGGGTCATGAGAAAGTCATACCTCGAGTGTCCTGGTGATGAGTCCGATCAGCGAACAAAATGCAGTTTCTGTCCGAAATTGTCTGGCGTGACCAGGGTGATGCCACTGTCCGTCACTCGAAACCCCTTGGCCCGATCTGCCTCGGCATCCACGCCGACTTCGGTGCCTTCGGGCAGTATTGTGCCAGTGTCGATGATGGCGCGCTTGACCGTGCAATTTCGTCCTATCTCGACATCGGGCATGATGACCGAGTCTTCGACGTTGCTGTAGGAACGTAGCCGCACATTGCTGAACAACAGCGAGCGGCTGGCCTTGCCGCCGGACACGATGCAGCCGCCCGAGACGATGCAATTGATGGCCATGCCTCGACGGTCGGCGGTATCGTGCACGAACTTGGCCGATGGCAACTGCATCTGGTAGGTGTAGATCGGCCAGTTGGTGTCGTAGAGATCAAGCTCGGGTTCGAAGTCCACCAATTCCATGTTGGCTTCCCAGAAGGCATCCAGAGTGCCAACGTCCCGCCAGTAGGGCTGGGCCGTACTGTTGGGCTGGTCATCGCCGAGTCTGAAGGCAAATACGTTATGAGAGTCGACGATACGGGGCAGGATGTCCTTGCCGAAATCATGCGAGCTGCCTTCCGCGTCGGCATCCTGTATCAGTTCCTGATAGAGGAACTCGGTATTGAACACATAGTTGCCCATGGAGGCGAGAACGCGTCCCGGTTTGCCCGGAATTTCGGCGGGTTCAGCCGGCTTTTCCTGGAATTCGAGAACACGCCCCTCGGTGTCCACCTTCACCACGCCAAACGCACCGGCAGCTTCTTCAACCGACACCTCCACGCAGCACAAGGTCATGTCTGCCTCACGATTGTTGTGGGCAGAGATCAGTGGTCCATAGTCCATCTTGTAGATGTGATCTCCACCGAGCACCATCACGAATCTGGGCTGGTGTGTGCGGATGATATCCAGATTCTGGTAGACCGCGTCGGCAGTGCCCTTGTACCAGCCTTCGTCCACCCGCATCGAGGCGGGCAGGATCTCGACGAACTCTCCGAACTCGGCCTTGAAGCCGGACCAGCCGCGACTGATATGGCGTACCAGTGAATGCGACTTGTACTGCGTTGCCACCCCCACGCGCCGTATACCCGAATTGATGCAGTTCGACAAGGCAAAGTCGATGATTCTGAACTTGCCGCCAAACGGCACTGCGGGTTTTGCCCGCCATTGAGTCAGTTCATGCAACCTGCTTCCCTGGCCACCAGCAAGAATCAGAGCCAACGTGTCTCTTGTCAGCCGTGATATCTGTCTTTCCTCTATGATGCTCATTCCGTCACCCTGGTTACGTTGGGCCCAGCTTAACCAATTCGACATCCTCTTGGCAAAGCTGTTGTGAAAAGAATGCATACGGGATCTGTCTGACTTTACCCGATCATTTCAGCAGCCAATCATTTACAGTGTGTTCAACCAACCGCCTTGACAAAATCATGAATTCCACAAACAGGAGTACAGCCGCCGAACTGCCGGGTACTGCTCAGGCAATGGTAACCGTCGACGATATCTGGACAGACGATCGGATTGCGTTGGAGAACGACAAGGATGCCCTGAGGCAGTCAGTGATCGATCATTTCGGTCGGACGCTGGGTCGAGACATCGATCACGCCGCTGCGCACTTTCTCTACAAGGCGGTAGCGCTGAGCGTGCGTGATCGAATGATGGAGCGCTGGCTGGCAACTCGCCAGGCAGTGGAGTCCGGCGTTCAACGGCATACCTGCTATCTGTCCATGGAGTATCTGATGGGGCGGGCACTGCGCAACGCCGTGCACAATCTGGATCTGCAGGATGAACTCGGGAAGGCACTGGAGGAACTCGGCCTCACGCTGGAGCAGACCGAACAACTGGAAGCCGATGCCGGTCTGGGCAACGGCGGGCTGGGGCGTCTGGCCGCCTGCTTTCTGGACAGTTGTGCCTCCCTGGCTCTGCCGGTCACCGGCTACGGCTTGCGTTATCGCTATGGCATGTTCCGGCAGTCCATCGACAAGGGGTTCCAGATAGAGCGCCCCGACAGCTGGCTCAGTGAGGGGCATGTGTGGGAACTGGAAAGACCGGAGCTGAGCTGTCGGGTGCGTTTCGGCGGGCGCGTCGACCTGATCACCGAGCTCAATGGCAACATCATTCATCGCTGGGTCGATACCGATGACGTTCGCGCCGTACCGTTCGATGTACCTGTGCCGGGCCATGACAACGGCATCGTCAATACCTTGCGACTGTGGAACTCGTCCGCTACCGATGAGTTCAACCTTCATGAATTCAATGCCGGGGGCTATACCGAAGCGGTGGCTGCCAAGAATGCGGCAGAAAACATCACGATGGTGCTCTACCCGAATGATGCCAGTGAAAACGGCAAGGTGCTGCGCTTGCGCCAGCAATACTTTCTGGTATCGGCCAGTCTGCAGGACGCCCTGCGAATCTGGTTGTTGCACAACGACGGTTTTCAGGGGTTTGCCGACGCCCACTGCTTCCAGCTCAACGATACACATCCCAGTCTTGCCGTTGCCGAATTGATGCGTCTGCTGGTCGATGATCACAGACTGTCCTGGGACGAAGCCTGGTCCATCACGACCCGGGTCATGGCCTACACCAATCACACCCTGTTGCCCGAAGCGCTCGAATGCTGGTCGCTGGACATGATTGGCGCTCTGCTGCCACGGCCGACCGAAATCATCCAGGAAATCAATCGGCGCTTTCTGGAAGAAGTGGAACAAGCCATGCCCGGTCAGCTGCAACAACATGCCGAGATGTCCATCGTCTCGTTCGACGCACAGCCGGTGGTGCGCATGGCACACCTGGCGATCGTTGGCAGTTTTTCCATCAATGGGGTCGCAGCCCTGCATTCGAAGTTGCTCAAGGAAGGCCTGTTTGCCAATTTCAATCGCCTGTGGCCGACCCGGTTCAACAACAAGACCAATGGCGTGACTCAGCGACGCTGGCTTGCTTACTGCAACCCTGGCATGAAGAGCCTGCTGGACAGCACTCTGGGGGAGTCCTGGACAGGCAGGATGGAGCTACTCGAACAACTGGTACCGCTGGCGGATGAACAGGCCTTACAGGCACGATGGCGCGAGGTCAGAAACCGCAACAAGCTGGCATTGGCCAGGCTGGTTGCCGAGCGCACGGGCATTGAGGTCAGCGCCGACATGCTGTTCGATGTTCAGGTAAAACGCATGCATGAGTACAAACGGCAGCTGCTCTGTACCCTGCATGCGGTTCATGTCTATCTGGATCTGCTGGACGGTCAGGATCATGTTCCCCGGCTTGTCCTGATTGCCGGCAAGGCTGCGCCCGGTTATTACATGGCGAAATCGATCATCAAGCTGATCAACAATGTTGCCAGTGTCATCAATGGCGACAAGCGCACTACCGACAGGCTCAAGCTGGTTTTTCTGCCGGACTACAATGTATCCGCCATGGAGGTGATCTGTCCCGCAGCCGATCTGTCCGAGCAGGTGTCCACCGCGGGCAAGGAGGCTTCCGGTACGGGCAACATGAAGTTCATGATGAACGGTGCGGTGACCATCGGTACCCTGGATGGTGCCAATGTCGAGATACTGGAGGCTGTCGGCAGTGAGAATTTCTTCCAGTTCGGATTGTCGGTAGACCAGGTGGATGGTGTCAGGCAGGGGTATGCACCATCCAGGATCATTGCCGGGGATGCACGGCTGACACGTATTTTCGAGGCATTTGACAGCGGTTTGTTCGATGCCGGTGAGGCGGAACTGGTACGCGGTGTCATCGACGCTGCGCGCAGCCCTCATGATGCCTGGCTGACAGTTGCCGACTTGCCGGATTATCTGGACAGTCAGCAGCAGGTCGAAGCCGCCTGGCAGGATACCGCTGGCTGGACACGCAAGAGCATCATGAATACTGCCTGTAGTGCCCGGTTCTCGACGGATCGCACCATGCAGGACTACAACCGGGATATCTGGCGTCTGCAGCCCATCGAATTGCCAGACCGGGAGACAATCTGACAATGCTTGACGGGTGCAATTGGCCGCTGGGAGCTACCAGCGATGGCAAGGGCGTGAATTTCGCGCTGTTCTCGAGACATGCGAGCCGTGTCGAACTCTGCTTGTTCGACAGTACGGGGGAGCAGGAAGTACAGCGACTGGAGTTGCCTGCGTGCACGGACAACGTCTGGCACGGTTACCTGCCGGGCATCCGACCGGGAGCCTTGTATGGTTACCGGGTGCATGGACCCTATGAGCCGACCAATGGTCACCGTTTCAACCCGCACAAGCTTCTGCTGGACCCCTACGCCCGCCGGTTGCACGGGAAACTGATCTGGAACGA
The DNA here is from genome assembly GCF_052681095.1 of Granulosicoccus sp. 3-233. Taxonomy (NCBI): domain Bacteria; kingdom Pseudomonadati; phylum Pseudomonadota; class Gammaproteobacteria; order Chromatiales; family Granulosicoccaceae; genus Granulosicoccus; species Granulosicoccus sp. 3-233. The sequence continues at coordinate 537,456 of NZ_JBQYLE010000002.1, forward strand.
TGCGAATTTCGGCTATATTCGAGGGCATGCAGATCTGGATCTGTCCTTCGACCAGCGAGACAGTTCTCCCTTCGTACCCAAGAGCGTGGTTGTGCCTGCCCATGCACGCAACCATCGCAAACACGCACCGCACCTGAACCAGAGTGGTGAACGCCGGCAACGACCGTCACTGTGTGATTCGGTCATCTATGAAGCACACGTCAAGGGAATCAGCGCACTGCAGAAGCAGATACCCGCGGCACGTCGTGGTACCTACAAGGCGCTGGGAAGCAAGGCGGTTCTGTCGCATCTGAAAAAGCTGGGCGTGACCGCGCTGGAGCTGCTGCCGGTGCATGCCTTTCCCGACGACGAGTTTCTGGTGAAGAAGGAACTGGTGAATTACTGGGGATATCAGAGTCTGGGTTTTCTCTCTCCGGATTCACGCTATGCCTTTACCGATGATGCGGTGGCCGAGTTCAGGGACATGGTCAAGGCGGTGCACAAGGCTGGCATGGAAGTGTTTCTGGATGTGGTCTACAACCACACGGCAGAGGGTAACGAGCAGGGGCCAACCTTGTGTTACAGAGGGATAGACAATCTGTCCTACTATCGCCTGGAGCGCAATCCGCGTTATTACGTCAATGACAGTGGCACGGGCAACACCTTTGCGCTCGAGAATCCCCGGGTGCTGCAGCTGGTCATGGACAGCTTGAGGTTCTGGGCCAACGACATGGAGGTCGATGGATTTCGCTTCGATCTCGCCTCCATTCTCGGACGCGAGCTGCATGGATTCGAACGAGGCTCAGGCTTCTTCGATGCCGTGGCACAGGATCCACAGTTGGCCGATGTGAGGCTGATAGCGGAACCCTGGGATATCGGCCCGGGCGGCTATCAGCTGGGGCAGTTTCCACCACGATGGTCGGAGTGGAATGATCAGTTCCGTGATACAGCCCGGCGATTCTGGAATTCCGGAGCGGACGTTCTGCCGGATTTTTCCGATCGTCTCCTGGGCAGCAGTTCGCTGTTCGAGTGGCAGGGTCGCACTCCGTCAGCCACGGTGAACTTCATTACCGCACATGACGGCTTCACCCTGCGCGACACGGTGAGTTATCTGCACAAGCACAATGAGGCCAATGGTGAGGGCAATCGCGATGGTCACAGCAGCAATCATTCGAACAACCATGGTGTTGAGGGTGATAGCGATGATCCGGCCATCAATCAGCTCAGGGCGCGACAACAACGCAATCTGTTGAGCACCTTGTTCCTCTCTCAGGGGACGCCCATGTTGCTGGGTGGAGACGAGCGCAATCGCACTCAGCGTGGCAACAACAATGCCTATTGCCAGGACAATGCCACGACCTGGATCGACTGGACGGATACACCGGAAGCGCAGCAGCTGCAGGTGTTTACCCAGCGCCTGATTGCCTTGCGCAGAAACCAGCCCGTACTGCGACGACCCTGGTATCTGCATGGCGAACATCGCTCTGCGAGTTGCGCTCTTCCCGATGTCGTGTGGTTGAACAAGACGGCAAACGCGATGAGCGAAGCGGACTGGCATTGTCTCAATGGCGGATTTGTCGGACTGCAATTGATGGGAGACGCCATTCCGGCAGGGCAGTCGATCGAACCGTCGGATACCTTGCTGTTGCTGTTCAACGGCAGTGACAAGGAAGTGGACTTTCCTCTCGAAGCCGAACAGCTGGCAGGTACACGGTGGGTTGTCGAGATCGATACGGCGCAGCCGGAACAGGGAGCGATCGAAGTCAGCGGCAATCAAGTCTGCCAGTCTCGGAGCGTGGTGGTGTTGCGCTTCTGCCCTTGAGTGGCTGATATAATCCGGGGCGGTAAAGTCAGCCATTTGCGGAGAACATGAAGTCCAAGTTGCCGGCGTCGCACCTGTTTCGCCAATTTCTGCTGTTCGCGTTGACACTGGTGTTTCTGCTTACCGTGATCCGGGCAGCCTATGCGCTGTGGCAGTTCTCCAGAATCGAGGTGACGGATGCCACGGTCATGCCGCTGTTCATACAGGGGCTGAGGTTTGATCTGGCACTGGTCGGGATCATCTGTATCGTGCCGCTGATTCTGGGTGGCGTGCTGGCAATGATGACCCGGACCCGCCCCCTGGCCAAGTTCCTGATTACCGGATTCATGCTGGGGGGGCTGTTGCTGGTGATGCTGACAGAGCTGATTACTCCCTGGTTTCTGGAAACCCGCGGGCTGCGGCCCGATGTGCAACTGCTGAGCAGCATCGAGCAGCCGGCCAGTATCGTGAAAACACTGCTGGCTGAACAGGCCGTGCCACTGGTGGTTGCCGCCTTCCTGTGTCTGCTGATCCTGATCGCCTTCTGGGGGCGTATGGAAGTGCGTCGCTTTCTGCGCTATCGGCTGTCGGTACCGGGTGCATTGATGCTGTCCTCTGTCGGCGGTGTGTTGTGTGTTCTGGCCATCAGCTCATCCACCAATCCGGCACAGTTTGCGCTGTCACCGGCTGATGCAGCGATCAGCACGGATGTCACCATAAATGATCTTGCGATGAATTCCGCCTACAAGCTGCTGTACTCCCTTGTGTGGAGCAGTCCGCCAGTGGTGCAGGCCACCGGCGAAGAGATGCGAAGCCTGCCGTAGCAGTTACTTTCTCCAGGTGGGTCCACCTGGTGCGTTACTTGCGGTAATGCCCGCATGATCGATGCGGGCTTCAGATGGAGAACTAACGGCAACGGCCAGCTGGCCTTGCCCGCTGCCGTGTGTCTGGTGGGATTGATTCTGACGGCGTTTGCCGTGAACACCGTGTATCGCAATATCCACAGAGAGCGGATGGAGGAATTCGCACGTCGCAGCGATGTGCTGGCCTCGCGCATTGGTGATGCACTGGAGAACCAGAAGTTGCTGCTGAGAGGTGTTCGCTCTCTTCATGAAGGCGCGGAGTATGTCAGCAGGCGAGATTTCCAGGCGTACCTGGAATCGATCGATCTGGAGAACAGTTTCCCCGAAGTTTTCGCTGTTGGCTGGGTGCCACGCGTACCGCACCATATCCTGCACGAATTCATCCGCTCGGTGCGCAGCGACCGGTCGATCGATGACCAGGGTTATCCTGATTTCACCTTGAAACCCGATGCTGACCGCTACGCGGCAGAGCATCATGTATTGACCTATCTGCATCCCATGGAGGGCAAACGCTGGATGCTCGGTTACGACCTCACCTTCAGTGCCGAGCGTCTGCTGACTCTGGAACAGGCACGAGACTCGGGAGAATTCGCGATGAGTCCACCGCTCGTCATGACGCGGGAGGAGCCGACTGCCAAGGGCTTTCTTCTGATGCTACCCACCTACGGCGATGTCGAGCCGGAGAATCTGGCGCAGCGCCGACAGCATTATCGCGGCATGTTGTTGGGCATATTCCGCCATGAAAAGTTGCTCGAACCATTTGCCCTGGATCAGTTCACGGCCGTCGCCATCCGCGACATCACGGATGCCAGGGGGGCGGAAGACACCGCGTCAATCCAGCCATTCTACCAGGACGGCCAAACCGTCTCTGGTGCAAGCACACTGTTCAGGCGTATCAAGGGAGGAGGCGGACGTGAGTGGCAGCTGGCGGTGTCTCTTGGCCCGCATGCCCTGGCGCAGCTCAAGAGCTCGGCACAACTCTGGCTGATTGCCATCTGTGCTCTGGCCATCACTGCTCTGGCAGGCTTCTGTACCGGCAGACTGGTGGCGTCGAGAAATCGTGCTCTGCATCGTACCGGGATTCTGAGCGGAGATCTCCGGTTTGCCAGGCAACGCCTGCAACGGAGCGACGACGAGCTGCGACACTTTGCTCATGTGACCTCACACGACCTGCAGTTGTCGGTACGCAACGTCGACCTGTCAGTGACACTGCTCGAGAATGTACTGAATACGCGCATGACTTCGCCGGTCAGGGAAAACCTGGACCAACTGCATGCGGCATCATCACGGCTGCACAAGCTGGCGGACGACCTGCACGACCTGGCAAGGATCGGTCGTGAAAACCGGCAATTCGAGTGCGTTGATCTGAACCAGGTATTTGCGCTTGTGCAGGCTCGGCTGGCACCCTTGATCGAGGAAGCTCAGGCCAGCATCGACATCGGCAGCTTGCCGCAGCTTGCGGGCGATCGATTGCAATTGGAGCTGCTGGTGCACAAACTGATGAGCAATGCCATCCAGTATCGCTCAAGGGCACGCAGCTTGACGATCAGGATCGAGGCCAGACTGATAGATGCACAATGGCAGATCACCGTTGCCGATAATGGCATCGGCATCGCGGAGCGTTTCCATGACAAGGTGTTCGAGCCGTTCCAGCGATTGCACCAGCATGACGATATCGTCGGTACCGGGTTGGGGCTGCACATCTGCCGGCAGATTGCCGAATGCCATGCAGGGCAGATCGGCATAGTCAGTTCCAGCGAGGCAGGAAGCACGTTTGCAATCTGCCTGCCGGCGAACGAAGTGTCTCTCGACAAGGCGGCCTGAACAGGGTTCAAGCGAGAATCAGCTGTTGCAGGAGCCGTTGTCAGTCCACGCCCTGACATAATCGATATCGAAACTGGCCGGAAACTCGGTACTGGCGTCTGGCGACCCCGGCCAGCTGCCACCTACCGCCAGGTTCAACAGAAAGTGTACTGGGCGGGTGTAGTCATCCGGTGTCGGATGTGATGCCATACGCTTGCCGTCCAGATACCAGGTCACTGTTTCGGGCGTCCAGACAACGCTGTAGAGATGAAAGTCACGGGTCAGGTCGGCTTTCAGGGTGTGGTCAAACGGGAAGGAGGTCAGCTCACCGGTCTGGTTGGTATGCAAGGTGGTGTGGTAGGTATTCGGTTGGTGACCCAGACTCTCCATGACATCGATTTCAGGCAGCACCGCGACACCTTCGGGCCATTGCTCGAAACTGGGCAGTAGCCAGAATGCAGACCACAAGCCCTGTCCGCCCCGGGGCAATCGTGCACTGACTTCAAAGCGACCGTATTTTTGCGAATAGCTCTTTTCGGTCGTCAGGACGCCTGAAATGTAGGGTTGTCCGGATACCACGCCACGCAATGCTCTGGGAGTGGGGTTCGCTTCGATGCTGAGAATGCCATCATCGATGGAGAACGGTGACACTCCGTGTTCCTCCGGGTCGATGTAGAACTGCTGTTCATCATTGATGATGACGTCGCGTGGCCAGATATACCGGGTGCGCCAAAGGCCTTCGCGGGTCGATTCGTTCCAGAGCGACAAGGTATCGAAGGGCTCTTCGAAGCTCAAGTCCCAGCAACGGTCATCCAGTATCCGCTTTTCGGACTGGGCATGGGCAGCACCGCCGAGCAGGCTCAGGGTGACTAGCAGGGCGAATCGTCTGTGACAGGTCATTTTCATGTAGGGAGTATTACCTGTTCCGCCATGCCGGTTGGGCGAAATCAGGGTTACGGTTCAGTTGGCCAGCGAGGGTAGGACTCGCTGGCCTGCGTGAAGTTCGTTTCAGGCTGCCGGAGGATGCGCTGAATACCACTGCCATGCATGCCGGATGCTGTCCTTGATGTCGGCGTGCACCGGTTTCCAGTTCAGCCGGCTCATGGCCAGACTGGCATCGGCCACCAGCTCCGGTGGGTCGCCAGCTCGGCGCGCTACCGTGTTGTAACCGAAATCGACGCCTGTCACCTGGCGACAGGCGTCGATCACTTCCAGAACGGTATAGCCACGATTGACGCCCAGGTTGAATTGCTCGGCGCCCTCTGTCGGCGTTTTCTGCATGCGTTCGAAGGCGGCGATATGCGCACTGCACAGATCGTTCACATGGATGTAGTCTCTGATACAGGTACCGTCACGCGTGTCGAAATCGTTGCCGAAGACCATGAGATTGGTGTCCGCAGGATTGCCGCCAGCCTGTACGCGCAAGGCTTCAAACAGGATCAGCGGTAGCAGGTGTGTCTCCGGATCGTGCCGTTCACCGATGCTGCCGTCTTCAGAGCAACCGGCTGCATTGAAATATCGCAAGGCTATGCTGCGCAGTCCGTAGGCCGGTGCGTAATCCTTGAGAATCTGTTCGACCATGAGCTTGGACTGCCCATAGGGGTTGATGGGGTTCTGTGGGGTATCTTCGGTAATCGGCAGGGTTGCCGGCTCGCCATAGGTGGCACAGGTGGAGGAGAACACCAGCTTCTTCACATCGTTGGCACACATGCTGTCCAGCAGAGACTGGGTGCCCGTGACATTGTTGCGATAATACAATGCTGGCTCGTGCACCGATTCACCGACATAGGCCAGCGCGGCGAAGTGCATGACAGCCTCGATATCATGTTCCCTGAAGACGGCATGCAGTTTTTCACTGTCGTGCAGATCGCCTTCGATCAGCGTGCCCGCCGTGACGGCATCGGCATTGCCTCGTTCGAGATTGTCATATATCAGAACGTCAAAACCGCGTTGGTCCAGCATGCGAACCATGTGCGAACCGATGAAACCGGCGCCTCCGGTAACCAGAATGGATTTGCTCACGTTGTCTCTCTAATTGTCTTGTAGGTTGTCGCGCCAGCTGGCGCTACTGTGATCTGGCGTCATTGCGTGTCGCAGGTATTCCCTGACCCGCGGAATCCTCTTCCGAGCGGGTGGTGCCCTTGTCGAGCGCAAGCAGCGGCTGTCCCTGACTGTCAGTCAGGGGCAGAACGGATTCATCGTCGTCATTGTTCATGATGACAGGGCGACGTTGCAGCAGCAGGCGCTTCTTCAATGAGCGCCGCTGTCGGGTCCTTTCACGTGACTTTGCCAGCTTGCCGGGCATGTCGCCGGGCAGGCCGAATGCGGGAGTCTGAGATCGAGTCAGGGAGCTGCTGAGCGTGACCTGTTGCAACATGCTGATGGGCAGTGTCACGAACAGAATCCAGTACAGCTCGCGATTGACCAGCAATCGTGCCTCGGAATAGTTGCTCACCAGCAGGGCAATCATGAAACCCAGTGCGAACAGGACGCCGGGGAAAGGACGTTGATACTGACAATGGAACAGTTCGATCAGTTGCTGCACGATCATGAAGACCGCCAGCGCCGTCAGCGGCAGGCCGATCTCCGAGGCAATCTGCAGCAGACCGTTGTGCGCATGGAACACGGTCCAGGAAAAGTCAGTGAGGGATTGCTGAATCCAGACACTGTCGTCGGTTGGATACCACAGGGTGCCATAGCCGTATCCCGTCAGCGGTCTGTCCAGAATCAGTTGCCAGGTCTGTTGCCAGACATCCCCACGTCCCGTCAGGTCACCAGAGCGCCCGATCAATTCTGCCGTGTCGATATAGCTGAAGGCCATGGCCAGCAAGGCGGCCACCAGCAGGCCCAGGACCGACATCGACAGCATGCCCATGCGCAGACTGCGCGTGGTATGCAGGTACAGCATGACCAGTGTTGCGCAGATCAGTGCCAGTGCCGATGTCGCCGACACACTGAAATAGAGACACAGCAGGGCAGGCACGATCAGGATCAGACAGGTGACACGACGCGCCGTGGAGATCGGCCAGAAACACAGACTGGACAGCAACAGGGCCGTGATGGCCGACCAGAATCCCAGCGTATTCTTGGAAGCGGTGATGCCGGCCCAGACCAGTTGCCCCTCATATTGCTCCAGACCCAGCGATGGCATGAACCAGGCGGCCAGGGCGCTGCCGAACATCAGCAGGCCGAGAGTCGTCGCGCTGATGCGCAGAATCTGCGACAAGGGCAGACTGAAGCCGAGATAGATGGCCAGCAGGGTGGTACCGATCAGGTGTACCGAGCGTTCGATGGTCAGATTGGGGTCAACGGACCAGGCGGTGGAAAAGGCAGTACCGGCCACCACCAGGATCAGCGCCAGTCGATAACGCACCAGCCAGGTCAGCCAGTTGAGTCCGAAGCTGGCGAGCAGGGCCACGGCAGAGGTGAGATACATGACCAGCCACAGCAGCGTGACCAGGGTCACTGGCAGATCACCGGCAAAGGGAGATCGCACTGCCAGGGTGAGGGTGAAGCTGGTGCCCTGCAGCAGGGTCAGTACCAGCATCAGTGATGCCAGCAGCGGCACCCGGTAAGGCGCCTGATAGGTCGCCAGGGCTGGTCGCGGTACCTGGTGCTGAGCGGAGAGATTCACTGACGCCTGGCCTGCTCGAGCGTCAAGCCGCGATATCGTACGTATTGATCCACCAGGCGGCGGTAGAGTCTCGGGAAGAGATTCTGAACACTTTGCCGCACCATGCCCAATGGTCCCATTGCGCCGGTGCGATAGGCCTTCCAGAGCAATCCGAAACTCCGAACGGGTGCCGAGCGGGCCAGACCGACACTTGCGAAACGTGCCTGGAATCCCGCCCAGGCCATTGGCGACATGGCGGTTTTCTGTGTATCCATCCAGCGGAAGAAATTGGTGTATTTCTCGGACGTGCCGGCATGTATGGGCAGCTGCGACAGGGCCTCATCGCTGATCACATCGGCGTACAAGGTCAGCGGCTGAGGCAGCATGCGGAAAGCAATTCCGGTGCGCCAGCAGTCGATGGCAAACTGATCATTGTCCCCGAAGGTCACGGATTCGTCCCACTGCACCCTGGTGGCCAGGGTGCGTGGCATGACCATGGTGCTGGTCTGGATGAAGCTGCCATCGACGTACAGGTAATCGAATATCGATTCCTCCGCACCAAGTGCACGCGCGGGTTTCACCCAGTAGCGGTCGACGCCGCGATCGACGATGATCTGCCCGTACAGCAACACGTCTTCATCCTCTTCGAGGCAGTCGTTGGCGACCTGCAGAAACGTCGGATACCAGCGATCATCGGAATCGAGAAAGGCGATGTACTGACCCGCTGCGACCTTCATGCCGTGGTTGCGCGCCGCAGCCGGACCTGCATTGTCCTGATGCAGCACTCTCAGGCGTGGATCGTCGATGGCTGCCAGCACATCACGGGTGTCATCGCTCGAGCCATCGTCGACTACCACCACCTCGAAATCGTCGAAAGTCTGTTCGAAGCATGACTGCAGCGTATCCAGCACCGAGGCAGATCGATTGTAGGTCGGTATGACTATGGAGAATCGGGGGGACATCAGTAGTTTTCGTTCCGAATGGTAGCGTGACCCAGATGCGCACTCACCTTGCCGCGCAGTTTCCAGCGTAATTGTCGCGAGCGTTCCATCCAGGAAGGACTCAACCATGACAGCGCACTGGCAAGCAGGGTCTGTCCCCCCAGCGCGATGGTTTTCAGTCCCCGCACAAGGCTATGGCCGACGCCGGGCTGCAGCAACTGCATGACCCTGACCCGTGAATTGTGGATGTTGACGATGCGCTGCTGTACCCAGGCGTCGTGCAGACGATCCTCGGGTACCGGTTCATGGACAATGGCATGCGCCGCCCATGCCATGGAATAGCCCCGTTGCCGGAGTTGCATGAAGAAGGCCAGGTCCTCGCCACCGCTGTGCGCAAAGGCGTGATTGAAGAACTCCGGAGCCAGCGCCTGCAAGGCATCACTGGTGATCAGGAAATTGCCGCCGGCCTGCAATTGGCAGAGGGACTGATCGGGCAATGCCAGGTCCGCGCCGTAATAGGCATTCTGTCGACTCGATTCGGCGCATCCTTCGGGAAACACCGGTCGAGTCGGGCCACCGACCACATCGACATTGCAGGCATTGCGAACACGTTGCAGTTCGGTCAGCCATTGCGGCTCTGGCCATTCATCATCGTCGAGAAAGGCCAGCAAGCGGGGTTCGAGTTGCAAGGCCCGTGTGCAGGCTGCATTGCGGGCAGCTGAAATTCCCGGCTCTGTCGCGGACACCGTGTGCAACGGAAAAGGGTAGCCCGCCGCGCTCAGCGCTTCGCAGACAGCCAGACCTTCAGCTCCCGGGTCGTTGTCGGAGACGACGACCTCCAGGCCATCGGTGCCGGCAAGCTGTGGCAGGGTTTCCAGAAGTTTGCGCAGTCCTGCCGGACGACGATAGGTGCAGATGCAGAGAACGGTTTTCACGAGGCCGCTTTCAATCGGGTGTAGAGAATGCGGGTCAGGTAGATCGCCATGAACGCTTCTGCCGCCAGTATTCCCAACAGGGTGGATTCAGGGTTGAAGAAGTAGAGTGTGACGCTGACCAGGACACCACTGAGAATGGCGCCATAGACACTTGCCATGGCCAGTACCCGGAAGTCGCGCATGGCCTGCAGCGCAGCTGCAGGCGCGTTGTAACTGGCGGCGAACAGGGTGATGACGGACCAGGTGGCCACGATCAGCCCCATGGGTTCGTCCGCGTATTGATCGGCATACAGAAAGGCATCGATCCAGGGCCACAGGATCAACAGCATCAGACCCATCAGCAGTACGGCCCCGGCCATCAGCAGGCTGGTCGTCCGGATCTGTTGCCTGACGGCCAGATGTCTGGACTCGGACAGCGCGACAGCCAGCTCGGGCTTGACCATGTTCTGCCAGGTCAGCAGCGCAACCCGCACGGGCCCGAAGAGAACGAATCCGGCCGCCAGAGGCGCGTAGGCATGCGGCCCGTTGGTGGCCGTGATGATGAGGCTGTGCGCTTGTGCCAGAAACAGTGTGGTCAGGGAACCCGCCAGGGCCCAGCGGGATTGCTCCCAGACGTCGCGATAACTGCCGATACCGGCCAGAGTCAGCCATTTGCGTCCGCTACCGTGCAGGCGATGGCGTTCCACCAGCATGGCCGCCAGGTTGGCCGCCACCAGTGCCAGCAGGACGTGACTGATGTTCAGGTCGTCCACCCAAAGGATGATGGCCAGCATGACCACGATACCGGTGCCGACATAGGTGGCATCACCCAATGCAGTCACCAGAGGACGCATGCGTGCGTAACCGGCACTGCGACTGAAGTGGCGGGCCGAGTAGATGGCCACGAACAATGCCACCGACAGGGTCACAGTCGTATTCTGTTCACTCCAGCCGGAATAGACGAAGCCGCAGACCAGCAACGCAAGAAACAGCATCATGTTCAACGTGCTGAACATGCCCTCCTGGCGTGATCTCTCGGCAGGGTCCTTGACGATGGGTGTGTAGACTGTCAGGGGGGTGGAGATCAGCGCATTGTTGACTGCCGATGCGAACATCGCCAGGACGAACGCAAAGGCGAAGATGCCATAGTCATAGGGTGTCACCAGGCGCAGCAGGACCAGATTGAGTGCAAAATGAAAGCCACTGACCATGGCCTGAGCACCGACCGACAGAGCCAGCCTGGAGGTCGCCAGCTGGATGCACTTGTCGATGATTCTCACGCCCGTCATTCCCTTTCCGGCATCTGAAGTCTCCAGGACTGCCTGTGCGCCATTCATGGCTGCCGTTTGTTCATCGGCCGTATCGATGCTGCTCACCGTGTTCAGGCCCGCTTGTTACTGATCAGCATGCCCATGCCGTTCTTCAGCAGTATAGCCCCCAGAAGAACCGGTTCCACCAGATAGCGGAAGGCGAAACGGCGCGGATTTTCCAGCAGTCTGAAACTCCATTCCAGTCCCAGACGACCCATCCAGCGAGGGGGGGTCTTGACGGCTCCTGCAACATATTCCATGCAGGCACCGCAGGTGAAGACGATGGGGGCATTGATGAGGTGACGATGAGCATGCAACCAGGCTTCCTGTTTCGGCGCTCCGAATCCGACCAGCACGATCTGCGCATTGCTGGCATTGATCTGCTCGATGACCGCCAGGCTCTGTGTGCTCATGGGTGTCTGATCGAAGTAGCCATCGTGTCCTGCAAGATGGATGTTCGGGCTTTGCGTTCGAACGATATCCATGGCCTTCGCCTGAACCTCGGCCTTCTGTCCGAGATGGAAGACAGTCCAGCCCCGATCGCTTGCCAGTTGCATCAGTGGCATGATGAAGTCGACGTAGGTCAGGCGGTGTGCTCGGGTGACCGGTATGCCCAGCAACTGCATCAGCCAGATGACCGGCATGCCGTCCACCAGCACCGTGGTGCCCTGATAATGTTTCCGCAGCTCGGCATCGGTGAAGTAGCTGTAGAGCGAATGCAGATTGTGATAGAAAACACTGCGGCGTTCCGAGTTCTGTATGGTCGACTCGGTCAGTTGCAGGTAGTCTTCCAGGGTGCCCGGGTGTGCGAAAAAGCCCAGCAGGGATCGCTGCGGCAGTCCAGCGGGATCAGTTGCCATCGTGAGAAACTTTCAGAGGTTTGTGGGAGCAGGCAGTCCGGTCCGGGTCTGCGGTGCTGATATTTCCGGTATGCGTTCGAGTCGGTTTCCAGTGTTGACTCGATACCTTATCGGCTGCTGGCTGCCCGGTCTACAACCGGGGCCGCGCCTGAGAAACGACTGCCGGCTGACGCGGGTGGTCGCCGACATCAGGCAGCCCGGCGACAGGCTGCCTTCGATCAGTCATAGGGCTGGGGGGGCAACCGTGAGCGGTATGGCTGATCTGGCTGACAGGGTGATCAGTAGGCGTTCTTGTGGGTCCAGCCCTTGAAGACGGTCAGGACGAGAATCTTGATGTCGAGAAACAATGACCAGTTCTTCACATAGTAGCGATCGTGCTCTATGCGCGAGACCATGTCGCTGACACGACGGGTTTCACCGCGATAGCCATTGATCTGTGCCCAGCCAGTGATGCCCGGTTTCACGCAGTAGCGAGAACCCAGCGCGGGAATCACGTATTTGAAGTCTTCATCCAGTTTCAGCGGGTGAGGTCGGGGACCGACCAGGGACATGGAACCCTGAATCACGTTGAACAGCTGAGGCAGTTCGTCGAGACTGGTGCGTCGCAGAAAGGCGCCGATTCGGGTGATGCGAGGGTCATCCTTCTGTGCCTGCTTGAATTCCTGCGAACCACTCTGGTACATGGTGCGGAACTTGTAGACCTTGATGATTTCCCGGTTGCGGCCGCTGCGAGCCTGGCAGAACAGGGCGGGGCCCGTGCTGTCCAGCTTGATGGCAATGGAGATCAGGGCCATCAGCGGGAACAGGATCAGCAGGGCGATCGAACCGAAGATGAAATCCTCGAGGCGCTTGAGCGCCGCATTGATTCCGGTGATCGGCCACAGCGTGGAGCTGTCGCTGTGTACCAGTGTGCCGAGACGTTCTTCCTCGCCAGGCAGGTCGTTGATATAAGCCGCGTTGGCACTTTCAGTATCCAAGACTGTGTTGCTCTGATTATTCTTGATTGCGCTGGCGCCTGACACCTTGTTCTCCTGTATCCGTATTGGACGTGACACCGAGCTTCCTGATTCCATGACCAGGAGCCCGTGTTAAATGATTGAAATTCAAATGATATTACTGCAAGCAACATTTCCGTTGCGTGACAGCTGGCTCGTTTGTTCAATGTAGCAACAGGGTATTACAGTGTCTGCAGTCAACGACACACATACCCCATGGGACACATTGTTTCACTCGCCGTTATTCAGTCCAATTGTTCCTGGTAATAGGTGTAGTGTCTGGGCGTCGGAGTTGACGAGCCATTCATGATGCAGCCACTCACGCGTACGCCTGAAAAGGTCAGTCGTTTGAGTGCTTCATTCAGTTGTGGCTCCTTCACTTCGCCTTCCTTCACTACCATGATAGTAGAACCTGCGTGTTTGCCCAGTGATGCCGCAGTGGAAACGCTCAAAACAGGTGGGGTATCGATGATGACCAGGTCGAATCGAGGTGCTACGGCATTCAGAAAGGCCCCGAACTCCTTGTCACTCGGCATGTCAACGCCAACATTGCCAGCGCCGGAATAACCACGCGGTATGCAGTACAGGTTGGCAACCGATGTCGCCTTGACGGTTTCCTTCAGCTCGCTTTTGCCTCGTACAACCTCGGGCAGACCCGGTCCGACCGGCAGACCCAGCGATTTGTGCAGTTGCCCGCGCTGATAGTCGGAATCGATCAGCAGGACCTTCTTGCCGGTCTGTGCCACCAGTACCGCCAGGTTCATGCTCAGGAAGGACTTGCCCATGCTGGGCAGGGGGCTGGTGAACATCAGGACATTGTTGTCGGCGTCGGCCATGACATCTTCGAGCATGCTGCGCAATCCACGCAGGTTTTCGATCGAATAGTCTTCCGGCTTTGACAGGGCCAGTACGTTGCCCGATATGGCCTTGCTGGCATCGCCACCGCTACTGCCGGGCAGCAGCTTGCGAGGGTCGACAGTGGTCGGGTTGCCCAGGCGGCGCTGCGCCGAACTTTTCGGAATGTTCATGTATACGGGCAGACCGGAGGCCCTTTCCAGCGAGTCCTGGTCACTGATGACAGTGGACAGTGCAGAGCGCAGCGTCAGGTACAGCGTGTAGAGAAACAGTGTTGTCAGCGTACCGCCGACGATGGCCAGCAGGGCGCTCGGTGATACCGGCTTGCGCGGTGGCAAGGCATCATCGATGACCTGGACTTCGCCGACATTGCCGACATTGGCGAGTCGCAGTTTCTGCAGTTCCTCGGAGATCTCGATGAACAGCTTGCGCTTGGTTTCCAGCTCGTCTTCCAGAATGGCGAGCTCACGCTGTGTGTCGGGGCGGGCACTCAGAGTGCCGCGTACCTGGCCGATCTTGTCGATGAGTACGTCGATTTCCTTCTGCAGGCGCTTGGGGGTGGGGTGGTTGACGGTATAACGCTTGAGCAGATCGTCTCGTTCGACTTCCTTTTCCAGCAGCTCGGTTTCGAGCTTGTCCAACTGACCGAGCTTGAAGTTGGTCTGGGTGTCTTCGCCGAAGGAGCCGGCATTGCGTCGGAAGTCAGACAGGGCAAGTTCCGCCGCTCGCAGTTCGGCTTCCACCTTTGGCAGCTGTTCTTCGAACACCTCGAGCTTCTCGTCGGATGAGCGATTCTGCGAGCCGAGTTTGACGTCCGTGTATTCACCGAGGATCGCATTGGTCAGGTCCGCAATATGCGCCGGGTCGTGGCCGCGCAGCTTGACCGTGATCATGCGTGACTTGGTATCGGTGGTTTCAGTGGAGAGATCCGCACGCAGCTCGCTGACGGCTGCCTGCAGGGAGGCTCGGGAAACCGAGAACTCCACACCGGCCGGAGCATTCAGTTCATCAACACGGATGGTCAGCGGGTCACCGCCGGGCGTCTCCACAGTGACTGACGTGCCGACTTCAGCCTGGGCGATCAGCTCGAGCCCATCGTCGTCGGTCAGACTGTAGGCCGTCTCACCCAGAGCGGTCAGTGTCAGCGCGCGATCTTCCCACTGGCGCGGCACTACCAGCTCGGTCAGGCTGATGTCGACATCTCCCCAGGCATACTGTTGGGCGAAGGACAGCTGGCTGACCAGGTTGCCCAGGGCAGGAATTTCCCGGGTCAGGTCGGACAGGATGGGCAGTTGCCTCGGCTCAGCGGAGGTGCGCAGATCATAGGCCTCGACCACCGGGCTGAGCACTTTGCGCGAACGCAGCAGATTGGCCTCTTCCTTGATGGTCGGGGCATTCCAGTCCGTTTGCGCGACACTGCTGCCATCGTCGAAATAGTTGCGTTCTTCCAGGACTTCCACCAGAGCGGATGTCTCGTAGGTCTTGTCAGTGCTGATCAGGTAAAGCCAGGCCAGGAACAGGCCGAGAAGCAGTGTCAGGAACAGACCGAACTTGTGTCGCAGCAGCAGGCGCAGGTATTCTTTCGCGTCACTGGTTGCTGGCACGGTTGCATATCCTTGCATAGGGGCGCCGGGTTGAGGGTAATTGAGTGTCTTCATCAAAGCGTTAAGTCCGTCGTCGTTGGCTCGGCTGTGAACCTGTCGATTATAGAGCCTGGGTCGTATATCACTTGTGCCCCGGGTTCACTCAAATCGTTCACTGCTGCCTTGCTTGTTATTATTATTGGTACACGCGCCTTGCGTGTTGCATGACGTATAGGTTGTGCGAGTCCTACCTACAAACTTGAGGGTGGTAGTCATCAATTCGAGATTGCAATTGCAGACAGATCCGGCCCTGCTTCCGGAATCGGCATGGCGCGATTGTAGCAACTCGCCTCCGCTGAATTGTGAAGTTGTTTTAATAAACACCCGCTGGAGGTAGTTTGTGGGCGATTCCAAGACATGGCGCATATTTCGCCGCCAGTCGGCTGGCGGTGGGCGCTCTGCCGTTCGCTGGTTGCTGGCCGCGATATTCCTCTATGCCCTGCTGACGTTGCTGCTGCACTCACTGTTTCCCCCTCCTGCGGCGGTCAGTATGCAGGGCGTGCAGCATAGTGCCCGACACTTGCAGTTTCTGCATGATGACAGCTGGCTGGATGAGCAAGGCGAGCGACAGCTGTCACAACAGATATTCGATGAACTGTTCCGCATGATTGCGCAGGCGGACAAACTGATCCTGCTGGACATGTTCCTGTTCAACGCCTGGCAGGGCCCGGTACCCGAGAGGCATCGGGCCTTGTCGGATGAACTCACGGATGCGCTGATAGCCCGTAGGCAAGAAATTGCCGACTTGCCGATCATCGTCATCAGCGATCCGATCAATACCGTTTACGGAGGCCTGCAGTCGGTCCATTTCAACCGTTTGCAGCAGGCCGGCATCACCGTGGTGCAGACCGACCTGACGAAGTTGCAGGACAGCAACCCCACCTGGTCGGGTTTCTGGCGCGTATTCATTCAGCCATTCGGCAATGCGCCGGGCGAGCTGCTGCCCAACCCCTTCGGCGAGGGGCGGGTGTCCCTGCGCAGCTATCTGTCGCTGCTGAACTTCAAGGCCAATCACAGAAAACTGCTGATCACCGATAGTGGCGATGATGACAAGCTTCGCGCTCTGGTGGCCTCTGCCAATCCGCACGATGGCAGCAGTGCCCACCGCAACGTGGCCATGTCGTTCTCGGGTGAAGCAGTGGTTGATCTGGTGGCAGCCGAGCGCGAACTGCTTCTGATGAACGAGGCGCATCAACAGGTTCAGCTGCTGGATGAAGTGCTGCACCATCTTGGCGTATTGCTGCCGGACTCCGATCTGCAAGCCGCAGTTTCCGGTTCGACACAGACTCCGAAGGCATCCGACCTGCCGACGGTGCAGGTACTGGGGGAGTCGCGCATCCAGCAGGCCGTACTGCAGGCCCTGGACCGAGCCGGTGCCGGTGATGCCGTGGATCTTGCCATGTTCTACCTCAGTGAGCGTGCCATCATCGAGGCATTGATCGCAGCCGAATCGCGCGGTGCCAGTGTCCGGGTATTACTGGATGTCAACAGTGATGCCTTCGGCCGGCAGAAGAACGGTGTGCCGAACCGGCCGGTTGCTGCAGAACTGGTCGCCAGCGGTGTCGAGGTGCGCTGGTGCGCCACGTCCGGCGAGCAATGTCATGCCAAATGGTTGCATGTGTCACAGGGCTCGGCTGCGCATGTCTTTTTGCTGGGCTCGGCGAATTTCACCCGGCGCAATCTGCATGACCTGAACATGGAGACCGATGTGCAAGTGCGGACGACATCGGAGTCGCCACTGACCGAAGAGATGATCACTTTTTTCGACAGGCAGTGGAACAATTCCGGCGGACGTACGTATTCATTGGACTATGACGAATTCGCGAACGACAGCCTGTGGTTGAAACTGCAATACCGATTCATGGAGATGACGGGTTTGAGCACGTTCTGATGGCTGTCGAGCTGATCTGGTCAGGTGTCTAGTCACCGAATCAGCGCTGGCGACTCTGTGCGCTGCAGGCGCCGGTCCGTGGCAGGGCGTCGCTTCGGTCGTGGCTGGATGCTGTCGCTGCTGGTGTCGAGTCTGCTGGTGGTCGCCTGCGAGCGGGAGCGTGCACCCGACGTCGTGAGCGGCATGCAGGAAACTGCCGCCGGCGATGAGACGCTCTCCCTGACAGCTCTGGTCGAACTGGCAGCCCGTCAAGACGCGGATCCGGTCGGTGGCGCCATCGTGTATCCCGCTGACCTGCGTCCGCATCCTCGGGCGGATGCCGAATCTTTCAGTCTGCAGGCGCTACTGGAGGATGAGCATGGCGAACAGGTGGAAGTGCAACTGCGGCTGGACCGGCTGGCACTGGAGCGTCAGTCTGTGCAGGCGTCGGCATGGGAATATTCGGATGTCATGCGCTCCAGCCTGCTTGTCGCCGGACCTGCCGCGACTGCTCCGCGACAAGGGCAGAGTGTGCAACGGCGCGCGCTGGGGCTGGCGGACAGCAACGAGACGAGCCTGTTCGTGACAGCCACTCGCATTGACTGGCTCATTCCCGAGGGACTGGGTGACACGGTTGCAGCGAACACTTCCTGCCACGCCGGCCTTCGGGTGACTGCCGCTCTGCCGGCGGTGGAGCCTGCCCAGGCTACAACGAGGCCGCCAGCCATGATAGTTGACGACAAGCAGAACCCGGCCGACGGGCTCGGGCGACGTCTGGAATTGCAGCTGGCACTTGACCACTGCCCGGATGGACTGGAGGTTGGGGATTTTCGGCAGTGGATGGCGCGTGCCGTACCGGTCAGCGCCTCCCTGTCGGCACCGGGAGACAGGCGAGATAGCGTCTTGGCAGGTGAAGCACTGCAGCCGGTCTGGCAGGGAAGAGCCTGGTTATCCAATAGCTGGGGGGCACTTCCATCATCCGGGGGTGCTGTGGTCATCGATACGCTCGAACTCTATCTGGAATCGTCGACTGATGACTCCGCACAGCAGCGTTTGAGTGTCACGCGCAGCAAGCGTCGTTCCGGTAGAGGCCCTGAAACGGTGCAGAGCAGGCTGCGCGGGACAGACGGCGCAGCTCGGTCTGTCGAGCTGCGCTGGACGGATACACTTGGCCAGCGTGTATCAGACGATACGCATGAGCTGCCGGAGTCCATTCGCATCGACAGTGATGACGGCGCCATCGCATTGCAGTTGACACCCTTGCAGCCGCCTGTGGTCAGACGTGATATCGACGGTAAGCGCTGGCGCGGTGCGGTGAGCATCAGCGGCACGCATGACGGTTTCGGATTTGCGGATTTTCAGCCTGTGCAGCGGGCGGATTGAAAACGGAGGCAGACCGATGAAGAGTCCGAAGGGCGCTTCCGGCAGGCATGGTCGGGCAATCATGCAGTACCGCAGATCGATACAGGGTATGAACATTGGCGTTGCGTTGCTGGCGTTCGCGTTGTTGGCAGGAGTGAGCGCGTGTCAGCGTGATGATGAATCGGCAACTGCCGGGGTGGCCAACAGTGCCGGTGTTGACAGCAGGCCTGCGGCAGTGATCGATATCGACCAGGCGAGCGAAGGCGTCACGCAACACCCGGCCCCCGATGCGGGACAGAGCGTCGTGTTGAGTGAGGCCGAACTGCCGGCGGGGTTGGCGGATCAGTGGCCGGCAGCGCGTTTCTCGTCCAGCGGTCCGATTCCTGCGGAAACACAGCGTCAGGGCGATGTGCAAGCCGGTCGAACCGCACTGCTGGAAGCGGCCTACGTCAGTTGCGGTCTGCCCGAACGTGTCTTCCGGCAATTGCTTGATGATGCAGACGTGGTTGAAATCAGCGGCCGCACGGAGGCCGCCCGAGGTCTGCCCTACAGTGTCAACATTCTGCAGAACGACAAGGGTGACCGGATCGTCAGCAGCAACTGCCTGACCTGCCACGCCACACCGTTGTTCGGTGAGCTGGTCGTCGGGCTGGGCAACGAGTTCCTGGATTTTACCGGGGATGCGTCTGCACAGGCCGAGCGAGCGGGACTATTGGTCGATGGACCGGCCGAGACAGCCATCTGGGAGCTTTTTGCCGATCGCATGGCGGCCATTGCGCCGTACATTCGACCTCATACCGTTGGCGTCAATCCGGCTAACAACCTGACCGCCGCCCTGATTGCCCATCGACATGCCGACGACAACGCCTGGTCAGACACGCCACTACTGCCTCTGCCACCACAGGACCCGCCGCCGGTGAGTGTGCCGCCCTGGTGGCGCATGCAGAAGAAACCGGCCATGTTCAACATGGGGGAAGGGCGGGGCGATCATGCGCGGCTGATGATGTCGGCCTCCATGCTGTGTAGTGACAATATCGATGAGCTTGAGCGGATCGATGCCTATGCGCCCGACATCCGCGCATTCATCGCCAGCCTCGAAGCGCCACCGTGGCCTTTCGAGCTGGATACCGCCTTGGCTGGCGAAGGGCGACAATTGTTCGAACAGACCTGTTCGCGCTGTCACGGCAGCTATGGGGATCAGCCCGAGTATCCTGCGCGACTGGTACCGCTGGACATCATTGGCACGGATCCGGTGCTGGTCGAGTTTGCCCGTGGAGAGGGCGCAGCCTACGTGGACTGGTTCAATCGTTCCTATTACGGCTTGCTGGCAACGGCCGCTCCCGGGCCCGGATACGTGGCGCCTCCGCTGGATGGCATCTGGTCCACGGCCCCGTTCCTTCACAACGGGTCAGTCCCCAGCTTGCGCGCCGTGCTGGACAGTGGCAGTCGGCCTGTGCTGTGGCGGCACAGCGCCTCTGATGCGTCCGATCCAGACAGCTATGATCAGGTGAACATGGGATGGGCCTTCGAGATACCAGCCGAGGACAAGAATGAGGCCGCAGTACCACAGTCCATCTACGACACCCGTCTTCCGGGATATTCGAACTCGGGTCATCGATTCGGTGATCACTTCGACGAGTCTCAGCGATCCGCCGTTCTGGAGTATCTGAAAACGCTGTAGCCGGCCAATCCGACTGGAACCTTCTTTATCTGCCAGTTGGCTCCGTCATCGACTTCTATTACGCTCGAATCTGTGTTGGAGTATCACTGGATTGTTCACCCGTGCAGATTGACCCTGCCTCTCATTCGTCTGGAATAACAAGAAAATGCTGAATACACCTTATCTTCTGTTTCTGGGAGATGCCCCTGATGCTCTGGCAGCCAAGGTTGCACAGGGCGTACGCGACTGGCGTCCCGAGAACTGCGTCGGTCAGTTTCGTCTGCCGGGCTGCCAGGCCGACATGGGCTTGCCGGACATGAGCATCGAGGAGGCTGTCAAGGCCGGCGCGCGAACCTTGCTGGTCGGGGTGGCCAATCGAGGGGGGCGGATCGGCGAAAGCTGGAACGTCGCCTTCGAACAGGCGCTGGCCGCAGGAATGGACATTGCCTCCGGACTGCACACTCTGCTGGCTGACAACCCGCGACTGGTCACCCTGGCTGAAGAGCATGGTCAATCGCTGTTCGATGTACGGGTGCCGCAGCAGGACTTCCCCATTGCCACCGGCAAGAAGCGCAGTGGCAAGCGCTGTCTGCCGATCGGCACCGATTGCTCCATCGGCAAGATGTACACCGCCATGGCGATGGAGAAAACCATGCGTGAGCGAGGCATGAAGGCAACCTTCCGGGCAACCGGTCAGACGGGGATTCTGATCACCGGCGGCGGTATCCCGCTGGACGCCGTGGTCGCGGACTTCATGGCGGGTGCCGTGGAGTGGCTGACACCCGACAACGATGCCGATCACTGGGATCTGATCGAAGGTCAGGGCAGTATCTTCCACGCCTCCTATTCCGGGGTCACCATGGCCTTGATACACGGTGGTGCTCCGGATGCTCTGGTGTTGTGTCATGAACCGACTCGTACCCACATGCGAGGCTTGCCGGACTACGCCTTGCCGAGCCTTGAACTGTTGCGCGACACGGCGCTGACGCTGGCACGCTTCGTCAATCCCGATTGCCAGGTGACCGGCATCTCGGTCAATACTGCGGCGCTGGATGAGGCGCAGGCCAGGCAAGTGCTGGGCGATATCGAGCAGCGCATGCAGCTGCCAACGGTCGATCCGTACCGCTACGGTGCCGATCGTCTGGTGGATGCGCTGGCATGAGCGGAACGAATGCCGGGGTTGTGACCTCGCTGGAAATCAGTCGGGATCGATTCGCCACCGCGGGCACGTTCACGATTTCCAGAGGGTCGCGAACCGAAGTCAATGTGGTGACCGTGACATTGAGCTCAGAGGGCTTCGTGGGCCGTGGTGAATGCGTGCCCTACGCTCGCTATGATGAGTCGATGGACAGTGTCTGCGCACAGATCCGCTCGCTGCAGGCGGATCTGGCTGCCGGGCTGGATCGTCAGGCGCTGCAGAGCGCCTTGCCAGCGGGGGCGGCTCGCAACGCTCTGGACTGTGCGATGTGGGACCTGGAGGCAAAACGCGCTGGCAAGCCGGTCTGGCAGCTGGCCGGCCTGCCAGCGCCGACAAGTGTTGTCACGGCGTACACCCTGTCGCTGGATACCCCGGCCAATATGCTCGCGTCTGCACGGAAGAATGCGTCCAGGCCGTTGCTGAAACTCAAGCTGGGCGGGGAAGGTGATCTGGAGCGCTTGCGAGCGGTTCGACAAGGAGCACCGGATTGTCGCCTGATCGTTGATGCCAATGAAGGCTGGTCTGCCGCCGACTATGACGAACTGGCTCCGTTGATGCTGGAGCTGGGCGTGGCTCTGGTGGAGCAGCCCCTGCCGGCAGGATCCGACCAGGCGCTGGCCGAACGCGGCAGGCCCCTGCCGGTCTGTGCCGACGAGGCCTGCCATGCTCGTGACAGCCTGGAATCACTGGTTGGCAAGTACGATGTCATCAACATCAAACTGGACAAGACCGGTGGTCTGACGGAAGCTCTGGCGATGCGCAGCGCCGCCCGCGAGGCAGGGTTCGGTGTCATGGTCGGTTGCATGGTGGGTAGTTCACTGGGTATGGCGCCGGCACATCTGGTGGCACAGGGCGTCGAGTTCGTGGACCTTGACGGCCCCTTGCTGTTGGCCGAGGATCGCTCGGCAGCCATTCACTATGACGGCAGTGACATGCATCCGGCAGACTCGGTACTTTGGGGATAGGCGCCCTTGTTGTAGTATTGCGGTGACCGATTCCTGGCGGGACGCAGGTTGCAAGGGTCAGTCAATGGGCGTCGGGGCGGTTCCCGGTCGCAATCGCGAGTGGATTACCGAGGTCTGACAGCATGTCGAAACGAATCATTGTGGTAGGTGGCGGGGCCGGAGGTCTGGAGCTGGTGGTTCGGCTCGCCCGCAAGTTGAAGCGTGCGGAGGATGTGTCGGTCATGCTGATCGACATGAATGCCTCGCATATCTGGAAGCCCCTGCTGCATGAAGTGGCTACCGGTTCGCTGGACAGTCACCATGATGAAACCAGCTACCGCATGCTGGCCAGAAAACACCAGTTCGATTTTCTGCTGGGCCGGGTCGTGCGAGTGGATAGTGACACTCAGCAGGTGATAGTCGCTGCAGAGATCGATGAAAACGGCGCTGAGCTGGTCGCCGAACGATCGCTTTCCTATGACCAGCTGGTGCTCAGCCCCGGCAGTCGCAGCAACGACTTTGGTACCGAGGGTGTTGCGCAACATTGCATCACGCTCGACTCCAGAGAACAGGCCGAGCGTTTCCACCAGCTCTACCTCAAGCAGCTGCATCGGGTCAGCGGATCCAGTGATCCGGATGCGGAGCTGTCGGTCGTGATCGTCGGCGGTGGGGCAACGGGGGTCGAGCTGGCAGCCGATCTGCATAATGTCGCAGGTCGACTACAGGATTACGGATTCCGGAAATTCTCCAAGGAACGCCTCAAGGTGGCCGTGATCGAGGCCGGGGCCATGCTTTTGCCACAACTACCCCAGCGGATCGGTCTGAGCATCCGGGATGAGCTGCAATCCATTGGTGTGTCGGTACAGACCGATACACGCATTGCCCGCGTCGAAAGTGACGCGCTGATCACCAGCGACGGCGAGCGGATCGGCGCGGACATCAGTGTGTGGGCCGCCGGCATCAAGGCTCCCGCCTTCCTGGCCGACAGCGGCTTTGCCTGTGACGGCATCGGCCGCGTCAAGGTGAATCCGGACCTGACACTCGAAGGGCACAGCAATGTGTATGGTCTTGGCGACTGCTGCAATTGCCCAACCCGGGATGGCGGCACTGTGCCGCCGAGAGCGCAGTCAGCCCATCAGATGGCCTCGGTCCTGGCCAACAACATTCTGGCAAGCCGCCGGGGCAAGCCAGCCAGGGAGTTCGTCTACAAGGACTTCGGCAGCCTGATCAGTCTCAGCCGGTTTTCCACCATCGGCAACCTCATGGGCAATCTCGTGCGTGGCACCGTTTTCGTCGAAGGCTGGCTGGCGCGGCTGTTCTATCTGTCCCTGTATCGCATGCATCAGAATGCGGTCCACGGCCCCGTGTCGACCTTGCTGATCATGCTCGGGGATCGAATTCATCGGGCAACGCGCGCCGAGTTGAAGCTGCACTGACAGTCCGGATTCCCGAGCGTTCGATGCACTGCTGCATGACGTCGACCTTGCCCGACGCCGCCGATGGCGTGACCGGGCGTTGCCAGCGTACAATTCGATCGTCACGCAGTCCGGGTTGCTGACTACTGTAACCCGGTCTGAGTGACGGGCAGGACAACGGCGCCGCACTGCGCGCCGTTCGATCAGATCAGTTCAACAAGGTGCTACTTGCTGGAGGAGTCTTCCGAGGTTTCTGCCTTGCGTGCGCGGTTGGCTTGCAGACGGGACCCCACCTTCTTCTCGAGCGCGCCGATGCCGGTAGCCACCTTGTCGGCCGTCTGGCGAACCACGCCATCCTTTGCCGTTACCTTCGAATAGGTGCGTCCGATGACGGTTTCCTCGCCGCGAGCGGCGGCAGCACGTTGCTCATCGAATTTGGTCCTGGCCATTGCGGTCGTCTCCTGTACTCTGGAGACAGCACGGCCCAGTGGTGTCTGCACGACTTCGCCCGGCGCGTTGGGGTCTCCGGTGGGGTTGGCTGTCCGGGTCAGGGCGGTGAAATTGGCCAGCAGTCCCTCATCGCTGGCAACGGTTTCATCGTGGCTGTGGGCTTCGACCCAACGTCGTTCGTTCAGGGCATTGAAGAACAGCCAGGCAGCAATGGCCAGAAGGCACAGGGTGGCAATCCACATCATCGAAACACTCCACTGGAAAATTGGCTGGTGAAACCAGCAGGATCGGTTTGGTCAGGCCGCAATGGTGCTTGTCCGCACAACAGTGCCTGTCAGGGTTCTAGGCATGGTACGCCACCGCAGGTGTCTGCTCAAGCAGGCTGGCGTAGCATCGTGCCGGCTTCAGTCTGTCGGTGAGTCAGTGGTACAGTAGCGGCCATGTCAGACAGGGGCTTGATACCGGCTTGCAACCCGTATGAACCCCGCAGTCGTGCATGATTCCGATCCCCTGGCGAAGCCACCAACCTGGACTGATGATGAAAACCTTGCGTATTGCCACCCGCAACAGCCCGCTTGCCCTGTGGCAGGCAGAAGATGTCAAGGCAAGAGTCGAGGCTCTGGGCATGGATGTGCAGGTCGAACTGGTCAGAATGACCACGCGTGGCGATCAGTTGCTGGACAGTCCCCTGGCGAAGATCGGTGGCAAGGGCCTGTTTGTCAAGGAGCTGGAGACCGCCATGCTCGAC
The DNA here is from genome assembly GCF_052681095.1 of Granulosicoccus sp. 3-233. NCBI lineage: Bacteria > Pseudomonadati > Pseudomonadota > Gammaproteobacteria > Chromatiales > Granulosicoccaceae > Granulosicoccus > Granulosicoccus sp. 3-233. The sequence goes on from NZ_JBQYLE010000002.1 coordinate 562,680, forward strand.
GGTGATGCGGACATTGCCGTGCATTCGATCAAGGATGTGCCGGCTGTCTTGCCCGAAGGGTTGCAGGTCGTGCATATTCTGGAGCGCGAAAATCCGCATGATGCCTTCGTGTCCAATCAGTTCCAGTCCGCAGCGCAACTGCCCGAGCGCGCCATTGTGGGGACTTGCAGCCTGCGCCGACAGGCGCAATTGCTGGCAAGGTACCCGCATCTGGAGGTGCATAACCTGCGGGGCAACGTCAATACCCGCCTGGCCAAGCTGGACGATGGTGAGTACGATGCGATCATCCTCGCCGCTGCCGGACTGATTCGGCTGGGCATGGAAGAGCGGATCGCGACTGAAATCGGTGTGGAAGAAAGCCTGCCAGCAGCCGGTCAGGGCATTGTCGGTATCGAATCACGCGTGGATGACACCGATACCATTGCTCTGCTGGATCATCTGCATCATCAGGAAACCAGTTATCGCGTGCAGGCCGAGCGAGCCCTGAGCGCACGTCTGGATGGTGGCTGCCAGGTGCCCATTGCGGCCTACTCCGAGCTGGAGGGCAATCAGCTCTGGTTGCGTGGCCTGGTGGCCTCGCCGGATGGTCAGACCGTGGTGACGGCAGACGCGCGCGGGCATTGCAACGAGGCGGTGGATCTGGGGGTCAAGGTGGCCGAAATGTTGCTGTATCGTGGGGCCAATGACATCCTTCGTGATCTGGGCCTGCAGCCGGCGTCGCTGGATGAAGTGGCTGCCAGTGCCGGCAAATACGTTCGCAGGAGCCGCAAGACGTAACACTCGGCAGCTAAAGTACGACGCCGGATGGTCACTAAGGCCACTATGGAACCGACTACTTCGTTGTCGCTGAACGAGACAGATGACTATCTGTCTCCGGGCAGCCGTGTCAAGACACGCATTCTACTCATCGACGATGACGAAGCCTACTGCTTCCTGTGCAAGCGCTATCTGCGTTCGGACGATTCGTTTCAGCATACCGTCATCTCGGCCGGTACCACGGCCGAAGCGCTGGCCATCTGTGCGGTGGACACTTTCGACTGCATCGTGATCGATTATCGACTGCCGGACATGATGGGAACCGAGGTCATCAAGATGCTTCGGGAAAAGATGGGCCATACCATGCCCCCCACCATCGTGTTCACGGCTGACGGAGGGGAAGAGGCCGCCATCGAGGCCGTGCGTTCCGGGGCCAACGATTTTCTGGCCAAGCGCAACGTCACGCAGCAGTCCCTGTGCCGGGCTGTCAAGAACACGATCGAGAAGGGCATGCTGCGCAAGTCACTGATGAGCCGTGTCAAGGAGCTCGAAGCGGCGAATCAGTTGCTGATCAAACGCAATGACGAGATCAAGCGCTTCTATCATACGGTGTCGCATGAGGTGAAGACGCCCCTGACGGCCATTCAGGAATTCGTGGCCATCGTGGCCGATGGTCTGGCGGGACCCATCGAAGAAGAACAGAAAACCATCCTGACCTATGCACTGGAGAGCTGTGAGCAGATATCCACACATTTCAACGATCTGCTGGAATTGTCCCGTTTCGAGACGGGCAAGATGACGATCGACCCCAAGCCCTGCAGCATTCACGATGTCTTCGATCATTGTGTGGTGGCGGCCACGCCGGCCTCCGTGGCCAAGGGCATCACCTTGACAGTCAATGATCAGTTGCAGCTGCCGCTGGTCATGATGCAATCCAATCGCATCATCCAGGTGTTGAGCAATCTGATCAACAATGCTGTCAAGTTCACGGATTCCGGTGGCAGCGTGACGGTCGACAGCGAGCTGATCGACGGTGGGCGCTTGTTGCGTCTGAGTGTTCGCGATACCGGTTGTGGTATTCCGGAAACGGATACCGGCAAGGTCTTCGACCGGCTCTATCAGGTCAATCCTGCCAATGATCAGCAGAACGGCCCGGGCATGGGGCTGGGCCTGAGCATCGCCTCGGAAATCGTGGCCCTGCACGGCAGCGCCCTGGAGGTCGAAAGCGAGCTGGGCGTCGGCAGTGTCTTTTCGTTCTGCCTGAAGACTGCCACTGACGAGGACCTGCTGCAGGTCGCCTGATATCGCTGGCGGAGCGGGCGATCAGGCCTGAGCGGGAACGAGCTCCCTCGTGAGATGTTTCCGTGGCGTCATCACTGCAGGCTCATTGGTCGGACCACGCTCGGGAACTGTCGCCAATCAGGCGGGATCGTTCCGAAATACGCGATGTATTAGCGCAAGCCTGTCTTCGGCCTGCAATTGAATTTGCCTATGCTTATTATCACAGTGCAATGACTGTCAACTGAGTGTCATTGCAGCTGGTACAATAACAGGTCAATTTGAGCAGGAGTCTTACGTGCTAATCGGAGTTCCTACGGAAACGTACGCTGGCGAAAGGCGTGTCGCAATGACACCCGAGACCGCTGGTCACATCATGAAGCTCGGCCACACCCTGTGTGTGCAGAGCGGTGCCGGTCTGGCAGCCAATATTGCAGACGAACTGTATACCGACGCTGGGGTGGAAGTCCTGCCCGATGCCAAGGCGGTATATGACAAGGCCGACCTGATAATGAAAGTCAGGGCCCCGGCACAGGACTCGGACATCGGCGATGAAGTCGCCATGTTGCGTTCGGGTACAGCGCTGGTCAGCTTCATCTGGCCTGCGCAGAACGAGGAACTGATGAAGGCTCTGGCCGCACGCAATGTGACGGTGCTGGCCATGGACTCGGTGCCACGGATGTCTCGCGCACAGAAGATGGACGCCCTGAGCTCGATGGCCAACATCGGCGGTTATCGCGCAGTGGTCGAAGCGGCCAATCAGTTCGGTCGTTTCTTCACCGGTCAGATCACGGCCGCCGGCAAGGTGCCACCAGCCAAGGTACTGGTCATCGGTGCCGGTGTTGCGGGTCTGGCAGCCATCGGTGCCGCACGCGGCATGGGGGCCATCGTGCGCGCCTTCGATACTCGTCCGGAAGCGGCCGAACAGGTCGAGAGCATGGGTGCCGAGTTTCTGATGCTCGACTTCAAGGACGATGAAGACGGCGCGGGTGAAGGCGGCTATGCCAAGGTCATGAGCAAGGAATTCATCGATGCCGAGATGGCCCTGTTTCGGGAACAGGCAAAGGAGGTCGATATCATCATCACGACAGCCCTGATTCCCGGCAGGCCAGCGCCCGAACTGATCATGACCGACATGGTCGAGTCCATGAAACCGGGCAGTGTCATCGTCGATCTGGCCGCCGAACAGGGCGGTAACTGCAAACTCACTCGAGCCAACGAAATCGTCAAGCATGGCGAAGTGACATTGATCGGCTACACCGATCTGCCCAGCCGCATGGCAGCCCAGTCTAGCCAGCTCTATGGCACGAACCTGCGGCACCTGCTGGCCGACCTCACGCCGGAAAAGGATGGCGTGATCAACGTCAACATGGAGGATGAAGTCATCCGTGGTGCCACCGTGATCAAGGAGGGCGAGATCACCTGGCCACCCCCGCCACCGAAACTGTCTGCTGCGCCGAAGCCAGCGGCCAAACCTGCCGTGGTACCCGAAACCACCGAAGTCAAGACCGGCAGTGCGCGCGGCAGTCTCATTGCGGCTGCTGTTGCGGCGGTTGCCCTGTTGCTGGTGGGCAGTGTCGCACCGGCGGATTTCATGAGTCACTTCACCGTGTTCGTGCTGGCCTGCTTCGTCGGCTATCAGGTCGTCTGGAGTGTCACCCCGGCGCTGCATACGCCTCTGATGAGTGTGACCAATGCCATCAGCGGCATCATCGTGGTGGGTGCGCTGCTGCAGATCTCCTCCTCATCCGGTCTGGTGGTCTTTCTGGCCGCTCTCGCAACTCTCATTGCCAGTATCAATATTGCCGGCGGATTCTTGGTAACTCAGCGCATGCTGAAAATGTTCAGGAAATAAGAAAAGATGAATCAAGGTATGGTTACGGCTGCCTACATCATTGCAGCCATTCTCTTTATCCTGAGCCTGGCCGGTCTGTCCAATCAGGAAACCGCCAGACGCGGCAATCAGGCCGGTATCGCCGGTATGGCCATCGCGGTGCTGGCGACCATCATCGGCGACGGTGTGTCCAGCTATGGTGTGCTGCTGGTCACCGTGGGTATCGGTGGTGCCATTGGTGCCTGGCTGGCAAAGCGTGTCGAAATGACTCAGATGCCGGAACTGGTTGCCATTCTGCACAGTTTCGTCGGTCTGGCGGCGGTGCTGGTGGGCTTTGCCAGCTATCTGACGCCGGAGTCTCATCTGGTGGGTACGGAACGCACCATTCATGACGTCGAGATCTATCTGGGAATCCTGATAGGTGCGCTGACCTTCACCGGATCGGTCGTTGCATTCGGCAAGCTCAGTGGCAAGGTCGGCAGCAAGCCGTTGATCCTGCCAAACCGCCACGCACTCAACATCGGTATCGGCGTTGCCTGTCTGGTACTGCTGTTCATGTTTCTGGGCACGGCACCCGATGCCGCCACCGAACATGCCGGCAAGGGGCTGGGAACCTTCCTGCTGATCATCATGACGCTGCTGGCCTTTGCCTTCGGTGTGCACATGGTCATGGCCATTGGCGGTGCCGATATGCCTGTCGTCATCTCCATGCTCAACAGTTACTCTGGCTGGGCTGCAGCGGCTACCGGTTTCATGCTGTCCAACGATCTGTTGATCGTGGTCGGTGCCCTGGTCGGATCGAGCGGTGCCATCCTGAGCTACATCATGTGTCGTGCCATGAATCGCAAGTTTCTGAGCGTCATCATGGGCGGTTGGGGTGATGCTCCCAAGACTGCCGGTGGTGATGCCGGTGATGAGGAGCAGGGCGAAGTCATCGGAATCAATGCCGATGAGGTGGCCGAGATGTGCAAGAACGCCGATTCGGTGGTTATCGTGCCCGGTTACGGCATGGCTGTAGCGCATGCACAGCATCCCGTATCGGAGTTGACTCAGAAACTCAAGGCGGCCGGAATCAATATCCGCTTTGCCATTCACCCGGTTGCGGGTCGGATGCCCGGCCACATGAACGTGCTCCTGGCCGAGGCCAATGTGCCTTACGACCTGGTGCTCGAGATGGATGAGATCAACGACGATCTGAGTGATACCGATGTGGTCATCGTCATCGGGGCCAACGATATCGTCAATCCGTCTGCCATGGAAAATCCGAACAGCCCGATTGCCGGCATGCCGGTTCTGGAAGTCTGGAAAGCCAAGACCGTCATCGTCTCGAAGCGATCCATGGCCACCGGTTATGCCGGTGTCGAAAACCCTCTGTTCTTCCGCGAAAATACTCGCATGCTGTTTGGTGATGCCAAGGACAGCGTCCAGGGCGTACTTGCCAATCTGTAGTCGGTAACGACCAGCGTCTGTTCAGACGCTGGCCTGTCCCGAGCTGCCCCGGCAGTCACTGCCGGGGACAGCTTTGTATTCAGCAGGAACCACGCATCGTCAACGGGTCCGGGCCATGCCCGGACCCGTTTTTCGTTGGACGATACTCAGGTCGTCGATCCGAGCAGGCTGGCATTGCCTCCCGCTGCTGTCGTATCGATGCAGATATGTCGCTCAAGCAGGAAGCGACTGGAATCGTCCACCGAATTCACCAGTGGCAGCAGCGGGCCGTTGCTTGCCGCCAGCTGCTGTCGGATCGCAAGCAGTACAGCGGGGTCCTGACTGTCGGTCAGAACCACGGCTACCGAATCCTCTTGCAATCGTGCATGAAGCGCTTCGCCGGAGCTGTCCAGAGCATCCGACAGTGGCATCGTGGTGACCGTGCAGCCCAATGCCTGGATGGTCGCAGTCAAGGCGTGGCCGGCTCCAGCCTGCGTTTCCAACAGCAGTACTGCCTTGCGTGGCAGAACACGCCAGTGGTTGCTCTCGCCTGTCGGACCGGGCAATACCAGTCCCGCTGAATCATCCTGTGCATCAGTCCGAGGGAGCGTGTGGCTTGCCACCCTGCGGTTCATCAGCCGCGGTACATACCAGGGGCCTCCGGCCTTCGGTCCTGTGCCTGACAGGCCTTCACCGCCAAACGGCTGAGAGCCGACCACCGCACCGATCTGATTGCGGTTGACGTAGACATTGCCGGCCTGTATCGAGTCGACCACTTGCTGAACCCGGTCATCGATACGGGTGTGCAGGCCAAACGTCAGCCCGAAGCCGCGAGCATTGATGTCAGCGACCACCTTTGACAGGTCGCGTGCCTCGAAACTGGCCAGATGCAGTACCGGACCGAATATTTCCCGTTCCATGTCGGCAATGCCATCTACCTTGATCAGGGCTGGTGCAATGATGAGGCGATTGCAGTCGGCATCGGCTTGCAGCTCGGCCGGCATCTCGACCTGGTGCAACAGGCTGCCAGCCTGTCGATGCTGGTCGATGTAATCACTGAATGCGGTATGGGCATCTGCGTCGATGACCGGACCGACATCGGTGGACAATTGCCAGGGATGTCCGAGAGACAGTGCATCCATGGCACCCTGCAGCATGGTCAGAACGCGTTGGTAGGCTTCCTTCTGCACATACAGGATGCGCAAGGCCGAGCAGCGTTGCCCGGCGCTCTGGAAGGCAGACATGACCGTATCTCGCACCACTTGTTCGGTCAGTGCCGAGCTATCGACAATCATGGCATTCAGACCGCCGGTCTCGGCCATCAGCAGCGGGTTGGGACTGGCTCCTGCAGCGACCTGCTCGGGGCTTCGTCTGGCCAGTGATCGCTCGATGAGCCGGCTGGTATCGGTGGAGCCCGTGAAGCAGACACCGTCGATGCGTGGGTCTGCGGTCAGTTGCTGCCCAACCGTGGAGCCGAATCCGGGCAGCAGTTGCAATGCACCGGCAGGAATGCCGTTCTGGTGCATCAGGGTGACAGCCTTGCCAGCCAGCAGTGGTGTCTGTTCAGCCGGTTTGGCGATGACGACATTGCCGCTGACAAGCGCACCGGCAATCTGTCCGGTGAAGATGGCCAGCGGGAAGTTCCATGGACTTATGCAGGCCATGACCCCGTGTCCTTCAGTCCCTTCGGCCGAGGCTGCCGATTCCGGTGCCACGGCTGCGTAATAGCGAAGAAAATCGACGGCCTCACGCACTTCCGAGATGGCATCGTTCAGGGTCTTGCCTGCCTCTCGACACAGCATGGCGCAGAATTCCGCGGTATGGGCTTCAAAGGCATCGGCTGTGTTCTGCAAGGCGGCAGCACGAATGGCTACCGGCGTCTCTGCCCATTCGTTTCGGAAACTGACGGCAGCATCGATCGCCTGGCTGACCTGTTCGGCTGTTGCGGGGGCGACATGCCCGACCAGATCACGTGCATCATTGGGTGAATACAGGGCTTCGCCGGCTTCCATGGGAGGCTGCCCATTGATCAGCGGGGCAACCTGCCAGCGAGTCTCCCGAAACGCTTCACGGTCATTCAGCAGTGGCGTGATGGATGCCGGGTCGTTGATGCGAAAGCCCTTGGAATTGCTGCGCTGTGGCTGGTACAGGTCGGCCGGCAGTACGATGCCGGGATGTTCGATGGGGCTGGTTCTGCGTACTTCCCTGACCGGGCAACGGGCCACGTCCGCTGGTGAGATCCGGTGATCGACGATCTGATTGACGAAGGAGCTGTTGGCCCCGTTCTCCAGCAGCCGCCGCACCAGATAGGCCAGCAGATCCCGATGAGCGCCGACGGGGGCATAGATCCGGCAGCGTGTCTTGTACTCCCGGTGTACCCGTTCATGCAGTGATTCGCCCATGCCGTGCAGGCGCTGGAACTCGTAACTCTGCGTATCCTCTCCGGCCATCTGGCGAATGGCGCTGACGCTGTGCGCATTGTGCGTGGCGAACTGCGGATAGACCAGGTGCCGATTGGCCAGCAGAACCTGGGCACAGGCCAGATAGCTGACGTCGGTATTGATCTTGCGGGTGAAGACCGGAAAGGAGGCCAGTCCCAGTTCCTGTGCCTGTTTGATCTCGGTATCCCAGTAGGCACCCTTGACCAGCCTGACCATGATCCTGCGCTGGTTGAGCTCGGCAACGGCCAGCAGCCAGTTGATGACGGGCAGTGCCCGGCGGCTGTAGGCCTGAACGACAACCCCCAGACCATCCCAGCCTGCCAGGGCCGGGTCTGCCAGCAGGGCGCCGATGACATCCATGGACAATTCCAGGCGATCGGCTTCTTCGGCATCGATGTTGAAGCCGATGCCGGCGGTCTTCGCCTGGATAGCCAGCTGCGTGACACGCGGCAGCAGTTCGCTCATGACAGCCTTGTGATGGGTGTACTCGTATCGCGGGTGCAGGGCCGAGAGCTTGACCGATATTCCCGGCTTGTCGCGAATGGTTCTGCCATCGACCGTGGACAGACGCTCGATGGCCGTGGCATAGGCGCGTGTGTAGCGATCTGCGTCGTCGAAGGTATGCGCCGCTTCACCCAGCATGTCGTAGGAATAGGTGTAACCCTGCTTTTCCAGTGTTCTTGCCTCACGGACCGCCTGATCGATATTCTGACCAAGCACGAATTGTCTGCCCAGCAGCTTCATGGCCTGACCGACAGCTGTTCGCACGACGGGCTCACCCACTCGCTTGAGCAGTCCGGACAGGGATCGGGTCGGGTGGTCGCCGTCGTCGAGCACACGCCCGGTGAGCATCAGGGCCCAGGTGGACGCATTGACCAGCGGCGAACTGGATTGTCCCAGGTGAGCCGCCCAGTCCGAGCTTTCCAGTTTGTCGGCAATCAGCTCGTCGATGGTGGTGGCATCGGGTACCCTCAGCAGTGCTTCGGCCAGACACATCAGGCCAACGCCTTCCCGCGTGGACAGGCCGTATTCAGACAGAAAGCTCTCCATCATGGTGGGCTTGTCGTGTGCACGCAGCTGTTCGACCAGATTGCAGGCGTCCTGATGGATGATGTCCAGTGTTCGGTCATCGAGTTCCAGCGAGGTCAGCAATTGATCGACCACCTGAGGCTCACTCATCAGATAGCGTTGTCGCAGCTCGGCCCGCAATGCATTGAGGCGATCGGAACTGCCACTGATTGCTGCCAGGGAATCGTCGTCGGCCGAATGCGATATGGTCAGAGCTGCATCTGTCGGCTGGCTGTTGACAGCGGCATCGTCGAAAGGGGATCGGGTAGGCATCGTCGATAACAATCCGTAAGGAGGGGGGTGTGTTATCGAGTATGCAAGCAATGCGTAAGACTATTCGTCTATATTTGTGTCTCTAAACGACGTTTGATCTGAAATGACGACACAGCACAGGGCAAATAGTCAGATTTGCAGCGTCTCACGAGTGGTTTTACTGGCAAACATGTAGCCTGTACCGCGCACGGTCTTGATCCACTCGAATCCGTCGTCCGATTCGATCTTCTTGCGAAGCTGAGCCACATGATTGTCGATCACACGATCGTTGGGCTGCCAGTCTCGTCCCGTAAGCTGCTCCATCAGATGGTCACGGCTCAGGGCTCGCATCGGGCTGTTCACGAATATTTCCAGAAGATCGTACTCGGCGGTGGTCAGTCCGACGATCTTGTTGTCGGGACCTCGCAACTCTCTCGCGGCGGGCATCAGGGTCCAGTCGCCGAAGCGGACAACCTCCATGGCATCGCCGGTGTCTTCGGGCGCAGGCGGCGGCGGGGGTGGTGGCGCCGAGTAGGAGCTGGCGGTCGAGCGGGCGCGTCGCAGCACTGAACGTACTCTGGCAATGAGTTCGCGGATCGGAAAGGGCTTGGTAATGTAATCGTCAGCGCCGATCTCCAGGCCGACCACCGTATCGATGAGGTCGACGCGGCCCGACACCAGAATGATCGGAATTTCGCTGTGCCGGCGTATGTCCCGGACCAGATCCAGGCCATTTTCACGATCCAGCAGCACATCCATGGTGATCAGGTCGATCTCGCCTGAAGCGAGGCATTCGTACAACTCCTCACTGGTGGCTGCTTCTGCCACAGCGAAGCCCTCGGCTTCAAGAGAAGTCCGCAGCAGATCCCTAATTCTGAAGTCGTCGTCGACGACCAGTATCTTCGCCGTATGGATCACTTTGTTTGACAGGATTTGATGAGCAGAGGGAGATACATTGGTCTGTTACATGGGGATGATAACCAGCAGCGAGTGCAACGACCAGCGATTGAACTCTCAATATTGGTAGGTGGCCATCGGTGCATTTTCATGAAGCTGTCCGTAGCGTCTGCATGCCTGAGGGGTGGGGCCTTGCGAGCCGGATTACCAAGCGCTTACCAATCCTGACGCAATGCCTGCGAAATGTCACTAATAGCTTTACAAACCGCAATGATAATGAAATTCACGAGATCTCACTGAAAGAAGTTGTCTTTCTGTAACACCAGAGACGGACATGCGCGTTGTTCAGTTTGATTCCTTTATCTATTCAAATATACGGAAATCAAAGTCAGCCATGAATAGTCCAAGCAATAACTCGTCGCTCGCCGAATCTGATCCTTCCGTGATTCGAGCGGAACTGGATCGTCTGTTGTCCGACCGCCGCTTTTCGGGCGCCAGGCAGATGTCGGCGTTTCTCCGCTACATCGTATGCGAAACACTGAAAGGTAACGGTTCGCGCATCAAGGCCTATACCGTTGGCGTTGACGCACTTGGCAAGCCGGACGACTTCGATGCTCAAGCCGATCCGTCTGTCCGTGTGCTGGCACTTCGCTTGCGCAAGACACTGGCAGCTGCCTACGAAGACAATTCCGACTGTCTGGCCAGAGTGGTGTTGCGCGTCGGTACCTACGTCCCGGAATTCTACAAACCTGAAGCATTTGCGGAGGCGCAGACCCAGCCTGTGTTGCAAAGACCTGATCACGCATCTGTCAACGATGTGCTGTCGGACAGATCGGGGGTGGATGTGTCGGCCAATGATCAGCGGACCTCCGAAGACGGGCTGGGAGTGAACAGCGTCAGCAGGCGCTCGGACAATCCTCAGCAGACAGGCATCGACCGGTTTCGTCGTACGCCATTGCGTCGTCGCGGACCACTGAGTGAAGCTTTGGCGAAGAACACCGCCGCCTTCACTGGCTCCGACATCTCGAGCCTCGACCTCAGAGTGCCATTCACCACCATGATCATACTGCTGGCTCTCTTGCAGGCAACGCTCAATTCAGCCAACGCTCAGCCTGCTTCTTCTGTCAACGAGGTGTCCAGTGCCAAGTATACCAGCGTCAGTGCGTACCAATACACTTCCCTTCACTCGCAGGAACTTGACTGACACAGGCATTAGCTCGCAGAATCAACATCCCAGCGAAGCCCGACTGATAGCCGCCAAATCACTCGTCATGCAACAGAAGGCAATGCTTGAGGCCGATCGATCACGAAACTACCGGTGGATGAGGCTGGCGGTAAGCGTGATGCTGATAGCGGCCATCGGTTCAGGTCTGCTTGCCATGGCATGGCAGATCTGGCCACCCGCGCATGCGTGGTTCGAGCCAGGCGTTCTACTGTTACTGCAAGGGGCAGCTGCTGGTCTGGTGGCCATGGCCCTGTTGATCAGACACTGGCATCAGGCGACCAGCCTTAAAATGGCCAACAACAGCGATCGGCAGTTGCAGGCCATGTTGTCGATGTTTCGTGTGGTGAAGCACGAGCTCAACAACGATATGCAGGTGGTCGTGGGTAATGCCGAGCTGGCCAGCATGATGCTCGAGTCGGAATCACCGGCCTGCAAACCGGTGGAGAATATCCGCGAGGCAGCAACTCTGGCCATTGACCGGATTCAGCAACTGACCGTGTTTTCATCGTCCGGACACACGGAGTTGTCGGTAGTCGATCTGAACGCGATCCTGCGGGAGACCGTTGCCAGGCTGACCAACGAGATGCCCGCCATCGTCATGTTCCGTCTGGAGCTGGAACAATTGCCGAACCGCATCATGGCAGATCGCAGCCTGTTGACCCTGAGCCTCTCCTATCTGATCCGATTGGCCGGCAAGTCGCTGTTCCATGGCGGGGAAATCGTGGTTCGTACCTGCAATCTGAATGGTGCAGCCAACCACACGGGGGAGATCAACATCACGTCGGAGATCTTCATCGTCCGAGGTCTGACCGGGGCTGGCAACGAGCTTGGCATGGCATCCCGCGATGATGACCGCCGCATCAGGTTCGCCCGGGTTCTGGAGCAGGCGCAGCTCACCACCACGGCACTGGTGGAGAGAAGTGGCGCGACGGTCATGAAGGGCAGTCTTTCGGCGAGCAACGAGTCCCTGATAAAGATGGGGTTCCAGGCCGCCGTCAGGAGCTGTGACAAGAACGAAATCGTGCTGGAAGACAATACCTGAAGGTATCGGCAGACTCCGGTCCACCGGCGTCCTGGCGAAAGTCGGATCGCAGGTCCTGTAGCTATTGGCGATATCGGCAGACTTTTTCATCCTTCCTGCGCTCTGGCGAGAGCCAGGGCGCAGGAAGGATGCCTGAAAAGTACGGTTGCCGTGATGCCGGATCCTGTCACGCGACCCCGATCAGGATACCCGCTGCGAGCACCAGTGATCCACCCAGAATGACCTGAAAGATGGCACGTCCCCACGGTGTTTCCATGTACCGGTTCTGGATCCAGGTGATGGCCCAGAGTTCCACGAATACCACGGCGATGGCCACCGTGGTCGCCGTTCGAAAATCCGGGATCAGGTAGGGCAGGGCATGGCCCAGGCCGCCGATGGTGGTCATGATGCCCGACGCCAGGCCGCGCTTGATCGGTGAACCTCGCCCGGTCAGCACACCATCGTCATGGGCCGCTTCGGTGAATCCCATGGAGATCCCTGCGCCAATGGACGCTGACAAACCGATCAGGAAGGTATTCCAGGTGTCGCCGGTGGCAAAGGCTGCCGCGAAGATGGGGGCCAGTGTGGAGATCGAGCCGTCCATCAGGCCTGCCAGGCCGGGTTGCACATAGGTGAGCAGGAATTGCCGTTTCTCGGTGTCCTCTTCTCGGGTCCTGACTTCCTCCGGCACGTTCTCCTGACCCAGCCTGACCGCCAGATCGTTGTGTCGGGACTCGGCGTTGGCCAGGTCCCCCAACAGCTTTCGGGTATCGGCATCCTGAACGCGGGACGCGGCTGCGCGATAGAAGCGCTCTGCCTGCGTCTCCATTTCTTCGGCCATGGCGCGTGTTCTGGCCAAAGGCAGTGGGCGAACCAGCCAATCGGGTTTGCGTTCGTAGTAGCCGCGGACATGTTCACGACGAATCAACGGAATTTCATTGCCGAAGCGGCGCTTGTGCAGCTCGATCAGCAGGCTTCGATGACGATTTTCCTCTTCCGCCATGCCATCGAAGATGCGTGCGGAGTCAGGGTAGCTGTCGCGCAGGCCATCGGCGTAGGAGCGGTAGATGCGCATGTCATCCTCTTCGGAGGAAATGGCCAGTGCCAGTATCTCCTGTTCGCTCAGGCTGGTGAAGGATCGACGGCTATTGGGCAGGATTCGACTCAGCATGCGGCTTGTTCAGTGTGCGTCCGTTGAGATGACGCTGGCCTTGTTCATCCAGGTTCAGCGGCGATCGCATGAATATCTGTATCCCGTATCCTGATGTCAAGTGTCACGCCTGCACGTATCCCGGATTGTCTGGCAACGTGCAGTGGAACCCGGAAGCGCAGAGCCTTGGTGACCGTTTCCAGATGAAGCCGGACTGACAGTTCGTCGCCCATGCCCACCGCGTCGCTGACGGTGCCTCGCAGGCAGTTGCCACTCGTTCCCGGTTGTGACGCATCCAGGATGGAGATCGTGGTGGGAGGCACCAGCAGTATCACGGCGCTGCCGCTGGCAAGTTCACCGGGTGGTCCGCTCATCTGTTCGCCGGATTCAAGCTCGTAGAGTGTCTGTGAGGGCTGGTTCTGCAGTACCCTGGCCGGCAGCAGATTCTGGTGACCGAGCAGCTTGGCCGTTTCCTTGTCGCGAGGCGCGTTGATGACCTCCTGGACATCGCCCTGCTGCAAGGACTTCCCGCGATGTATCAGACAGAGGCTGTCGGCCAACTGCTGCACTTCGTTGATATCGTGAGTGACCAGCAGCATCGGCACCTGCAGGTGGAGACGCAACTGGGCGAGCTCGCGATACAGCTTGCGGCGGGTTTGCTGGTCGACGGCAGAAAACGGTTCATCGAGCAACAGCACCGCTGGCTCGCGCGCCAGTGCTCTGGCCAGGGCGACGCGCTGCCGCTGACCGCCGGACAGCTGCGCAGGCTTGCGAGATTCGAGACCTGTCATGTTGGTACGGGCAAGCCATTCCAGAGCCCGCCGCCGACGCTCTTCCCGAGGGGAATCGTGGATGGCCAGCATGACATTCTCGAGTACCGTCTTGTGAGGGAACAGGGCATAGTGCTGGAAGACCATGCCCACACGTCGTTGCTGTGGCGAGAGGTTGATGTTTGCCTCGCTGTCCTGCCAGTGACTGTCACCGCAGCTCACATGTGCTGTCCCCGAATGGTGCAGACCGGCGATGGTTCGCAGTACCGTACTCTTGCCGCTACCGGAAGGGCCCACCAGCGCCAGCAGTTCTCCGGGAGCACAGTGCAGCTGCACATCCAGACTGATGGGAAGTGATTGCCGAATGCGGACTGTCAGCGAACCGGTCACGTGGCAGGCTGACTCCGGCGAACGATCAGCAGGGCCAGCAGTGAGAACAGCAGCAGCGAAATGCTGTACCAGCCGGCAGTCTGCATGTCGAAGGCCTGCACGCTGTCGTAGATGGCAATGGACACGGTACGAGTGACACCTTCAATGTTGCCGCCCACCAGCAGCACGACACCGAACTCCCCCAGAGTGTGTGCAAACACCAGGGTGGCGCTGGCCAGCAGCCCTTGCCAGGTAAGCGGCAGCTCGATGTGCCACCAGGTCTTCCAGGGTGACAGACCACTGACCCAGGCCGCTTCGCGCACTTCCAGTGGCAGGGCACTGAACGCCAGTTGAATCGGTTGCACGGCAAACGGCAGGTTCACCACGATCGACGCCACCACCAGACCCGGAAAGGTGAACACCAGTGGTGCTCCGAGCAAACGGGTGCTCAGGGCACCGGTGACAGTCTCCGGGCTGAACAATTGCAGCAGATAATAGCCGATGACTGTCGGTGGCAGAATCAGTGGCAGAAACAGCAGGGCTTCTATCCAGGGCTTGTAGCGGAAGGTCGAGAACGCCAGCCAGCGACCCATCAGCAAGCCCAGGGGCAGCAGGATGAGGGCCGTCCACAAGGCCAGTTTGAAGGAAACCAGAAACGGTGACATGAGTGCGTCGATGCCGGTCAGTGAACGGGTGTCAGGCCATGGCGTGCCAGAACCGCGCTGGCCGATGGCTGCTGCAGCCAGTTGAACAACCGTTCTGCCTGCAAGCCGGCAGACTCAAGCAGGACCATCTTGTGTACAACGGCCCGATAGCTGTCAGCAGGTAGTGGCGTGACGAGCAACTCGGCAGGCGCACCAATCAGTAATGAATCCGGAACGATGGCGTATTCGACGGCCCCCGTGAGTGCAAACTGCAGGGTCTGAGCGGCATTCTCGGCATTGAGCAGAAAGCCGGGTGGCAGTGGCCACAGGCCATTGTTCTGCAGTGATTCCCTGGCCGCCTTGCCGTAGGGGGCATGTTGCGGATTGGGTATGGCGATTCTGAAGGCCTGTTGCCGCTCGATGCCTTCATTCAGCATGCTCAGCGTCGGCGTGTGATCAAGGTCTTGTTCATCGGTGTCATCGCCCTGATTGCGCAAGGAGACCAACGAGAGCGTTCCCCGTGCCAGCAGGGCTCCGGCATCGCGTGTCTTGCCGGCCGCATGCAATCGGTCGACGCTGGCTTCGTCGGCGGACAGGAAGAGTTCGAAGGGAGCACCATGTCGAATCTGCGTGCTCAACAGACCAGAGGATGCAAAGCTGGTGCGTGGTACCGGCTGTCCGGTCTGTTCGCTGTACAGCTGGCTCAATTCGGGCCACAGATCACGAAAGCTTGACGCCAGTGCCAGCAGAGGCGGTTGCCCGGAGGCTTGTGTCGATGCTGGCACAGTAGCTGTGAACAGCAGAACGGCCAGTAACAACACTGTCATCATACCCGTTGATTGCTTCAGCACGTTATGCTTCATGCGGGTGCATACCGGAAAGTGAATCAGGGTCGTCATTGAATGCAGAAGAATACTGGAATCCGAAGAATTCGACTTGCGGGAGTTTACGCCTTTAACGGTATTCGAGCGGCAATTCATCACGAAGCAGCCTTTCGTCAGGAACTGATTCTGGCGCTGGTTTTCCTGCCACTGGTATTCCTGCTGGACGTCAGTCGTGTCGAACGTGTTCTGCTGGTCAGTGTGACTGCGCTTGTCCTGATTGTCGAGCTGGTCAACAGTGCGGTGGAGGCCGTGGTTGATCGGGTCAGTGCCGAGCACCACCTGTTGTCGGGCAGGGCCAAGGATATGGGGTCGGGGGCCGTCTTGATGACGCTGGCTCTGTGGCTGTATGTCTGGGTGGATATCGTGGTATTCGGCATCTGGTTTGCCGCTTGATTGCCTGAGTTCCCATGCAGAGTTTTTCCGATGCGCTGCTGGAAGCGCTGCACCTGATCATGGCCTTTGATGGTGACCTGCAGGAGATCATTCTGCTGTCGCTGAAGGTCAGTCTGTGCGCCGTGCTGATCGGCGCGATCATCGGATTTCCCCTGGGCGCCTGGCTGGCGGTCACCCGGTCACGACTACGGCCGGTGCTGGTGACGCTGACCAGTGCCATGATGGGACTCCCCCCGGTGGTGGTCGGCCTGGTGGTCTATCTGCTGTTGTCCAATGCCGGTGTTCTGGGACCCTTGCAGCTACTGTATACGCCCGCTGCGATGATCATCGCTCAGTCGATTCTGGTCACGCCGATTCTGACGGCACTGACGCGCGAGACGATCACTGTATTGCACGAGCAGTATGCCGATCAGCTGACCCTGTTCGGCGTCACCGGGTGGCGTCGGCTGCAGACTCTGCTGTGGGAGGGGCGTCATGGCCTGTTGACCGCAGTACTGGCCGGTTTCGGACGAGCCATCGCCGAGGTGGGCGCGGTCATCATCGTGGGTGGCAACATCAATCATGTCACGCGCGTCATGACCACCACCATTGCACTGGAGACCTCCAAGGGCAATCTGTCGCTGGCTCTGGGCCTGGGCATCGTGCTGGTGATGCTGGCCCTGATGGTCAATGCGGCGGTGCTCGGACTGGGCTCCTACATGCGTCGTCAGGGAGTCAGTGGACATGCCTGAGCAGCGTAGTGGGTCATCAGCGGTCGGTCTCGTGGTCGGCGAATCCCTGCAGATCGAGCGTGCTGGGCGTGTGCTGCTCGATCTGCCGAGCATCAGTCTGGGGCAGGCGCCCTGCAGCGCCATCGTCGGACCGAACGGTGCGGGCAAGTCATTGCTGATCCGTACCCTGTGTGATCTGATGGTCCCCGATCACGGACGGGTATTGTGGGCGGGTTCGGCCCCGGATGCAGCCCGCCGACACCAGATCGGACTGCTGCTGCAGCGTCCGGTCCTGCTGCGCCGCAGCGCCTTGCAGAATCTCGTCTATGCATTGCGCCTTACCGGCCTGACGCCACGGCAGGCCAGACAACAGGCCATCCAGGCCCTGCAGGATGCCGGACTGGAGACGATCATGCATGTGTCGGCACAGCGGCTGTCGGGTGGAGAACAGCAACGGGTCGCATTGGCACGTGCGCTGGCACTGAAGCCTGATATGCTCTTCCTCGATGAAGCGACGGCAAACGTCGACCCGGCCTCGACACTGGTCATAGAGCAGCAACTGACTGTCGCCATGCAGGCAGGTTTGCGTCTGGTCATGGTCAGTCATGATGTAGGTCAGGTCAGGCGACTGGCACAGGAAGTCGTGCTGATGCACAACGGCCGGATTGTCGAACAAAGCCCTTGCACGATATTTTTCAATCAGACTAACAATCCGGTATCGCGTCGCTGGCTGGCTGGCGAGCTGCTGGTATGAGAAGGAGTGGTTATGGCAGGTGATTTTGGTACTCGATTCATGGACAAGATGGTCATCAGCCATTTTGCCGATGGCTGGAGTGATGCCCGGATTGTACCCAGTGATTCCATATCGCTGCATCCCGGGGCGCATGTTCTGCATTACGCCAGCACCTGCTTCGAAGGGTTGAAGGCCTTCCGTCAGGTGGATGGCAGTGTCGCCATCTTCCGCATGGACAGAAATGTGGCGCGCTTTGCGCAAAGCAGCCAGCTGTTGTATTTGCCGGCCATCGATCAGGAGCAGACCACGCGCATGATCACCGAGATCGTTGCTCTGTACGCCGACGAAATCCCGGACACGCCTGCGTCCATGTACATCAGGCCGACACATATCGGTACCGAAGCGGCCATCGGCAAGGCGGCCGCGCCATCTGCAAGCTCCATGCAGTATGTGCTGTTGTCACCGGTTGCCGACTACTTCGCCGGCGGCGATGCCTGTCTGCGTCTGCTGCTGGATGAAAAAGGTGTTCGCTGTGGACCGGATCACGGCATGGTCAAGGGCGGGGGCAACTACGCCAGCGCGCTGAAGCACATCATGCGGGCAAGAAGCGAAGTCAATGCCGATCAGGTACTGTTCTGTCCGGGTGGTGATGTGCAGGAAACCGGGGCGGCGAATTTCATTCTGGTGGATGGTAACCAGATCATTACCAAGGCGCTGGATGAATCCTTTCTGCACGGGGTCACCCGGGACTCGCTGCTGACCCTGGCGCGTGACAAGGGCATGGATGTGCAGGAGCGTGAGCTGACGGTCGAAGAGCTGCTGGAGCGTTCGGCAAAGCCCGATTGCGAGGCGGGCCTGTCCGGCACCGCTGCGGTGCTGGCCGCTGTGGGCACCTTGATACACGGTGGGCGGGAGTACAAGGTGGGAAGCGGCCAGGTGGGGCCACGAATTCGTGCCATGCGCGAGGAACTCAATGCCATTCAGTGGGGCAAGAGTGCCGACACACATGGCTGGCTGACGCACCTCTGATATTGGATCGGCAGGCCCGGATACCAGCAAAGGGTCCGTTCGAGCTCCTGATTTTCCGACACAGGCAGCAATTGTCGCAGCGTATCCGCTCGGCAATCCTGCCAATGCCGCCGCTCGGGTTATAATCGCCGGTTTTCAGGAGTTCTGTCTTGACATCTCGTTTTCCCTGGTGGGCCGTGGTTGCCATGGCGGTCATTGTCGGCGCATCCAATTACCTGGTTGCCTTCCCGATCAATGACTGGCTGGTCTGGGGTGCGCTGACGTATCCGCTGGCCTTCCTGGTCAATGACCTTGTCAATCGTTTCTGGGGCGCTGCCTGTGCACGCAAGGTGGTGTATGTCGGCTTCGCCGTCGGCGTACTGCTGTCACTGTCCGTGGACACCATCGATCAGCGCATCGCCATTGCCTCCGGCCTGGCCTTTCTGCTCGCTCAATTGCTCGATGTGGCCATCTTCGACAGACTGCGCGTCGGTCGCTGGTGGGTAGCACCGAGCGTCTCTTCCGGTATCAGCTCGGTTGTGGACACGCTGCTGTTCTTCGGCATCGCCTTCATCGGTACCGGTGCTCCCTGGCATCAATGGGCAATGGGGGATCTGGCCGTCAAGTGGTCGGTCGCTGCTCTGTCCGTGTTGGTGTACGGGGTACTGGCATCCCGCATGAGCAGCACAAGCCGAAGTGGCGTCTGCAAGTGACAGGCGCTCAGCTGCATCACGGCGGCTGAGCTACCTTGCCATCGGTCGGTTCCTGTGTACTGGCGTTCGACCTGCTTATCAGGCCACCGGCGTATCCGGTGAATTGTCTTCGTAGCTGTTGATCAGGCCACGCTGCTGGGCTTCGCGCACACAGGAAGTCCGGTTCTTCACGCCCAGCAGTTTGAACAGCTGCGATGTGTGATATTTCACCGTAGCTTCGGAAATGCCGACGATCTGCGAGATCTGCTTGTTGGAATTGCCATCGGCCATCAATTGCAGCACTTGCAGCTGTTTCTGGCCGGGTCGCAGACTGCTGGCATTCTGATTGCCGGCGCTGGGCAGATCTCCGCGCCGCAGCTGGTTGTCCAGGGCGGCGAAGCGTTCGGGGAAGAAGCTGCCTCCTTCCAGAACCTTGCGAATGCCACTGATCATTTCGGCGGCAGGCAGGGTCTTGGGAATGAATCCCGAGGCACCGTTTTCCATGGCCGTGCGGATGTACTTGTCGTCATCGGAGCCGCTGATCACCACCACGGGAATGCGCTTGTCGCGGTTGCGCAGGCCGACCAGCAGGCCGATTCCGTCGATACCCGGCATGAACAGGTCTGTCAGCACCAGTTCGAAACGCTTGCCGGAATCGATCACCGATAGCGCATGCTGTGTGGAATAGCAGGGCGTGATCCGGATGGAGGAATCGATCTCGGTCAGCATGACCTGCATGGCGTCTGCCACGAGGCGGTGGTCTTCTACCATCAGAATGTTCACGGTCTGTCTCCTACCAGTCTTGTAATTGCCTTGTACAGATCGTCGGCAATTACCGGTTTGTGCAGCAGCAGAAAACCACTGGCGGTGGCTTCCCGAAGGCGCGCCGGCGATGTATCACCTGTGATGATCATGGCCGGAACGTCCATGTTGACTTCTTCTCGAACCTGTCTGATCGCCATTTCGCCGGTTTTCTCGTCGCGCAAGCGATAGTCGGCAATGATCAGATCCGGCACCCAGTCTTCGGAAATGATGTTCTCGCAAGCCTGTTCGGCGGAATCTGCAATCGACACATCGCAACCGTGCTGAATCAGCAATGTCTGCATACCATCCCGCACATCCTGCTCGTCGTCAATTACCAGAATGGATAGTCCGTGCAGGGTATCGCGGCAGAGTGAGGTGGATCCCTGCAGGGAGTTGCCTGCGCTGTCGATGTCCGCGCTGTTGGCCAAGGGCAGTGTCAGGCTGAAGGAGCTACCGATGCCTTCTGCAGAGCTCAGGGACAGTTCGACGTCCAGTAAACGCGTCAGCCGTTTGACGATCGACAAGCCAAGTCCGAGCCCCTTGGATCTGTCACGTTCCGGGTTCTGCAGCTGGTAGTACTCGTTGAAGATGGCATCCTGCTCACTGTTAGGAATGCCCGGGCCGGTGTCCGATACACAGATGCGAGCCTGGCCATCGCTGGAAGTGGCTCTTACCGATACCGAGCCTGCGGTGGTGTAGTTCAGGGCGTTGGCCACCAGGTTGCCGAGAATGCGCTCGAGCAGTACCTGGTCGGAGTGCACATACAGACCGCTGTACTGGATATCCAGTGCCAGCTCCTTCTGGTTGGCCTCGGGCAGGAAGTTCTGATGCAGATTGTCGAAGACGGCGTCCAGGCTCAGGTTGGTCCAGTTGACATCGACCACTCCGGCATCGAGCTTCGACAGGTCCAGCATGCTGTTGAGCAACTGATTGAGCGCTTCGGTGGAGCGGTTGATGTTCGACAGTATGAGCTGCCCCTGATCGGTGGAGACATGCCGTCTGAGTGCGTTCAGGTAAAGTCCGAGTGCGTGCAGAGGCTGGCGCAAGTCATGACTGGCCGATGCCATGAACCGATTCTGTGCGCGCCGTTCGATATCGCCGGTTGTCAGCTCATCCAGTGCCGTGCTCAATTGTGTCTGGGTCAGTTGGGCAGCGGAGCGCAGACTGGCGGCACGGCGCATCGTGGCGACGAACAGCAGAACGCTGGTCAGGGATACCAGCACGAAACAGATACTGCAGAACCACAGGGCGCGGTACAGATCGTCCATGCGGCGAGAGATGGCGTCGCGAACGATCGATTTGCGCTCGAACATTTCCAGGCCTATGCCATAGATCAGCTGTGACAGTTCGATCGACTCACGCTTGAGCTGCATGAGCTGATCCCTGCCGAAGGTGTGATCGGGCGACATGTAGGGCTCGTTGCGCAACAGGAATTCTCGGGTTCGTTGCATGAATTCCTGGGCCTTTTGCAGTTCGGTCAGGTGTCCAAGCCAGCTGTTTCCCGAATGCAGGATCGAGCCATACAGGATGTCGTAATTCTGAATGTACAGGTCTCGCTGCTGGTCGCGTTCTGCGGGTGTGGCCAGCAGGTAGTCCAGCAGGCTCTGGGCAAAGCCGGTCAGATTGTGATCGACCTGCTGCACGAAGTTGAATTCCAGTACACCATCATCCTGCAACTGCTTGCGGGTGCTGTCGATCTGCACCAGCAGGTACAACATGACAACCAGACAGATCAAGGCTGCCAGGCCTGGAATCCAGGCAACCCAGCGTCTACTCAATGCAGTTCCATCTTCACCAATTGCCATACCGAGCGGGATTCATTGAGTGGTGTCAGGAGTTCGGGGTACTCATCAAAGGGCATCATGATTCGCAAGGGGCCCAGGCTTCTGACCGAGATGTAGCTGTCATTCTGACGGTAGGCGATCATGACCGGGTAGTGTTCGAGATCCAGATCGGTGATCGTGAAGCGGTAATCATCCAGTCCGATGGCGACGATTTCCCGGGAGCTGCTGCCGATGGCGCTCAGCAGGTCGTTCAGACGAACGCCGGTATAACGCTCGGCCGACTCATGCCATGGGGAGCTGGTCACGAATTCGGTAGTCGGCAGGCTCTCCAGCGTGGCAATATCCAGATGTACTTCATTCCCGACATTGGGAAGCGTCATGTTTCCCGTGATCGTCAGCAGTACCTTGCCACTGGGCGCCGGAAGGTTGTCGGCATGAACCCCTTGAACAGAAAATGACAATATGATGCAGAGAACGCTGGCTGACAGAGACGCCAAGTAGCGCATGATCGCTCCGGTATGTTGATTTGCCTGAAGATATTACCGTAACGGATCACGGCAGGATTTGGCAGACTGAAACCCTGTTGTCGGCTTACCCATTTGGGTGATTGACTACCCCTGCAAACAATGAGAAACACTTCAATGAGCCTCTTGTCCATTTCTCCGCTGGTCGCCGCCGAGTTCGAACCCTTTGGTGACATTCTCCAGGTCCAGCCGTCACCCACGGTCATGATCAATCAAGGCAATTGCGCGCGCTACACCGATGTGGCAACCCTGGATTTCAGCGATGGGCGGGCGGGCATCAGCATCTTTCACGCCCATCCCTACCGTTCGCCGCTGACCCTGAGCATGCTGGAGCGGCATCCCTCGGGCAGTCAGGCCTTCATCCCCATGAGCAGTGATCCGTTTCTGGTGATTGTTGCGCCGGACAATGACGGCAAACCCGGAAAACCCCGGGTATTCCTGACCGACGGCTTGCAGGGTGTGAACTACCATCGCAATGTCTGGCACGGTGTACTGACCCCGATCGAAGGCAACGGCCTGTTCACCGTGGTCGATCGTATCGGCCATGGCAGCAACCTGGAGGAACACTGGCTCGACACCGGATATCAGATCGTTTTCTGATCAGGGCAGGCGGCGCGCGCTGTAATCGGGCAGGAAGCGGTCATCGAAGATATCGCGGGCCGTGGACTTGCTGGCGAAGTCATGGATTGCATCCAGTTGGGAAATGGATTTTTCGAGTCGGGCCTCGACCACGTCCCCCAGGCCCATGGCGCGTACTTCCTCGGTGTCGATATGATGTCCGACAGCCATGACCAGTCGCTGCAATTCGATCTCGCGATCGGCATTCCCGGCGTGTGCCAGCACATGCTCGACCGCCGCCGTCGGGTTGCCGACGGTTTCCTGAATACCCTTGACCAGCGCTCGCAGAAATCGCTCTACCGCCTGCGGATGCGCTGCTGCAAACTCGGGATTGACGATGATCGCATTGCCATACAGATGCAGTCCGAAATCGCTCATCAGCATCAGTGAGATATCGCTGGATGGCACACCGTTTTTCTGCAAGCTGATGTAGGAGGAGAACGAAAAGCCGGTAATGGCGTCGACCTCGCCGCTGGCAAGCATGGCTTCTCGCTGCGGAAAGCCGACGTCCCTGATGGTGACCCGCTCCTCGATGATGCCGTTGGCGACGACGAATGCCGGCCATTGTGCAAAAGCTCCATCGAAGCGGGGAGCGCCCAGAACCCGACCTTCCAGATCCAGCGGTCCGGTGACGCCTTGCGAGGGGCGACCCATGACGGCATAGGGGGCTTCGTTATAGATGATGAAGACCGCCTTCATGTCCCTGTCCGGATGCTCGTCTCTCCAGGTGATCAGCGAGTTGATGTCAGCCGAACCCATCTGGAATTCGCCCGAGGCTATTCGAGGGATGGTGTTGACGGAGCCATTACCCGGTTCCAGGGAGACATCGAGTGATTCTGCGTCAAAGAAGCCGCGATCCAGGGCCAGCAGCAGCGGAGCGGCCTGTCCTTCCCAGCGCCAGTCGTTGAGATAGCGAATGGCTGTCGACTGAGCGAGTGCAATTCCTGCATGTAAATACAGGAGTGCAATGGACAGGGCGCGCAGGAGCATGGCATTCCGTTGTGCTGGGAGGTTCAAGCAACGATGACGCAGCGCGCAGAGGGCGTCCAGAACTCAGAGGTTAAACGCCATGAACTTTGCTGTTCACGCCGGGTGGTTGGTTCACTGCTTGTCCCGCAGATATCGCTGGCAGGCGGCTGATGCCTGTTCCAGTCTCTGGTCGAAGCGCTGGCAGGCCGATTGGAAGTCGTCAGCAGCGTCGTCGCGACCGATGTGCATCGGTTCCTCCAGCGCAATGACGATGCGTGAGAAGGGACGTGGCAGCATGAAGCGATCCCATGATCGCAGATACCAGACACTCGATGCCTGGTAGGCCAGAGGCAGCAGGGGAGCCTTGCTCAATTGCGCCAGCATGGCAACCCCGGCCTTGGTCTTGTAGATGGGGCCGGTTGGCCCGTCTGGCGTGACGATCGGCGAGACACCTTCCTTGCGAATCTGCAGATAGATGTCCCGCAGGGCCTGCGCGCCACCTCGGGTTGCCGAGCCCCGAATGATATGGACTCCCTGAGACGAGAACATGCGCGTGGCCATGTCTCCATCGCGGGATGGACTGATCAGATAGCCGAGCTTCAGGTCGGGGTCCATCGCTGCCTGATCAAGCAGATAACGGACGCAGAAAATCTGCTGCTGGTGCCAGTAGCAGGGAATGAAGGGAGTCCGCTCTGCACGCAAGGCGTGCATGTGCTGTTCACCCAGCACGGCTTCTATCCGGCAGGTCTTCCAGATCAGGCGTATCAGGCCCCATACCAGTGGTGGCATCAGCCGGGCGGTCAGCTGTCGGCGCCTCTGTTTCATGTTCATGGTGTCGTCGTGGCTCTCGGGCACGGATCGGAGTCCTCAATGATATACTTTCGCACCATTCAGTCAGTTTCTTTCCGACCCGCACTTCGGGGTCGTTCAACCGGATTGCTTTCCTTGTGTCGCACACCACCCCGCCATCCAGAACCGTGTCGCACACCGATTCCACCGTGACCGAAGCATCGTCGAGCGATGTGGCTGCCAGGCAGGCTCCCGGGCCGCAAGAGCCATTCGATGTCAATGTGGACGATGCCTCGTTCGAGAAACTCGCGCTCTGGAAGGAACAATACGGGGACACCATCACCGTCAAGCCTCTGGAGCGGCAGTCTCCGGCACTGGTGCTGAACAACCCGGATCATGTGCGCCACGTCCTGATCGGCAATCACCGCAACTACAACAAGGGTGTCGGCTTCGAACGGGTGAAGATGCTGCTGGGCAATGGCATCATTGTCAGCGATGGCGACTTCTGGCGTTCTCAACGACGCATGATCCAGCCGGTGTTTCACCGCCGGATCATCGAGGCGCAGGCCGCCATGATGCAAGGCTGCAACGAGGTCAGGTTGCGCCAATGGCAGGAGAAAGCCGTCAGCGGTACGGTGGTGGACATCACCACCGAAATGAGCGATCTGGCACTGGAGGTCATCCTGCGAGCCTTGTTCAGTCAGGATCTGGACGAGTTGATCGCGCAGGAAGGTGTCAATCCCTTTGCCATGCTGGTCGAGGATGTCACTCGGGATCTGAAGCTGGCAATGCGTTTCCGTGCGCTGACACGCCACGTGGCGGCCATCATGGCGCGGCGACGAGAGCAGAACCGCATCGAACACGATTTCCTGTCGCTGATGATGGAAACCCGTGACAAGGACAGCGGTCAGCCGATGTCCGACAAGGCGCTGATCGACGAAGTCATGACCATCATCGTGGCCGGGCATGAGACCACGGCCGGAACCCTCAATTGGGCCTGGTATCTGTTGTCGCAGGATGCCCGTGCAGAGTCCCTGTTGCATGAGGAAGTCGACGCGCTGGATCATGCGCCGGGCTTTGCCGATCTGCCGGCGCTGCGCTACACGCGGCAGATCATCGACGAGACCTTGCGACTGTACCCGCCGGTCTGGCTGTTTTCCCGCAAGGCGATCAACGAGGACCGATTGCCCGGCGAGGAACAGGACACCCTGGTACCGGCAGGTGCGGATGTGTTCCTGTGCCCCTATCTGCTGCATCGCGACGCACGCTACTGGGACGCGCCGGAACAATTCCTGCCCGAGCGTTTCAGCGAGGAAGCCAGCCGGCAGCGAAACCGGCACGTCTATTACCCGTTTTCACTGGGTTCCAGACGTTGTATTGGCGAATTCTTTTCGATAGTGGATATGCAACTGCATCTGGGCCTGCTGGCCAGACATATCCGCTTTACCCATGTTGCCGGCAAACCGGTGACAGTTGAACCCCATATCAATCTGCGTTCCCTGCACAGCATCATGCTGATGCCGGAATTGCGCTGACGTCCTGCAGGATTGCTTCAAGAGCCTTGTGAATTGCATGAACCATCAAACACTCACCGACATGCTGTTGGACAGGGCCGGCAGCGAAAGCCATGTCAACCTGATCGAAGGGCAAGGCAAACGGCAACAGCTGCCTTATCGTGAACTGTTGACGAGAGCCCGTGCCAGGCTTGCACAATTTCAGAATGCAGGCTTGCAGCCGGGTAGCCAGCTGATCATTCAGACAGCAGACAATTCGCATTTTCTGGAAGGCTTCTGGGCCTGTCTGCTCGGTGGTATCACCGCTGTTCCCGTATCGGGCGGCAACAGTTCCGAACACCGCTTCAAACTCTTTCGTATCGCCTCGACGCTCGACAGACCGGGCCTTTTCACCGATGCCCGCACTGCCGAGCGCTTGCAGGACTTTGCTGCACAGAACGACCTGGAGCAAGGCTTTGCCGAGTTGAGCCAGCGCACGGTGATATCGGATCAGGTGGCACCTGCTGCGGCAGAACCTGCGATTCATGCGCCTGACGAGAATGATGTTGCATTCATCCAGTTCTCTTCCGGTTCCACCAGTACACCCAAGGGCGTGGTACTGACTCACCGGAACCTGCTGACCAATCTGCGTTCCATTGTCAGCAGCTCCGGCATGACGCCCACCGAGCACCAGTTCAGCTGGATGCCGCTCACTCACGATATGGGCTTGATCGGTTTTCATCTGACGCCGGTCTTCATGGACAACAATCACTCTCTGATGCCAACGGATGTCTTCGTGCGCCGGCCCGGCGCCTGGCTGGACGAAGCCGTACTGGCCGGCGCCACGGTGTTGTGTTCGCCCAATTTCGGTTTTCAGCATCTGCTCAAATCCTTCAAACCGGAGAAATTCGAATCGCTGGACCTGTCAGGCATTCGCCTGATCTTCAATGGTGCCGAGCCGATATCGGTGTCCCTGTGTCATCGATTCGTGACGGCGCTGGCACCCTTGGGCCTGAACCCTGCCTCCATGTATCCGGTGTACGGACTGGCCGAAGCGAGTCTGGCGGTGGCCTTTCCGGCGCTGGACAGTACGTTTTCCACCCTGGTCATAGACCGGACTCGACTGGGCATTGCCCAGCAGGTCAGCCTGTTCGACGCCCGCACCGCCAGACCCGATGACGCCATGTTCGATACTGTCGACGGTGGAGAGCGTGGTGTGGAGTTCGTCTCTGTCGGCTATCCGGTGAAGGATGTCAGCATTCGCATCACGGATGAAGGAGGAGCTGCTCTGCCAGATGACACGACCGGGCATATCTGCATCCATGGCGAGAATGTCACCGCCGGTTATTATCGCGAACCCGAGCTCAATCGACAGACCATCGATGGCGATGGCTGGTTGAATACCGGAGATCTGGGCTTCATGCATGCGGGTCAGCTGTACATCACCGGTCGCTCGAAGGACATCATCTTTGTCAGCGGTCAGAATGTGTATCCGCACGATCTGGAAGAGATCATTCTGCAGGCCGGATTGGTCGAGCGAGGCAAACTGGCGATATCCAGTCGGCGTGTGGCCGAGACCGGGGAAGAGAAGCTGCTGATATTCGTTCTGCATCGCGCGGAAGCGGCCGACCTGGTGGACAAGGCCCGTGACATGACCCGTCTGCTCGGAGAAACCGTCGGGGTTGCCGTGCATGCCGTGATACCGGTGCCACGCATTCCCAAGACAACCAGCGGCAAGGTGCAGCGCTTTCTGCTGGTAGAGGCGCTGGAGCAGGGCGAATACGAGGCTCTGCTGCAAGCGTCGTCAAGCGACACTGACGCCACTTCGGAATCCGTCGATGAGGCAGCAGAGGCGGGGGATACCACTTCACGTCTGCTGGCGATCTGCAATGCACAGGTCGAGGACATGACGGTTGCGGCCGAGGACAATCTGTTCGAACTGGGTATCAGCTCTCTGACCCTGGCGCAGATTCATGCGGCGATCGAGGACAACTGGCCGGATCAGGTGGATATCACCGACCTGTTCGACTATCCGACCGTTGCCGAGCTGGCGCGCTTTCTGGACGAACGCAACGCGGCGTGACGTCGAGCGGGACGGCCGGTGCGCGATAAACAGGAAGTTGCCACGGACAGGGCAGCCGACTATCGGCGATTCGGGGTCATCGACGGAGAGGCCCGGCAATCCATCGCGTTCTTTCTGCCCGATACCTTTGGCATGCTACCCTTCATCGCGGCGGTGGAACCCCTGCGCGCGGCCAATCGATTCAGTGGGCAGGCGCTCTATCAATGGACCTTGCTGGGTACCTCGACTGCTGATGCCATTGCCAACAACGGCATGAAACTGGCGGTTGATCGGGAAATCGGCAGTGGCGATCGCTTCGATCGAGTCATCGTCTGCGGACCGCATGAGCCCTTGTCCTACAAGGACTCCAAGGCTCTGCGTGCCTTGCGACAGTATGCCGCCCAGGGTTCCCGGATTGGTGCGCTGGATACGGGAAGCTATCTGCTGGCGCAGGCGGACCTGATCCGGCATCGACGCTGTACCATTCACTGGGAAAACATGCCGGGCTTTCGCGAGGCCTTTCCCCACATTGCCGTCACCAGTGAATTGTTCGAGGAAGACGAGGGCCTGTTCACCTGCGCTGGTGGGACAGCAGCGCTGGACATGATGCTGGCGATCATACGCCAGGATCATGGCTCGACACTGGCACTGCAGGTGGCCGATCTGTTCATTTCCACGCGGATTCGAGCAGCCACCGATCCGCAGCGGCGCAGCATCGTGGAACGCTCCGGTATTCATCACGCAGGCCTTGTCAGTTGCATCGAGCTCATGGAAGTCAATCTGGAACAGCCGATTGCCACCAGTGAGCTGGCGGAGATGGTTGGCCTGTCGTCCCGACAACTGGAGCGTCTGTTTCGCACCTATCTGCAGACAACACCCACTCTCCATTATCAGGCATTGCGCCTGAAGGCCGGGCGTGAGCTGCTGCGCCAGACAACCTTGAGCGTCATGGACGTTGCCACTGCTGTCGGGTTCGCTTCGGCAGATTATTTTTCCAGACGATTCCGCCGCCAGTTCGGGTGCTCGCCAACGGAAGCTCGAAGAAGGGATGACAAGGTCTGAGCTGTGAGCCTGGCAGAGGCTCATTGAGCGATTGGACAGCGTCATCCCCGCGCCCGTGTCGTCTTGTGTCGCCAAACGGTCGTCTGCCTCCTGTTGGTTGTTCATTGACAGGACGATACTTGAGACACTGCGGCAAGGCGGTACAAGGTTCCACAGATCAGGGTCGAAACCCTGTCTGTCTCATACCGACACAGCCACAGAGCCACGACATGACATCACCTCGGGGTTCACCCCGGTGAACGAACCGCCCAAGGTCCTGTCATGCCAGTCCGTGGATAACCAGACAGAGGAATCAGCGTGAAATCACAAGCCCGTGTCGTCATTATCGGTGGTGGTGTGGCCGGTACCAGTGCGCTTTATCATCTGGCCCAGCGTGGCTGGACCGATTGCATGCTGCTGGAAATGGATGAACTGACCTCCGGATCCACCTGGCATGCAGCCGGCAACATCCCGACGTTTTCCAGTTCGCGCAACATCATCAAGTTGCAGCATTACAGCACGCAGCTGTACGCCAGGCTGTGTGACGATCCCCTGTATCCGATCAATTATCATCAGACCGGATCGATTCGTCTGGCACAGACCAGACAACGCATGGAAGAGTTTCGTCATGTCAGCGCCATGGCCAACACCCTGGGGCTGGAGTACGAGATTCTGGATACTGCCGAAATGAAGGCGCGTCATCCGTTTCTGCAGGATCATGAATTGCTGGGTGCTCTGTGGGACCCCGTGGATGGCGACATCGATCCCAGCCAGTTGACACAGGCGCTGGCCGCTCATGCACGAAAGGCGGGGGCGAGCATCCACCGCTTCACGCGAGTGACGGGAATCTCGCGCATGGCCAATGGCGAGTGGAAGATTGCAACCGACAAGGGGGATGTCATTGCCGAATACGTGGTCAACGCCGGTGGCTATCGTGGGGCAGAAGTGGCTCGACTGGGTGGCAGGTTTCTGCCTCTGGTCACGATGGAGCACCAGTATCTGGTCACCGAGTCGATTCCCGAACTCGAAGCCACCGAGGGTCTGTTGCCACTGGTACGTGATCCGGACGATTCCTACTATCTGCGGCAGGAGAAAACCGGCCTGATTCTGGGGCCCTACGAGATGAAGGCAACGGCACGCTGGAAGGATGGCGGCATTCCCGAGAAGTTTGCCTACGAGTTGTACCCGGATGATCTGGACAGACTCGAATGGTATATCGAGAAGGCCTGCGAACGCATGCCAATCCTGGGTAGTGTCGGCGTACAGCGCGTCATCAACGGTCCGATCCCGTACACGCCGGATGGAGCTCCCTATATCGGTCCTGCCTTCGGTTTGCCGAATTTCTTTCATGTCACGGGGTTCAGTTTCGGCATCTGTCAGGGCGGTGGTGCGGGCAAGTCCATTGCCGAATGGATCATCGACGGCAAGCCGGAATGGGATCTGTGGAATCTGGATCCAAGGCGCTATACCGATTATGCCGATCAGGACTATGTGGTGGATCGGGCCATCGAGCTGTACCAGCATGAATACGCCATCAACTACCCGGTGGAAGAGCGTCCTGCCGGGCGTCCTCGCAAGGTGTCTCCCTGCTACGACAGGCTGCAGGCCAAGGGTGCCCGCTTCGGTGCGCGCGGCGGTTGGGAGCGGGCAACCTGGTTTGCCCGGGAGCAGGATACGGCCGAAGAGAGTCCCTCCTACCAGCACGGAGTCTGGTTCGACGCGGTCGGACAGGAGTGTCGCAATGTTCGTGACAATGTGGGCCTACTGGACCTGAGCGGTTTCAGCCGATTCGAGCTCAAGGGCGAAGGAGCATCCGACTGGCTGAACACCATGATCGCGGGTCGATTGCCCGGTATCGGACGGGTCGGTTTGTCCTATTTCTGTGCCGAGAGTGGCGGCGTCTGGTCGGAGATGACCGTGACGCGACTGGCCGCGGAACACTACTGGCTGATATCCGCCGCTGCGGCCAAGTGGCATGACTCTCAATGGCTGACCGATCATCTGCCAGCGCAGGGTGGCATCACCGTGTCCGATATCAGTGACGAGCACGGCACACTGGTGGTGGCCGGACCACGCTCGCGGGATGTACTGCAGACGCTGACCGATACCGATCTCTCCAATGAGGCCTTTCGCTGGTTGACGTGTCAGCCATTGGAGCTGGCCGGTATACAGGTGCAGGCCTTGCGGGTGAACTACGTGGGTGAGCTCGGTTGGGAGTTGCATGTACCGGCAGCCCGTCAGCTGGCCTTGTATGACGCCTTGATGGAGGCGGGGTCGGCGCATGACATGCAGGATTTCGGCATGTACGCGATGGAATCCATGCGACTGGAAAAGAGCTACCGTGCCTGGAAAGTGGATCTGGACCACGAGTACTCGCCGCTGCGCTCGGGGCTGGACCGCTTCGTTGACCTGAACAAGACCTCATTCATCGGCAAGGAGTCACTGCTGCAGGAAGCGGCGGCCGGCTTGCCGGATGTCTTTGCCACCTTCGTGCTGGACAAGGCGGACGTTGCCGGTGACGATGCCGAGAGGATCAACGCGACCGATGCGCTGTACGGTTGTCCCGTCCATCGGGGGGATGAGCTCGTCGGCTACATCACCTCAGGCGGTTTCGGGCATCGCATCGGCCAGAGCCTGGCTCTGGGCTACATCAGACCCGAACTGGCGGTGCCCGGAACGGCGGTGGAAATCAACGTTCTCGGACACCGGCGATCGGCTACCGTGGTCGCCGAATCACCTTACGACCCCGATAACAAGGCACTGCGCGATCAGGGCCGTTGACAGGAGCGTGACTGTGGCGTCAACGGCTGCGTGATCCGTCGCTACAGCCATCTGCATGACCGGGGTAGCACCAGCGTGGCTACTCCGGGCTCAGCGTCCCCGAGCAGCGGCGGTGTCAGTACTTGCTGCCGCCTTTTCAGCCTGTTGCCGAATCTGACTCAGCGTCATCGTGGGGGTGATGGCCTCTGCGCTGATGCACACGTGGATCAGGGACGGTGTTTCGGCGTCCATGGCCTGTTGCAAGGCCGGCAGGAACTCGGCGTCGTTCCTGACCGTACAACTGAACGCACCATAGGCACGGGCCAATGCTGCAAAATCCGGATTCTGCAAGGAGGTGGCCGACACTCTGCCGGGAAAGTGTCGTTCCTGATGCATGCGGATGGTGCCGTAAATGCCATTGTCGATCAGCAACACGATGATGTTGGCACCTGACTGGACGGCCGTACCGAACTCCTGCATTGTCATCTGGAAGCAGCCGTCACCGGCAAATGCAACCACGGTACGCTCGGGCTCGCACAGTTTTGCAGCGATGGCCGCTGGCAGGCCATAGCCCATGGAACCGGAGGTGGGTGCCAGCTGCGAGCCGTAATGGCGAAATTTCCAGAACCGATGAATCCAGCTGGCGTAGTTGCCGGCACCATTGGTGATGATGGCATCCTCAGGCAGGCTTGCCAGCAGCGACTGCATGACCTTGCCCATCTGCACATCGCCGGGAGTGACGATATCGTCAGGTGTTGACCAGGACAGGTAGTCCTGATGCGCGGATTCGACCCGAGCCGAGCGGTCAGCGACGCCAGCTGGAATGGATCGGGATTCGAAGGAGGCCACAAATGCCGTCGGACTGGCATGAATGGCCAGGGTCGGTCTGTAGACACGTCCCAGCTCCTCGGCACCGGGGTGTACATGAACCAGCGTCTGCTGCGGACTCGGAATATCCAGCAGGGTGTAATCCTGGGAGGGCATTTCGGACAGGCGAGCACCGATCATGAGCAGCAGGTCGGCTTCCTCGATGCGTTGACGCAGAGCCGGGTTGATGCCGATGCCGACATCGCCGGCATAATTGCCGTGGGTGTGATCGAACAGCATCTGACGTCTGAACGAGCAGGCGACAGGCAGTTGCCATTGTTGCGCGAGTCTCTGGAAGCCGAGAACCGCATCCTGGTTCCAGCGCGAACCCCCGAGGATGACCATCGGTCTGAGCGCATCCTTAAGCAGGTCGGTCAGTTGCGCCATCTGTTCTTCGCCGGGGCAGGTCTCGATCTGTTGCCAGGGGGCTACCGGCTTTGAACTGGCCAGCTGAGACAGCGCGTTCTCCGGCAAGGCCAGCGCTACGGGTCCCGGTCGACCGGAGGTGGCGACATGGAACGCTCGGGAAATCATCTCGTCCATGCGTTCGGCGTCTTCGATCTCGGCCACCCATTTCACCGACTCACCCAGGAAACGGTGGTAGTTCACTTCCTGAAAGGCTTCGCGTTCCCGGATGCCGGTGTCGATCTGGCCAATGAACAGGATCATCGGCGTCGAGTCCTGCAAGGCAACGTGCAAACCGGCGGTGGCATTGGTTGCCCCGGGGCCACGTGTGACAAAACAGATGCCCGGTGTTGCGGTCAGTTTGCCCCAGGCCTCGGCCATCATGGCAGCTCCGCCTTCCTGGCGGCACAGGGTATTTTCGATACCGCTGTCATACAGCGCATCGAGTACTGGCAGATAGCTTTCGCCGGGTACACAGAATACGCGTTCCACGCCGTGGTTCTTCAAAGCGTTGACCAGTAGTTGTCCACCTGTTTGACGAGTCATGTCGATTCCCGTCCGGCCATGCCGGCATACAGTCGTGAGATAGGAAGCAGCAGAGCACGGTGCACTGCCTGATCTGCCATTGTAGACAGACTTGCCGCTCATGTTCAGACTCGTTCCCATGCATCAAGCCGCAGAGCCACTCGGGTACACTGCGAGATTGCGAAGCGCAACCTTGGAATCACTGGAGAACCCTGATGAAATCGATCACCTCAGTATTGACTGGCAGCCTGCTGTTGCTTGCCGCAACTGCAACGCTGGCGGAGACCCGCGTGACCTACAAGTCGGCCAAGACCGGTTCTTCGTACTACCAGATGGCGGTGGAGCTGGCGGAGGCCATGAAGAAGGGCAGTGATGGAGACATCAGCGTGACGGTCGAGGAAAGCCAGGGATCCGTGCAGAACGTGATGGAGGCCGGCATCCGTCAGGGCAACTATGTATTCACCACGCCGCCGGCGCTGGTCGGGCTGGCGCAGTCCGGCAAGGCCATGTTCGAAGGCAAGCGTCGACCCGCCTTCGACGAGATTCGAGCATTGTTCCCGATCCCGTCTCTGACCATGCATTTCGTGGTGGCATCCGACAGTGGTATCGAGGATATTGCCGGTCTGGCGGGCAAGACGATACTGCTTGGCAAGGGCTCGTTCGGCGCCACCGAAGGGGCAAGGTATCTGACCCTGTTCGGTCTGGAAGGCAAGGTCGAGTTGGCCGAGGTGGAATTGTCGAACGCCGTGGCGGCGCTGAAGAACGGGCAGATTGACGGTTTCGTGACTGCCGGTTCATGGCCGGCGCCCAATGTCATCGAAGCCGCCGCCAGCACCGGAGTGCAGGTACTGTCGCTGGATGACGAGCAGATCGGGACAAGCGGTCGAACACGCATGGTCATTCCGGCGGGCACCTACAGTGGGCAGGAAGAGGATATCGTCACTACCTCGCTACCGGTTGTCGCCTACACCACCACGGGCATGGACGAGGAAACGGCTTATCAGATGACACGAACGTACTGGGAACAGAAACAGGCGATGAGCGGCACGTCAGCGTGGTGGGGTAGTGTAGATGCTGCCTTGATGGAGAATCTCGGGCAACTGCATGCCGGGGCCGTTCGGTATTACGATGAAATCGGCATGGAACTGACTGCAGCACAGAGACCCTGATCGACTGAACTGCCGCAGAGGCTACGGACCGGATAAAGGTACATTCCATGATGACTGCCAGACAAACCGGATGCCGTTTGCCCTGGGCGCTGCTGGGTGCCCTGTCCATAGGCTTCCATCTGTGGCTGGTGTTCAGCGGGCTGATTCCCAATCTGGTCAGTCGGCCACTGCACATGGCACTCGCCTTGCCCTGGGTGTTTCTGGCTGCATTTCGGCCGGACGTTCCGGACAGGGATGTCTCGCCGCTGAACCGGACCCTGGGGGTCATGCTGTTTGCCATCTGCCTGCCGGCCTGTCTGTGGATTGTCTGGCAGCACGACACACTCGGTGATCAGTATGGGTTTCTGGAGAATCACTTCCAGACAGCGATAGCCGCAATTCTGCTGATCGGTGTGCTGGAGATGGCCAGACGCGCCATTGGCTGGCCATTGCCACTGGTGGCATTGCTGGCTCTGCTGTATGGCTTGCTCGGCCAGTACATTCCCGGAGAATTCGGTCACCCCGGAACACCGCTGAGCAGTTTTCTGGGCACGCTCACCATTGCCGAGGGTGGATTGTGGGGCAGCCTGACAGGTGTGTCCGTCAGCATCGTTGCCATATTCGTGATCTTCGGTGCGGTTCTCAATGCCGGTGAAGCGGGTCAAGGATTCATGAACCTGGCCACACGGGCCGCTGGCCGACTCAAGGGGGGGGCGGCCAAGGTCTCGGTGGTCTCATCGGCGTTGTTCGGCTCCATATCCGGCTCGGCATCGGCCAATGTCGCCTCCACCGGTACCGTGACCCTGCCAGCCATGACCAGGCTCGGCTACCCCAGGGCGCTGGCAGGAGCCGTGGAGGCTGTCGCCTCATCGGGCGGGCAGATCATGCCGCCTCTGATGGGGGCCGGAGCCTTCGTCATGGTCGAACTCACCGGTATCAGCTATACCAGCATCATGACAGCGGCCAGCCTCCCCGCGCTGTTGTATTTTCTGGCCGTCTGGTTCGGAATCAACGGATTTTCCAGGCGTTTCGACCTGCAACCCTTGAGTCGCGAGCAGTTGCCCGACGCGAAACTGGTCCTGATCACGACCGGTTTCTTTCTGGTGCCTTTCACCACCTTGCTGCTTGGCATGTTTGTCCTGGGGCGAACACCGCAATATGCAGCCTGTCTGGCCATCGGTGCCGGATTTGTATTGTTGTTTTTCAATGATCGGCTGCGACCGGGTCTGCGCCTGTTTGCGCAGCGGCTCGAATCGCTGTGCATTCAATCGGGTGAGCAGATTGCCACGATTGCCAGCATCATCCTGTGTGCCTCGATCATCATTGGTGTACTTGGCATCACGGGCCTGGGGGTGAAGCTGACATCGGCCATCCTGTCCTTGTCTGGCGGGCATCTGGTACCTGCCTTGCTGTTGACGGCGCTGGCTTGTCTCATTCTGGGCATGGAAGTGCCCACAACAGCTGCCTATGTCATTTGCGTATCCGTTGCCGGGCCTGCATTGACCGAGTTGGGTCTGCCATTGCTCACCACGCATCTGTTCGTGTTCTGGTTCGCCTTGCTGAGTACCATCACACCGCCGGTTTGCGGTGCGGTGTTCATCGCCGCTGGCATGGTCGGCGAGAACTGGCTGAAGGTTGCCCGCTATGCCATGGCGCTGGGTCTGGGACTCTACCTGATTCCATTGAGCATGATCAGTCATCCGGGCATTCTCGAGATCGCTACCGCTCCCTGGTCGGCAATCCTGGCCGCAGCACTGGTAGCAGCCGGTCTGGCGGCCATCTCCCATGCCATAACCAGCGAGCGTGGAATCCCATTTCGCCTGATGGTGGTTGCGGTCGGGTGTCTGTTGTTGTTCTACTGATCTGTCGGTACGCATGAGCCAGGTGGCCGTATGCCAGGCCGTCCCCCGGGAGCGTGCCTGAGGCTGTGATTGCGCATCAGCCTCGGCTGTTGCCGGCAGTGTTACATCACAATTCGGCATTGTCGACTACATCTGCCTGATACAGCAAACGCTACAGGATCAAACACAGAGAGCTCTGCGACGTTCCAGGCGATCTGCTCCATGGCAGCACTCAACGTTCATTCAGGAATACACTCGTCAAATGAAGAAACTGCTATTGGCTGTTCCCCTGGTCGCCGGTGCGTCCTGGGCAGGCGCCTCCTGGTATTCGGGAACCCAGACACAGAGTGCCTATGATCAGCTGTTGACGCAGCTCAATGAATTGAAGCCCTTCACGCTGGTCAACGAGTCCTATGGCGGTGGTCTGACCCGAAGCCATGCAGTCACGCAAGTGCTGGATTCGGCGTCTGCCGATGCAAAAGTCCTGTTTCGCCTGCAACATGAGATCGATCATTCACCCGTCGGTGTCGATGGTGGCGCTGTGCGCGTTGGGGCTGCAACCATCAGGACCACACTGCTGCGTGATGGCTCGCTGCCCGAGGTTCTGGTCGAGTTCCTGAGTGGATTCACCGAGGCCGAACCCTTTGTCGTCGATACACAGGTCGGTTTCGATGGTCACATCGACAACCACCTGCAGGTCAGCCCCTATCGATTCCTGGAGAACGGCACCAGCGTCGATTTTGGCGGTGTCGACTACTCAGTCAGCGTTAGCGGGGATGCGGTGTCCGGTAGCGGTATCCTGGGTGCCTTCGAATGGGCTCGCGCAGGCAATGCCTTGCATCTCTCGCCGGGCAAGATCAGGACGGAACTGACCCGTATCAGTCAGTCGGTCTATTCCGGCTCCCATGGTGTCGATTTCGATACGTTGTCGATCCGTGCCGAAGACGACATGAACTTGCAGGCAACGCTGGGTTCCATCGGTTTTCATGGCGACACCACCGTGGACGGCGATTTGCTGAGCAGTCAGTCAAGAATGTCGGTCGGGCGTATCGACAGCCTGTTGCCCATCAACGCGTTTTCACTGGAGACGGCGGTAACGAAACTCTCCATCGAGGGTATCGAGCACTATGTCGACACCATCAGTCAAGTGTCGTTGACCGATGCGATGTTCTCTGACGATGAGGAAATCACCAGGCGTATTCTGGACGCCTATGCGCCAATGATCGGCCCTGGCACCGGTGTGGATGTTGCGCTTGGTTTCAGCAATGACGGTGGAGATGCCAGTCTGGCCTATGGCATCAGCATGATCGATGAAACCGCTGCTGCTTATCCTGTCAACGGGCTGGCGTCCATCGTCACGCTCAGGGACCTGTTGAATGCAGTGACACTGGAAGCGCATCTGGATGCCGATGTGGCTGCCATTGACCAGACGCCTCTGGGAATGTTCATGATGTCGCCTCAGGCACAGCAGATCATCGTTGCCGATGGGGTCAGTTACAAGTCCGATATGACTCTGAGCGAATTGATCGTCGATATCAACGGCAAACCACTGGCCTTGGAGATGATGCTGGGTGACAAACTGGATACCCCGTTGGCGGAAATGGCGGACCTGTAGACCAGCCTGGAGATTTCGTGAAGTCGCTCAGTTCATGAGGTTTGTTCTCAAGACATGTTCCCGGGTGATGTCTCGGTGTCAATCGGGGTCAATGAGTACCGAAGAATGGCTGTTTACAGCCATTCTTCGCTGTTTCAGGCTGTTTGTCAGCAGTTTTCCTGTTCGATGAAAGGGGACGCAGGATCGAGAACTGGCATAAAGTGTGACAGTAAAAGCGCGTGGTCTATACAATGGTCACTCTGCCGAGTCTTGAATGATTGATTCGGTAGCGCTTGTGGAGCTGTAATCAGACAAACTGATCTTCGGTCAACTTCCTGAGCGCACACGCTCCGACTGCCGGGTCAGAATCAGACTGTGCAGTCTCCTTTGCCTGACAACAGCCTTGCCGCCAGATGGCCCATGAGCCGTTGTCCATTTGTGAAATCAACAATACATGTCATTTGAAGCACTGGGCCTGTCGTCCGAGGTCCTGAAAGCCGTTCTCGAAGAAGGCTACGAAACTCCCACTCCCATTCAGCAAAAAGCCATTCCGCTGGTACTCACCGGCAAGGATGTCATGGCAAGTGCCCAGACCGGCACCGGCAAGACCGCAGGTTTCACCCTGCCACTGTTGCAGAAACTGTCGCAATCACCACGCCGTGGCAATGGTGGTCGCAAGGGCAGTCCACCGGTACGAGCCCTCATTCTCACTCCCACGCGTGAGCTGGCTGCACAGATCACCGAGAGCGTTGCCACCTATGGCAAGTACCTGAAGTTTCGATCGGCCGTTGTCTTCGGTGGTGTCAGCATCAATCCGCAGATCAGTCAGCTGCGCAAGGGGGTCGATATACTGATTGCAACACCGGGTCGTCTTCTGGATCACGCCGGTCAAGGCACCGTCGATCTGTCCCAGCTGGAAGTTCTGGTGCTGGACGAGGCCGATCGCATGCTGGACATGGGCTTCATTCATGATGTCAAGCGAGTGCTGGCACTGCTGCCCGATACCAGCGAGCGGCAGAACCTGCTGTTCTCGGCAACGTTTTCACGTGAGATCAAGCAGCTGGCTCAACGCATGCTGAACGATCCGCAACTGGTTGAAGTCGCTCCGCAGAACGCAACCGCTGATCGTATCGAACAGCAGGTGTATCGGGTCGACAAGGGGCGCAAGCGCGAATTGCTGTCGAAACTGATCCATGACGAGCAATGGCAGCAAGTGCTGGTATTCACACGTACCAAGCATGGTGCCAACCGTCTGGCCGAACAACTGGAACGAGACGGTCTGTCTGCGGCGGCCATTCATGGCAACAAGAGCCAGGGTGCCAGGACTCGTGCGCTGGCCGGTTTCAAGGAGGGGCAGATTCGGGTGCTGGTGGCGACCGATATCGCCGCTCGAGGGCTGGATATCGATCAATTGCCCAATGTAGTGAACTTCGAACTGCCGAATGTACCGGAAGACTACGTACACCGCATCGGGCGTACGGCTCGCGCCGGCATGTCCGGCAAGGCGGTATCGCTGGTGTGCATCGACGAAGACAAGTTGCAGCGCGACATCGAGCGCCTGATCAATCGCGAGTTGCCGCGCGTCCAGATCGAAGGCTTCGAGCCTGATCCGAGTATCAAGGCCGAGCCGATCCGCCAGGGTCGACAGGGTGGTGGTCGAAGCCAGGGTTCTCCCGCGGGCCGAGGCCGTGGTTCGCAGGGGCGTTCCGCCAACGCTCGTTCCGGTGCCGGCAAGGTGCAGCCAGCCGGAACCCAGGCCGCCAACCGCAGTCGCCGATCCCGTTCTCGGGCCCATGGCGGTCGAACTGCGTGAGCGAGTTTCCTGCCTGTCCGGAATGTCAATCGAGCTATACCTATCCGGACGGGACGATGCTGGTCTGTCCCGAGTGCGCTCATGAATGGTCGGCCACTGACAACGCACCGGATGACGACGCCGGGTCGGTGAGGGATGCGAACGGGAATCCTCTGGTGGATGGCGATACCGTTACCGTGATCAAGGATCTGAAGGTCAAGGGCTCATCGGCGGTGGTCAAGGTCGGTACTCGGGTGAAGAGCATTCGTCTGGTGGAAGGCGATCACGATATCGACTGTCGCATCGATGGCATCGGGGCGATGAAGCTCAAATCGCAATTCGTCAAGAAGGCCTAGGCGGGGTTGATCATGAACGGTTCTGTCTCGTGAAGACGCCCAAGCGACTCCAGCCGCTGCTGGAAGACGGTCTGATCGATGAAGTCCTGCGACCTCTGATGAGTGGCAAGGAAGCCACGGTCTACCTGGTGCGCAGTGAGGGTCGGATTCGCTGTGCCAAGGTCTACAAGGATGTGGCTGTGCGCAGCTTCAAGCAGGCTGTCCAGTATCAGGAGGGACGCAAGGTGCGCAACAGCCGTCGCCAGCGAGCGATGGACAAGGGTACGCGTTTCGGGCGTGAAGAACAGGAGAAAGCCTGGCAGAACACCGAAGTGGAGGCGCTGTACAGATTGCGTGATGCCGGTGTTCGTGTGCCAGAGGCATTCGGATGTTTCGACGGCGTGCTGTTGATGGAGCTGATCACGGATGCGCAGGGTGAAGCTGCACCGCGATTGAACGATGTGCTAATACCGATGGAAAGAGCTGCTGCCGATCACAAGACCATGATGCACTATGTGCTGCGCATGCTGTGTGCAGGACTGGTGCATGGCGACCTGTCGGAATTCAATGTGTTGATGACCGAAGAGGGGCCGGTCATCATTGATCTGCCGCAGGTGGTTGATGCTGCCGGGAACAACCACGCGCCGACCATGCTGGCCCGGGACGTGGCCAATATCACACGCTATTACGCCCGGTATGTGCCGGAGCTGGCCGAGACGCGCTACGCGGAAGAGATGTGGGCCTTGCATGAAGCCGGTGCCTTGCATCCGGACATGACACTGACAGGGAAATACGCTCGCGAAGAGCAGGAAGCGGACGTCGGTTCCGTGCTGCAGCAGATTCAGGAAGCCTATCGTGAGGAAATGGAACGGCGGGAACGACTCGGCGACGACTGAGTGGCAGCGCTGATCGCCAGCCTGGCAGACCTTGCATTGTCGCAGGCGTCATTGCAATGGCAGGGTTCCTGCCTTGCAACGCGCCTGTCTCGTTTCTGCCGATATCAACGACTGACAAATCGAACATGCTGCGGATCGAACCAGGTTCGCGAGTATTCGGCCAGCTCGCCATCCTGATCCCGTGATAGCCGCTCGATGAAGCCCCAGTCGCCGGTATGGCGCTGACGCCACGATTCCGGTGCCCAGTCAGGCAGAGGTCCGACACCGACTCGGTCCTCGACGCGTGTAATGCGAAAACCCAAGACATCACGGTAGAAGCGGTACAGTGAGTCGGTGACTTCTGCCGCATCGATGTGCTCGGCATGACGTCCATCGAGCCAGATTTCCTCAAGGGCGGCTTCGCGCTGGTTCAGGTGTCTGATTCGTCGGAATCGGAAAGCCTGCGTGGCACTGCCGATATCCGGGAATCCCTGTGGCTTGTC
Organism: Granulosicoccus sp. 3-233; assembly: GCF_052681095.1. NCBI lineage: Bacteria > Pseudomonadati > Pseudomonadota > Gammaproteobacteria > Chromatiales > Granulosicoccaceae > Granulosicoccus > Granulosicoccus sp. 3-233. The sequence continues at coordinate 604,962 of NZ_JBQYLE010000002.1, forward strand.
CAGGTGGTCGAGCGACAGCAATCGAGCGCTGGGAGTCGCTGGTCCGTCCACCAGTTCCAGCCGGAACAGGGCGTAGACATTGTCTTCATCCAGGGTACTGTTCACATAGTTTCCGGAGCCCTGGATACGGGTGAGCAAACCACGATGCTCGAGCTCTGCCAGGGCCTTGCGCAGGGTGCCTACCGAGATGTTCAGCCCTTCAGCCATGTTGCGTTCGGGCGGCAGTCTCTCACCGTCGGGCAATACACCCGTCTTGATATCCCTGACCAGCATCTCGGTAATCTGATTGACCAGTGGCACGCGGCCCGATAATTCATTGTGTGAACCTGACAATTCGGATTACCTCAGGTGGAGTCGTGAATCGTGGTTTGACAAATTGATATACGATTGATACATTCGGTTGCACTGTCTGCCGAGGTTTTTGTCCATGAGCGTCGTACCCGTCAAGTCTGCATCCCTGCAAGCCGCAGAGGTGTCCTGGTTTGCTCCCCTGTGCTCCGATGATTATCGGTATCTCGGCGTTCCCGATGGGCAGTATCGCAGCAATTGGGAAAATACCTCCCGAATCGTCCGTCGTGCCGACGAGTTGGGATTTCGCAATATCCTGTGTCCTTCATCCTATCAGGTTGGACAGGATACTCTGAGTTTCGTCGCCGGCAATGCGCCGCTGACCGAATCCATCAACATGCTGGCTGCTGTACGTTGCGGTGAAATGCAGCCGATCATGCTGGCCCGCACACTCGCCACACTGGATCACATGCTGCAGGGCCGGTTGACGGTCAACATCATCTCGTCAGATTTTCCGGGCCAGAAGGAGGACAGCGCCTATCGATATCAGCGTTCCCGCGAAGTGGTGGAGATACTCAAGCAGGCCTGGACGCAGGATGAAATAAACTACAAGGGCGAAGTCTATGATTTTTCAGGCCTGACGACTGATCCCGTCCGCCCCTATCAGACCAACGGTGGTCCGCTATTGTATTTCGGCGGCTACTCCCCACCGGCGCTTGACCTGTGTGGCGAGCATTGCGATGTCTACCTCATGTGGCCGGAAAAGAAAGAGGAGCTGGCCGAACGCATGAAGGCCGTCAATGCCTGCGCGGAAAAATACGGAAGAGTGCTGGATTATGGCCTCCGTGTGCACATGATCGTGCGCGAAACCGAGGAGGAAGCGCGAGAACATGCCCGATCACTGGTTTCCAGACTGGACGACGAGCAAGGCAGAACCATCCGCGAAAGAGCGCTGGATGCCACCTCCTTGGGCGTTTCCCACCAGGCTAAGAATCGGGACATTGCAGATGATGAAGGGTATATCGAACCCCATCTGTGGACGGGTGTCGGTCGTGCCCGGTCCGGTTGTGGGGCGGCGCTGGTTGGCAGTGCCGAGCAGATCATCGAGACCATCGAGGAATACAAGGCCATGGGTATCCGGGCCTTCATATTTTCAGGTTATCCGCACCTGGACGAGTGTGATTACTTCGGTAAACTGGTTCTGCCACATCTGGATACCTGTTCGCTGCCACAGGAGCATGGTCGGGTTCCTGCCAGCACACCGGCGACGCCGCTGGGTGTGGGAGAGCGACGCTGATGTCGGTGGTACAGATGCTGGAAACCCCCGGCGGCGCGGTTCCGCTGGTCTCGGATGAGATCTGGAGCGCTGAAAACGGCAGTTCGCGTGATCTCCGACATGCCTTCGGTCGTTTTGCAACCGGGGTGACGGTCATTACCATTGATAGTCCGGAGGGACCGTATGGCATGACAGTCAACAGTTTTTCATCCGTCTCGCTCGATCCGGCGCTTGTACTGTGGTCGGTGGATCGGAAATCGGCACGCTGCCCGTATTTTCTGGAGGCAAGTCATTTTGTCGTGAACATTCTCGGCGCCGGGCAGACCGACATGGCTCTGGGTTTTGCCAGAGATCCTTTCGCCTTCGATGATGCGTCTTGGCATGAAAGCGCGAGCGGTCTGCCGGTACTGAACAATTGCGCCGCGACGCTGGAGTGCAAGCGCGAAGCGGTCCATCCCGGCGGCGACCATTTCATCATCGTGGGTCAGGTAACCAGAGCTTGTGTTGCCGAGTGCGAGCCGTTACTGTTCTACAAGGGAGATTTCGGCGCCATGGCCTGAGCCGGCTCGGTCGGTCCTCTGCGGTATCGTGGGGCGGCTGTTGCAGTCCTTCTGCGGCGGCTTGTCGCTGCACCGCATCGTCGGTGATCTTCGAAAAAACCGATTGGCCGCTTGTCAGTGGTTGTGGAGAATGTCGTGAAGGCAGAGTGTTTCGAGCTTGAGGTCCATGATCGCATTGCGCACTTGCAGTTGTCCCGTGCGGACAAGCGAAACAGCATGATTCCGTCTTTCTGGAGTGAGCTTCCCGCTCTGATGGAGCAGCTACAGTCCGATGGTGATGTGCGCGTTGTTGTATTATCCTCTACCGGCCCGCATTTCAGCAGTGGTATGGACTTGTCGGTGTTCACGGCAGGCTCATCCACCAGTGCCGAGGCTGCGTTCTCAGACAGTGAGCCGAGACAGCAATCTGACCCACGACAGCGGGCGATCAGGCTGCGCGACACCATAAAACGGCTGCAACACAGTTTCAGTGTCCTGGAGGAGGCTCGCATTCCTGTCCTGGCAGCCATCCAGGGGGGATGCATAGGCGCGGGTGTCGATCTCGCTGCCGCCTGCGACATGCGCTATGCCACTCGTGATGCCTTCTTTACCATTCATGAAACCAATCTGGCGATGACAGCCGACGTGGGTACGTTTCCGCGTATCTGCAAGTTGATGCCCGACGGCATGGTCAGGGAACTGGCCTATACCGGACGCAAGCTGACGGCAGACGAAGCGCTGCAGTACGGTCTGGTGAATCGGCTCTACGAGACGCAGCAGGAGCTGCTGGACGAGGTCATGAAGATTGCCGGAGAGATCGCCTTGAAAGCGCCGATGGCAGTCCACGGTTGCAAGCAGATGATTCTGCACGCCAGAGATCATTCGGTTGCCGATACGCTGGATTACGTATCCGTCTGGAATGCGGCATTTCTGGAGCAGTCGGAGGTGATGGAGGCGATGATGGCCGGCAAGGAGAAGCGTGCTGGTAACTTCACCTCGTTGCCCGGAAAAATGACGGATGATGATCCCATCGGACTGTCATGAGAAAGGCCGTATCCGGCTGACGGCGGAATGTGGCTGCCAGGACATGCGCTGGTGTGAGTGATCGACATGACGGCTGATCAGGACGAACCGGCCACTGATGTCGGCCTGCAGACTCTGGTCACTGCCTGGCCTCGGGATGCAACGTTTCTCGAGGCCTTGCATGTTTCCTGGATCGAGCAGTATGCCGATTACATCGGCGAAGCTGCTGCGCATGCGCTGGTGAACAGGTTGTTGGTGACAGACGAGCTTTATCCGGGGGAGGGTCAGCAGGTGCAACTTGCCCTGATCGGCACCAGACCGGTGGGGGTCGCTGCTTGCAGATCGATGCAGGGGCTGAGCCTGATCACGATGCTGGAGGTGTTGTCCGAACATCGGCAACAGGGGGTGGGTAGCCGGCTGTTGACGGACTTGCAGGCACGGACCACAGAACGCCTGTTTGCCCATGTCTCGATTCATCGGCCTCAGGTGCGACGCTTCTATGAGCGTCAGGGGTTTCGTTGTTTATCCAGGACTTGCGTTGATCACTACGGCCATGCGCTTGAATTCGATGTCATGGTGAAGTAGCTGGTGAACATCCGGATCCGGGGCGGGAAGACACAGGGCGTGCCCTGTGTTTCCTCCAGCTCCGGATCCGGAGCATGACAGTCAGCCTTTATTCGGCCGATTCTCCTGCCATCATCCATTCGAACATCAGGCCCTTGGCCGAACGTGCTTCGAAGCCTTTCCAGTACGTGTGCTCTTCGGCGAAGCTGCCATCATCGTTGGTGGCATACACACCGTCATTCGAATCCTCGATCAGCTCCAGATAGGCTTGCTTGTCGATATCACTCTTCAGATAGCGATCCAGCCAGGCAGTGGTGAAGTGCTGGGCGATGTTGTTCATCCTGACGGTATCCCAGACGGCATCGGCGTAGTGCCCGAACGGGGCGAAGCCCAATTGCTGACTGAAGGCATAGCTCTCTGCAGGTGCCGGATAGGGCGCAGCGGCGTTGTGGTTGGCATGCTCGAAGGTCAGCAGCGCACGATCGATGTTGATGCTTTCCTTCCATATATCGCGTACACCACCCTCGTAGAGCGATACGTCATCTTCCGAACCGGCAACGAAGAGCATTGGTATCTGTACACCCTGGAGTGTTTCCGCGTCCCAGAAGCCGGTATTTCGTCCCCAGGGGGCAAACGCGATGGCTGTCTTGATTCGGGGGTCCGGCAGATTGTTGTGTGAGTCACTACCGCTCTGGTGGATGCCCAGTGTGCCGTGAGGTGGACTGAAGGGGAAGTCGACCGCTGCGGCCGTCACGCCGCCACCGGCAGTGATGACAGCACCGTATCCGCCCATCGAGTAGCCGATGACGGCTGTGTTGTCAGTATCGATGAGACCATGCAGGAAACTGGCAGGGTCGGCATTCAGCCGCGTCATTTCCTCGAGTACGAAGATCTGATCCAGCGATCGGTTGCGCAGCGTCGAGCCGAAGGCTGCCTGAGTGCGATAGGTGGAGTCGGTATGATCGATGGAGGCGACCACATAGCCTTTCGAGGCGATGTTCTCTGCCAGATGGGACAACAGGAAACGGTTACCCGGATATCCGTGAGAGACGATCACCAGCGGGAATGGCTCGGAATTGATGACCGGGGCAGCCCAGAGAGTGGCCTGGCCGTGCAGGTCGACTTCGATGGTCGGATCTCGCAGGAAGGCTCTCAGTGTCTTGCTGCCGGTGGCTCCCGGATACGATGGGTACCACATCTGCACGACCAGCTCACGATCATGGGTTGGCAGAGGATCCGGCGCGTCTACCGACGGGTCCAGTGCCAGTACGTTGACCTGATCGGGATTGGTCAGTGTCAGCGGGCGTGTGCCGACTTCATGGCTGCCATACGCTGCCAGTTCCGGAGCATCAGGACGCTGCGTGTCTATCCGGTTTTCGGAATGCGCAGGCAGGGCTGCAAACATTGTCGCCATCAGTGTTGTCATCAGGGCAAGTGTGCCCATTGGACGGGTGCGTCCCGTGAGTAGCATGGTGAATTCTCCGTGGGTTGAATTCTCACTATTACACGCATTTTCCAATGACACAACCATGAATCAATTGTCTGTTCATGCGTCTCTGGCGGGGCAATCCGGTCGGTCTGCGGGCAAGCAGGTTCACGACGACTTCTCAGTTTTGAAACAAGATACGTCTGTTCGAGCCTCGCTGGCATGCCGGGGAAATGACTTGGAGCACATCCTGCAGTGGCGGACGGTGCACCCTCTCATGTCCCGAATGCAGGTGATGTTCAAATCCTTTCGCACACAGTCGAACCGGCCCAAGGCATCACCGACACTGATCGATCCACTCGAGCAGCGCTTGCTGTACTCCGCCGATCATCCATTGGGTCTGGCGGTTGCGCTGGACAATGGTGATGATCTTCAGGATGAGTTGCAGCAGGATCAACTGACGGCAGCGTCCCTGGCAAGCCTGTTGACAGCGCCATCAGAAGGCAGCACAGGCAGGATTGCCTTCGTCGATAGTGACGTTCCCGATGTTCTCGAGCTGACCGGTCGCTTGCAGGAACAGGGGATACAGGTGCATACCGTGGATGCAGACGAAGATGGCATAGCGCAGGCCGGCAGAGTGCTGGCGGGCTATTCCGATCTTGACTCGGTGATGATCTTCTCCCATGCGGCCAACGATGGTTTTTCCCTGGGATCGAGCACGATAGACAGTGTATCGATCAATGCAGTGGAGGATCAATTGGCAGCCTGGGGACAGGCATTGTCCAATGAGGCGGATCTTCTGCTGTATGGCTGCTCATTGGCCGATGATGCCGACAGCCAGCAGTTTCTTGCCCGTATCGCCGAGCTGACGACCGCCGATGTTGCCGCCAGCGATGACACGACGGGGCATGTCGATCGCGGTGGCGACTGGGATCTGGAATGGAGCATCGGGGAGGTCGATACCAGAATTCTCGACGACGCCATGATGCAAGACTGGCAGGGTAGTCTGAACAGTATCGTGGTCACGACGGAGCTGGATGTCCTCGATGCCCCGGATCTTGACTCGCTGGCCGCTCTTGAGAGCAATCCGGGTGCGGACAATGCCATTTCCTTGCGTGAAGCGATCATCGTCGCCAACAACGACGCCTCCGTATCGTTGATAGAACTGGCCGCCAACACCACGTACCAGTTGACCATCGGTGCCGGGGATGCCGCTGAAGATGGCGGGCACAAGGGGGATCTGGATCTCGATGGCAGTTTCACCATCTCGGGAGGCGGTACCGCGACCACGGTGATCGATCAACAGGTCGAGGGGCGGGTGGTCCATGTCCTGGGTGATGCCGATGTGACCCTCAGGGAGTTGACCCTGACAGGTGGCGATGAGTCGGGCGAAGGGGGTGGGCTGAGAGTCGACCAGAACGGCACGGCACTGCTCGATTCCGTGACAATCAGAAACAACCATGCGGATGATGATGGGGGCGGGATTTCCAACATCGGCAGTCTGATCGTGGTTGATTCGACCATCGCCTTCAATACGACGGGAGGTGATGGTGGCGGTATTCACAATGATGAGTCTGTGGATCTGGATCGAGTCACGATCAACGGTAATGTGGCGGATGCCAGGGGTGGGGGATTTCACCACAGGGGGCCGGGTAGCAATGCAAGTCTGGATTATGTGACGATTTCCGGAAACAGTGCTGAAGACGCCGGGGCGATCGATACCAACTGGGCCATGCAGATCGAGAACAGCACGATCGTCCAGAACACCGATGGGTATACCTCAGGCGGAATCTATATCACCGGTTCCGAAGTCATCTCGCTGAGAAACACGGTACTTGCCGATAACACGTCCACCAATGCCGATGTCGATGAATACCAGGTCGATGGCAACATTGTTTCTCTGGGATTCAATTTCATCGAAAATCCTTCCGGGAATACGCTTCTGGACACGGATATCGTGGCAAGCGACCCCATGCTGGCCGCATTGGCAAGCGGTAGCGGCAAGGTGCAGACCCATGCCACGCTGGCCGGTAGCCTGTTGTTGAACAGGGGGGGCACCACAACTGCCGTGACGGCAGCAAACGGCAATGCTGTGGACCAGATACCGGATATCGGGGCATATGAGTCCTCCGAATCGGCAGGCCTGCTTTTCTGGACGGATGGATCGGACACGATATTCCGTTCGGATGTGGAAGGCAATCATGTACAGACGATTGTCAGCGGAATCGACGACGAATTGATCGACATGGAAGTGGATTTCGGCAGCGAGCGAGTTTACTGGCTGGAAAAGGATTCGGGGGATTTTCGCAGTGCCGCTCTGGATGGCAGTGGTATCCAGACACATTTCAATACGGGTCTGAACATCTACGGATTTGCCCTGAATATCGCCGAGGGTGAGGTCTTCATGAGCGACCGTCAACCCACCAATCACAGAATCGTCACCTTCGACCTGAGCGATGGCAGCTTCGAGACGGAGAATGATGCACTCGACAGGATAGAGTCATCGCCGACTGACGTCGAATTCGATCCAGTCAGCAATCGTCTCTATTGGCTGGAAGAACAGCTCACCATATTGATTACCTTCATCAACGAAACCGCCCTCGAGGTATACGATCGGGACACCAATGAACGCTTCACACTGGAGATCGATGCGGTTTCCGATATCAGCAAGGACAGTGCGCTGGTTCTGAATGCTGATGGTAGCCGTGTCTACTGGGTAGACTCCGAGTCGACCGCCAATGAAGGCATTCTGGCTGTTGCCGATACGGATACGACATCTCCGACCCCTCTGTCGGCAGTGTATGTAGCCGAGACTGTTGAAGGCATCACCTTCGATCCGATGAACGATCGTGTGCTGATAGCCACAGGATCGGGTGATGGCGGTCAGATCCTGTCCTTCGATGAGGAACTCGGGGATGTGCAGGTCATTCACAGTGGGCTCGGAACCGCGTCCTCACTGGCGTACATGAGTGTGCTCAGTCATGGACCGATTGAGGAATACAATACAGGAGTGGCGCTGCTGGAGGGGCAGAACCCTGTCATCGACAATACTGCGCTGTCGTACCAGGATAGTGACAGCAGTGCGGCGCAACTGATCTACACGGTGACGACACTTCCTGTCGAGGGCGATATCCTGGTCAATGGTACGATTGCCAACAGCTTCAGCCAACAGGATATTGATGATGGACTGGTTGTGTATGACAACAATGGTGAGCATACGGGGTTTCAGGACAGCTGGCAGGATCAGTTCGAATTCAGTGTCTCTGACGGCACGACTGTACTGTCCAACCAGACCTTTGTCTTCAGCATCGACAATATTGATGATGAACCGGTCATCGATCTGGCGCCGGTACCGCAGATTGCTCGGTGGAGCACCCTGAATCTCGATAACACGCATTTCGGAATTGACGATCCGGATACTCCAGCTGACGAGATCACCATCAATGTCGTTCAGGAGAATGAAGGTAGCGTCATGTCGAACGGATCGAGTATTGACGAGTTTACTCTGGCTGAGCTGGAAGCCGGCCTGATCTATTTCACTCACGACGGTACTGACCCTTCCGTTTCTGCCGGTTTTCGGTTTACGCTCAATAGCGGTGCTCATGTTCAGGGGCCTGTCGAATTCGAGATCGATATTCTCGTTCAGGATGATCCACCCGCACCGATCATCAATGGTGTCTCGGTACAGGAGGACGCGACTGTCCTCATCACCACGGCCGAACTGACGGCGAATGATTCTGATACCGATCCATCGAATATCCGTTACACCTTCAACATCGATCCGGCGGTGGGCGAGCTACGGGTCGATGGCAGTGTGAGCTCGAGCTTCACCGAGCAGGATCTGATTGACGAGCTGGTGATCTACAAGGACCAGGGCAATCATGTGGGTGTGGAGGACAACTGGACCGACAGCCTCACCTTCACACTCGAAGATGAAACCACTCAATTGACCGGGCTGATCTTCGAGGTCGCGGTCAGCAATGTCGATGATGAGCCCGCACCGATCATCAATGGCGTCTCGGTACAGGAGGACGCGACTGTCCTCATCACCACGGCCGAACTGACGGCGAATGATTCTGATACCGATCCATCGAATATCCGTTACACCTTCAACATCGATCCGGCGGTGGGCGAGCTACGGGTCGATGGCAGTGTGAGCTCGAGCTTCACCGAGCAGGATCTGATTGACGAGCTGGTGATCTACAAGGACCAGGGCAATCATGTGGGTGTGGAGGACAACTGGACCGACAGCCTCACCTTCACACTCGAAGATGAAACCACTCAATTGACCGGGCTGATCTTCGAGGTCGCGGTCAGCAATGTCGATGATGAGCCCGCTCCGATCATCAATGGTGTCTCGGTACAGGAGGACGCGACTGTCCCCATCACCACGGTCGAACTGACGGCGAATGACCCGGATACCGATCCATCGGATATTCGTTATACCTTCAACATCGATCCGGCGGTGGGCGAACTACGGGTTGATGGCAGTGTGAGTTCGAGCTTCACCGAGCAGGATCTGATTGACGAGCTGGTGATCTACAAGGACCATGGCAATCATGTGGGTGTGGAGGACAACTGGATCGACAGCCTCACCTTCACACTCGAAGATGACACCACTCAATTGACGGGGCTGATCTTCGAGGTCGCGGTCAGTAATGTCGATGATGAGCCCGCTCCGATCATCAATGGTGTCTCGGTACAGGAAGACGCGACTGTCCCCATCACCACGGCCGAACTGACGGCGAATGACCCGGATACCGATCCATCGAATATTCGTTATACCTTCAACATCGATCCGGCGGTGGGCGAACTACGGGTCGATGGCAGTGTCAGTTCGAGCTTCACCGAGCAGGATCTGATTGACGAGTTGGTGATCTACAAGGACAAGGGCCACCATGTGGGTGTGGAGGACAACTGGACCGACAGCCTCACCTTCACACTCGAGGATGAAACCACTCAATTGACGGGGCTGATCTTCGAGGTCGCGGTCAGCAATGTCGATGATCCACCGGTCATTCAGCCAATGCCGGACGTGCAGATACAGGAAGGTGACTTGCTGACCTTGAAGGCCGAGCATTTCGGCGTGGAAGATGATGATACTGCCCATGGCGATATAGTCTATATCGTCAGCGACCTGGAGTCGGGCACACTGATCGTCGATGAAGTTGTCGGCAATCGTTTCACTCACGCAGACTTGCTGGCAGACAAGGTAGTGTTCGATCACGATGGAGCGGAGCCTTCGCAGGAAGCTGGTTTCAGCGTCACGGTGTCTGATGCTTCCACCGAACTGCCTGTCGAGCGCCTGCTGTTTTCGGTAACGCCGGTTGACGATGAAACGCCTGAAGCGGCGGATCATCAATTGTCGGGCGCTCGTGGAGAGGTTCTGAACGATCTCGATTCTGGTGCACAAAGCCTGTTGCAGGGCGCTGTTGATCTGGACGAGCCGGTGGGCGTTCTCATGGCCAGTCTGCAGCAGCTGCCATTGAATGGCACGGTGGTCGTCAATGCAGACGGCACCTTTGAATACCATCATGATGGCAGCGAAACATTCAGCGACAGCTTCACGTACACGATCGAGGATGCCGGTGGGAATGTTTCCCTGGCTGCGACAGTAACGATCAGTATCAGCGGCAACTCCTCTCCGGTACTCACCGGCAGCATCGATGACCAGGTTGCCGTGGAAGCGCAACCATTTCTGTTGACGCTGGATGCAGACCTTTTCAGTGATGTCGATGAAGACCAGCTTGTCCGGGAGATTACCCAGGCGGATGGTGCTGCCTTGCCGTCCTGGCTGACGTTTGACGAATCGATCGGGACATTGTCCGGTACCCCGTCGGATGCGGACACCGGATTGCTGGCATTGTCAGTCAAGGCGGTGGATTCCGAAGGGGCGAGTTCCCAAGCGGTGGAGTTCTCGATCATGATCGAGAATGTCAATCAGGCACCGGTGCTGGATGCCGCTGCGCAGGTAGAGGTTGCGGAAAATCTTCCAGGTGCCAGGCTTGCGACGATATCATTCACCGACACGGATGCCGACGATGTACTGACACCGTCGCTGAGTGATGACAGGTTCCTGATAGAGGGCGATCTGATCAGCCTGAAACCGGAAACAAGTCTGGATCATGAGCAAGAGCCTGAACTGATCCTGACTGTTACTGTTTCTGACGGTGCAGGAGGTTCTGTCAGTCAGCAGATGGTCATCGTTGCACAGGACATGAATGATCTGCCGGTGGTGCAGAGCGAACCACAGGCACTCAGCGTGGGACATGAGGTCTCGACAACGCTGCCTGCAGCAGACTGGTTCTTCGACCAGGACGGTGATGCACTTGCCTATTCACTGGTGCAGCGTGATAGTGAGCAACTGCCACCCTGGATACTGTTCGATGCGGATGCCTTGTCCGTTTCGCTTGGCGATGTGCCTGAAGAAATCGATTCATTGCCGGTGAACCTGCTGGCAGATGATGGTCGTGGTGGCAGGGCGGAATTGCAATTGGTCCTGCAGATCGAACCGAAGGCAGAGCCTGCCAACCCGGTCGAGCCTGAACCCGAGCCCGAGCCCGAGCCTGAACCTGAACCTGAACCTGAGCCCGAGCCTGAACCTGAACCTGAACCTGAACCTGAACCTGAACCTGAACCTGAACCTGAACCTGAACCTGAACCTGAACCTGAACCTGAACC